>NZ_CP107964.1:8362694-8973977 GCF_041434935.1 Kitasatospora sp. NBC_00374 | reverse complement strand
GACGCGCCGCCGCTACGCGGCGGCCTGACGCTCCGCGCTCCGCGCCGGAGGCGTGGCGGCCCGCCCCTCCGGGGCGGTGGCCGACTGTGAGGGCGGTAAGGTTGCTGACTGTACGTTGTTTCTGCTGGTCAACGGTGTACTTCGCGCGGTTTCACGGGCCGCTCCTCCCTGATCTATCGCCAAGAGAGCAAGGGGCCGGCTTTCTCCGATTGAGAACCAGGGCGCTCTGTCAGATCTGACGATCCGTCATAACATCGATGATCTTCCCTTAGATGGTCTAGACCCATCTGGGCCATTTTAGGCCGTAAAGACGCTGGGAATCCGACCCAAAACCGTATCAGAATGCACCCGTCAGGGAATCCCGCCGCAAAGCCCATGCCCACCCATTGACGATGCGACGCGTTTCTTCGGTAGCAGTCACTTACCCCGGAGAATCACCTCCGTTTTTCGGTCTCCCTGCTCCGCAGTGACACCGAAACATGCCCTCCGAACGCTAATGCAAAAGCAGCATACCAGGACAGCGGGGCGGCCCCATGCGAAATCTGCAAACCCCAGGAAACGCCATGCGAAAAACCCATACCCACACCGCCCGGCAGCCCGGCAGCCCGGCAGCCCGGCCGAGCCTCGCCCCCACGGGACAACACCGCCCCGCCGTACTGAACCGCCGGCCTCGGCGCCGCCAGCGAGCACGCGGAACGTTCCAGGGCGACTGGAATTCGGATGCCCGACCGCACAGGCGTGACGGGTGAACTGCCGGGACGGGGACGGGCACTCCGAGCCTGTACAGCCGCCGCGCGCAACTGACAAGCTGTCAGCTTTCCGGTCCGGTCCACCACGAAATGAAGGAAGTGCCCACATGCGTCCGGAGACCCGCCCTCGTCCGGCCCTGCGCGGTGCACTCGCCCTAGCCGCCGCAGCCCTGCTGTCCGTCGGGCTGACCAGCTGTTCCGATGACCCGGACACCATGGCGAGCTGATCCGCCAAGGGCGGCAAGGAGCACACCCGGGTGATCGGCGAGGACATCCGCACGCTGATCCAGTTCTCCGGCGTGTCGGCCGGCAGCGCGCAGCGCTGCCAACTGGTCCTCGACCACGTCAAATCGGCAAAGGCGTACCGCCCCCTACCCGACGAGATCGCCCTCCGCCGCTGGGAGAAGACACTCGACAAGGTGCAGACCGCCGCCACGAACTGCGTACAGAACACGGACGCCGTCACCGGCGGCCCGAAGCTCTCCGAGGCCGGCGACGCCCAAAGCTCGTACAGCCTGCGGGCCGACCGGATCTCGACACTCGCCGGATCCACACCCTGACATCCCGGCACTCGGCAGCCCTCCGCCCTCCAGATCAGGACAGCAGACCACGAACTGCGAATCTGCATGCGACCGTCACCGGAAACCATCACCAAAACGTCACAGGAAATCGGCACCGAAAACGACCCTAAATACTCCCAGCTACCCTCCAGGTCCAGTAGCCCTGCTCCCCACTCCGGTGACAACAAACCGCGGATTCGCACGTTCAGAACGGCCATGCGAAAACACGATACAAACCCCATATGCACAAAACCCATATCCATCAAGGGGGCCTCAACCACTGCCAGGCGCGACCCCAGACATCCGAACAGCCGGCCCGCCACACCTGTCCCTCGAATAGCCCGGTGCGTCGGGCCGCTTCGACAACAGACCGGTGACAGGTGTGCGCCGGCCTGCAGCCACAGGGGCAGCCGTGCGCGCCGTGCCCCCTATTTTGATCACGGGGCTGATCACCACCTCCACGACCCTGGTTGCCCGTTCACCGTCGCTCGCGCGAACAGGGGAGTCGGTGTTCCGTTCGGCTGAGTGGGGCAGCAGCTCGTCTGTGGGGCCCGGCTGCCGGTGGTGGGTGCCAGGCCCCCGAGCGGGGGTCAGCTGAAGTGCTCGCTGACCCGCTGGATGATCCAGTCGGTGACCGAGCGGACGGCGCCGGAGGCGGCGCCCCGGGCAATCTGCCCGGTGAGGTGCTCGCCGGCGTCCGGGGCCTGGTGGGGCGCGGCCGGCTGCTCGGGGACCACCGCGGTGAGGGGGGTCTTCTCGCCTCGGGTGCGCTGCTGCTTGCGGGACATCAGGTCCTCCCCTTGCGGGTCGTGGTGAGTACGGGTCAGCCGGCCGGCATGACCACCACGATCCCGGGACACCAAGCCCAGGAGTCGATCTGCGGACGCACGCGGACCATCCCGGAAACCGCCCCCATCCACGCAGGTGAGCACTAGGGTGAGAAGCCGGTCCAGCGGACGATCACGGACCACCGCGGACGACTGCGGACGACTGTGGACGACTGCCGGTCGCCGGTCCGTGAACAAGGGGAAGCCACCCGGCTCGGCACGTGGAGCTCGCTCCCATGCGGCTGCCGGCGCAGCAGAGCGACAAGGCAGGGGGCCTCTATGCCGCCAGGACACAGCACACAGGCGCAGCAGGCCCTGCGTGACTTTGCGCGCCAGCTGAAGGGGCTGCGGATCGATGCTGGCAACCCCACTGGCCCGCAGCTGGTCAAGACGGCCGGTGGGGTCCTGAACACCAGCGTCATCAGCGAGCTTCTGGAGGGCAAGAACGGCACCTTCAGGGTCCCTTCCTGGGACAAGGTGGCTGCCTTCTTCAGTGCTTGTAAGGCTCATTCAGAAGGCGAAGGTTTTCCCCTGGAAGAGCCACTGGGGGATATTCGCCATTGGCGAAAGTTGCACGGCGTTCTTGTCAAGAAGGTCGATAAATTCGACGACACCAGCGAAAGGGCTACGGCTGGGCTTTCGAGTGGTCCTGCCTCGGCGGGCCAGGTGCCGGAGCCTGCTGGGCCGGTGCTGCCGCCGATCGCACCGCCGCGTGCGGTTCCTGCCGGGTTCACAGGCCGGGACGAAGACATGGAAGACCTGCTCGCCCTGCTGGACCCCTCGTCCGGTGCCGGCGCGTCGCCTGCGGGGGCCGTGGTGGTGGCATCGGTGCTCGGGATGGGCGGCATGGGGAAGACCACGCTCGGTCTGGCCGCCGGCTATCAGGCAGTCAAGCGGGGTCTGTTCACCGGTGTGCTCTTCCTCGACCTGCACGGCTACGACGAGACCAGCCTCGATGCGGGCCAGGCCCTTGACACCGCCCTGCGCGGCCTCGGCACCGACCCCGAGCAGATCCCGCCCGACACCGACCAGCGGGCCGCCCTCTACCGTGCGCAGCTGGCGGCGCGTACCCGGGCCGGGGAGCGGGTCCTCGTCCTCGCCGACAACGCCTCCAGTGCCGGGCAGGTCGAGCACCTATTGCCGGCGGGCGGTCCGCACCGGCTGCTGGTGACTTCCCGCGACGATTTCGCCGCCGTCCTGGGCGCGCGCCTGGTCGACCTCGATGTCCTCGCCCCCGAGCGGGCCGTCGAGCTGATGGACACGGCGCTGCACATCACTCTGTCCAAGGACGGGAGGATCGGTGCTGATCCCGTCGGGGCGGCCAGGGTCGCCGAGCTCTGCGGGTATCTGCCGCTCGCCCTGCAGATCGCCACCGCCCAGCTCGTCGCCGAGCGGAGCCTCAAGCCGGGTCGGCTCGCCGAGTACTTGGAGGACCTCGGCGAGCGGCTCGATCTCCTGGACGACGGGGAGCGAGCTGTGCGGACTGTCCTCGAGCGCTCGTACGGGCGCTTGGCTCCCACTCTCGCCGAGCTGTTCCGTCTCCTGGCCGTCAACCCCGGCCCCGACCTGTCCACCGAGACCGCCGCCGCGTTCACCGGCGTCACCAAGCTCAAGGATGTCCGCGCCCGGCTGATCGCCCTGTCCAAGGCCAGCCTGATCCGCCAGGACCCCGACACCGGCCGCTGGCGCATGCACGACCTCGTCCGCGCCTACGCCGGCGAGCAGGCCAGTCGGCACCCCGCCCACACCGCTATCGCCCTACGTCGGCTCCTGGACCACTACACCCTCGCCGCACAAGACGCGGCCACACATGTGGACCCGAGGACTGCGAACGATTCCCCAGCACGGCGTTTCTCAGGCCGCGCGGACGCGGTGGCCTGGCTGGACGCAGAACACGCCAACCTCGTCGCCGCCGTCCGCACCGCCTACGTCGCCGGCCACCACGACATCGCCCAGGACCTTCCCTCCTGTATCGGCACTTACCTTGGTCTGCGCCGACGGCTCGAAAACCACGTGGAAGTCGCCGAGATCGCCCTCAGGGCATCACGCGATAGCCGTGACCTGGGCGGGGAGGCCGACGCTTGGAACAACCTCGGCGCCGCGCTGGCGGACCTGCGGCGCTTCGAGGAGGCCGAGAACGCCCACCGCACCGCACTCACCCAGTACCAGGACCTCGGCGACCACCACGGCACAGCCACCGCCTGGAACAATCTCGGTAGCGCGCTGCAGGCGCTGCGGCGTTACGAGGAGGCCGAGAAGGCCCACCGCACCGCACTCACCCAGTACCAGGACCTCGGCGACCACCACCACGAAGCCATCGCCCGAGACAACCTCGGCCTCGTGCTGGGAGAACTGCGGCGCTTCGAGGAGGCCGAGAAGGCCCACCGCACCGCACTCACCCAGTACCAGGACCTCGGCAGCCACCACAGCGCAGCAATCGCCCGAGACAACCTCGGCGGCGCGCTGCGGAAGCTGCGGCGTTACGAGGAGGCCGAGAAGGCCCACCGCACCGCACTCACCCAATTCCAGGACCTCGGCGACCACCACAGCGCAGCAATCGTCCGGGACAACCTCGGCGGCGCGCTGCGGAAGCTGGGACGCTTCGAGGAGGCCGAGAAGGCCCACCGCACCGCACTCACCCAATTCCAGGACCTCGGCGACCACCACAGCGCAGCAATCGTCTGGACCAACCTCGGCTTCGTGCTGCAGGAGCTGGAACGCTTCGAGGAAGCGGAGCAGGCCCACCGCACCGCACTCACCCAGCATCAGGCCCTTGGCGACCACCACGGCGAAGCCATGGCGTGGAACAACCTTGGCACCACGCTGCGAAAGGCGGGTGAAGCCGTGCGCGCGGTGGAGGCCGGGGAGCGTGCTGTTGCCCTGTTCGAGGGCCTGGACGACCAGCGCCGCCTGGGGGAGGCACTGGATGAGCTCGCGGACTCCCTGCTCGCCGCCGGGCGTCCGGCGGTCGAGGTGCGGGCTGCGCGTGAGGTGTCGGCTGCGGCGTACCGCAGGGCTGGCGCCGAAGACGAAGCGATGAAGGTACTGGAGAAGGCGAACGAGTAGCCGACCTGGGAAGGGCGCCGTGCCGCCTCGCCTCCCGGAACACGGCTGAGGCGGCATTTTGGCACCTTGCTGAGTCTCCTACCGGTTTAGGTACCTTTCGGCGTGGATCAGGCGGATCTCCCAGTACGGGTTGTCCGGCCTCTCCTTCCGGGCCCGACGTAGCTGTCGGGGGTGGGTTTGGTGACGATGATCGGGTCGCGGCCGGACATGCGACGTCGGCTGTCACAGGGAGGGCACTCTACGGCGTCGACGGGGGCTTCCTCGCGGCCTTCCTCGGCGCGTACCTGCGCTCACACGGTTCCTGGAAGATGGGCTGGCCGTAGGCCTCGCCTCGCTGAATCTGCGGGCGGTCGATGCCGTCCAGGTCGGCGTCCCGGGGCCTGCCCCCGCGACCGGAGTATCGGCGGCCGCTGCGGCAGCGACGGTTCTATTTCGTGCTCAGGGCCCGTCGGTCAGGGGCACACTGGACCAGCGGCCGAGGATCGGATGGCCTGCTCTTGGGCTGACGGGTGATCAAGATGCCTTTGGGGAAGTAGTGGTGGAGCAGCTCAGGCTCGGCGATCCGATTTCGATCGGCGCCTACCGGCTGGAGGGTTTCCTGGGTGCGGGCGGGATGGGTGAGGTGTTCCTTGGCCGTTCGCCTGGCGGACGCCGGTTCGCGATCAAGGTGGTGCGTGCGGATATCGCCGCGGACGCGCAGTTCCGGCAGCGCTTCCGGCAGGAGGTCGAGGCGGCTCGGCGGATCGGCGGCTTCTGGACCGCCCCCGTCGTCGATGCCGACCCCGACGCCGTGCGGCCCTGGGTGGCCAGTGCCTACCTCGACGCTCCCAACCTCACCACCGTGATCCAGCGCTCCGGCCCACTCGGCGAACCGGACGTCAGGGAGCTCGGCGCCGGTCTGGCGGAGGCCCTCGCCTCCGTCCACCAGGCGGGTGTGGTTCACCGCGATCTGAAGCCCTCCAACATCTTGATCACCGGCGATGGCCCGCGCATCATCGACTTCGGCATCGCCAAGGCCGTCGGAGGTACTACTCTCACCGCTGCCGGCAGCGTCTTGGGTACCCCGGGATTCATGTCGCCCGAACAAGTCACCGGCACCGCCGTCGCCGAACCCAGCGACGTCTTCTCCCTCGGCGCGGTGCTCATCTACGCCACCACCGGTCGCGGCCCCTTCGGCGAGGGCACCGTCCACACACTCCTCTACCGCATAGTCCACGACCAGCCCGACCTCACACGCGTCCCCGCAGGCCTTCGCCCCGCCCTCACGGCCTGTCTCAGCAAGCACCCGCAGGACCGCCCCACCACCGGCGAACTGCTCGAACTTCTGCTTGGTGAAGGGCTGATGCCCCTCGACAGCCACACGCCCCCCCACTCCGACAGCACCCGCCACCCAGCCGGCCCCACCACCTCCGCCGCCACACCCAGGAGCCACCACCGAGCCGGTGCCGTCACCCCCGCCAGCACGGACGCCAGCCTCCGGCCAAGCATCCGGCCCGCCGAAGCTGAGCCGCCGCCGGCTCGTCCTCGGTACCCTCAGCGCAGTCGTAACAATGGCGTCCGGCGTGCTCGCGGTGAGGGCCGGCTTCCTCAGCGACGATCCACCGAACCTGCTGTTTACCCTCACCGGCCACACCAAGGACGTGAAGTCGGTGGCGTTCAGTCCCGACGGCAAGACCCTCGCCAGCGCCGACATCGGCGCCGTCCGTCTGTGGGACATCGCCAGCCGCACGGTCACGGGCACCCTCGACAGTGAGGACGTAAGCGCGCTCTCGGTGGCATTCAGCCCTGACGGCAGGACCCTGGCCAGCGGCGGAGGCTACCCAGGGGCCATCGACGTGTGGAAACCCTACGAGGGGCCGGTGTCCGAAGCGGCGTTCGTAGCCAGGAAGTAGTGCTCTCAGGCGGTTCGATCGGTTGGCCCGGGTGGCCCGGGTGGCTTACCTCAGGCCGCCGGTACCGTGCTGGTCACCTGGTGCGGGCGTCGGCGCGTCGCGTCGCGTGCGTGGCGTGCGTGGCGTGCGTGGTCAGTCGCGGTAGACGGTGGAGCGGTGGCCGACGTGGACGACCAGGACGAGCAGCTGGCCGCCGTCGACGGTGTAGATGACCCGGTAGTCGCCCACGCGCAGCCGGCGGGTCTCGGGTGAGCCGACGAGGGCGGTCGTGCTGTAGCCGTACGGGTCCTGCTCGAGGTCGGAGAGCTTGCGCAGGATGGTGATGGCGGTGGCGCGGGGGAGTTTGCGGAGCTCGCCGCGGGCGGATTCGGTGAACCGCGTCGCGTACTTGCGCTCGCTCACTCGGGCCTGGCCAGCGTCTCGGCCATCACGTCCTCCAGTGAGAAGGTCGGCTCGCCGCGCCGCTCGGCCACCAGGCGCAGGAGCTCGCGTTCCTCCCACTGTCGGTACTCGCGCAGGAGCTCTATCGGCACCACTGCCGCGACTTCCCGGCCGCGGCGGGTGATGACGGTGGGCTCGTCGCGTTCGGCGCGGTCGACGACGTCGGCGAAGCGTTCTCTGGCTTCCCGGACGGACACGGTCGGGGGCTCGATCGGTTGCTCGCTCATGTATCAAGCGTATGGAGTGTCCCGTGTGTACACAAGGCGGGTGACCGAGTTCGCCCGGTCGTCGTCGGCGCCCTTCCTCAGGCTGAGCCGCCGCCCGTCGGGCGCCGCACCGGCCGGTGCGGCGCCTGGGCGCCATGCTCAGGCGGCGAATCCGATGTGGGTGACGTAGGTGTAGGCGTCGTAGTCGGAGCCGAGGTCGGTGATGACCTCGTCCCAGATGATGTCGAGCATCTGGACGGCCGCGGGGTCGGTGGGGCCCTTGTGCCAGGCGTCGACCATGTCGTCCCAGGCGCCGCGGACGTTGATGGCGCGGTGCCGGATGTCGCGGCGGCGCTTGGCGGCGACGCCGCTCTGGTCGACGGGGTAGATCTCCACCCGGGTGCCGGCGCCGTTGTTGTTGAGGCGACGCTTGAGGTCGGTGACGATGTTGTGCCGCCGCAGGACCCAGTACGCGGCGTCCAGCATGTCCCGGTTGGCGGCGTTCGGCTTCTGCTTGCCGGCGATCCAGGCCCTGATGGTGCGCGGGGCGGCGGTGATGCCGGCGCGGGCCATCGCCTCGTAGCCGGCCCGGCTGCGGGTGAGGTAGCGCAGGCGGGCGTTCAGGCCGCGCCTGCTGGTGACGGGTGAGGCGATGCCGGTGACCAGTTCGTCCAGGCCCCTCGCGATGGCGAGCCAGCCGGGGATTCCGTTCGCGCCGTACTTCCCGAAGTCGGCCCAGCGTCCAGCCATTACTTCCCGCCCCCGATGGTGTAGGTGTCCTTCAGCTTCACTTCGGTGACCTTCCGGCCCTCCGGAAAGACGGTCCGCCAGTCACCGGTCAGGTGCAGTTCGTCGGTGCCCGTCATCTGCACCAGGGTGAGTCCGGCATCGCGGGCCTTCATGCCCTTCCACCAGAGATTGGCGAACGCCTGCGCCCGGATGATGTGCATCCAGTCGGGGCGCTTCATCTTGTGGTTGGCGGTGGACAGGCCGATCGTGGACACGAACTTCGAGTACATCGCCTTCACGTACTCCAGCGTGACGGTGTCGTTCTCGGCGATCGCGGTGTCGCGGGCGAAGGCGAGGGCGCGGCGGAAGTTCTCCAGGATGTTCTCCGTGGAGTAGGCGGTCCAGGCCTCGTGGATGACCGGAGCCTCGCACAGGGCGAGCTTGGGGCCGGCCAGACGCTGCAGCATCCGCATCGTGGAGCTGGTGAGCCACAGCGGGCCGGGCTCGTCCCGGTTGCCGATGGGATTCGGCAGGTCGGGGTGGTTCCAGGCGGGCGGGGTGACGAGGTAGAGGCCGGCCTGCTTCGGGTCCCACTCCCCCGACGTGTGGTGCTTCAGCTGCCCGATCGGCAGATGCGACTTCAGCGCGGACAGATAGGCGCCGTTCATGTCCAGCGCCGCCACCGTCAGCTCAGATTCGGCGCTCTTGATGAGCGCGGTGTTCTTCCACTTCGGACGCGCCTCCCACACCTGATCCGCCGACGCCTTCGACGCCTTCCTCAAAATGTCCGGCAGCGGCGGATGATCGGTGTGCTCATACCGCGCGCCGACCCGGGACGCTGCCAGCAGCGCCATCGCATCCGGGATCGCCTTCTTGATCAGCGCGGCGGTCGCGGCGTCCACGTCGCCGCCGTGCCGGGCGAGTTCCCGCTCCACCGGGCGGCGGATCAGGTCCAGCAGCTCCGCCAGCGACACCGACTCGGAGCTCTCGCCGCCCGACCGGGCCCGGGGCGCAGCAGGGGCCGATGGCGCCGGAGCGGAGACCGACGGGGCAGGGGCCGGCTGCTGCTCGGGTTCGGCGGCCGGGGCGGGAGTGGGCTCGGGCGGCGATGCCGCGTGCGGGGGCTGTGGGGCCTGCTGGGCGTCCTCGGCGGGGGCGACCGATGTCTTGGGTGTGGGGTCCTGTGCGGGCGGCTGGGTCGGGACGGGGGTGGTGGGGAGTTCGCAGAATCCGCCGACGTGGGTGGCGACGCCGGCCACGCGGTGGCGGACCGGGCGACCGCAGCGCACGCACGGGGCGGGAGCGAACTGGGCGATCTCGCCGGTGGGGCCGCGGTCGAAGTCCGGGACCGGGACGGCCTCGCTCAAGGTGGTGGTGCCGGCGGGGGTGAGCTGGGTGGCGGGGGTCTGCTGGTCGTAGCCGACGATCTCCTGCACACCATGCTCGCGGCAGCGCCCGACGGTGGACATCGGCGGGAACCTGCTGGTGATGACATCGCCGCAGGCGAGCTGCTGCCAGTACGTCGCCGGCACGAACAACGGCTCCGGCACCCCGGCATCAACCGCGGCCTCGGGAACCACCTCGGGAGCAGCCTTGGGAGCAGCAGCGGCAGCCTTGGGGGCCACAGGGGCAGCGGTCGCAGGGCGCGGGGGCCGCTCCGCACGCACCGGCTCCGACTCCGCGGCGGCCGGGGCGAACGTCGCCGACACAGGGCCGGCACCGGACTGCCGGGCAATGTAGGCCTCCGTGGCGCGAGTCGGCCCCGCCAGCAACTCCAGCACGTCCAAACCCCAGTGCGCCGCCAGGGCATCCACATCGTCCAGCGTCCACGCCGACGCCCCGGACTGACGACGCGACACCTTGTCCTGGGTCAGACTGATACCCGCGGCCAGCTGCGCCTGGGTCTCCTCAGTGACCTGACGCAGCGCCGCGACGGTGATGCGCAGCGTCTGCAGCGTACTCAATGACATAGGCCCACCCTACCCCACAATGATGCGAATTTTACATGAGGCATGAGAAATACGACTTCTCATTGTGATGCCTGCCCGCCCGGGCGGCGGGCACGGAGCGGACGCGGTTCTGGCTGCGGGCCCTCCAGACGGGTCCGCAGCCGTCGCAGGACAGCGGCCCGCCGGCGCACTTCCGCAGCGCCGGCCTCCTGCCAGCGTCCGGGTCACCGCCCGAGTCCAGCAGGGCCTGTGCTTCCCGCCGGGCGGACGGCGGGGTGCTCACGGCCGGTTCAACGAGTGTGGTCCGCTGCGGTGGCGGCAGCGCTGCTCGCCGGGCGGAGCGGCCGGCACCGCGGCACGCTCACCAACCAACAGCCCGGCAGGGTGAAAGCCCCCTGCCGTCCGGACCATCACCCGAACCGCACCCATCACACCACCAGCAACCAGGGAGCGGGACACCCCGGCAGTCTGGAGCAGTTCGTCCTCGAGACCTCCGAGTCCATGTACGCGCGACCAGCACAGTTCCCCGGCTGCGAGGCGAAGGCTCTGCCCACCCCTTCCGGGGGCCGAACCACGCCGCCACCCGAACGGAGCAGACCCGGGGCCGGTGAGAACGACCCAGGCCCCGTTCTAACCGGCCTCTGACCTGGGCATCTTGGCGAAACTCACCGGTTTTTGCCCGTCTGGCCGGGCAAACTCACCGGGCCCGGGAGCCACACTCACCGCCCCTGTTCAGGAAGCTCACCGGCCGGACCGCAAAACTCCCCACTGCAGACACCTCACGGTGCCAAGCCGTCAAGTTGATGTCCAGGTAGTTCATGGGGCGGTCGAACGGACCGGATCTTCGTGCGCCAGAATCGCGGCATGGCGATGGCGCGGCACTGGTACTCCTCGGCTCCCGTTGTGGACGGCCTCCCGTTGCTGGGCGAGCCCGGTTTCTGGGCCGCGCACCTGGTCGACCTGTGCGAGGGCGTGCGGCCGGAGGCCTTCGGCGTGGACGCCGCCGATGCCGGCGCCATGCTGGAGCACCTGCACGACAAGTCGGCCTGGCCTACGTTCACGGTCCCGCTGGAGGGCGGGTTCGCGATCGTCGTGCACTACAACAGCGGCGAGGAGTACACGAGCACGGACTATTTCCTGGTCAGCCCGGGCAGCACCGATGCGGTCCTGGCCAGCACGGATCAGGACCGCATCGGTCCCGGCCTATGCTGGCCGGAGCTCGCCGCGATCCTCCACGCCCCTGACGGGGCGGTCGGTGTGACCGATCCCCATGCCCGTCTGCTGCTGCTCATTCCGGCGCTGGGCGACGCCGGGGCACCTGCGGGGGCCGTGGACGTGGTCGTCGAGGCACTGATCGCCCGGGGTGCCCCGGATGGGTGCGAGCCGCTGGCCCGGCGCCTGCTCGCAGGACACCCGATGTGGGGCGCTCAGCCGTGGTCGTTCGACGCGGACGAGCGGAGCTGGATCTGCGACGGCGAGCACAGCCCGCGACAGACCCCGCTCGGCGACCACCTGCCGCCCGGCCGGCGAGCCGCGTTGGAGGCCTGCCTCGACTCCGCCGTGCCGGACGCTTGAACCCGTCAGGCAGCGGCGGCCACGACCGGGGCCGGGAACGCCGTCTGCTCGTCGAACAGGCGGCGGTTCTTGAGGCAGTGGTAGAGCTGGCCGAGCATGCGGTGCAACCGGCCGGTGTCGTCGACCAGGGCGACGTCGTGTGTCCGCTCGGCCCAGTCGATGCCGCAGTGGAGCCGGATGACCAGGAGCAGCGGACGCCCCGGCGGACAGGGCCCGCCCGCAGCTCCAACCCGCCAAGAAGCCGGGCGCTACCTCGTCAGGGGCACAGCCACCGCCCTCGGAGGTGCCATCGTCTCGTACGGGGCGCTGTGGATCCGGATGCACAGCTGAATCTCCGACCGTCGGGGCAGCCAGAGCCGGCTGCCCCGACGGTCGGATGGCGCGGGAGAACCGCAGCATGCACAGAATTTGGGACCGCCCGGGAGCTGCAGGACGGCATCGGCCCGGAGCTGGCCGCCGAGGTGCGGGAGCGGGTGGAGTCGATGGACGGCGAGCAGCTCACCCAGGCCATCCGGCACGCCCAGGGCGGCACCCGACCCCGCCACCCACCACCCCGCAGCTCCCTCCCACCGCACGCGGCCGCCACCAGGCAGGAGCGAAGAAGAGGCACAGCGCAGCGTCCCACCCGAGCGAACAGCCAGACCGTCCGGGGCAACGGGAATCCGGGCAACGGCCAGCACGAGCAACCAGGACGGCCAGCCCGGACCGAAACGGGATTCCGTCACCGGCAGCCGGTCACGCAACCACCCCGGCCCAGACCCAGCAGGCCGACGGCCGGACAGCAGGCACCGGCGAGCACCAGTCCTCGGACCGGGAAGGCCCCGGCGCGGGCAGCAGCAGCCCGGCGGGGCGGCAGCCGGTCTCCGGGACCTGACCACCGGTCGGTGCGACCCAGTCCGCCGGATCAGCTTTCGTCTCTTGAGACAGGGCCAGGCGCGGCAGGGTGATGACCGGAGCGAACGGGCACCCGCACCACCACGGCCGGACCAGCTGGGGCACGCGGGGCTTACTCCTCCGTCTGTCGGACGCCTTCAGCTTCAGCCGCCGACCTGTAGGCGTGCGCGAGGTTGTTGCGGGCCTTGTGGGTGTCGGGATGGTTCTCCCCAAGTACGTGTATCCGGTTGGCGAGGGTCTGCTCGAGCAGGGGGATCGCATGGTTCAGATCGCCCACTGACTGGTAGACGTAGGTGAGGTTGTGCCGGGCCAGGAGGGTCTCAGGGTGGTCCTCCCCCTGTACACGTATCCGGTCAGCGAGGGTCTGCTCAAGCAGGAGGATTGCGCGGCTGAGGTCACCCGCCTGCGCGTAGACGTAGGCGAGGTTGTTGCGGGCGGTGAAGGTGTTGGGATGGTTCTCGCCCAGGACCTGAACCATACCGTCGAGGGTTCGCTCATACAGGGGGACAGCCCGGTCCAGGTCACCCGCGCTGTCGTAGGTGTAAGCGAGGTTGTTGCGGGCTCCGAGAGTGTCGGGATGATCATCACCCAGTACCCGCACCATGTCGTCGAGGGTCTGCTCAAGCAGCGGGATCGCGCGGCCGAAGTCACCTGCCGCCTCGTAGGCGTGGGCGAGGTTGTTGCGGGAGCCGAGAGTGTCGGGATGATCATCACCCAGTACCCGCACGGTGTCATCGAGGGTCTGCTCAAGCAGCGGGATCGCGCGGCCGAGGTCGCCCGCCTGCCCGTAGGTATGGGCCAGGTTGTTGCGGGTGGCGAGCGTGGCCGGGTGGTCGGCGCCCAGTACCCGCGTACGGGCGGCGAGAGTCTGCTCGTACAGGGGGATCGCACGGCCGAAGTCGCCCGCCGATGTGTAGGCGACGGCGAGGTTGTTGAGGAAAGCGAGCGTGAGCGGATGGCGTACGCCCAGGACCCGCAGCATGTCGGAGAGGGTCTGCTCGTACAAGGGGATCGCACGGCGGAGGTCACCCGCCGCCTGGTAAGCGCTGGCGAGGTTGTGCCGGGACAGGAGGGTGTCGTGATGCTTCTCCCCCAGAACTCGCACCCGGTCGGCGAGGGTCCGCTCGTACAAGGGGATCGCGCGACCGATGCCGCCCGCCGCCTCGTAGGTGTAGGCAAGGTTGCTACGAGAGCTGAGGGTGTCGGGGTGGTCATCGCCCAGTACCCGTAACGAGTCCGCGAGGGTCTGCTCGATCAGGGGGATCGCGCGGCCGAAAGCCCCCGCCGAGACGTAGGCCCGCCCGAGGTAGTTGCGGGAGGCCAACGTGGCGGAGTCATCCTCACCCAGTGCCCTCAGCCGGCCGGCGAGTGAGCGTTCGAGATGGACGGTGGCACGGCTGACCTGCCCCTGGACATGGAGGAAAAGCCCGGCGTCACTGAGGAGCGCGGCGGTGGCGGCTGTGTCGGAGGACGGCGGCGCGTGGTGGCTCAGGGCATCGACGTGTGGCAGCAGAACGCGCCACCTGGCCCAGGCCCCCGGGTCCTCCGGGCTACCCGGGCGGGCCTCGTCCAGGAGGCGGGTGGCGTCGAGGAGCGCGGCGTTGATGGCCGTGTCCTGCCGGTGCGGGTCATGAGGGTCAGGCGTGCGGGTCAGGGCCTGGAGGAGTCGGTGGACGCTGAGGGTCCCGTCGCCCACGATGGTGATCATGCTGTAGGCGGATAGATGGCCGATCGCCCGAAGGACAGCGGGGGCAGAGCCGAGAGGGGAGAGAAGATTACGGGGGATACCGTCGGGTGCCCACCAGGCCAGGACACGCAGGAGATGCCCGGCGAGCGGCACGTCAGTGAGACGGTCGAGCGTGATACTCCAGACGCGGGCGACAGCGCGCTCGCTGTCCCGGCCCGCGGCCGTCTCCTGGTACATGTCAGCCGGATCGTCGGCGAGCAGGCTCAGGTAGGTGCGGGCAGTGATGCCGGTTTCGGCGATGTAAGCGCCCGCCTGTTCGATGGCCAGTGGCAGGCCGCCGAGTTCGTGACAGAGCTCGGCCGCACCGTCGAGGTCGGCGGTTCCGGTCCCGCCCCGGGTGAGGATGCGGGTGAGGAGCTCCAAGGCTTCCTCTGAAGCGAGGACGTCGAGGGGGACGGGAACGGCCGTGTCGTGCCAGCCGGTCGACCGGCGACTGGTGATCAGAATCCGGCCCGTGGTGGCACGGGCGAGCAGCGGGGCCAGGTGATCAGGATTGTCGACGTTGTCGAGGACCAGGAGCCAGCCGCTGTGGGTGGCCAGCCATTGCTTGGCCCGTTCGGCGAGCTGCTCGGCCGGGAGTTGCGCGAGCGCCGGCTGCAGCGTAGCGGCAAGTTCCGCCAGGCCTGTGTCGATACTGGCCGGACTGTCGGCGGTGATCCACCAGACCGGGTTGTCGACGCCGGTGCGGGTGGCGGCCCAATGCGCGGCCAGCGCGGTCTTGCCGACACCGCCCAGGCCGTGCAGCGCCTGCACAACCACGGTGCCCCCACCATCGAGGGCCGCGTCGAGCAAGGCAAGTTCGCGAGCGCGGCCGACAAACGAGGCATGCCGAACCTGCAGGCTCACCAACTTTGGCGGGGCATCGACCTTCGCAGCCGGGCGCAGCTCCTCCTGCGGCACGTAGATGATGGTCGTGTTGTCGCCGGTGCTGGCGATGCCGGTGAACGGCGCCCCCAGGGTGTTGATCGCGATCGCCCGGACGCCCGAGGCGATGGCATCGCCCGATCCCGGCCCGGTGCCCGGTGCCTGCTGCTCGGTCATGAGAGTGATCCACCCCCCTGGTTGCCGGTGGTGATGTCGCCCTCGAAGCCGTCACTCAGGGCAACAGCCCGCTCCCCCGGGGCCGTCACCGCTCCCGGTACCGTCAGTGCGCCCGGATCGGCGGGTGTCCGCCCGGCCGTCGAGGGCGCCGCAGTCCCCTGGTCGCCAGTGGTGATGTTCCCCTTCACCGGGCCCTTGACCGCCACAGAGCGAGTACCGGATGCGACAACCGTCGCCGGCGTCGGCGTCGAAGGAGCGGCGGTGAAGCTCTGGCCCCAAAGAACGGCAAGGGTGGCCAGAGCAGCACCCAGCGCCGACGCGACCGCCCACCGCGTACCCGCCTCCTCGATCAGCGAAGGCAGCACCCACAACCCGCACGCCACCGCCGGTACCGCGAACGCCGCCACAACCACCCCGGCAGCAACGAACCAACGCCACGAACGCCCCACCCTGCTCACCCCGAGCCTTCCGGTCTCGACCTTCCCCGTGATCTGACCTACCGTCACTTCACAGTCGCGAAACCACCGCTACTCGAGCACCAGTGGAACTCCTGACGGTATTCGGCCGGGCAGGCCCAGAGCGCACACGCCTGGACGGACGACACCAGGAACGGCCGGGCCCGGGCCGACCGGGCACCGAGGACCGGATCGGCACGGCCGCCCGGCAGACCCAGTAGCGGGAGCAACCGGCCCGGCGCAGCCAGGCCCGGAGCACCAGGACCAGCCAGGACAGGACGTTGGCCGTCCCCTGCCCGATCAGCCTGCTGAAGTCGGTACAGGGTAGAACCCCACTCGCTCCGTCCCGGAGACGCTGAATGGGTGCAGCGTTGCGTGCTCCCCGAGGCCCTCAGGGAGCTTGACGTTCTCCGCCACGATGACCTGCACGCCGAAGTCACTGTGGAGCGACTGGAAGAAGTGGCCTGCGACGTTGCGGGGCATCACGAAGTCCTCATCGGGCTCGCGGTAGGCGAGAAGCGGGGAGTCGAGGACGACAAAGCCGGGGTGGGGTAGGTCGCGTTCTGCTGTGTATCGCGCGAGGGCCATTGTGAATGCTGCGTGGATGACCGAGCGCATGCCCCTGCCACGGCTACCGCGGGCGCTGCCGTCCACGGAGATCTCAGCGGTCTTCTGATCGTAGGTAACGCGACTGGTCCCGGGAAGCTGCCAGGAGGTCAGGATCTCGTGCATGGCCCGCTCGAAGTCGGCGACGTCCGCTGCGGGAATCCCGTCCGGCCGGGCGGGCTCGGTTCGCCGCTCGTGTTCGGCGCGGGCCGCCTCCAGCAGATTTCGCCAGGACCCCACAGTGGGCCTGCGCTTGAGCAGGGCCCGGCGTTCCCGTTCCGTCATACCGCCCCAGATACCGTGCTCGATACGGGAATCTAGGGCCTGGGCGAGGCATTCGGTACGCACGGGGCAGCCGGCGCATACGGCCTTGGCGCGGTTCTGGCCGGCGCCATCCGTGACAGCTCGTCCGGGTCCGCACTCCGGCACGCCCCCCGGCGGGTCCAATCGGTCTCCAGCATCGCCTTGTCGCCGCCCTCTCCCCTGTCCCGGCCTCGCTCTCCACCCTACGCACTGCCCGGAACGCGACAGTACGGCCCGCCGGCGCACGGCGACAGGCCGTTGTCACCCTTTGAGTGACATCGGCACTGACGGGCCGTCAGGCTGTCGCTGTCGTGCTATCTGGCCAAGACCATGCGGTCGCCGGGCCCGACGGTCCCCGGGACACGTTCGACCCGACCGCGGGCCGAGTTGCTCCCCCGGGCCGACAGTTCCAGCCCTGCGCTGGCCGCACTTCCCGATCAGAGCGTGGCGTACGTCGAATGTGCCGGCCCGCCATGCTGGTATCTCGTCCGGACCACCCGCGGCAACGGGTGGGTCGCCCCCGCTCCCTCGAGATCGGCGCGGGGACCGAGTTCGCTCCGGTGTGCAACGCCAGTAGGATCACACCCCCAGGACGTCAGGAGCACGAGCGCAGGTGACCGTCGGCCGCCACCCAGGGGCCGACCCCTCGTTCCGCGTCACTGCGGGAGGCCAACAACCGGCCGGTTGAAGGTCCTGACACCGCCGCACCGCGCGCACTCACCCGCCCGCCACCTGACACCGGAGGTGGCTGACTTCGGAGTCCGCATCCGAGGATTCCCGGCACTCGGACCACAACGAGCCCACCAGCCACAGGTTCGGAACTGAGGATTCCCGGCATTCCGGGAGTTGACGAGCACGTCCTCCGGGGTGGCCGCACCTCCATTCCTTGGTGCACGTGCCCGCCCCCGGGACGGATCGGCCACCGGCCCGAGTGGTTGACCCATCTTGTCGGTTACATGTCGAAATGGCGTAATTCCGGACAGTCTGGCCAAGTACCGGTTACTCGCAGTCCTCGCGGATATGACGCAGTTGTCGAGATTGCTCGGTGCCGGACGCACAGGCGGTCGGGACGGGGGCGGGCAGCACTCTTCACGGTGGGGGTGGACGTGCGAAAGTACCTGGGTGCCCGGTGCCTTCTGGCCGGGGTGGTGGCGGTGTACGGGTTGGTGGCCGGGGGGAGCCAGGCCTCAGCGATCATCGGCGGCCGCGCCGCCCCGGAAGCGGCGGTGAAGGCCGCGGTGCCGCGGGTGGAAAGCGACCCGCTGTTGGCCAATCACTATCCCACCACCTGTACAGGCGCACTGATCGCGCCCGAGTGGGTCCTGACCGCGCAGCACTGCACCAACAAGAACGAGATTCAAGGGGACCCGTACGCTCCCCAGGGCATGCACGTGAAGTTCTCCGCGGCCGGGGGCCGGGCGGCCTTCACCGACGAGGTGCAGGCGATCATCCGGATGGACGGGTATCAGTGGAGCCCGGGGGTCCAGGATGTGGCCCTGCTCCGGCTGAAGACCCGGGTGGACCACATCCAGCCTTTGCCGATCCTGGCCGGTGGCTCCCTGGACCGGATGTCGACGGTCCGCCGGTACGGATACGGGCGGACGGCCGGGACCAGCGACAAGCCGTCGAGCACCTTGAACGTCTCGGTCGAGGGCCTACACACCTGGGCCTCCTACAAGTCCGTGCTCTCCCGGTGCGGGGTCGACGCCGGGAGCGGAGCTGACGCCTGGGTCCCGTCGACGGGTCTGTTCACCTTCGACATCGGCCAGGGCCGCTCCGCGCAGGGCGACAGCGGCGGCCCGGTGCTGGCCGACGTAGGCGGCGGAACGCTCGGGATCGCGGGGGTGACCAGCGCGACGATCGGCATCGACCCGTGCGGCGCGAAGACCGACACCGAACCCGCGGAGTACTTCGGCATCAGCAACCGCGTCGACGGGGGCAGCCGCGCCCTCGCCTTCATCCAGCAGACCACGGGACTGAACCTGCCGACCGTCGGTCTGCCGCCGGCCCCGCCGCAGAACCGGGCGCCGCTGGCGTCCTTCACCTGGACCCGGCTGGCGGGCGCGGGCAACCGTGTCACCCTCGACGGCAGCGCCTCCTCGGACCCGGACGGCCAGGTGACCGGCTGGCAGTGGTTCAAGGGCGGCACCCAGATCGCGGCAGGCGCACGGCCCACGCTGTCCCTGGGCGCAGGGACGACGCAGTCGGTGACCCTGGTGGTCACCGACAACCAGGGCGCGACCGCCAGCACCGCCCGGACGCTGAGTCTGCCCAACCGCAGCCCCGTCATCACTGCGGTGGCACCGCAGCAGGGATCCGTCACGGGCTCCAACACCCCGACGCTGTCCGCGACGGCCCACGACGACGACGGCGAGGCACTGCAGTTCTCCTACCGGGTGACCGGCCCGTCCGTCGACGTCTCCTCCGGCTGGGTGGCCGGCTCCTGGACTGTGCCCGCGCACAGGCTCGACCCCGGAACCGGCTACCAGTGGACCGTGACCGCCAAGGACCCCGTCGGCGCCACCACGAGCCGCACGACGTCGTTCACGGTCGCGATGCTGCCCACCGCGGCCGACATCGTGCAGACCTCCACCGGCGGCGGATACTGGCAGGTCGACACCTACGGAGCGGTGACCGCCCGCGGCGACGCCCAGGTGTTCGGTTCACTGCCCGGCCTCGGCATCAAGGTGAACAACATCATCGGCCTGGCCCGCACCCCCACCAACCACGGGTACTGGCTGGTCGGCCGCGACGGCGGCGTCTTCGCGTTCGGCGACGCCGGCTTCTACGGCTCACTGCCCGGCCTCAACATCCGGGTGGGCAACATCGTCGGCATGGCACCCAGCCGCACCGGCCAGGGGTACTGGCTGGCAGGAAGCGACGGCGGCGTGTTCGCGTTCGGCGACGCCGGCTTCTACGGCTCCATGGGCGGCAAACCCCTCAACGCACCGGTCAGCGCGATCGTCGCCACCCCCGTCAACGCCGGATACCTCCTCGCCGCCCGCGACGGCGGCGTGTTCGCCTTCGGCGACGCCGGCTTCTACGGCTCCATGGGCGGCAAACCCCTCAACGCACCGGTCGTGGACATCGACTCCACTCCCGACGGCCACGGCTACTGGATGACCGCCGAGGACGGCGGCGTGTTCGCCTTCGGCAACGCCGGCTTCTACGGCTCCATGGCCGGCAAACCCCTCAACGGGCACGTCACCTCCATGTCCGCGACACCCACCGGCAGCGGATACCTCCTCAGCGCCTGCGACGGCGGCATCTTCGCCTTCGGCGACGCCGTGTTCCGCGGATCCAGCCCGACCTACCAGTGCCGCGGAACATGACCACAGCGCTCCCCCGGGCCCGGCCGTCACGGCGTACCTGCTGATCGCCCACCAACCTCTGCCACCGCCCTGCGTTCCGGCCACTGTGAGGCGCCAGGGCCATTCCGTGGTCGTTCACCCGATTCGAGGCGACCAGGCGCAGCCGCAGGCGGGTCACCTGGTTGAAGCCGCGGGCCTTCGGCGAGCGCGACGGCGTCCTTGGCCTCGCGCTGCGAGAGGCGCAGCCCGGCGATCCCGTGGTAGCCGCCGGACGCTGCATGGTGCTGGCGAACCTGGGTGGTGGCGCGGTGCAGGAGTGCGTGCGGAGCGGTTCGTCGTCGCTACGCGAAGCGTGCGCCCCGCCGATCGTCGTATTTCCGGTCGCTGGTGATGGTGGATCAGCCGGGCACGAGTGCAGCGGCTGCGGCACGGGAAGCCCAGGACAGGAAGGGGGACACACATGGCAACATCAGCAACATCCGGCGGAAGCGGCCTGGCGCCCGGGTGGTGGGTGGCGATCGTGGTCGCGGTGATCACCGCCATCGGCGTCATCGTGGCAGCCGTCATCAACCACAACAACTCGTCCAAGAACCCGTCACCGCCGCCAGCGTCGAACTCCGCGTTCCCGCCGTGTGGCGAATCTGACCTCGGCGTCGACATTCAGCCGCCGGGGCCGCTCAGCGTCCACACAGTCACAACGCTGACAGCACACGTGAGGTGCACCCTGGCCAGCGGTGATCACCTCGCGTGGCTGATCACCCGCGATGGGATGGGATCGCCCGCCCCACACACGAACTACTACGGGCAGGGCGAGCTGACGGGCAGCACGGAGCCGCAGGAGCTGCCCATCGACTTGTCCAGCGCCGACGTCGGTTCCGTCCGTACGTACAGTCTCGTCAAGATGGACGACGCCGCGTGGCGGCAGTTCAACGACGCACGGGCCAAGAGGACGGACCACTCGGTCCTTAGCCAAGAAATGCCGAAAGGCTACCGCCGAGTGTCCCAGCTGGTCCAAGTCACCCGTGACTGAAAAGACCAGGCCGCCAACGCCAGCTCCGGGTCCAAGCAGGGCAAGGGCAACCTCGTCGGTTCGTCCAGGCGGCGCGGGCAGTCTGGCTGCCCGGCCGGAGGGCCGTCACCCAAGGCGGCGACCTCGGCCCGGATGCGCTCGCGTCCTTCCCCGCGGAGGTCTCCGGCGTCCGCGAGGTCCGCGGCCGCGCCGGCACGGTCACCTCGTCTCGTCAGCGTTGGGCGAGAGGATGGACACGAGTCGGCGCCGGGGCGGCCGGTGTGTACGTCCGGCCGCCCCGAGGTCGGCCCGCCGCGTATCGGCCCGGTTCGTGGGGGGGGTCGTTGCGGTCCGGTGCGCGAGCGGTTCCGTGCCGCGCCCGGCCGGATCAACGAGCGGTGCGTTGTAAGGGCACGGCCTGGGCCCTGGGACGGCGTCCGCAGGCGGTGACACGGGAACAGGGTGGTCCGGGAACGGTCTTCACGCCGCGGACCGGGCGGCTGGGCAGGCACCGCAGCCGGGCAGTGCAGGTCTACACGGCGGCCGGGGCGGCCTCGTGGTCGATGTGGCCGAGCTGAGTACGGGCCGCGACCCGGTCTTCGGCCGGGACCGTCGCCCAGTACGGGTCGGCTCACACCACGTGAGCGGCCCGGCGCTCGGCTTCCTCCAGCCGGCCCAACTCCGTGCGCAGTTCCTCTCCCACCCCGACGGCGGTGACCTCCAGGTCTCCCCTCCAGACCGGCAGGGTGGCAAGGAACGCGGCACGCTCCGCACGGGCGGCGGCGAGCACGCGCTGCGCGTCCTTCAGACCGGTGGGGAGCTCGAACGTCTTCTGCTTCTTGGCGACCCGGTGATCGTACGCGCGGGCGAACACATCCCCCGGGCAGCGCGGCCAGGCACGGCCCGCAGGTGCCCAACAGACCCACGAGCAGCAAGTGACCGGTCGTGAGGGCTCGCACCCCCGGATACGCCGCGGCCCGGCCGCCGGACGCCGGGACGCCGGGACGGTGAGCAGCACCGCGGCGCCGTCGGTCGTATCAGGCCGTTGCCGTGATGGGACGGGTCTGCGGCCCGGGCTGGTGCGGGGGCGGCGCACTGCCCGGACCCCCGCAGGGCTCGTGCGCCGCCTGGCCGTCATCGGCCCGTGCCCCAGATCTCGCAGCGCGGATCGTGGGTGGTGGTCACCATCACGGTACCGCCGATGGAGATGCGCCGGGTCCGGGTGACCGCGGAGTCTCTTCGGTAGGCCGGAAGCTTGGACGCCGTCCACCGGCTCGTGCACGGGTGACGGCGAGCCGGGCGGTGCGAACTCGACGGCTGCGGCGGGGTCCTCGACGTTGCATCGCCTCAGGATGCCCGCCTGGGGCGCCCGGTGGGGCGGGCCTTCACCCGCCTCGGCTACCGGGTGGTCCAGATGGCGCCGGATGGCGCTCAGCTGGGGCGGCGGTAAGCGACGGGTGCCAGCGTGCGGGCCCGCTCGCCCAGCGTCCGGGCGATCCTGTTGCCGGGGTGCTGGGCCACGCAGTGTCGCAGGGTGGCGAAGTGGTCGTCGCAGCGCGCGGAGCTGACGTGCTGGTAGTCGTCCAGGAAGGTGCCCCAGGTCGCGCAGGCGGCTTCGAGGTGGCCGAAGGCGAACTGGCGTTCCGCGAGGAGGGCGGTGGAGCGGGCTCGCGCGCGGCGCTCGGTGGGCGGGCGGTGGCGGTTGGACTCCTGCATGGCGGTGATGGAGCCGCCGAGGTCGCGCAGCTCGAACAGGACGTGGCTGGCGTGGTAGTGCAGGGCGGCGGGGTGGTAGCCGGCGACGTACGCCGATCCGGACGTCGCCTTGTCGAGCGCTGCTTCGGCTTCGGCGAGTTGGCGAAGGGCGGTGTGGCGCTCGCCGACGGCGGCTGAGGCGTGGGCCTGCTGGCCGACGAGGAAGGCCCGCATCCTCGGGCCGGCCGCCGGGGCTGCCTCCGCTGCCGCATCGGCGTACTGCCGGGCCTTGCGGCCGTGGCCGAGCCCGATCGCCTGGACGCTCATGCCGCGCAGGACCGTGCAGTACGTCAGGTGGTCCTCGGCGGCGCCGGCGAGGTTCAGGGCCTGGGTGTAGTACTGCTGTGCGAGACCGTGCTGCCCCTCGTCGACGGCCATCCAGCCGGTCAGGTAGGCCAGGTCGGCGGCGGCCGAGCACATCGCCTTCCTCGTGGCCTCGGAGGCGTCGCACTGCAGGTAGCGGGCGACGGTGCTGCCCAGGAACGCGGCCGCGAGCGGGCGAGCAAGGCGACCGCCGAACTCGTCGTCCATCTGGGAGAGGCGCTCGGCCATCGCGGTGACGGTGTCGACCTCGTTTGCCCCGATGCGGGTGCGGGCCTGGCGGGCGTGCTGGGCACGGCCTATGACGTCTGGCCAGCCGGGGACGGCCAGGGCGACGGAGTAGAGGCCGACGGCGCCGAGCACCGTCCTGCGGGAGGGGTCCATGTCTGCTCTCCAGAGCTCGATGAGGGCGGTCGCGGTGTCCGGCCGGTCGGGCACCTCGGCGCCCGGTCCGAAGCCGGCGGCGGCGCTCGTGACGGTCTGGTCGAGCTTGCGGCTGAGGGCTTCGAGGATCGCCGGCCGGACTCTGGCCCGCGGGGTGGTGCCGGTCAGCCAGTGGCAGACCGCGGTGTCGTCGTACTTGAGCCCCAGGCGCATCTCGGTGCCCACCGCGTTGACCGCGCGGGCGAACTGGCCGTTGTTCCAGCCCGTCTCACGGATGAGGTTCTGGAGGGCTGTGTTGCGGGTGTGGTCGGACATGCGTCGCCTTCCCCCGGAATTCAAGGATTTCAACCGTAGCCCCTGCGCGAGCCGTAGATGCGGGTTGTGACGGGTTGTTGACTCATCGTCAGCCGCCCGGGGCGATCGGGAATCACCAGGCCCTGGGCGGCTGTCGAGACGAGAGATCCGGAGGGGACGATGGACACCGAAGCGCTCGCGGAACGGCTCCCGGCTCGCGCGGCCTGGGAGGAGACGGGGACGGCCCTGCTGCCCGGCGTGCTGGCGCCGGACCGCTTCCAGGCCCTGGCCGCGGAGGCACGCGGGCGGCTCGACCTGGTCACCGCGCACGTGCACGACCACACCAGCTCGCACCGCGACGGCTCGTTCGCCTCGCCGGTCCACTGCGGCTTCGTCCCGCCCGGGCCGGTGCTGGAAGCGTTGGCCTACGACAAGGTGCTGCTGGCCCGGCTGCGCGAGGCGACCGGCATCGCGCGCCTGGTGCCGCGCGGCGGCGCGGTGGTCCTCTACCGGAAGGGCGACTTCCAGGGCATCCACACCGACTCGGTGAAGTCCACGGTCACGGTGGGGATCGCGCTCACCGAGGACCTGCCGGCGATGGGCTGGGCGCCGCGCCTGCGCAACGCCCACCCCGACCACCTGGGGGAGGTCGTGGCCAAGCACGGCATCTTCCCCGAAGGCGAGGGCTTCACGACGCTCGCGCACCCGTACGGCGACGGCAGCGTGCGGGCGTTCGCCGGCTACCACGTCCCGCACTGGCGCCCCCGGCTCACGCTGCCGGTTGGTCTGCTGGTCACCATGTCGTTCATGGACCTGTGATGGCGACGACGCTGCGTCAGACCTGGCTGGCGGAAGGCCAGGCCCCGGTGCCGGACGACCTGGTGGACGCGGGGCTGTGGGAGGAGATCGCGGCCGAGGCGAAGCGGTGCGAGCCGTACGCGGTGGTGCGGCACAACCAGCGCCCCGGGCTGCTGTCGATGCGCGACGGATCGATCACCTCCCCGCAGCGCTGCAGGGTCCACACCGGCGGGGCCGCGCTCAGCGCGCTGGCCATGTCGAAGGCGCTGGCGGAGGTGGCCGGGGAGGCGACCGGCCACCGTCGGATGACGGCGATCCGCTTCGGCCTGAAGTACTACGCGCCCGGCGACTACATGCACGTCCACCGGGACGACGGGAAGTGCGAGATCACCTTCAGCTGCGGCCTCACCCCGGGGCTGGGCGCGATGGGCTGGCTGCCGAACCTGCGGTATCTGACCACCGAGCAGGTCGCCGGCCGTCTCGCCGACACCCCTTACCCGGAAGGCGAGAAGTTCCCGATCCGCCACCGGGTCCTGACCGGATTCGACGGACGTCGGATCCCCCACTGGCGTACCCCGCTCGACACCGCGTCGCGCGAGGTGCTGATCACCATCTGCTTCACCGACCTCTCGGTGTAGCAGTCCGTCCAGCTCAAGGAGGAACACAGTGCCCGACATCACCACGCCCGGGGTCGTCGTCGACCCGGCGGACTTCGTGGCCGAGCTCCACGCCGAGGGCAACATGCCGCAGAACTCCGGCGGCGACCCGGCTGTGCCCGACTCCGCCTTCCCCGACACCCACACCTACGACCTGCCCACCGTCTGAGGCGGCCGGCAGCCGGTAGTTGAGTAGCTGACCGCCCGGCCGCCGGGCACCGCCCATGACCTGGGTGTCCGGCGGCCGGGCTTCGCCACCCCGAGGAGGAAAGGCAGCATGCGCAAGGCGTTCTTCGACGGCACCCACCGCACCCGTCACCCCGCCGAGACCTGGGCCGCCATCCGGCCGCTGCTGGCGACGTACGGGATCACCCGCGTCGCGGACGTGACCGGCCTGGACGACCTCGGCATCCCGGTGACCATGGCCGTGCGGCCCCTGGCCCGGACCCTGTCCGTCGCCCAGGGCAAGGGCGCGACGCTGGACGCGGCCCGGGTGTCCGGGGCGATGGAGGCGATCGAGATGGCACGGCGAACGCGCCGTTCCCGCGCCGTCGGTGCGCGCGCCGGCCCGGGAGATGGGGCTGCCCTACCCGGTGACCGCGCTGGAGTCGCACGCCGGCTCGCTGCTGACCTCCCGCACCGTCCTGGACTGGATCACCGCCCGATCGGCCGTGGACGACACCCCCGTGCCGGTCCCGGCCGCGTGCATACGTCTGGGCAGGGAGGTCCACGACCAGTGGCGCCTGCACCTGCCCAGCGCCTCGACCAACGGCCTGGCCTCCGGCAACACCCGCGCCGAGGCCGTCGTGCACGGCCTGTGCGAGGTGATCGAACGGGACACGATCAGCGACCTCACCACGCCCGGCCAGCCGTGGCTGCCGCAGCTCATCGACCCGGTAACCGTCGAGGACCCGCACTGCGCGGACCTGATCGCCCGGGTACGGGCGGCCCGGGCCTGGCTGGAGCTGTGGCACCTGCCGAACCGGTTCGGCGTCCCCGTCATGGCCTGCTACCTGTGGCGCGAGGACCAGCCCGCGCTGCTGGTCTCCGGCTCCGGCGCCCACTTGGACCCGCACGTCGCCCTCTCCCGGGCGATCACCGAGGCCGCGCAGTCCAGGCTTACCCAGATCACCGGCAGCCGCGAGGACATCCACCCGGCTGCCTACCGCGACACCGTTCACCGCGGCCCCGCCCCCGCCCCGGCCGCCGGGGCGGACTGGGCGACCATCGCCCGCCGGTACGTCGCCGGCTTCGCCACCGATGACGGGGAGGCCGGGCACCTGGCCGCGCTCGTCGCCCACACCACCGGCACCCACCCCCTGGTCGTCGACCTGACCTGGGGACCACACGCCTGCGAGGAGTTCGCGGTGGTCAAGGTCCTGGCGCCGCACCTGCGCTACGACGCCCGCCACACCATCCCCCGACCCACCCAGGAGGTCGCCGCGTGAGAGTCCACGTCTTCGCCGGCCCCACCCTGCCGACTGCCCGCGTCCGCGAGCTCGTCCCGGGCGCGGTGTGCCATCCACCGGTCCGGCACGGCGACCTGCTGCGGCTCGACACCGCCCCCGGCGACACCGTGGTGGTCATCGACGGACTGTGGCACCAGAGCGCCCCGGTGCGGCACAAGGAGATCCTGCTGCTGCTGGCCGAGGGCGTGCGCGTGGTCGGCGCCGCGAGCATGGGCGCCCTTCGCGCCGCCGAGCTCGCCCCCTACGGCATGACCGGCGTCGGCCAGATCTTCGACCAGCTGCGGACCGGGGTCCTGGACGCCGACGACGAGGTGGCCGTCCTGCACACCCCCGACGGCCGGCCGCTGGCCGAGGCGCTGGTGAACCTGCGGACCGCGTTCACCCGCTGCTCGGCGGCCGCTCTGATCAGCACGGACGACGCGCGCAACCTCGAATACCTCGCCCGGGCCCTGCCCTACACCCGCCGCTCCTGGGCGGCGCTCGGCCGCGGTGCCCGCGCGGCCGGCGCCACCGAGGCGTTCGAGACCGTCGACGCCTGGCGCCGCACCCACCCGTACGACCTCAAGCGCGAGGACGCCGAGCTCGCGCTCGCCCTGGTCGCGGCCGGCCTGGCGCCGGTGACCGGCGCCGGGCCGTGGGCGCAGGAGCCGTGGCGGACCAGCTTCGTACGGTACTGGGCCGCGACTTTCCGCCCCGACGCCGCCGCGGTGCCGTTCCTCGCCGTGCTCCAGCACCAGCAGCTCTACGACCCCCGGTTCGCGGCCCGGTGGCGGGCGCGGGTCCTGGCCGCCGTCGCCCGACGTCCGCCGACCAGGGCGACGCCGGATCTGGAGAGCGCCGCGTTGCGGGTCGCCGCCGCCGAGGGAGTGGACACCGCGGGGATGTCGGGACGGCAGCTGGCGTTCTGGCTCACTCCCGAGGAGATCCGGGACCTGGTCCCCGCCGAGTCACTGCTGAGGATGATGGTCCGTTCGGCCCGGCTGGACGGCGCCTGGTCGGCGTGGCCGTCCACCCGCGCCGAGGCCGGGGAACTGCTCGAGGCGGGCTTGGCGACCACCGAGGCGGTCGCCGCCGCGTTCGCGCTGAACGCGGCCGTCGAAGCCGCCGATGCCCGCCGCAGCACCGCCCACCTGGACCCGGACCGGATCGCTCGCCACCTGGCGGCCCGCTGGCACCTGGCGGCGGACGCCGACCGGGCGGTGCTGGACGCGGCGGCCCGCGACCGGGCGTTTCGGGACTTCGCGGGCGCCGTCGAGGTCGCCCGCGCCTTCTACCTCGGGGCCCGGGCCGCGGAGACGAGCTCGCCGCCGGTCGCCGTCGCCTCTTCGTCGGTGGTCAGGGAGAGCCAGCGCACCTGACGGAGCGCCAGTGGCACGACGGCGGCCGCCGCGATCACCAGGGCGCCTGCGGCGAGGGTGGAGTGGACCCCGAAGGCGTGGGAGGCCGGTCCCGCAAGGAGGTAGCCGAGGGGGACCGGCAGGATCTGACCGAGCGTCGAGTACGACATGGTGCGGCTGAGGCGATCGGCGGGGATGCGCTCCTGCACTAGGGAGGCCCACACGGTCATGCTGATCGCCAGCCCCGTGCCGGCCGCCGCGGTCGCGACGATGAGAACCGGCAGCGGGGCGGCCGCGGCCATCGCGCCCAGCGGCAGCGCCATCGACCCGATGCCCAGGCACACCACCCGCCCGACCCAGCGCGGCTTCCACAGCAGCGCGACGGCGGCGCCGGCCACCAGCCCGGCCGTGAACCCGGACACCACCGCACCCCACAGCGCCGCACCGCCCAGGAACCGGGCCCCGTAGACCGGGCCGAGCAGCTGATAGCCAGCCAGCCAAACCGGCACGACCAGGGCGGACTGGCAGACCATCACCCACAGCCAGCGCCGCGAACGGAAGTCGTCCCAGCCCTCGCGCAAGTCGGCGGTGAACCGCGCCTTCAGCTTCACCGGCCCGGCGCTCAGGTCGATCCGCGCGAAGAGCACCGCGGAGGCGGCAAAGGTGAGCGCGTCCCACCCGATCACCCAGCTCGGCCCAAACGCCGCGACCAGCACCCCGCCCAGCGCGGGACCGGCCACCTTCACCGTGTTCTGCCCGATCTTGAGCAGCGCGTTCGCCGCGTGCCGCATCTCGGCGGGCACGACCTCCACCACGATGCCACCGGCCGCCGGGGTGAAGAACGCCGACGCCGCCCCGCAGGCCGCCGACATCGCCACCAGGTGCCACACCCGGGCGGCCCCGGCCCACAGCAGCACCACCGCCAGCCCCTCCGCGACGGCGCAGACGATGTTGGACCACACCATGACCCGGGCCCGGGAGAGCCGATCCGCCACGACACCGCCCACCAGCAGCAGCAGGATCTGCGGCGCCACACTGGCCGCGAGCACCAGGCCGAGCGCGCTGGCGCTCCCACCGATGTGCAGCACCGCGAACGCCAGGCCGATCGGGGAAACCGCCGATCCGGTCCAGGACAGCAGGCGGGCAGTGACGTGCAGCCGGTAGGGGCGGATCGCCAGCGGCGCCCCCGCCTCCCGGACGCGGGCCCCCCAGCCGATCCGTGGGACAGATCCTGGCGCTTCCCGGTCCAGCAGCCGCACGTTTCGCAAGATCCAACTCCGCCCAGAGAACACGAAGTCCCGGCAGCGCTGGGCGCCACCGGGAAGCTCGCACCGACTCTAGAGCAACCCGAAGATCGTCTGTCGCAGACGCACCAGGACGCGCCTCGAAGCGATAACTTCCCCACCACGAACAGCCGTTGAGGACTGCCACGGACTCGGTCGGATCCGGCCCCCGACCCTACGCGGCCGCGTCGCCGGCACACGCACCCGCGGGGCCGGCCGCGGCGGCGAGCGGGTTACGCCCGAAGAGTGAGTACAGCTCCGCGCAGGCCGCACCTGGACGGCGACCTCCAGGCCGCGTCGGCCCGCGCGCACCGAGGCGGCGTTGCGTGATGTCAGCGCGTCGTACCCGGCGGTACGGCCCGGTTTCCCGACGCGTGTGCGGGCCGGGGCGAGGAGGGCGGTCTGGCGGGCGAGGACGCGACGCAGGCCGTCGGCGGCCAGGGTGACCTGGGGGTCGAAGCCGAGCTCGGCCCGGGAGCGGGTCAGGTCCGGGCGCCGGTTGGGGCGCGGTGGTTCGGGAAGGGCGTCAGTGGACGGGCTTGCGGATGTCGCCGCGGTCCCGGGCGGTGAAACCATCCCCTGAGAACATGCGCCGGGCGGACGCCGCCGCAGGCTTCCCACGGGCTGCCGGACCGGCAGTCTTAAGGCGGGCTCAACGCCGCGAGGGCGATCTCCTTAAGGCAGGCTCAAGGCGCGGACGACCTCCTTGACCTGGCACTTGGCCCAGTCCACCTTGTTGTCGACAGCACACGGGAGACCCGACCCCACGCGGGACTCCCGTGTGCTGCACGCCGCCGCAGCCCAGCCTCTGCGTGCGTCCAACCGAGAGTTGCGGCGGCAGATCAACTCACATTTCTAGACCGTATCTCACGGACCATCAGGAGTCGTCCGCACTTCGCGGACGCTCACTCCCCCGCACCCAGGAAACGGACTCCGATGTCATCCTCACAGCACCGCCGACGTGCCTCCCGCAAGACGATTGCCCTGGTCAGCGCCGCCACAGTCGCTCTGGGCGCAGGCACCCTGGTCGCGCTCGGGACCGGGGCCAACGCGGCAGACACCAATCTGACGGCCAATGGCGGCTTCGAGACCGGAGACCTGTCCCACTGGTCATGCTCGGCCGGCACCGGCGCAGTCGTCACCAGCCCGGCCCACGCCGGGTCCTACGCACTCGAGGCCACCCCGACGGCCAGTGACACCGCACAATGCAGCCAGACCGTCAACGTGCAGCCCGGCACCGCCTACACTCTCAGCGGCTGGGTCCAGGGCCAGAACGCCTACCTCGGGGCGAGCGGAACCGGCAGCAATGACCCGAGCACGTGGAACAGCTCATCCGGCTGGAGCCAACTCACCACGAGCTTCACCACCGGAGCCAATACCAACAGCATCACGCTCTACACCCACGGCTGGTACGGCACGGGCGCGTACCACGCCGACGACATCACTCTCAGCGGCCCCGCAGGCAACGGGACTCCCACCCCGACCCCGACTTCCGCCTCCCCCACCCCGACCCCGACCCCCACGCCCACGCCCACAGGCAGCCCGAGCAGCGGCTTCAAGTTCGCCCCGTATCTCGATGCCAGCTTCGGCAAGGATCTCAGCCAGATCGCCGGCGCGTCCGGGCAGAAGTACTTCACCCTGGCATTCCTCAACTCCAACGGCGGCTGCCAGGCCACGATGGCGGGCGGCGACGCCAGCTCCAACATCACCGGCCTGCGCAACGCGGGTGGCGACGCCCTGGTCTCCACCGGCGGCTGGAACGCGAACGACCTGGCGCGACAGTGCGGGACCGCAGACAGTCTCGCCGCCGCCTACCAATCGGTCATCGACGCCTACGGACTCACAGCAATCGACTTCGACATCGAGAAGGGCGACCAGCAGGACAACCTCACCGACCACTCGATGGCCGACCGCCGATCCCAGGCCATCAAGATCCTGCAGCAGAACGCAGCCAACGCGGGAAAGACCCTCACGGTCTCCCTCACCCTCGGGGTGCTGCCGGAGTCGGGGCTCAACGCCGACAACCTCTACATCGTCAAGTCCGCGATCAACGCTGGCGTCCGCGTCGACCTGGTGAACATCATGACCATGGACTACTACGAGAACAACGGCGGCGCCATGGGCGACCGCGCGGCCCAGGCCGCCCAGAAGCTGCACGACCAGCTCGCACAGCTGCTCCCCGGCAAGTCCGACGCGGAGCTTTGGTCACTCATCGGCATCACTCCGATGATCGGCCAGAACGACGACCCCAACGAGGTGTTCACGGTCGCCGACGCCCGCACCGTCCTGGCCTTCGCCCGGCAGCACCACGTCGGGCGACTGGCCTTCTGGTCCGTCGGCCGTGACCAGCAGGGCTGCACGGGCGGCGGCGCCTCCGCCAGCTGCAGCGGGATCGACTCACAGCCGTACGAGTTCACCAAGGTCTTCGAGCAGTACACCGGCTGATCACTGCCCTACCGCTACCCGCGGCGTGCCCCTTCACCAGCCTCGGACAGTCGGACCTGACTGTCCGAGGCACGGGTCGGCCAGCGCGACCCCCGGGGACCTGCTGGACATGCCGGCAGAACGGCGGTGTCGGCGTCCGGGGTCTCCATCCACCGGTACCTGCCATCTTCACCGCTTTCGGTGTCCGCCATGGTGACGTGGCCGACGACGACGCCCGCCACGAGAAGTTCGTCGTCGCTGTCTGCGTCGCGTACACCGTGACGGGCGTGGCGGTCCGCCGTCCGCTTCGTCTCCACGGACAGGCTGGTGCAATGCCCGCCTCGTCCGATCGGGGCCCTCTCCACGGCGGCGTCCAGCAGCGGACCGGTGTCCTGGTCGAGGTCGCCCACCACGTGTCCACGCCTCAGGCACTCGCGCGGCGCGGGCGGTCGCGGAGCGACCATCGGGCGGGTATTGCCCGCCGTGCGAGCGTGGGCACTGTCCGGTCAACGGCAAGAAGAAGGCCGGGCCCGTCCCACGCCGCGGGGCACGCGTCATGACCTGGTCAGACCGGCAGCAGATGAACGCCCCCAGGCGTCAACTCCACTGGGGCAACGAGCCATCGTTCCGGGCGGCCCCGAACTGCTCCCCGCCAGTCCGGCCGGTTACCGGGCCTCCGCGGCGGTGGAGGGCGGCCGACCCGCGATCGGCGGCGGGCGGCTCTTGTCGTCGGCGCCCCGGGGCGGCCTGCGGTGAGCGCCTGTCGCTCACCGCGGACCGGTCTCGTCGGCCGGGCGGGTAAGCGGGTCAGGTGTCGGCTGCGGGCTTCTGGCCGTGCTGGGAGCCGCGGAGCTGCTCGTTGATGCGCAGGGCTTCCTCGAGTTGGTCTTCGAGGATGACGATGCGGCAGGCGGCGTCGATCGGGGTGCCCTGGTCGACGAGGTCGCGAGCGCGCATCGCGATGCGCAGCTGGTAGCGGGAGTAGCGGCGGTGTCCGCCCTCCGAGCGTAGTGGGGTGATGAGGCCGTGTTCGCCGAGGGCGCGTAGGAAGCCGGGGGTGGTGCCGGTCATCTCGGCGGCGCGGCCCATGGTGTAGGCGGGGTAGTCGTCGTCGTCGAAGGAGTCGGGGGTGTCGGGGGTGTGGGGCCTGTCGGTCGTCGTAGTCACTGCACCTCTCTTGGTTCCTGGGGAACGCGTCGAGGGGCCCCGGCGCCGTAGTGGCTCCGGGGCCCCGAAGGGGAACAACACCATCTACCGGCCTGGGCCGGGTTTCGTGTTCCGCACTGCCCCGGGGGTGGGGGTGTGCGGGGATCGCGTATGCGTGACCGGAAACCACCGTCCTCGTACTCAAAAGGGGGTCTGCGGTGTCCGCCCGGGCGATTACCTACCTCACGGGCCGGGCGATCCTGATGGCGCTCTGTCCCTCCGTTTCATCCTCTGTACTGATCGGGATGTGCGAACTGCTCGGTACTGCTCACACGGGTACTTCTCGGTACTGCTGAACTTCAACCACCTGGTACTGCTGTGGCGGCCCTGACGGGCCGTCCGGTCCGGCAGTCAGCCCCGTCGCCCGTCCTGCTCACCTGCTTGGCTTGGAACCCCACTGCCGAACTCCCAGCACGCGCGCCCGCAGCCCTGGCGCCTTTGCTGAGATACCGCGTACCGCGACTGCCGGTACCGCTCAACTCGACTTCACCTACTGGTACTGCATCTGCACTTGCCGCGGTACCGCTCGCCGGTGGCCCCTGATACCTGCGGGCCACCCGGCCCGGCCGCCAGTCCCGTCGCCGTCCTGCACCTGCTCTGGCTCCGGAACTCCGCTGCCGTGCCGTTGTTCGCGTCACTGCTTCACGCCCACCAGCCCGGCGTGTCCTGCGTCCTGCTGAACTGCGGTACCGCTTCGTGGCAGGCCCCTGATACCTGCGGGCCGCCCGGCCCGGCCGTCGGTCCTGTCGCCTTACTGCACCAACCTGGCTTCGGGACCCCACAACCGTGCCGACCTGCGAAATTCGGTACTGCGTCCCGCCAGTTCGTGTCTGGCGGGTACCGCTTGACTGCGTCTGCGAGAGAAACACTAACCACAGCCCCGGGCAATGTCTACTCTGGCCAGCACAGATTTTTCGGTTCGCCAGGGGAAGGTAGTCTTCGCCCCGCAACGGCGCGGACCAAGCACCCCGCGGCCCGCAACGATGAGCGGCACCACGAAGGAGAGGCGACCGGTGGAAGGGCCACAGGCCGAGCCCGCGGTGCGCGCAGCTGCGCCGCACACCCAGGCGTCGCTGCTGGCCGCCATCACCGAAGCCGTCCGCGACCGGGACCAGCGGGGCCTTCGCCGGCTACTGGCCCGCTTCGCCGAACAGGCCACCATCACCGAGCTACGCGCCCTGCGCGACGCGCTCGACCCCCGCCGCAGCCGACGGCCGGGCCCCCGGTAGCCGGCACGGGCACAACCCCGCCGCCACGGCGTACCGGGTGTCAGGTGGCGCGGACGGCGGCGTCCCAGGTAAGCAGCGCTCCGCCGAAGCCCTCGACGGCGACATCCTCATGGGTCGCCCCGGATGAACGCCGCCACTGGTGTGACGGTTTCCGGGCGCGGGGTGTGTGGCGCCGTACCTGGTGGGGTGGACCGGGTGCAGGCAGGGGAAGGGACTGGGGGCGGGCTCGGGAGGGCCGGGGGCGCGTCGGCCGTTCAGGTTGTACGGGGAGGGGGAGGGTGTGGCGTTCACCGCGGTGCACGCGGAGCGGGGCCGGCTGGATGCCAGCCGGGACGATCTCGGGTGCGGCTGGGCCTGGGCGTTGGTGCACCGGGCGCGGCCACGCGTGCCGCTGGCCTGCCCGGAGTGCGGGCACGGCATGCACGCCAAGCTCTCCCCCACCCGGATGCGGTTCTTCGCCCACGACCCCGGGGCGCCGCGCTGCGCGCTCGCCGGGGAGTCGATGGAACACCACCTGCTCAAGCTGCAGCTCGCCACCGCGATCCGGGAAGCCGGCTGGTTCGCCGAGCTGGAAGTCCGCGCACCGCACGGCACCTGGCGGGCGGACGTGATGGCCTCCTCCCCCGACGGCGCCCGCCGCATCGCATGGGAGGCGCAGCTGTCGGCGATCACCGAGGACGAGATACGGGCGCGCACCGAACGCTTCGCGCGTGACGGTGTAGCGGTGTGCTGGGTGGCCACCCGGCCCCGGCGGTGGCTGGGATCGGTGCCCTCGATCCGGGTCACCGCGCCCGGCACCGCGCCTGACGGCGGGCCGGACGGTTGGGAGGTCGCCGCGGGTCTCGCCCGGTTCTCGGTGCAGGCGTGCAGGCGGTGGTGTGCGTGCTCGCGGGGGCACGGCGACTGGGAGAGCGTCACGGCGCCGCTGGGTGACTTCGTGTCCTGGGTCCTTGCGGGCCGCGTCGCGCCGTACCGGGCGCCCGCGGCCGGACGGTACCGGCTGCGCGCGGACGGGCGGCCGTGGCAGGGGCACTGGAGCGCCCCCGCCTACGCGGCGACGGCCGCCGAGCACGACCAGGCGGACCGCGAGGCGCTGGGGGTCGGTGCCTGGGTCGTGTCCATGCGGCCGACGGCCTCCCTGCAGGAGGTCGAGGACGGCGCAGCTGGCGCCGGACAAGCGCTGGCGGCTGGAGGAGATCGATCCCTGGTGGAACCCGGCCTGGCCGGTCACCTGGCAGCGCGCGTACGTCGCGGCCAGGGCGTGGTGGCTGGAGTCGGTTGGGGGGCCTCGTGTCACGGGCGTCCCCGGGGACGGCGTCGCACGCTCCGGCCTGATCAGTCCGGGGCCGATCCGAAAGGACTTCCGTGGCCCTCCTGCCAAGCGACCGCCCGCATCACCTGCTCCTCGTCGAGGCCGGTGATCGCGACGACCTGCTCGTACATCTGCTCCCCCTCCAGCGGGTCGAGCAGGCGCACCGCCCGGGTGATCTGCCCGGACCACAGCTCCTCCGGCACGAACGGGCGGCGCAGGTAGCCGACGGCGAGCTCGATCAGGTGCGGCTCGCAGCACGCGCGCAGCAGTCGCTGGCCGTCGAGGCGGGCGTCCATCGACACCGCCGAGGAGTCCGGCGCCCGCGAGACCACCAGCTGCCGGGCGGGCACCATCCGGCCGCAGCCGTCGCACAGCTCCGGCGCGTCGCCGGAGCCGACCCCCTCGGCGGCGTCGGAGTGGTCCATGTCTCCGGTGTACGCCCCCGCCCCGGCCGGCGCGAGCCACAGCCAGCGAGAGGCGACGCGCCGCGGCACAGCTGGGCAGGTGGCTCGCCGGCAGGGGCTGCGCGCTGAGGCCCGGCCGCCGGGGGGGGTGGACGGCCGGGCCGGGATCGGCGACGGGAGTGGACACCGTCCTCCGACCCCGACCGTACGACACACTCCCCCGCGGCGGCCGCAGGCGCGCGGCCGGCCCACGGTAGCCGCCGACCGGTCAGAAAGCCGCCAGATCCCACCCGGAGTGCATCCGATCCCGCACAGGAACCGAGACACCGCCCGAACGCACTCAGCGGCCACGCTCGTCCGGGAGCAGCACCTCGACGCGGCGGCCGATGCCCAGGCCGCTGCGCCCGGTGGAGGTGGCGACGATCCGGCGTTCGCGCAGCTGTCCCCAGCCCTGGCCCAGGCCGATCCAGGAGCTTGTCGTGACCTCGATCCGCGCTGCGGACCCGGGCCAGTGGGACGGGGTGAGGATGACGCGGGAGTATCAGGAAGGGAATCCTGATAGTCCCGGGCCTGATGGCCGCGCGCGCCGACCCGCCCGGGGAGGACGGGTTGGCCTGGGCGCGGGTATGGGCGAAGGGGCATGGTGGGTCGTTAGCGGCGCCGGCGCGGGCGCCGGTCGGCGGGTACGCGATCGGGACGTGGCTGTCGGAGCTGCGGGCGTCGGCCCAGGTGCCGGCGGGCGAGCAGGGGGCGCTGTCGCCCGAGCGGCGGCGGGCGCTGGAGGTGATCGACCCGTGGTGGTGCCCGGCCTGGCCGATCACCTGGCAGCGCACCTATGCGACCGCCCGGCTGTGGTGGCTGGAGTCCGACGGCCTGGTCGACTGGACCACCCTGCCGGCGGACACCGTGTACGAGGGTGAGCAGCTCGGCCGCTGGGTGCAGGCACCGAGGGCCGGCTGGCCCGGTCTGGAGGGGGACCAGCGGGACCTGCTCGCCGCGAGAGGCATCGAGGAGGACCAGGAGCTGGTGGCCGCGAAGGCCGCTGCCGAAGCGAAGCCGACGGTGTCCCGCACGGACCGGTTCGCCCAGGGCCTGGCGGCGCTGGCGGCCTTCGTCGAGCGGGAGCGGCACGCCAACGTCCGGCGCCCGCACAAGGAGCCGCTGGAGAGCGTGGAGGCCGGCCCCGGCGGTGAGGAGCAGGTCGTGGTGTCGCACTTCGCCTTGGGTACGTGGCTCAACAACCAGAAGGCCCGCCGGGCGAAGCTGACCCCGGGCCAGCTCGCGCAGCTCGCCGAACACGGCGTGGAGTGGGCGTGAGCGGGCCGTCCCGGAAGGGCCGGGCGGGTGGCCGGCTGGTGAATCTGTTTGGCGCCCGTGCGGCCGGGGGCACTGTTCGCGGCCCGGCCCGGCGCTCCTCCACCGCCAGGGCCGGGCCAGGACGGATGTCGGCGTGCTGGTGGGGTCATGCGGGGCAGATAGGTCCGACGGACTGTCCGGGCAGGTATAGCGCCTTTTCGTCAGGGGTGAGGTCACGGGCGACGGCCTCGCAGATTGTGCTGATCGCGGCCTCCGGCGCGGCGTAGGTCCACAGCCGGGCGGTGTGGTCCCTGCTAGCTGTGACGAGGGTGCGGCCGTCGGGGCTGAACGCCACCGAAGACACCCAGCCGGTATGGCCGGTGAGGGTGGTGATGGCCTTGCCCGTCGCCACCTCCCACAACCGCGCCGTGCTGTCCCTGCTGGCGGTGGCGAGGGTGCGGCCGTCGGGACTGAACGCCACCGAGTCCACGGAATCGGTGTGGCCGGTGAGGGTGGTGAGTTCCTTGCCCGTCGCCACCTCCCACAACGTGGCGTCGTCGCCGTCGGCGGTGGCGAGGATGCGGCCGTCGGGACTGAACGCCACCGAGTCCATGGAGTAGGTGTGGCCGGTGAGGGTGGTGACGGCCTTGCCGGTCGCCACCTCCCAGAGTGTGGTGTAGTCGCCGTCGGCGGTGGCGAGGGTGCGACCGTCGGGACTGAACGCCACCGAGGACACTGCGCTGGTGTGGCCGGTGAGGGTGGTGACGACCTTGCCCGTCGCCACCTCCCACAACGTGGCGTCGTCGCCGTCGGCGGTGGCGAGGATGCGGCCGTCGGGACTGAACGCCACCGAGTCCACGGAATCGGTGTGGCCGGTGAGGGTGGTGACGGCCTTGCCGGTCGCCACCTCCCAGAGTGTGGTGTAGTCGCCGTCGGCGGTGGCGAGGGTGCGACCGTCGGGACTGAACGCCACCGAGTCCATGGAGAGGGTGTGGCCGGTGAGGGTGGTGACGACCTTGCCCGTCGCCACCTCCCACAGCCGCACCGTGCTGTCCCTGGCGGCGGTGGCGAGGGTGCGACCGTCGGGACTGAACGCCACCGAGTCCACGGAGTCGGTGTGGCCGGTGAGGGTGGTGATGGTCTTGCCCGTCGCCACCTCCCACAACCGCACCGTCCCCTCGTTGCCAGCAGTGGCAAGGGTGTGCCCGTCGGGGCTGAACGCCACCGAGAGCACGGAGTAGGTGTGGCCGGTGAGGATAGTGACGTCCTTGCCCGTCGCCACCTCCCACAGCCGCACCGTCCTGTCCTCGGCGGCGGTGGCGAGGGTATGGCCGTCGGGGCTGAACGCCACCGAGTACACGGAGTCGGTGTGGCCGGAGAAAGTCATAAGTTCCTTGCCCGTCGCCACCTCCCACAACCGCACCATGCTGTCCCCGGCGGCGGTGGCAAGGGTGCGACCGTCGGGACTGAACGCCACCGAGGCCACTGCGCCGGTATGGCCGGTGAGGGTGGTGATGGTCTTGCCCGTCGCCACCTCCCACAGCCGCACCGTGCTGTCCCTGCCGGCGGTGGCGAGGGTGCGCCCGTCGGGGCTGAACGCCACCGAGTACACGGAGTCGGTGTGGCCGGTGAAGGTGGTGATGGTCTTGCCCGTCGCCACCTCCCACAGCCGCACCGTGCTGTCCCTGGCGGCGGTGGCGAGGGTGCGCCCGTCGGGGCTGAACGCCACCGAGTACACGGAGTCGGTGTGGCCGGAGAAAGTCATAAGTTCCTTGCCCGTCGCCACCTCCCACAACCGCGCTGTGCTGTCCCTGCCGGCGGTGGCGAGGGTGCGCCCGTCGGGACTGAACGCCACCGAGGCCATCCAGTCGGTGTGGCCGGAGAAAGTCATGAGTTCCTTGCCCGTCGCCACCTCCCACAACCGCACCATGCTGTCCCTGCCGACGGTGGCAAGGGTGCGGCCGTCGGGACTGAACGCCACCGAGTCCATGGAGCCGGCGTGGCCGGTGAGGCGGTGGCGCAGGGGAAGGTTCGCGGCGGCGTTGAGGCTGGTGGCGGCTTCCCCGGTCGGGCTGACGCGGTAGGCGGCGACCGCGAGGAGGGCGGCGAGATCGGGGTTGGTGCTGATCAGGGAGTCGGACTGGGCGGCGAGCTGCCGGGACTGGGCGGCGTGCTGGGCGGTGACCGCTGTCTGCCGCTGCCAGAAAGCCACCCCCGAGGCGATCAAGGCGAGGGCGAGGAGGGTGGCCAGGACGGTGTTGAGGCGCCTGCTGCGCCGGATGGCGGCCTGCTGGCGGCGGCGTCCGGCATCGAGGAAGGCTTCGAGTTCAGCCGGCAGGCGGCGGAGTGCCGACCAGTCGGTGCCCTCCGCGAGGACGGTTCCGGCGGGTAGGTCCTGAGGGTCGCGGTGTTCCTGCCAGCGGGCGTGCTGGATGCGGGCGCGGTGGAGCCAGTCGTGGAACCGGGCGTCCTGCTCGACCCAGCGGCGCAGGGTGTCCCAGTCGCGGATGAGCGCGTCGTGGATCAGCTCGGCCACCGGGGTTCCCTCCGCGTCGCCCGCCGGCTCGGGCTCGCGTACCCGGTCGGTGGTGACGATGCGGTGGCGGGAGAGTACGGCCAGGACCTCCTCGACGGCCTGTAGCGCCTGGGGTGTGCCGTCGGCGGCGGCCAGGTCGCGTAGCTCGTCGAGCGGGAGCTGCTGGCGTACCGCCGGGATGTGCAGGGCCTCGTTGGCGGGGCGGACCAGGGCCGTCAGGATCCTCTGTGCGACGTCCCGCTGTCGCTGGTCGAGTTCGCGGAGGGCGGCGTTGTACCAGTCGGCCAGGGCGCCGGTGACGGCGCCGATGCGGCGGTAGGCCTCGTGGGTGAGGCGGCCGTCGTGGTCGAGGCGGCGTTCCCACAGGCGGGTGAGGGCGACTTCGAGCAGGGGCAGCGCGGTGACCGGCGCCGCGAAGTCCGCGGCCGTGCGGGGGTTCAGGGCCAGGACGTCGGCGATGATCCGCTGTGCCAGTCCCGGCTCGAAGCTCACCTCCAGGTCGTGGGCGGGCCCGGTGACGATCGCGTCCAGTTCGCTGCTGGTGAGCGTGGCGGGCACGTTGAGCACGCCCCGCGTCTGCAGTGCGGCTTGCAGCAGTTCGGGGGCCAGCGCGGACAGCCGGGAGTAGAAGTCGTCGCGCATCACGAGGACCACGCTGAGCGTGGCGTCGGACCCGATCGCCTCGGTGATCCCGGCGAGGGTCTGAAGGGCCTGTGGTCCGGCGGTGGGCGCGAGGAGTTCCTCGAACTGGTCGACGACCAGCACCACGCGGTCGTGGGTCGCATCGGCGGCCAGCAGTCCGGTGACGGCCGCCCCGATCCCCGCTGTGGCGGCCCCCGGGAGGCCGGCCTGTTCGAGGGCGGCCGGCAGGTCCGGGCCCGGCCGCGCGAGCACCTGGCGCCAGCGGTCACTGCCCGGCAGCCGTCCGGCCGCCAGCGCCGGCAGCACCCCCGCCTGGACCAGGGAGGACTTGCCCGACCCGGAGGGTCCGAGCAGCAGCACCACCCGCCGCCCGCCCGCCAGGCCCGCCAGAACCTGGCGCACCGCCTCCTCGCGGCCCCGGAACCAGCGGGCGTGCTCGGCGGTGAACGGCTCCAGCGCCCGGTACGGCGACACGTCGCGCACGGCCAGTGCGGGCCACGCTTCGCGCAGCACCGCGGTCGGGGTGGCGTAGGCGATGCCCTGGCCGCGGTCGTGACTGTCGGGCGCGGTGATGGCGGTGAGCATGCCGACCACCAGACCGGTCGTCTCGTCGAGGATCGGCCCGCCGCTGAACCCGGTGGTCAGATCGTTGGCACCGGTCAGCTGCAGCAGATCACCGGCGTCGTCGGCGGCCAGCAGCAGCCCGCCGGCCGTGGCGGACCCGAAGTGACCGCCCGGCGGTGCCTGCGTGGGAAAGCCGAGCGAGCGCACCCGGTGCCCGCGGCAGCCCGCCGCAGACCCCAGCGGCAGCGGGGCCGTACCCGCCGGCACGTGTTCCAGTCGCACGAGGGCGATGTCCTGCTCCTGCGGGTCGCGCCACCCGTCCTCCAGCACCCGGCCCCTCACCGACGGGGCACCGGGCGCGCGCGGGAAGACCAGCGACACCGCGTCACCGGGACCGTAGCCGCCGTCCACCAGAACGTGCGCGCAGCTGATCAGCAGGTCCTCGGCGACCAGAAAGCCGGTCCCCACCACCGCCCCGTCCCCATCGCGGACCTGGGCGACAGCGGCAGTCAGAGCATCAGCTGCGGGGGCCTCGTGCCCGGCGTTCACAGGATCAGCCCGACGCCGGGTCGCCCGTCGTAAGGGCGGGCCCGGTGTCGGTGTCGTCCTTGCGCCACACCATCGTCACCGTCAGATGGCAGTTGGCCGCAGTCTTGGTGATCACCACCCCGGCCTCCGTGGAGAGATCGACCCCGAACTCGACCTCCACCTCCGCCGGCCCCGCGTCACGCAACCGCCTCAGCACAGTGCGCGCCAGGTCGGTGACCGGCTCCAGGGCCGCGCTCAGCCCCACCGGCAGATCACGGATCGCGTCCCCGACCCGGCCCGCCTTCACCGGCCCGGCCGCACCGTCCGCGGCCTCGACAAGGATCGAGCCCCCGCCGTCCAACGGCACCCGCGCCAACTGCTGCCCCACGTCGTCCCTCCCCCTGCCGCCGCCCCCACGACGACCGCACCCACACCGTACAAGCGCGGACACCCCGGAAAACGGCGAACTCCCCAACGGACCCGGGACATCGGGCCGGCCGACTGCAAGTGCGCCTACGCCACCACCCGGCAGAGGTGGCTGAAGTCCGACGGCCAGGTCGACTGGACCACCCTGCCGCTGGACACCGTGTTCGAGGGTGAGCAGCTCGGCCGCTGGGCGTGGGCGCAGCGGGCCGGGTGGCCCGGCCTGGAGGCTGACCAGCGGGACCTGCTGACGGCGAGGCATCGAGGCCGACGCCGAGCTGGTGGCCGCAAGGCCGCCGCCGAGGCGAAGCCGAAGGTGTCCCGCACCGACAGGCTCCAGCAGGGCCTGGCGGCGCTGGCGCAGTTCGTGGAGCGGGAGCGGCACGCCAACGTCAGGCGCCGCACAGGGAGCCGGTGAAGGCCGTCGAGGCCGGCCCCGGAGGTGAGGAGCAGGTGGTCGTATCGCACTTCGCGCTGGGCACCTGGCTGAACAACCAGAAGGCCCGCCGGGCGAAGCTGACCCCGGGCCAGCTCGCACAGCTCGCCGAACACGGCGTCGAATGGGCCTGACCGTTGCAGCGGGATTCTCGGGACACCCACGCGAATCCGGTGCACTGACGGGGTTGGCTGGTCAGTGACGGTCGAGCTTCCCTCGTAGATGGGAGCCCGACCAGGACGAGCAGCTCACACCCTCAACGGACCAGCCAGACGTTTCCCACTCGACTCACGAAATGTCCTGGTCAAAGCCCGCTCAGACCTCGGTCCAGAACCCAGAACTCACAGTGTGGTGCTTGAGCTGGCCGATCGGCAGGTGCGACTTCAGTGCGGACAGGTAGGCGCCGTTCATGTCGAGCGCCGCCACCGTCAGCTCCGATTCGGTGCTCTTGATGAGAGCGGTGTTCTTCCACTTCGGGCGCGCTTCCCACACCTGATCGGGCGACGCCTTGGACGCCTTCCTCAGGATGTCCGGCAGCGGCGGGTGGTCGGTGTGCTCATACCGCGCGCCGACCCGGGAAGCGGCGAGGAGCGCCATCGCGTCCGGGATCGCCTTCTTGATCAGGGCGGCGGTTGCGGCGTCCACGTCGCCGCCGTGGCGGGCGAGTTCCCGCTCGACGGGGCGGCGGATCAGGTCCAGGAGCTCCGCCAGCGACACCGACTCGGAGCTCTCGCCGCCCGACCGGGCGCGGGGCGCAGCAGGGGCCGATGGCGCCGGAGCGGAGTCCGGCGGGGCCGGGGCCGGCTGCTGCTCGGGTTCGGCGGTCGGGGCGGGAGTGGGCTCGGGCGGCGATGCCGCGTGCGGGGTCTGGGGGGCCTGCTGGGCTTCCTCGACGGGGGCGGCCGAAGTCTGGGTTGTGGGTGCCTGTACGGGGGTGGTGGTGAGTTCGCAGAAGCCGCCGACGTGGGTGGCGACGCCGGCCACACGGTGGCGCACCGGGCGACCGCAGCGCACGCACGGGGCGGGCGCGAACATCGCGATCTCGCCGCCCGGGCCGCGGTCGAAGTCCGGGACCGGCACGGCCTCGCTCAAGGTGGCGGTGCCGGCGCCGGTGAGCTGGGTGGCGGGGGTCTGCTGGTCGTAGCCGACGATCTCCTGCACACCGTGCTCACGACACCGCCCGACGGTCGACATCGGCGGGAACCCGCTGGTGATGACGTCGCCGCAGGCCAGCTGCTGCCAGTACGTCGACGGCGTGAACAACGGCTCCGGCACCCCGGCCTCAGCCGCGGCAGGCACCGCCGAGGCCTCAGAGACCACCTTGGGAGCAGCAGGGGCGGCCTTGGCGGGGCTCGGGGGCCACTCCGCACGCACCGGCTCCGGCTCCGGGGCAGCCGGGGCGAACGTCGCCGGCACAGGGCCGACGCCTGACTGCCGGGCGGTGTAGGCCTCCGTGGCGCGAGTCGGCCCGGCCAACAACTCCAGCACGTCCAGTCCCCAGTGCGCCGCCAGGGCATCCACATCGTCCAGCGTCCACGCCGACGCCCCGGACTGACGACGCGACACCTTGTCCTGGGTCAGACTGATACCCGCGGCCAGCTGCGCCTGAGTCTCCTCGGTGACCTGACGCAGCGCCGCGACAGTGATGCGCAGCGTCTGCAGCGTACTCAATGACATGGGTCCGACCCTACCCTGCCCAATGCGAATTTTCCATGCAGCATGAGAAATATGACTTTCTGTCGTGATGGTCGAGCGACGGTGCGAGGACCGATCGTTGTCCGGACGCCGGGCGGACCGTGACCGGGGACCGCGCGTTGATCTCCGCCGCCGCGGCTGGCGGCACCCGGCGGATCCGGATCCGGCCGGGGCGCCTCCGACCGGTGCGCGGTCACAGGCGACCGCCGAAGTCGAGAGAACGACCGCCAGCCCCCAGCACCCCCCGCGCGGCCTGGCGCCCGGATTGGGACCGACCTGGCGGGCGAGTGGTGCTGCCGGATTCGAGCCCGACACCTGTGCGCCGATCAGGTGGGAGTAGCAGCGTCATGTATGCAAGACGCGGGCCCAGCGGTGATCATCTTTGACATGGGCTCCACAAGAGGGAAGGACCGGTACCGGCGAGCGGCAGGCGTGGTTGCGGCCGTGGTGTGTGTGACGGGGGGCGTCTGGGCACTGGTGAAGCTGGGCACTGCGGAGCTGAGTACGTCCGAGCAAGTCGGGGTGTTGGGCCTCCTGCTGGGTCTGGTGCCGATCGGGGCCGGGGCGGTGCGGCTCCTCAAGCCCGTGGGCGAAGTCGATGTAGAAGGAGCCGCTGCCAGCCTGGCCGGGGCCGTGGAAGCCAGCGAGCTGGCGCAGCGCCTGCAGCTGCTCGGCGGGGACGATCATCCGATCGACGTCGGCTTCTCCTTCCGCAGTGCTCCTTCGCGTGTTGCCGAGCACGCCGGAGCGGCTGGGAGTCTGAGTGAGATCACCGACTACTACCGGCAGCTGCGGCCCCGGCGCCTGGTGATCACCGGTGCGCCCGGGGCAGGCAAGACCGTGCTGGCACTCGAGCTGATGCTTGGTCTGCTCGAGGGCCGCGGGCCCCATGACCCGGTGCCGGTGCGCCTTGCCCTGGCCAGTTGGGATACCACTGTGACGCTGGAGGAGTGGCTGACCGGCGAACTGGTCGACATCTACCGGCTCAGCCGTGGAACCGCTCGGGCGCTGGTCGAGCAGCGGCGGGTGCTGCCGGTTCTGGACGGTCTGGACGAGATGGACGCCGTCGGCGCCCCTCGCGGATCCTCGCGAGCAGCTGCGGCGCTGGCGGCCCTGAACGCGTACCAGGCCGGTCGCAGCAAGGCGCCGATGGTGTTGACCTGCCGCACGGCGCAGTACGAGGCGCTGGCCGGGAGGGCCCGGCTGCTGGACTCGGCCCGCGTGGAGGTCGAAACCGTCACTCCCCGGCAGGCTCATGCCTTCCTGGCAACCCGAGTGTGGGATCCACAGCTGTGGGGCCCAGTGCTGGACACCCTCGACCGTGATCCCAACGGCGCGGTGGCCCAGACGCTCTCCACCCCGTGGGTGCTGACGCTGGCCATCATCGTGTACGAGGCTGACGGCGACCCCGCCGGGTTACTCGACCTGGCTGAGCCGCATGACATTCGGCAGTACCTGCTCGACCGATTCGTACCGGCCGCGACTGACCTGCACGTGCGCGCGGGGAACACCGCCTACGAACCCGGGGACGTCGAACGCTGGCTGACCGTCCTGGCCGACTACCTGAACGACAACGCCCGCACCGGCCGCACCGTGGGCGGACAACGGCTCTCCGCCGCCGACTTGGTACTGCATCGGCTCTGGCCGATCACGGCTGGCCGAGTCAGAACTCTGGACACGGTCATGTGCGCGGCAACCGGGCTCGTGCTCCTGGTCTGGCTCGGCGCCGCCACCTTCGAGACGACGGAGATCGTCGCAGGCACCGTCCTGGCGCTGCTCGTAGGGTCCTGGATCGTCGTGGCCAGCAGGATCACCTGGCCCACCCCGAAGGGCATCGATCTACGGAGGCTGCGCACTCGTGCCGGGCGTCGTGCAACCACCGTTCCTCTCGCGGTCGCACTCTCGGTAGCGCTCGTATGCTCGCTGGCATTGGCCCTTCTCGCGGCTTACCCTGCGGACTACCCGCTGCCTGGCTACCCGCTGATGGATGCGCTGGCGAACGTGCTCACTGTGGCTCTCCCGATGGGGCTCATCGGCGGGCTTGCGTTCGGACTCAGAACCAATCTGGAGACAAGTGCGCCGCGCGGCGCAGTTGATGGCCCGAGGGACCTGGTCCGTGCCGACGCCCGGGCAGGGCTCACGGTCGGGCTCGGCGCCGGGCTTGCGGCAGAGCTCGCGCAGCTGGCCCAGGCCGGGTTGACGGACGGGGGCCTTTCGCTGCAGAACGCATTCGGGGGTATCGACGTTCTTGTCGTAACCCTGGCATTCGTGTGTCTCGCAGGCCTGCTGATCTGGGCCGGCGCGTGGCGCCGGTACGTGGCGACGCTGCTGTGCACACGAGGCCGCCTGCCATGGCAGCTCGGCCGTTTCCTCGACTGGGCATACGGTGCCGGCCTTGTCCGGGTGTCCGGGACGGCATATCAGTTCCGACATCGAGAGCTGCAGGACCACCTGGCCGGCAGAGTCAGGACGTCGCGACATGCGCCTGCGGTGACTTGACCACCCGCCCTGGTACACCAGCGCACCACAGGAGACGTACGACCAGCACCCACGGGTGGTCCAGCACGAGCTCCGCCATCACGGTGGTCGTTCCTGGTGAGACACCACAGCTTGCGGCCGTGCGCTTGGCCGTCCTGGCGTACCCTCCCCGTGTCGCGTAGGTCCATGAGCGCGTCCCGGAGCGCCCGGTCCGGTTGCTGTCCGGGGAGGACCAGATGCCAAGGCTCCCGCGGGGCGGCGTGCTGGAAGAGGGCGAGCGCCACCAGCACAGGGCCGGCCTCGTCGATCCCCGCTTCCACAGCCCACCAGAATCAGCACCGGAGGCAGGGGGAGGCTGGGGGGACCCGGTGCTCGGGTTCGACACCCAGTCGTGCCGCATGAACAAGGGTCGGGTCAGGACGGCGTCGCCGAGCCGCTGCGCGCGCAGCACGAGCCCCAGCTTCTGCGAGCCCGGATCGGCCGCATGCGTGTAGAGCACGCCGCCCTCCCGTGTGCCGCGGTCGAGCAGCCACTGCTCCAGCTCAGAAGGCACTTGTGCCCGACCAGCGGGGTGTCCTCCAGCGTGGCCTGGGGGCCGCACCTCGCGTCGACGGCGAGAAGGGCCACGGCGGTTCGTTGGCGGCGCTGGCGCGGCGCGGGCCTCGGTCGGCGGATACGCGATCGGACGTGGCTCTCGGAGCTGCGGGCCGCGGCCCAGGTGCCGGCGGGCGAGCCGGGCTCGCTGTCGCCCGAGCGGCGGTGTCGGGGAATGTCAGCAGGACGGCGTTGTGCTGCTCGCTCATCGCACTCCGATCGGGCCGGGACCGGCGGTGGCCGGGCTTCCATCGTGACCCTGGGTGCAGGGCGCTGCCACAGGAATGGCATTCGAACCCCGGACGGGGTTCGCCCGCCGCAACGGTCGGAGGCCACCCCGCCGCAACCGCCCACCGCTCGGCCGGAGGTCACCCTGTGTCATGGAAACCCGTCGAGTTGTCAGGTTGCGACCCGGGTGAAAGCATGAGAAGGCCCCTCTTCCATCGAGGGAGGTCCACGATGACCACCCCAACGAACAGCGGCGGATCCGACAACGGCCCAAGCGACAAGCCGGACCGGACCAAGGACATCCACGGTCCGCAGGATCCGCTGGTCGACAGATTCCGCCCGGACCCGGCCCACGCGCCCGTCCGAGGACTCACCCTCAAAGGCTTCCTCGGCGACAGCGACCGCGAAGGACACCGGCGGCTGTACCTGACGAAGAACCTCGACTACTACGTCGAATTCGCCACCGACGACGTCCTAGACAGCGCCGGTATTCCGCCGGACCGGCCTCCTTTCGTCGGAACGGAGGCAACCGAGGTCACGCTGAAGGAGGGAGCCCATGTCAGCTACACCCACAGCGCCCCGGTCCGCCCGTCGGACGACTTCGACCTCGACGTCCGCCGGGTGAGCCGGGCGGGCCCGAGGGGCCCGCAGCGCGGCCGAGGGCTAACACCACGGGGGTCACCAGCCGCCCTGGCGCGTCGTGCGGCCGGCCGCTTCGCTCCGCAGGAGGGCTGCACGTGCGGCGCCCCCTGTGGCCAGCAGACAATCGAGTTCGTCTCCTGCGCTTCGTGCGACGACACCTGCGTCTCGTGCGACGGGACCTGCGACCAGACCTGTCCGCAGTCCTGCAACGGCACCTGTGACGACACCTGCCAGTTCACCTGCGCTCCCACGTGCGCTCCCACGTGCGAGACCTGCTTCACCTGCAACACCTGCGGGGAAACCAGGTGCACCGTGTGCTGTGAAATTCTGACCGGCGTGGCCTGCGGCTGACGGTCGCCCGCCCGGCGTGTCACCACGCCGGCCGCCTTGCCGTTCGTAGCCGGTCCGCTGCTCCGAGGGAGACCACATGACGCGACGCGAACTCGCCGACGCGACAAGCACTTTCGGCGCGAGAAGCAGTTTCGGGTCGCCGACGGCCGACGGGCGAGACCCGGAGCCGCGCCCGTGGCGCAGCGTGCTCGACGGCGACCGGCGGGCGGCCGCGCTCGCCGCCGCCGATACCGCCGCCGAGCGCTGCGTGGATCGCGCCCGCATCTGCGAGGCGCTGGCCGGTGCCGCCCGTCAGACCCGCCTCCCCCGGACGATCGACTGGCTCTCCCCCGGGGTGGCCAGGGGAGACGCCGGAATCGCGCTGCTCTGCGCGTACATCGACCAGTGTCGGCCCGGACAGGGGTGGGACGAGACCGGCCACCACTTCCTCGTCACCGGGCTCGAAGGCATCGGGCAGAATGCCGCGCGGATCGGCTCCGGCCTCTACAGCGGGCTCGGCGGCACGGCGTTCGCCGTCGCCGCGCTCAGCCGCGACGGCACGCGCTACCGCCGTGCGCTCGGCGCCCTCGACGACGAACTGGTGCCCCGCGCACAGCTCATGGCCGCGCGGCTCGCCGAGGGCCGCCACGGTCGGCCGGTGAGCGACTTCGACCTGGTCTCCGGGGCGAGCGGACTGGCCGCCGGCCTGCTGCCGCGCGATCCGCACGGCTCGCTCGCAGACCTGCTCGGCGCGCTGGTCCACCTGGCCTCGCCGAACGGCGCGACGCCGCACTGGGCCACGCCGGAGGACCAGCTCGGTGACCCCGCGACGCGGCCCATCTACCCGTACGGCAACCTCAACTGCGGGCTGGCGCACGGGATTCCCGGGCCCCTGGCGATCCTCGCCCTCGCCCTGCGGGCCGGCCGTGAGGCACCCGGCCAGGCGGCGGCGGTCCGCTACCTGGCCGACTGGCTGACCGCGCACCGCCTCGACGACGCGTGGGGCGTCAACTGGCCGTCGGCCATCCCGCTGCCAGCGGCGCCCGGACGACCCCCGCCGCCGGACCCCGGCCCGGCGCGCAGCTCCTGGTGCTACGGCAGCCCCGGGATCGCGCGGGCACTCTGGCACGCCGGCGAGGCCCTGGACGACGGACAGCTGCGCGACTTCGCCGTCGAGGCCGTCACCCGCGTGCTGCAGCGGCCCGACGCCGCCCGCCAGCTCGCCTCGCCCACGTTCTGCCACGGCGTCGCCGGACTGCTCCAGGTGGTACTGCGCTTCGCCCACGACACCGGCCTGCCACAGTTCACCGCCGGGGCCGAGCAGTTGGTCGACCAGCTGCTCGATCACTTCGATCCCGACCGTCCGCTCGGGTACGCCGCGGTGGAACCGGCCGGCAACCGGGTGGACTCGCCCGGCCTGCTCGACGGAGCCCCCGGCGTCGTCATGGTCCTGCTGGCCGCCGCAACCGACACCGAGCCCACCTGGGACCGGTTCTTCCTGCTGTCATGACGGTCAACGACCCTGAGCACCGCCGCCGCGCGCAGCCGATCTACCGGCCGCTGGGCTGGGCGGTGGTGCGGGCACCGCTGCTCCCGGTGGACGCGCTCGCCACCGCCGGCGCGGCCACCGGCGGCGACACCCTGATGCCCGACGCGCCGCAGGTCCGCCTCGCCGTCGAGGTGGCCAGCCGTGACCTCGCCGCAGCCCTGCACCGCACCCGCCCCGACGACCCGGAAGCTCGGCGGGTGCGCCGCAAACTGACGCGCTACCTGATCCGCATGTGCACCCGGCCGACGCCCTTCGGTGTCTTCGCCGGCGTCGGCCTGGCCCGCTGGAGCGACCACACTGATCTGGCGCTCGGGCCGTACCCGCCGCGCACCCGCACCCGGCCGGACATGGCGTGGCTGCTCGGGCTCATCCACCGTCTGGAGGAGGAGCCGGAGATCCGCGCCGGCCTGCGGCTGGTCACCAACGCGGCGGTCGTCCTGCGCGGCGAGCACGCCCTGCTCCGCGACGCCGAAGCCGACGGCGCGGCGGACACCGTCTCGGTCCGGCTGACCCCGGCCGTACGGCAGGTGCTGGAGACGGCGCGACACCCGGTCGCGGCGGACGACCTGGCGGCCGGGCTCGCCGGGCTGGCGGGCGCGACCCCCGACAAGGCGGCCAGGCTGGTCGAACGGCTGCGGGCCCAGGGCTTCCTCCAGACCGATCTCCGACCGCCCCTCACCAACGGCGACCCCGCCACCCACGTCCGCGAGCGGCTGGCCGCCGTCCCCGGTGCGCGGGAGCTGGCCGCCGGGCTCGACCACCTGTCCCGGGACCTCGCCCGGTGGGACGCCCTCCCGCTCGACGCACGGGTCCGACCCTGGGCTGACCTGCTGGAACGCGCCGACGGGCTGCACCCGGCGGCGCCCGGAGACCCCGTCCTCCAGACCGACCTGGCCCTTCCCCTGGCCGGCCGGGGCCTGCACGCCGAGGTGGCGGCGGAGGCGGCCCGCGCCGCCGAGCTGCTGCTCCGGCTGAGTCCCCTCCCGGCCGGCCCGCCCCGCCTGGAGTCCTACCGGCGGGCGTTCCTGAGCCGTTACGGGGCGGAGCGCCGGGTTCCCCTGTTGGACCTGCTAGACCCGGACGTGGGGCTCGGACCCCCGACCGACTCGTCGGCCCACCAGCGCTCGACCCCGCAGCCGCCGCAGCGCAACCGGCTGCTGCTCGGCCTCGCCCTCGCCGCCAACCGGGAGCACCGCCAGAGCGTCGACCTGACCGACGAGCAGATCGAGGCACTCACCGTGTCCCGGCCCGATCCGGCCGCCTGCCCGCTCTCACTGGAGCTCGCGCTGTTCCTCACCGCCGCTTCGCCCGCCGCCCTGGACGCGGGTGAGTTCCGGCTGGTCGTCGGCCCCAACCTCGGCGCCCCGGCCGCCGGCCGTCACCTCGGCCGGTTCGCCGACCTGCTCGGCCCGGAGGCCCGTACCGCCCTCGACGAGATCGCCCGGGCCGAGCAGGAGGCCAGCCCCGACACGCTGTTCGCCGAGGTCGTCTACCTGCCGCACCGGGCGCGCTCCGCCAACGTCGCGATCCGGCCGGCGGTCCGGACCCACGAGATCGTGCTCGGCACCGGGCCCGGGGTGCCGCACCGGGACGCCATCCCGCTGCGCGAGCTGGTCGTGGGCCTGCACGAGGGCCGGTTCAGCGTCGAGTGGCCCGCCGCCGACGCCCGGATCACCGGGGTGCAGGGCCACATGCTCAACAGCATGGGCGCACCCGCCCCGGTCCGCTTCCTGCTGGACGCCGCCGCCGACGGGCGCTGCCAGCCCTCGCTGTTCTCCTGGGGCCCGGCGAACGGCTTCCCGTTCCTGCCCCGGGTCCAGTACGGCCGCACCGTGCTCGCCCTCGCGCAGTGGCGGCTCGACGCGGCCGACCTGCCCACCGGCGCGGGCGAGGAGTTCGCGGCCGCGCTGTCGGCCTGGCGGCAGCGGTGGGCCGTCCCGCATCTGGTCTACCTGTGCGTCGGCGACAACCGCCTGCTGCTCGACCTCGCCGACCCCGACCAGGTCGAGGTGGCGCGCGAGGAACTGCGGGCCCTGCGCGGCACGCAGGCGCTGCAGCTCCAGGAGGCGTTGCCGCAGCCGCAGGACGCCTGGCTGCCCGGGCCGGACGGCCGCCACGTCTGCGAGCTCGTCGTTCCGCTGGTGCGCGCGCGGGCCGCGGCCGTGGACCCGGCAGGGCTCGACGGGCACCCGGCCGGTCACGCGCACGCGGCCGCCGACACCGTGGCGGCGGGCACCCGGTTCCGGCCGCCCGGAAGTGACTGGCTGTACCTCAAGCTCTACGGCAGCCCCTGGCAGCAGGACGAGCTGATCGCGGGACCGCTGCGCACCTTCGCCGAGTTCGCCACCGCCGCCGGACTGGCCGACAACTGGTTCTTCATCCGCTACTCGGACACGGACAGCCACCTGCGGATCCGCTTCCACGGCGAGCGGTCCGCCCTGCTCGGCCCGCTGATGGACCAGGCCTGCCGCTGGGCGGAAGACCTGCTGGCGACCGGGGCCGCCACCAGGCTCGCCTTCGACACCTACGAGCGGGAGGTCGAACGCTACGGCGGCAACGACGGGGTACGGGCGGCCGAGGAGGTCTTCGGCGCGGACAGCACCTCGGTCGCCTGGCTGCTCCAGGCGGGCGAGGAGGAGGAAATCCCGCTCGACCGCACGGCGTTGGCGGTGAGCAGCGTCGACGACCTGCTCGACACCCTGGGCCTGTCCGAGCCGGAACGGCTGGCGTTCCTGCGCGGCGCCGCCGAGACCACACGCGAGGGCGGCGACGAGTACCGCCGCCGCGGCAACGACCTGCGCCTGGCCCTCGCCGGTCCGGACCGGCCCGACACCGAGGTCCTGCGCCTGCTGCTGGCCCAGCGCCGCACCGCCCTCGCCCCTGCGGCCGCCCTGCTCGCCGCACTGCGCCAGGACGGCAGGCTCCGGCGCAGCCACGGCGCGCTGTGCCGCAGCTACGTCCACATGCACCTCAACCGGCTCGGCCTGGGCCCGGCGGGCGACGGCGAAGGGCTGGTCCTCGAACTGCTGCGCCGCACCCGCGAGGGCCTGGCCAAAGCACCCGTCACTTGACGGCCGGGCGGTCGCCGTGGGTCAGTTCCCGGTGCGTGCCGCGTCGCGCAGCCTGCGCCAGGTGCGGGCCGCGCGTGAGGCGTCGGCCGCGGCGTACCGCAGGGCCGGTGCCGAAGACGAAGCGGTGAAGGTGCTGGAGAAAGCACGGCGCGTGGCCCACGCCGAGATCGAAGCCCTCGCCGAACTGGTAGGCACTCAGGTGCTCGGCGATCTCGCGCGGCGCCAGGCTGATATGTCCGTCGCAGTCGCTACCTGCTGGCCGGTATGTCGCCCTGTCCGCGTGGGTCAGGCGGATCTCCCCGTACTTGGGGGCGCAGCCGGTATCACCCGACGCCCTGTCGAAGGTCGGGGCACCGATACGGTGCTGGGCGCCTGGTGGGGGCGTCGGCGCGTGGGTCAGTCGCGGTAGATGGTGGAGCGGTGGCCGACGTGGACGACCAGGACGAGCAGTTGGCCGCCGTCGACGGTGTAGATGACCCGGTAGTCGCCCACGCGCAGCCAGCGGGTCTCGGGGGATCCGACGAGGGCGGTCGTGCTGCAGCCGTAGGGGTCCCGTTCGAGGTCGGAGAGCTTGCGCAGGATGGTGATGGCGGTGGCTCGGGGAGCTTGCGAAGCTCGCCGCAGGCGGACTCGGTGAACCGCGTCGCGTATTTGCGGTCGCTCACTCGGGTCTGGTCAGCGTCTCGGTCATCACGTCCTGAAGGCGGCGGCGGTGCCTGGTTGAAGTCGGAACCCCCTCCGCCCTGCCCGGCCGAGCCCGCCCCGCCGAACGGGGCAGCCCCGGCCCGCCACGGTCAGTTGCTTCTCCTCCGCGTGCCCGCCTGCGGCACGGTGGTCCCGGTCGGCTCTTGGCCGGGCTCAGCGCCGCGGCGGACTTGTGGGCAGCCAGCGGTGGAAGGTGGCGGCCAGACCGAGCGCGATGGTGCAGCTGGTGGCGAGCCAGGCCGCGCCGACGCCGGTGAGCCCGTACCGGGCATGAGCACGAGGACGAGGACCAGGAGCAGGCCGGCGAAGGCGAGCTGCAGCCCGGCCAGGAGCAGCAGGGAGCGGCGGACGCGGGCGACGTGGACGGCGGTGCCGAAGAGGATGTTGGGCAGGGCGGACAGTGCCATGAGGCGCATGACGGTGGTGCCGTGTTCGGCGTAGTCGGTGCCGAACAGTTGGAGGATCCAGGGTGCGGCGGCGACGGTGACGGCGGTGGCGGGGGCGATGAGGATGGTGGTGTGGCGGAGCATGTGGCGGGCGTGTTCGGCGAGTTTGTCGGGTTCGGCGGCGCCTTCGACGGTGAGGGACTGGCCCATGCTGTAGGCGGCTTGGTAGAGGGTGTCGGTGATGAGGTAGGCGAGGGAGTAGTAGGCGGTCTGTTCGGCTCCGAGGTGGGCGAGGATGAGCAGGGGCAGGGATTTGGAGACGGCGACTTGGCCGAGTTGGCCGATGTAGTCGGCTGCGGCGTAGGCCGCCATGTGCCGGCGCGGTACGCCGTGGGGGTGGGTGGTGTGCCGGGCGGCGGGCAGGGCCCGGACGAACAGCGCCGTGTTCGCCACGGTGACGGCGAGTACGAGGCCTACCGCCCAGGCCACCAGGATGCCGGCGGCGATGGCCAGGGCCGCGCAGACGGCCAGGGCGAAAGAAGATCAGGTTTTCGGCCAGGACCCAGCCCGGGCTGCGCAGACCGGTCAGCGCACCGTCCTGCAGGACGAAGATCGCATATGCCGCGGTGGCGAGGACGAAGAGCAGCGCCGGCAGCGGGCTGCGCAGTTCGGTCAGCCCGGGTGTGATGTGGGAGGCCAGCAGGACGAAGCCGGCGGCCACCGCTGCGCTGGAGGCGGCGGCGACGATGTAGCAGCGGATGACGAGGCGTCCCCCGCGGGGCCCGGCGGTGGGCAGGAAACGGATCAGGACGTCGCCGAGGTTGAGCGAGCCGAGCGTGGCCAGCAGCGTGGCCACCGACAGCAGGGCGTAGCTGCGGCCGACGGCTTCGGTACTGAACCACCTGGCCGCCAGGAGCCAGTACAGGCGCCGAGAGCGGCGGCCACCACCGAGCTGGCCGCCAGGATCCGCCCGTTGCGCAGCAGCACGCCGGGACCCGGCCCGGGCCCGCTGGCCGGCCGCATCCGCTCCCGCAACCGAACGAGAGGCGCGCCCTCCCTCACGCGGACCTCCCCGCTTCCACTCGGGACCGTGCTGGGGAGGCCCGCTCGCGTCCCGGCGCCGCGATCAACTCCGGGGCAGCGGCGGCGCATGCGGCCCGCGGGCGGCGCCGGCCGAGCACCGCAACCGCCACCCCGTCGTCGGACCCGTCGGGAGGGCGAGCGGTCGGCACCCGCCGCATCGCTCGAGAACCAGAGCAGCGCACCGTGCCGCCCGGTTCCGCCCTGGCGCCCTGATGGCGGTACCCGCACCTCCCACACAGCGCCAGGGCAAAGACCGGGAGCGGCAGAGTGCAGAGCGGAAACATGGACAAACCGTGCCAGGAAGACACGCATCGGGACGGAACCCACGCCCAAGCAGATCTCCCCACCGCCGAAACGGCGGCCCCCACGCGCCGGTGGAGCGGGGTGAGTTCCTCCGGGGCCGCCCCGACGGCCTCTGCGCCGCCGGCCGTGCAAGCACGGTGCAGGCCCGGCTGTCTGGATCAGGCGACGGAGTGGGTCACGGTGCCCGTGTAGGTGCCGGCCACCGCGGCCGCGGGGATCGTGATCACCACCGTGGGGCTCCAGCTCGTGGAGCTGTTCCCGTTGCCGGTGGAGGCGAAGGCGGATCTCGAACTGCCGAGCGTCTGTCTGGCCGAGGCGTCGCTCTGACCCGGCGAGGCCGTCACAGTGCCGTTCGTGCTGGTCGCCGGCCCGGACCAGTAGGAGACGTTCGAGGTGGTGATCGTCTCGGCGGCGGTGCCACCGCCGGTGGTGAAACTCGTGGCGGACACCGTCGCCGTCCACGTGCTGGTGGCCAGTCCTCGCCCGTCCGAGACGGTCACCGAGCCGACGGCCGCGCTGACGGTGCCGCCGGGTGCCGCGCTGCCGAGGGCCGCGGTGGACGGCAGGCTGATCGACGGCGTGCCCGTGGTTGGGATGACGCTGATCTGGGTGCTGTTGCTGCCGCTGGTCTCGACGGTGTCCACGACCGCGCGGGTGAAGCTGGCCTTGCCTCCGGATGCGGCCGCCAGCTTCCCCGAGGCGGTGTAGATCGCGCCGCCGCCGGTGATCTGCGTGCCGTTTCCCGAGACCGTGACCGCCGCGGTGTTGTTGCGGTCGGCGATGAACGAGAAACCGGAGAAGGCCCCCGTGGTCGGTGCGCTGAGGGTGGTCTTGCCCCCGGTCTGGTCGAGGAAGAACGCGCCGACGGTGGCCACCGGGCAGGCCACCGGGTAGGTCGGGCAGGCGAGGTAGATCGTCACGCCGGTGCCGTTCAGCTTCCCGCCGGAGATCGTCATGCCGGTGGTGACGACATAGGTGCCGGGATTGAGCGTCAGTGTGCCGGCCAAGTTCGCGATGCTGGTGTACACGCCGGGGCTGATCGTCTGGTTCCCGGAGATGTGGTTGACACTCGGGTACGGCGCGGCGGGTGTCGTGGGGCAGGCCGAGGCGGCCGGGCACTGAGCGAGGGCGGCGTACGGGTCGGTGACGGCGCTCTGGTTGGTGGGGGCCGGGCTGTACGAGCCGCCGCTCGCCGTGGCGAAGCCGGCCGGCGCGGCCGGGCCGCCGATGGTGCCGCCGGTCGCGGTGACCGTGGTGCCGCTGACGAGCGCGGCCTGACTGTTCGTCGAGTTGACCAGGATGCCGCCGGTGACGTGCATGCTGCCGGGGTGGGCGTACAGGGCGTTCGCGGCGCTCGGGTTGAGGACGCACAGGCTCGCCGTACACGCGGTCGCGGCCCGGGCGGTGCCGGACGGACCGGTCACGACCCAGGCCAGCGCGCAGGTGAGGGCAAGGACCATGGCGCAGACCGCGCGTGGCAGGCGGCACCGCCCCCGGTTGCGGACGTGTCCGCCCGTGACCGGACGGCCGGGACCCGGGTCTCGGGGCGCAGAGCGGCACACCGGCGCATCGCCCGGCCCCTGACCGCCGCCGACACGTCGACCATCGCCCGCCCGGGCCATGCCGACGAATCCGGCGGCGAGCCTCGCCGCCATACCCACCATCCTCAACATGACTCAAAACGTACCAAGTGCTCCATATTGGACAGCTGTCTTGCGCGAGGTGATGCCCGTTCAGCGTGTCGGGGCCCTGGCCGGACGTGCTGGCGCGCCACCAGGACAGTGGTCAGGACCTCCCCGCCGACGTCCGCACCGCTTCTGCCGAAAGCGGGACGAGATAGCGATAGCCAGGCAGAGTCCGACGGGCTGGTCGACTGGCCCGCGCTGCCGGTGGACACCGTGTTCGAAGGTGAGCAGCCAGGGCGCTGGGTGCAGGCGCAGCGGGCCATCTGGGCCGGTCTGGAGGAGGGCCAGCGCGACCTGCTCGCCGCGATCGGCATCGAGGCCGACCCCGAGCGGGTGCGGGCGGCCGCCGGGTGGGCGCGCCCCAGGGACGGGAGTGGACGGGGGTGGTGGCGGCGAACGCCACGACGGCTGCGGTGTGCCCGCAGGGGGAAGGAGGAACTGCGCGGCCGGGTGCCCGGCCGGTACGGCGCCCCGTCACCCGGGCGGCCCGCCGGCTGTGCCGGAGCCCGCCCGGCGCCACAGGCTGGGAGAAGGTACGACTCCGAGGAGGCCGCGGGTGCTGCACGGGTTCAAGAAGTTCATCATGCGCGGGAACGTGATCGACCTGGCCGTCGCCTTCGTGATGGGCGCCGCATTCGTCGCGGTGGTGAACAGCCTGGTGAGCGACCTGCTGACCCCCCTGATCGCGGCCATCTTCGGCAACCAGGACTTCTCGGCGCTCACCTTCACGATCAACGGCAGCGTCTTCCGCTACGGCGCGTTCATCAACGCGCTGATCTCGTTCGTGTTGATCGCCGCCGCGCTGTACTTCTTCGTCGTCGCACCGCTCAACACCCTCGCCGATCGCCGCCGCCGCAAGGCCGGTCTCCCAATCCTGGACGAGCCGCCGACCGAGCTCGAGCTGCTGACCCAGATGCGGGACCTGCTGCGCGAAGCGCAGCGTCGCTGAGCCTGCGTGACGGATCCTCCCCGGGCGAGCCGCACCCCGGGGAGGCTCTGTCCGTGCTACTCGGGCCGGCTGCACCGGATGGATGGCGTGGTGGTGTATGTGCCGCGTCAGCTGAGCGCGTGCCAATGTCCCAAGATGTGGATCACGTCGTGGTCCAAGACCTCGCGGAAGTCGCCGTACCAGGGGCCGATGGCGTGGAGCCAGAGGCGTCGCTGGAGGCAGACGAGGTCGTCGGCTTCCGCTTCGAGCTCGTCGCCGCCCCCGCAGGATCAGTCGCGGTCGAATGGCGGCCCAGCCCCGACCTGACCGCTCTGGGCGACGGGCCGAGGCAGGTGATGCCGTCGACCACTTCGCCCAGTCCGTGGCCGAGACCCCTACGGCTCTCGCCGCCGTTCTGCACAAGGCCGGCCTGCACGTCCTTACCCAGTTCGGCGGTTCATCATCGCGAATACCAGGCCCGTGGACCCTCTCGCCGCTCTCGGGCTCTGAACGCCCACCGGAACCTGGCGGTGAGGCACAGAAAGGTTGTCGCCACTGCGCTTGCCCCTTGTCCGGTGGGGGTCGGTGTGGGCCGACGGTTCGGCTCGAGTGCGCTGGTGATCCCCGGTCAGCGGCGGCTGGTGGCCAGGATGACGAGGAACTGGCCGCCGCCCGCCTCGATGTCGGCGGTCACCGGGAGTCCCGGCACCAGTCGGGAGAACCGGTCCACCATCTCGCGGCACCCCTTGCGCTCCAGTCTCCCGGCGACGGTGATTCAGCGGCGCGGGTTCGACCACGTACAGCCGGACCGCCGACCGGAAGGCGATGGCCACCTTGACCGCGCCCTTGCGGGTGTTGCACCCGCGGTGCGCGAGCCGCGACCTTGGCCTTCCGGTCGGCGGTCCGGCTGTCGACGCTGGGCCCCCGCGGGTCGTTCACCGACTTGTCGGGGTCGACCGCCTCGTCGCACACCCAGCACCGCCAGCCGTCGCGCTCGGCCACATCATCGAGAAGACTCACCCGAGCAAACAAGCCTGCCCGGCCGCCGTTGCGTCCCGCTTGGGTGCGGTTGCGTTGCGGTGTGCTGGGGACCGGCCGGACGATCGTCCGCATGACAACTGCACTTGACCGTGGCGAGCGTGACCAGCTCGCAGCCCTCGTCGAGGCTCTGTCGGCGGTGCCTGGCAACGATTCGAAGAGCGTGCGGGTGGACGAGACCCTGCTGGAGACCGCCGTCGCGCTGCTCGGGCAGCTCTCGGCCGCGTTCCGGGACGAGCCAATCAGCCGGGCCGCCGGCACCGTCGCGGACCGACTGCAGCTCAGCGTGCCGATGACAGCGATCCTGGCGATGAAGACCAAACTGGAAGCGGGCAACCTGGACCTCCGATAGGCCGGACTGCCGACCTCGGGGCGTCCCCGCGTCCGCCACCGCAGTCGCCTCTCGGTGGCGGACGCTCAGGCCAGGGAGGCGACGCCCCGCCCCGTGGTGGCCTGCGCGAGGCGGAGGCCGGTGACCGGGCCGGCGTTCAGGCGATCTGCTGGTCCAGGGCGGCCCGGAGCAGGGAGACCGCGTACTGCGTGTCCTTGGAGAGCCAGGGCTCACCGTCGGCGGCGTCGATGACCGACCGCCCTTCTGGCTCTCCCATCACCGGCCGGCGGCAGGGCGAGGGCCGCAGTGCGGGTGCGCTCCAGCCAGCCCATCACCTGGCGCAGCGTGGTGGGGTCGAGGTGGCGGGTGAGGTCGTGGACGGCCTGGTGGTCGGCGTCAGGAGGTGGAGGCCGGCGCGGGCGAGCTGTGGACGTCTGACGGCCCGGGTGGGTCGTGGCCGCGTCGGGTTCATCCTTCCGTGGCCACGTCCGGCACGGCAGCACGGTGCGTGCACGTTCCGGTCGGTAGCGTGCGGCGCAGCGCTGCCCGGCAGCGTGTCCGCGTCGCCCGGCGCGGACTGGCCCATGCTCGGAGGCATTCCTATGACCATCCTCGGTGGTGTACTCCCCCAGGTCGGGCAGGAGATTCCCTGCTCCAGCTACGCGGTCAACGTGCCGCTGCAGATCAATGTGCTTGGCCTCGTCACCCTGGACATCAAGGGCGGCATCAGGTTTCGCGTCGAGGAGAGTATCCCCGGCGACCTGGGCGGCGTGAAGATGAGGATCATCGGTGAGGAGTACAGTGCCGACTCCCCCATCCTGGGACGGGTCGTCCTTTCGCGGGCGGACGTCGACACCACCCCGCTCAGCCTGCTCGAAGTCACCAGCGCCATGCCGCCGGTCTTGCGCCACACTCTCTTCCACGACTTCACGCTCACCATCGAGAAGCCCCCGGGGGGCGGCGGCCCGGCGGTCCTGTCCAACTCCCGGCCGATGACCACCCAGTGCGACAGGCTCACCGTCTTCCCCCCGCAGGGCTCCGTCTACCAGCTGCAGCAGGCGGTCGACTTCGCCCCGGTCGGCGCCCCCGGGCAGGTCGTCGCACAGCTCCTGCCGTTCCCCATGATCAGGTCCCACAACCCCTGACCGGCATCCCCGCACGGCCGGCCACCGCATTGCGGCGGCCGGCCCGATCGCACAGACGGCGCGGCCTCGGCGCCCACACCCGCAGCCTCACCCGACGCGGCCGCCGACGGGGCCGGACCCGGGCGTGAGAACCGGACGGCGGCAACGCGCCGACGCCGGGAGTACCGTCCTCACCCGCATCCCCGATCGGCCGCTCCACGGCGCCCGTCACATCCGCAGCCCGGCGGCCTCCTCACCCTCGCGCCGGCCCAGCCCGGCGGCGCAGCGCGGCCGCCCGGCGATCGGCCCGCCGGTGTGTGGACAGTTGCCGTCCTCGGTTGTGTCGAGGTCAGGGCGTGGCGTTGTTGAACGCCAGGAGGTTGCTGGTTGGCGTCGGGACGGCAGTCAGCAGGTCACGTGTGGCCAGTTGCGTGATGGCGTCTCGGACGGTGGTGGTGGTCAGTCCGTCAGTCGTCGACAGTAGATAGGCGGCCAGGCCGGCGATGTGGGCGGCTGCCTGCGCCGTGCCGGACATGATGTTGGCAGTGTTCGGGCCGCCGATGAAGGCGGAGGGGATGTTGAATCCGGGGGCGAAGACGTCGATGCCCGGCCCGTGGTTGGACCAGAAGGCGCGCTCGTCTCGGATGTTGGAGGCGCCCACGGTGAAGGCCCCGGAGGCGCCGGATGGCGAGTAGTTGAGGGCGTCCTTGTTATCGTCGCCGGCCGGCACGACGACGAAGAGCCCTTGGCGGGCGGCGTCATTGACTTGTTCGTCGAGTGCGAGGTTTCGCGACTGGCAGGAACCGATCAGGGCGATGGACGGTCGTCCGGACGACTGGGCCTGTTCCGTCGTCCAGGCCAGGCCCTCGGCGATGTTCCCGGGGTTCGCGAGCATGTTGTCCGTCACCTTCACGGCGATGACCGACGCGTTCTTCGCGACACCGTACTTCGAGCCGGCGGCCGTGCCGGCCAGGTGGGTTCCGTGCCCGACGGTGTCGTCGTTTCCGCCGCCCGTCACGTTGACGCCCTGCCGGGCACGCCCTCCGAACCCGAGGTGGGCGGTGTGGACGCCGGTGTCCAGGACGTAGATGTCCACCCCTTCGCCGGCCCGCTCGTCGTACACGTACCTTTCGAACGTGACGGATGTCGGCTTCGGACGGTAGGAGATCCGGGCGATCCCCCACGGCGCGCCTGTCTGGGTGTTGATGGCCACCTGTCTGCTCCTGGCTCGATCGAAACGGCGGGACGGCCGGCGCCCATTGCCCGTCGGCAGCCACCGGTTCTGCGGACTGCGACTGCCCCGAGGGCCACTCAGCTGCGGAACCAGCACATCGCGACGACGAAAACGCCAGAGACCGTCCGACACACTACGCGTTCCTGCGACTACTCAATGCAATGACATGTCGCATCGAGTCCGGCTCGGTGCGACGACACCACTCTCACGTGTTCACGAGCAAGGGACGTCAACCACCGACCACGTCCGTGCTGGCGCCGCGCGGCGCCAGCCCTCCGACCTGGGTTCGCCCCCTCCCCCCGGACGGGGCGAGCCCGACCGCGGCCGCTCTCGTCGGGCACCAGGACCTCCAACCCGTCGCCACCGTGCCCAGAGCGTCAACCCTGCTCGGCCCCGTCGTCGGCCAGCTACCCGCAGCGACAGGCGCCCTGCCCGTGGCAGGCCGGCTGCTCCCGGCAACCGTCGGACTGCCCGCCCTCGGCCAGCTCCCCCTCATCGGCGGACTGCAACCGGCCGCGGGCGGCCTGGAGCAGCAGGCGGCGCGGGCACGGCGGGGACCAGTGCGAGCGGGAGCACCGGGCGGCCACCGTCCCGGCCCCGCCCCGGGCACAGCACCAGGGACCGGGGCGCAGCAGCCCGAGGAGGCGCAGGCTCCGGCGGTGGTCTCTGGGAGACTGCCGGGGGCGGTGCGCGCCGTCCTTCATTGCCTGCGGCGCGCACCGCCTTTGACGTCGTGGCGGGTTCAGGGTGTGAGGCGGGCCTGGCGGACGGTGCGGGCCGCGAGCTCCGGGCTGGTGTGGAACAGGGGCTCGCCGGTGGTGGTGTCGGTGAGGAAGAGTCCGTCGGTGATGGCGGCCCAGCGTGGGACGGCGCCGATGCCGATCTCGACCCAGCCGACGATCTCGCCGTTCTCCACCACGTAGTAGGCGAGCCGGTTGTTCTTCCAGCCGGCGAGCTCCCACCCAGGGCCGAGCTGTGGCAGTGCCAGAAGGACGTCGCAGTCCCCGAAGCCGCGCGCGTACGGGGACGGGGGTGCGGTCAGCACCCGGCTGGCGGCCTGCGACGGCCGCACACCACCGCCGGGCGCAGCAGAAGCAGGCGCGGGTGCGGGGGCGGGGGCGGGCCGCCGGCCAGCCGCGGGGACGGGAGCGGCGGCCGGGGCGGTGCGGTCCCGCAGATGCGGCGAGACGCGGGAGCGTACCTGCGGACTGTCCAGCACCCGCCGCGCCTCCTCCAGCTCTGCCGCCGACGGCCGACTTCCGAAGCGCCGATTCGAAACGGGCGGACTATCAAGGCGCTCGGCAGCGTCCGGCGCAGCCGGGCCGGGAGCGGCCGAAGGCTCATTGGTTGTCCCGTTCGCGGGGGCGGGGACAACCGTGTCCGGCCGCGTCTCGGGGGCCGGGTTTTCGAAGCGGCGATTCGAAAAGGACGGGCCGTCAATGCTTCGGGCCGGGCTGGCGGCGGCCGGGTCGGGCGCCTGCGCGGACGGCGGCGTTGGCCCGTCGGCAGGGGCTGGGACAACAGCGGTTGTCCCGCTTCCCGGGCCGGGGGTTTCGAAGCGACGCTTCGTAAAGACGGAGTCCTCGCGGTCCGCCGAGCCACCGCCGGGGGTCGGCGCGGCGGCGGCCTGGGCGTCGTCGTACGCAGCCTGCGCCTGCTCCAGGAGCTCGGCGGTGAACAGCGGAACGGTGCGGCGCAGCGTGGCGAGGGCGCGGGCCTGGTCGCCGTCGTCGAGGGTGCGCACGAAGTGGTAGGCGATGCCGGCGAGGGATTCGGCGAGTTCCAGGACGCGGCCGCGCGGGCCGGGCGCCTGGCCGTCGGTGGCGGCGGCCAGCAGATCCAGACCGGGCGGCGCCGGCGGCGCTGCGGCGGCGGTGGGCGACGGGGCGGCCGGCTTGGGGCGCTGGGCGATGCGATGGCGGGCGGCCTTGGACTTGCACGACAGATCGCAGTACGCCCGCGGCCGGCCCCTCGGCGCGGGAGGCAGCAGGGCGCCGCAGTGCCCGCAGGCGGCGCCTACCGGCTCCGGGGCGGGGGATTCTGAGGGGTCGTCTTTTCGTAGCGGCGCTTCGGAAGTCACGAGTGGATCTTAGCCACTTTCGAAGCGCGCTTCGTAAACCACTGCGCAGCGGCAGCGCGGATTGCAGCAGCGGGCAGCGCGGGCGGCGCTCCCGGTGGTTGAATCCGTGGTCATACCGTCACGTGAGGTAGCCGGAGGGGAAGTCGGGGATGGAGACGAGCGGCCACAAGGCGCCCCTGGCAGTGCCGTGCCCGCAGTGCAAGGCCCGGCCGGGGGTCATGTGCGGCAACCGCAGCGAGGTCCACCCGGTACGACACGGCGCAGCCCGGATCGGCCCCCCGGGCCCGCGAGCCATCGCACCGCGACCGACTCCCGCACCGGCCCCCCGCGCGCCGTGGGACGGCTACTACGACAGTGACGAGCCGCTGTGGGACGACGACTTCAGGCGGCCCGGGCCAACCGAGCTCCACATCGCCACCCTGGGACCCGGCGGCCCCGAGATCATGTGCTGCGCCGCACTGCGGACCGAGGACGGCTGCCCGGTCTGCGACCGCGCGTGCTGGCTGTGCGACGCGCCCGCGGGCCGGGCCTGCCACCGCCTGCCGACGGCAAGACGGCTTGCCGGCGTCGCCCATGCCGCCCGCCTGTGGAACCTCGACTCGGACGAGCGGGACGAGTACCTCGACGCGATCACCCGCCGCTGCCCGCACTGCCAGGCGCAGCCCGGGCTGCTGTGCCACACCATCCCGCAGGCCGCTACCCGCACCCACCTCGCCAGGCGCCCCCATCAACGACGTCGGTGAGCCCGCCCCGCCCGGCCACGGTGGGTGTCACGTTGGTGCGCCCGGCTACGGCGTACCGGTCCCGGAGGAACCCCCGGGGCCGAGCCGCCGACGCCCCACGGGCCCCGCCTGGCACCGCTGCGCCTCGTCCTCCTCGGCGGGGGCCGTCGGCTCCCGGAACGGGGCGCGCTCCACGGGCAGCAGCCGATCCCTCGCGGCGGGCAGCGGAGCATCGGCAGGGGACTCGGAGAAGGCCGCCACAGCGGGCGACGCTCAACAGACATACCGTCAGTGTCCCAGCCACAGCCGACCCGCCGTCACACAGCGCCGGACGCGCCGAGCTCGACCAACGGCATGGTCCGGAGCAACTGATCTCCTAGGGAGGCTGGCCCGGTCCACCGTCTCGTGGGCGGGGCCGGCCTCGTGTCACTTGCCGGTCATTCGTGGCCGACGAAAGCCCTCATCACCGTGACGTCCGAGGTCCGGGCAGATTCCCACCCCTGCAAGCGGTACTCCTTTGGTGGCTCCCCCATCGGATGGTGATGCCGAAGGGCGCCGACCAACAGTCCGTCTTCCCTGGGGTGCAGCGGCCAGTCTTCTGGCGGTCCTGGCTCTTCGATAGGGAACGGGTTCTTCGCGACAACACCGACGACCCAGCCGCGCCCCGACGGGCTCCACCCGTCCGTGGTGATCAACCCCACGACATCCAGGACAGTGCCCGGCCACTGAGCGAGTCTCGGCCCGATGGACTTCTCGGTGAGCGGCCGAAGGTAACCGCGTCGGGGTACCTCGAACCGCGCGTACAGGTGCTGCAGGGGCGTCGGATCGAGGGGGACCCCCTCAAGCTGGAACGAGATGCTGCAACGGATGACGCGCGAGCGACACGTCCGCGGTGATCGTGTAGAACCCGCCGTCGCAATGAGTGGTTTTCATCCTCGAAATTGCAGGTCACGGGGCCTGGTGTGGGGTGATGGTGGGGCGCTCGGGCTGGTCGGCGGCGTGATCGGTAGCAGGTGATCGTCTGCCGCGTGGCCGCTTCGTCGGAATCGCTCTGCCGGGCCGATCGCTGTCGGCACTCCGGCGGCAGGATCAGCCGTCGATCGCCGGCTCGCCGACCGGCGCCGTACGGTGTCCTGCGGCGAGCGCGAGGACCTGCTCCACGGACCAGTGGTCCGCGGCGTGGGCGCCGTAGTGCGCGGCTAGGACCCGGCCGTCGGCCGAGACCAGGAAGTCGGCGGGGAGGCCGTAGCGTCCGCCGAGGGGGCGGGCCGCCGGGAGTCGTTCGCGGCCGCGGAGGACGGCGACGAGGCTTCGGGCCGCTGCCCGGACGATCGTGGGCCAGACCCGCGGGTCCAGGAGGGCGCGGGCGCCGCGTTCGACGCCGTAGGCGCGGTAGATGGCCTGTCCGGGGTCGGCGACGAGCGGGAACGGCAGGCCGTCGACGTACGGCGCCAGCTCGGAGGCGGGGGAGTGGAAGACGGCCACCTCCAGCACCCTGGCGGCGCGCAGCTCCCCGTGTCGCACGGCGAACCTGCGGAGGTGGAGGTTGCAGACGGGGCAGCCGGCGAACCGGCGGAACTGCAGGTGGACGAGCCCGTCGGGGTACGGAAGCGGTACGGACGCGCCGGTCACGTCGGTCAGGGTGAGGTCCGGGGCGGTGATGCCGATCTGAAGGCGAGGCACGGGACTCCTTAGGTTTAGACCGTACGCCTAAAACTGTAGGCGTATGCCGTACGCTGTCAAGTCGTGCCACGACCACGCTCCCTGACAACACAGGCGATCGCCGCCGCCGCGATCACGGTGATCGACCGTGACGGCCTGGCGGCCCTGTCCATGCGCACCGTCGCCGACGAGCTCGACCGCCGGACCATGGCGCTCTACCGCTACGTGGAGGACCGCGAGGAACTCGAGTGCCTCGTGGTGGAACTCGCCCTCGGGACCGTCCTGGACCGCGCCCGGGCGGCCCCGGAGGCGACCCCGCCGCGCGAGCGGCTGCTGGCGCTCATGGGGCTGATGCGCGAGGCGGTGGGCGCCCATCCCGGTGTCCTCCCGCTGGCCGTCCGCCACCACGCGGGCTGCCTGCCGGCCCTCCGCTGGGCGGAGCACGTCCTGGAAGCCCTCCGGCGGGCGGGGTTCGACGGCGCCGGGAGCCGGAGTGCGCTTCGGACCCTGACGTCCTACGTGATCGGTGCCCTGGAGACCGAGCACCGGAGCGGCCCGCACACCGACATGGCCAGTCGCACGGCACTGCCGGCCCCCGACGCCTTCCCCCTGCTGGCAGCCGCGCTCACCGGGCAGCAGCCCGACCCCGGACACGAGTTCCTCGCCGGTGCGGAGGTGGTGCTCCGCGGTCTGGGCATCGATTGAGCGGTTTCCAACCTGAAGTTGCTGGCCACGGGGCTGGTATGGGGTGAGCGTGAGGTGCTCCGGCTGTTCAGGATCGTGATCGCTAGTGCTGTGACCGAGAAGGTTCACCGGGTTCGCGTCGACGCATGCCGACCTGGTCGCGGACCTGGTGAGGTCGGAGTAGTCCATACCGGCATCGGGCGGTGTCGGATGGCGTGGCTACCATGCCCGGCATGGGCTACACCACGACATTCACTGGTCAGATCGCCGTCGAGCCGCCGCTCAACGAGCAGGAGAACGCCTACCTGCGGAAGTTCGCCGGCACCCGGCGAATGAACCGTGACAACGGCCCCTACTTCGTCGACGGCACCGGCCACGCGGGACAGGGCCGCGACGCCGACATCCGCGAGTACAGCAAGCCCCCGGAGGGCCAGCCCGGCCTGTGGTGCCAGTGGGAGCCGACGGATGACGGGGCAGCGATCGAATGGAATCGGACCGAGAAGTTCTACGACTCACCCGAGTGGATGGCATACCTGATCGATCACTTCCTCAAGCCGGGCGCCCACGCCCAAGGCAAGCCGGGGTTCGAGAGCTTCACCTTCGACCACGTACTCAACGGTGTGATCGACGCGCAGGGCGAGGAGCACTGGGACACTTGGCAGCTAACGGTGCGTGACAACGAGGTGTCCGCGTCCGGGCCCGTGGAGCCCGAAACGGTGTGGCTCTGCGGAGGCTGCATCAAGGTGATTGCTGATGAGGACACCATCTGCTGCCCAGGGGCGGAACCGATGCTGTCGTACGTCGTGTAAGAAGCGACCCCGAAAGCGGACGTAGTGTCAAGTTTTTGCAGGTCAGCACGACCGATCCGGCGCATCCCGTGGTCTGGTTTTCCAGCAACGACCTGTGACCACTTCCGCCAATGCATCGCTCAACGAGGTGCTTGATCACGCGGCAAGAACGGCTCGTCCGCCCCAACGGAGGCCCTTCTCGCTGCGGACGCGGGCGCGTTCGCGGCGCTGTGCAGCCAGGACGTCTGGGTGTCGGGCGTTGGTGTTGCGCCAGCGCAGGTAGCCGTGCAGGGCTCGGGTCTGGACCGTGTGGTTCGGGTGGTTCGAGTTCGCCAGGGTGAACTGCCGCAGCGGTCCGAAGTGCGCCTCGATCGGGTTCGCCCAGGATGCGTTGGTCGGGGCGAAGCAGAGGTGAACGTTGTTGTTCTTCGCCCAGCGCAGGATCTTCTTGCCGTTGTGGGCGGAGAGGTTGTCCAGGATCACGTAGACCGGGGCGCCGTCGGGGCGCGTGGCCCGGATCGAGCGGAGGGCTGCCAGGGTGTTCGCGGTGCCCTTGCGGCGGCGGTTGACGCCCCAGAGGGTGTCGTCGCCGATGGAGTAGCAGCCGTGGAAGTAGGTGACGCCGTGGGTACGGTGGTAGGTCGCGGGCAGGCGGTCGGGCCGGCCCTGCTCGGCCCAGCCGCTGCCCGCGGTGGGGGGCGGATGCCGAGCGGACCGAACTCGTCGAACGCGAACGTGCGGTCCGGGAAGTGCTCCAGGACGTGCTCGATCCGGTCGAGCTTGGCGTCCCGCTCGGGGTCGGTGGACTCCTTCCACGTCTTGGTGCGCTGGAAGGTGACGCCTCGTCGGGCGAGCAGGCAGCGCAGGGCCTCGCGGCCTATGCGGATCACCCGGCCGTGGACCCGGCGCAGGTAGGCGAGCAGTTTGCGGATGGACCAGCGGGTGAAGGGCTGCCCTAGCTTGGCCGGGCGAGTGGTGGCCGTCTGGACGACGAAGTCTTCGTCGTCAGGACTGAGCAGGCGGGGACGGCCTCCCGCCCATCGAGGGTCCAGAGCGGCCAGGCCGATCTCGTTGAACCGGTGGATCACATCCCGCACCGTGTCCTCGTCCGCCTGCACGAGCTGGGCGATCACTGGCACCCGGTTGCCGCCGGCTGATGCCAACAGCATCATCGCCCGCCGGTAGCGCACGGTGTTCGTGCTGCCCCGACGCACGATCCTCTGTAACTGCTGGCCCTCTTGGTCCGTCAGTCTCCTGACCTTGACCGGCTCCGCCACCACGCCTCCCCGCACCGGTTCGATGTCGCCAACATCCAACCGCTACCTGCCTCGCAAGCGCCAACCCGGTGAACCTTCTCGGCCAGAGCACTAGGGCCTGTCTGGAGTTGAAATCTTTGTGGGCTGATTCGGCTATCGAACTGGTGCTTGGCTGCTGGAACCGCCGGTGTGACGCGACGCCAGCTGGGCGACAGTGAGTGGGAGTTGATCGAGCCGTTTCTGCCGGTCGGACAGTACGGCCCGTACCCGCAGCGGCTACGTGAGCAGTTCGAGGGCGTGGGGTGGCGGTTCCGGACCGGCAGCCAGTGGCGGGAGATGCCGCGGGAGGAGTTCGGGGCCGGGCAGACAGCCTACGAGCGCTTTGCCTACTGGCCCAGAGTGTCGCCTCTGGCAGAGCTGCAGGGCATTATGCTCCTTCCATGTGGAGTGAGTCGAACAACTATGGCTTCGAGGACGAGCAGGACTACCTGCGGTCGATCAAGCAGGACGACAGTTACACGTTCACGTACCCGTTCGAGTACATCGCTAAGAACCACGGGAACGACAACTACGACATCGGCACAGCGGACATGGTGGTCCGGCTCCAGTGGACCGACATGGAGGCCGGGTACACGATGGCCTACGACGTCCCCGAGATGTACAAGATCGACCCCGCTGAGGGGAACGGCGATGCAGCGAGCTTCTACGAGACCGACGTTTACTGGAGGCTAGACAGCGACCTCGACGGCATGGGGATCGGCGTCGACCTTCGTGCCTTCTAGAGGGCCTGTTTGGAGTCGTGATCAATTGCCCGGTTCGCCCACCGCGGGCCGGGCGGGGCTGGTAGAAAGCTTCCGTGACGCGACGCGAACTGAACGACAGTGAGTGGGAGTTGGTCGAGCCATTCCTGCCCGTCGGCCGGTATGGCCCGTATCCGAAGCATCTGCGTGAACAGTTCGAGGGCGTCATTTGGAAGTTCCGCAGCGGCGGCCAGTGGCGGGAGATGCCCCAGGAGTTCGGGGCCTGGCAGACGGTCTACGACCGCTTCGCCCAGTGGCGTGACGGCGGCGTGTTCGCCGTGCTGATGGAGGCGATGATCGCCGAGGCCGCCAGCCGTGGACAGGCGGACATGTCGCTGGTCAGCGTGGACTCCACGGTCGCCCGCGCGCACCATGATGCGGCCGGGATGGTGGCGGACCCCGAGGTGCTGGCGGCCCTGGAGGAGGCGGCAGCGGAGGAAAAGGGGCAGCGGAAACCGGGCAAACCGCCCCGGTGACCGTCGAGTCGGCGTCGCTTGCGGCGGATCGCGCCGAGCGTCGACGGCTGCGGCGGCGCCGCCGGGCCCGGCTCAAAGCCGCGGAGCTCGGGCGCTCGCGCGGCGGTCTCACCAGCAAGGTCCACCTCGCGGCGGACCGGCGCTGCCGCCCGCTGGCCTTCGTTCTCACGCCGGGGCAGGCCGCCGACAGCCCGCGGTTCGTCGCGGTGCTGGAGAAGGTCAAGGTGCGAGGTCCGCTCGGCCGTCCGCGCACCCGGCCCGCCGCGGTCGCCGCCGATAAGGCGTACTCTTCGCGGGCCAACCGCGCCTACCTGCGCAGACGCGGGATCAAGGCGGTGATACCGGAGAAAGTCGACCAGGCCGCGAACCGCAAGAAGCGCGGCAGCGCCGGCGGCCGACCCGTCTCCCACGACGCCGAGCATTACAAGGAGCGCAACACAGTGGAACGTTGCATCAACAAGATCCGGGCCTGGCGGGGCTTGGCCACCCGATACGACAAGACTCCCGAGAGCTACATGGCGGGGCTACAACTGCGCGGATCCATCATCTGGATGCGCAGCCTCGGTCCCGCCTAATGATCACGACTCCAAACAGGCCCTAGACGGGATCTGGCGGGGTGCGTGCTTCCGGTGGGAGGGCGGTGGCGGGTTGCCTGGTGGTCGGCGCGGCGCCCGGGCTCGTTCCCGCCGGTGACGGCGAAGGTGCCCCGGTGCGCGCCGTTCGGTGCGGGTGAGTGAGAGAGCCGGGATGGGCATGGCGAAGGGGGTCACGCGCAAGGCCGTGGGGTCGGTGGCGGCCCGGCGGCGGGCGCGGGAGTTGCGCAGTAAGTACGAGGCCCGTGATCTGGCGCTGCTGGCTACAAGAACGCCGTCGTCGAACATGGAGCCACGCAGGGCATCGACGTCGAAATCGTCCGCCGCGACCCCGCCACCAGGGGATTCGTCGTCCAGCCCCGCCGCTGGGTCGTCGAGCGCCACCTTCGGCTGGCTCATGAACCACCGCCGCCTCGCCCGCGACTACGAAGCCCTCCCGGCCCGCTCCGAAGCCATGGTTCACATCGCGATGATCAGCCTCATGACTCGCCGACTCACCAGCGAATCCACCCCGACCTGGCGCGGAACCTGAGCCCCGAAGTCAGGGACGAAACGCCCAGTCAGAGATGGTGACCAGCGCAGTGATGCTCCCGCCTCACATGGTTGGGCGGGAGCATCACTACTTCGACTCAAACCGCCGGTTCAAGGATCCGGCCCATTAGAGCTGAGGCATTCGAAGCTGGCACTACCTTTCAATCAGTCCTTGACTTTTTCGAATACGACGCCAGCGCACCAATCATCGGGATCACCGAGAGTACACAGGTCCGTCTCGGCCGTAGATTGGTTTCGAACTGAGACTAGCTTGGTAATGCTCCCCGCTACCAAATCCGCATACTTCGAATCAAATTCGAGCGCTACGCCCGTATTGGCGGCGCCTCCCGAATCCGATATCACCCATTTCCCATCCCCAGATATGAGATGGTCCATCCTGCCCGGGCTTCCGTCATAGGGGAAGTTGCTCACAGAGAACCTGCCGTCAGATTCAAAGGTGATCCTCGAGCCGACTGGAGACTCCCACGTTCCCGCCACGGTGGAGCCACTGAGGGCTGGGCCACTCGCACGGGGATCACTGGCGCAAGAAGTGAGGAGCGCCGCGCTTGCCAGTGTCGCAGCGATAACTATGATTCCATTCCCGGGGGCCGAGCGGTACAGTCTGCCCGATTTCATCGCTCGCCATGCTCCTTTACGTCAAATGAGATGGTCTGAGTCCAATTGTAGTGCTGGACGATCGTGGCACCGACACCGGAGGTCGAGTCATGCGTTTCCCCGCAGGCGTGGTCATGGCAGAATGACACCCAGGTTGTGGAATTCGATGCCCTAATATTAACAGTGACCGTTCGATTCTTGGAATCCACCTGGAGGACTTGATATTCCTCAGTGTATGAGCCAAGTATCGCATCGGCATCATTGGTTCCAATTGCGCCATTCGTAAGCAACGAAATCCCATCCATCCAGCTTCCGGGCCGACTTGCCGAAATCCACGGGGCGTCGGGGTCGAAGTGGGATGGCTTCGACTTATACTGCTTGGCTATTTTATAGAGCAGGGAAATGTTGTGGTCGTCGGTCGCGAGCTGGCGCACAATGTTTGAATTTGGGCCGAAGTAGAGGTCATGGTATGCGCCGCCGACCTCCAGCGCCCACATGTTTGCGAGATCGTATGGATCGAGCCTATTGAGGGCATCAGAAAACCCTGCCGGATAGTTGGGCGCGCTCAGCTGACCATAGTAGTGGGCGAGTGGTGCGCAATTTCCTTCGATCAGGCTAAAACCCTTGCAGCTTGATATCGCCGAGTCGCCCTTGATTTGTTTTGCGAGAGAGAGCTTGAGTTTCGACTTGACCGCTCCGACCTGAGCTTTCTTCTCCTCATTCCTGGCTTCCTCGGATAGACCAGACTGCATGCGCGGGCGATCCACGGCGTTGCAGGTATCGAGGCAGTGTGAAGTTGTAGCTATTAGTCCGGTGGGGTCGCTCTTGCCGATGGGGTTGCTGCCGGCGTAGTTGTAGCCGCCGAGCTGTTGGGCATCAGCGGCATCGAAGAGCGGGTCGGGGCTGATGAAGCGGCCGGTGACCGGGTCGTACTGGCGGGCGCCGAGGGTGGTGAGGTTGCTGGCGGCGGAGGTGGGGGCGTTGAGGAAGCCGCGGTTGTCGGGCCAGGTGGCCGGTGTGCCGCGGGGTGCGCCGTAGGGGGTGAACTGGCGCCAGGTCGGCGTCTGGCAGGTGTAGTCGAGGACGAGGCCGGCGCTGCCGTGGGGGTCGGCTATTTCGAAGCGGTAGTTGGTGCCGGTGCCGGTGCGGACGGTGGTGCCGCCGCCGGGCAGCGGGTAGTACCGCGTGCCGGTGAGGGTGCTGGTGGTGGTGTTGAGGGTGATCTGCTGGCCGGGCAGGTAGAGGGTGGTGGTGCCGGTGTCCTTCTGGAGGAGGACCTGGCCGTCGGCGCCGTAGACGTAGGAGGAGTTGCCGGTGGTGCCGCCGGTGATCGTGGTGAGGCGGCCGGCGTCGTCCCAGGTGAGGGTCTGGGTGCCGGTGGCGGGGGTGGTGCGGGTGGTGGTGTTGCCCGCGGTGTCGTACTGGTAGATGCTGTTGGCGCTGGTGGAGGTCAGGGTGTGCGCCTGGCCGGTGCCGTTTCCGTTGTAGGTGTAGGCGGTGGAGGTGTCGGCTCCACCGGTGGTGGAGTGCTCGGTCTGGCTGGTGCGGTTGCCCAGCGCGTCGAACGCCCAGTCCGTCCAGTAGGCGCCGCCGCTGATCGCGTCACCGACCTGGGAGTGCGCGGCACCAGTCGGGGCGGTGGCGCAGGAGTCGGTGGCGGTCCAGGCCTGGGTGAGACGGTCGAGCTGGTCGTAGCCGTAGCACTGGGTCTCGGAGGTCGCACCGAGCCGGGTGGAGACCTGGCGGGTGATGTTGCCGGCCTTGTCGTAGTCGTAGTGCTGCTTGTCGACGTCGCTGGCGGGGCTTCCGGTGGTGGCGCGGGAGACGAGCTGGTCGGTCAGGCGGCCGGTGTGGTCGTCGTAGGTGTTGGTGATGAAGCCGAGGTTGCCCAGCGCGCCGAGGGTGGTCTGGTTGACCCGGCCGTAGGCGTCGTAGGTGGTGCCCTGCGCGTAGCCGTAGCTGGCAGTCGCAAGCCCGTTCGGGAGGTCGAGGGCGGTGGCGTAGGAGTGCAGGACGGTCTCGGCCGGCAGGCCCGCTCCGAGGGGGGAGACGTCGCTGTAGGGCAGGCCGGTGTTGGTGGTGTAGTCGTGCTTGAACGTGTAGTTCTTGCCGAGCTGCGTGCCCTCGGTCGCGGACGGGATGGTGATGGTGTCGCCGAGGGATTCGCCGAACTTGTTGAAGCCGAGGGACTGGGTCACGTAGGCGGCGCCGCCGCTGTACGACGTCGTCGTGGTGGCGTGGCCGATCGGGTAGCCCATCGAGGCGACCGCGTTGTTGTCGTTGTCGTAAACCCAGGCGGCGATCTTGTTCGCGTCCGTCTGGCCGGTCACCGGTGCCGTGTAGGTGGCGGTCTTGCGGTTGAGGACGTCGTAGGTGGAGCTGACGGTCTTGCCGCGGGAGTCGGTGGTCTGGATCAGGTTGCCGGCGGGGTCGTACTGCATGGTGCTGTTGCCGGCGTCGGGGTCGTTCTTGGCGGTGGCCTGGCCGAGCAGGTTGTAGGTGGTGGTCCAGGTGGAGCCGTTGGCGGCGACGGTGTTCTGCTTGCCGTGGCCGTCGAAGCCGTAGGTGATGGCCTGGCTGGTGCCACCGGAGAGGGTGTAGGTGCCGGTGAACGTGTCGGCGGGCGGGGTGAGGGTCGGGCGCGCGGTGTAGTCGTCGAGCTCAGTAGTGCGGCCCAGCGGATCGGTGACGGTGGTCTTCACGGTGCCGCCGGCCGGCGGCACCACGGTGGTGCGGTCACCCCCGTAGACGGTGGTCGTGGTCTCCTGCACCGCCGCGTACTTCAGGGAGTCGGTCCTGACCGCGCGGCCGAGGCCGTCGTACGTGGTGACCTGCTGGTTGGGGATCTGCGAGTCCTGCACCGAGGCCAGCGCAAGGTTGGGCAGCGTCCCGGAGTCCCAGTAGGCGTTGTTCTGCTTGCGGACCCAGCCGCGGGAGTCGTAGAACGACTCGGTGACCATCCGGCCGCCCTGCGGCGTCGGCGTCTGCGTCTGCCGCACCCGGCCCAGCGAGTCGTAGACCGTCACCGACGTCGCATAACCGAGCTGCTCGTTCAGCTTGTCAGTGGTGACACCGGACAGGCCCGTGCTGGAGACGGTGTAGGTGTACTTGATGTTGGCCGGCGCCGGGCTGGTGCGGCTGTTGGTCCACACGGCGGTGAGTCGGCCGAGTGCGTCGGACTGGCCGGTCGCGGTGACGCCGTTGGCATCGGTTGCGGCGATGGTGAGTCTGCGGGCCGGTGCCAGGGCCGTCCTGACGCTCTGGTTCCTGGCGTTGGTGACCGTGCTGCCGGTGGTCAGGCCGACGGTGTCGACCGTGTAGGCGGTGGTGGTCGCGTTCCCGTTGGCGTCGTAGGCGACCAGCGGTCGACCGTAGGTGTCGTAGGTGGTGCGCTTGCTGGTCACCCAGCTGTAGGCGCCTCCACTGTGGTCGACGGCCGTGCGCACCATGGTGGGGTTGCCGACGGTCGGTGGCGCGCTCTGCGGGAAGGCGGTGTTGAAGGTGGGGTCGTCGTAGGAGGTGCGGGTCGCGGTGATCACCTGCGACGGGCGGTTGACCGTGGCAGGTGCGGTCAGGGTGTTGTATCCGGCCGGGACGGAGGCGATGGCGCCCTGGGTGAAGCCGCCGCAGGCCACGGACACGCTCTCCTGGGAGGCCACCAGGCCGATCAGGTTGAGGGCGGTGTTCGCTGGGGCGTAGGTGGAGGTGGTGCAGCGGTCGTAGGCGGCGACGGCCGGGACGGTGTGGCTGTAGCTCGCCGTCGGCAGGCCGAAGTTCACGTCGGCCGGGTCGGTGATGTAGGTGTTGTCCGTCTCGCCGACACGCCAGGTGGTGGCTCCGCCGGAGGTGACGGCCTGCCGGGTGTAGGTCTCGGCGTCCTTGACGGTGGTGGCCTTCAGGGCAGGCAGGCCGGTGCGGTTGCGGGTCGCGGTGGCCGGTGAGATCCAGTAGGACGTGATGGTCAGGTTCTCGACGGCGCCGGTGTCGCCCTTGTAGGCGGTGGATTCCAGCTGGCTGCCGGACAGCTGGTCGCTGTCGGTGTGCGTGCCCCCCTGGGAGTCGGTGAGGGTGACGGTGCGGGTGGAGGTCGGGGTCAGATAGTCCCCGTCCATGCCGCGGTGGTAGCTGGCGGTGTTCTTGGTCTTGCGGTCGTTGGCTCCGTCACCGGCGTAGGTGGTGACGGTGGCGTAGCCGCGGAACTGCCCCCAGGTGCGGTACTTGGGCTGGACGACCTCGTTGTCGTCGTAGTGCCAGGCCGCGCCGCCGCCGTAGCTGTAGGTGGTGGCCTTGGTGGTGGCGCCGCCGGTCTGGTCGGCTTCGAGGACCTGGGTGACGGCGTACTTCTGGAACCAGTCGGTGATCGGTGCGCTGTAGAACGGCGGCGTCCAGTTCACCGGATAGCAGGAGGCAGTGTTGGTGGACGGGTTCGCGGAGGCGATGGAGGCGGGGGTGCAGGGGTTGGGCAGGCCGTAGGAGATGCCGGTGACCGTGCCGAGCTCTCCGGTGATGGAGGTGAGGCGGTAGCGGAACATTCCGGGGAAGTTGGTGGTGTCGACCCGGTTCTGCATCGTGGTGCCGCCGAAGACGGTGGGCGGCAGGGCGATCGGGCTGCCGGAGCCGCCGCCGGTGGTGTCCTTGCCGGTGCGGACGACGGAGGCCAGCCACAGGGTGGGCGAGGTGCCGTCACCGGTCGGCGGTTCGGACTGCGTCAGGTCGTAGGTGTCCACCGGCAGGTACGTGCCCGCCGGGACGGAGTACTGGCTGGTGGTGATCTGCTTGAGTCGCACGGTGGAGAAGAAGGCCGGCGAGTGCGAGGTGCAGGTCGCCCCGCTGTTGCAGATCAGGTCGAACGGCACGTCCGGGTACTGGGTGCCCGCGTTCGACGCCGAGATCGGATCGCAGGTCGCCGCGGTGCAGCGCGCGCCGGTGGTGAACGCCACCTGGTCGGGGACGGTGCCGAAGGCGCCGCCGTCGTTGAACCCGTAGTCGATCCGCGCCAGGTAGGAGTCGCGGACGTACTTGGTGTTGGAGGCGCCGTTGTTCTGGCCGTAGTAGTTGGTGTCCTGGTTGTACCAGTAGGACATGGCCTGGCCGTGGACGTCCTTGGCGTAGTCCAGGTGCCACTTGTAGGCCATCGTGCACACCGACGACGTGAAGCCCGCGGCGTTGTAGCAGGGGTCGCCCGGGTGCGCGGAGTACACCGGCATGGAGTCGACCGAGTTAGTCACCGGCTTGCCGGCGCTCCAGCCGGGCAGCTGGTTGAGGCCGAAGGAGTACACCGTGCCGGAGCGGTCGGCGACCGTCCAGTAGTCGGTGTTGTACGTGCCGGTGCCGTTGTTGGCGCCGGTGACGTGGGTGATCTTCTCGCCGTGGTCGTTGACCGGCTTCCACACGGACTGCGCCGCGTCCCATACGAGCGCCGACGACGCGCCGTTGAGCGACAGGCTCAGAATCGGGCCGGCGTAGCACTCGTCGTTGGTCTCGGACGGGGACGCGGTGCCTTCCGGCTTGTCGGCGCAGGAGGTGAAGGTCTGCTCGATGTAGGAGTCCGGGGAGGACCAGCCGTCGCCGATCCAGGAGGCCTGGGCCTGGGTGGAGGCGGTCTTGCCGTCCACGGTGGCCGAGTCGTAGCCCAGTGAGACCTTCGGCGTCAGCGAGGTCGAGGCGCCGGGGGTCCCGATGGGGTAGGAGTAGGTGAACGAGCCACTGTTCCCACCACCCGTCCAGCTGCCGCTCGGCGCGAGAGGGGTGGCGGCGTAGCTGCCGGTCGCGCCGCCCTCCTGGCCGGTGGAGTCCGTGGCGGCCAGCACCTGCGGTGCTTGCGTGGTGGACGCCTTCAGAGCGGTCGTGCTCTCGGCGGACCAGGTGGCGGAAATTGCCCGGCTCGAGTCCTCCGTGGTGGAGGTCTTGGTGGCAGTGGTGGGGGCGGCGCCGAGGTCGACCTCGGCCGACACGGATGCCGTCTTCGCGTCCCGCTGGGTGGTGAGCGGTGTCTGGACCCGGCAGGCGGGTACCTCGGGCGTGGTCAGTGCGCAGGCCGGCAGTGAGACCAGGTGGAGGCGGGAGGCGTAGTTGCCTCCGTAGGCCTCTGCGAAGGTGGAGTAGTCGACGCCGACCCTGACGCTGCCCTGCCCTGCGGTGGTGGGCTTGACGGTGAAGAGCACGCCGGAGATGCCGAGGTCGGCCGACTTCTGACGGTCCAGCACGCTGATGCCGACCTCACCGGGCCCCTGGTAGGCGCCGGCAGCGGGCTTGGCGGCCTGGACCCACACCGGGGTACCACTCGCCGTCTGCTTCGCGCCGTCGGACTTATCCGTGGGGGCGGCGAGGTGCACACTGCCGCTGGTGGCCTTGGGCCAGGCGGTGGCGTGCGGGGTGTAGGTCTTGCGGGCTTCCCCGCCCGGCGCCTGGCCCGGTTTCGGGTTGAGGTTGCGAACGCCCTTGACCGCCTTGGCGGACGGCGCCGCGGGTAGCGGCCCTCCGCTCGCGGGGACGGCGTAGGCGGGCGCTGCCACCAGCGCCGACAGAAGAGCCGTGACGGATATGAAGGGCAACCAGGAGCGCCCTGATATGGACGATTTACGGGATCCATGTGGTCGACGGGCGTCGACGGGTATGCGCATGGCGCGTGGGCACCTCTGTCGTCAGCTGCGCGCGGGCAGCACGGAACACCGGCGTGATCACCGCCGGTGCGTTGACTATGGCAAGCCACCTGACTGCGAGTCACCACCTGATGGGCCCCCACCTGCCACTTTGACAAAACCTTTACCGAGGACTTCTGTCTCATATCGGACATAGGGTCTGCAATCCTGCGTGCCGAGTCGACCGGCGGACATCGCCGGATTGTCGCCGAGCCTTCGCCCTCCCCGCGGAGGCCGTTTCGGCCCTGGGCCGTCACCATCGGCTTGGCAAAGGCTTTATCAAGTTTTCAAACGGCATCTCCGACATAGTGTCAGGAATCCCCTCAAGGCGTGATCGCAGTGCAGGGAAGCGCGTTCGGAAGCAGGGGCTCTGACGTGCAACTCTTCCCGCGAGGCTGCCGCAGGCAGCACCGACACGACTCTGTGAGAGGCGGGGCTCATTCCCGTGCCAGCACCCACACCACGCAGCCGCATCCTCGCGGCGGCCCTCGCCGGGGCACTAACCGCGATGACGCTCACCGCCCTGGCCGCACCCGCACACGCCGACCCCGCGACAGCCGCCCCGGAGGCTGCTCCGACCGCCGCGCTGACGGCCGACCAGGCCTCCGCCAAAGCCCGCGCCACCGGCAAGGCCGTCCCCGTCGACGCCTCGACCACCGCAACAGATCAGCTGACCGCCAACCCTGACGGCAGCCTCACCCTCAATCAGGCCCTCGCCCCCGTCCGCAAACGCAAGGACGGCGCCTGGAAGCCACTCGACACCACACTCGTCAAGCGCGCCGACGGCTCCATAGCGCCGGCCCTGACCACCAGCGACCTCACCCTCTCCAAGGGTGGCAACGGCCCCCTCGCCGTCATGAAGTCCGGCACCCGGTCCTTGTCGATCACCCTGCCGGACGCGCTCACCAAGAGCCTTCCCTCCCCGGCACTCGACGGGCCCACCGCCACCTACAGTGTGCTCGCGGGCGTGGACCTGAAGGTCACCGCCGACCCGCAGGGCGGCTTCTCCGAAGTCCTCGTGGTCAAGGACGCCGCCGCCGCCGCGAACCCGGCTCTCAAGTCGCTCGCCTTCACCACCAGGACCAGCGGCATCGGCCTCACCGCGGATGCGGCCGGCAACATCGCCGCCAAGGACCCGCACGGCAAGGTGGTCTTCTCCGCTCCCGCCCCCGTGCGCGGCGTGTGGGACTCCGCCGTCGACACCGCGGCCCCCACCGTCACCGACCCGACCACCGGCACCACCCTCGACGCCCGCAGCGGCAGCCCCGCGCGCTCCAGCGCCGCCGCCCCGGGCGCCACCGCCCACACCGCACCCATCGCCGCGACCGTCACCGCCGGGTCGATCACCCTCACCCCCGACCCCGCGCTGCTGTCCGGCCAGAACACCGTCTGGCCGCTGTACATCGACCCGACGTACTCCAGCGCCGGCAGCCCGCTGTACGACTGGACCTACGTCAACTCCACTTTCCAGACCACCAGCTACTGGCACACCTCCGACGCCACCGGACTTCGCGTCGGCTACAACGGCTGGGAATCCCCCAACTACGTCGGCCGCGCCTACGCCCGGATGGGTGTCCCCAGCAGCATCTACGGCGCCCAGGTCACCTCCTCCCGGTTCTACGCCACCGAGACCTGGTCCCCCTCCTGCACCGCCACCCCGGTCGAACTGTGGTGGACCGGCGGCATCACAGGCTCCACCACCTGGAACAACCAGCCGAACTGGACCGGCAAGAGCGACACCCAGACCGTAGCCAACGGATACTCCAGCAGCTGCCCCACCGCCTCCGTCGGCTTCGACACCACTTCACTGATGCAGTCCGCGGCCAACGGAAACTGGGGAGACGTCACCCTCGGTCTCAAGGCCTCCAACGAGTCCGACAAGTACGCGTGGAAGAAGTTCCAGCCGTCCACGATGTACATGTCCACCACCTACAACCACACCCCCACCACGCCGGCTCCCCTCACCACCTCGCCCCAGACCTCCTGCGGCGGAACCCCGACCGTGATCGGCAACGGCGACGTCAGCCTCTACGCCGGCGTCAGCGACCCCGACGGCGGAACCCTCGGCGTCGCGTTCACCGCGGTCAAGAGCTCCACCGGCGCCGTCATCGCCTCCAGCACCACTGGTTCGCTGTCGGCGACCTCCGGTACCACCGCCTCGCTGATCATTCCCAGAGCCACCCTCGCCGCAGCAGCTGGCGGCGCCCTGACCAACTTTTCCTGGAACGTCGTCGCCAGCGACGGCATCGCCAACAGCCCCACAAGTGCCACCTGCACTTTCACCTTCGACCCGACCGTCCCCGGCGCCCCGAGCATCTCGCAGCCCGCCACCTCCTACACGGTCGGGACCACTGCCAACTTCAGCGTCACGGCGAACCCCACCGGCATCGTGCCCTCCAGCTACCTCTACCAGCTCAACGGCGCCGCCCCCGCCACCGTCGCCGCCGTCTCCGGCAACGCGACGGTGACCATCAAGCCCACCCGGCGGGTCAACACTCTGACGGTGACGGCGATCTCGGCCGGGGGGAATGTCGGTGACTCTGCCAGCATCGTTCTCAATGCCACCGCGCCCGCAACCGCGGCGGAGAACGACCTGACCGGCGACACGCACCCCGACCTCGCGGTCGTAGGCAACCGGGCCAACCTTCCGGCGGGCCTGTGGATGTCCTCCGGTACGACAGTGAACACACTCAATGCCGCCGCAGACAACATCGGCGCACAAGGCACTGCGGTCAACACCAACGGCAACCCGAGTGATTGGAACGGTCTCCAGGCTGTCGTTGGCCACTTCGCCTCCGGCGACGGGTTCAACGACGTCCTCGCCTACAACCCCACCACCGGCACCGGCACCGTTCTTTTCGGCAGCGGCGACGGCTCCGCTCTCTCCCCCGCGACCGGTGCCGCGGTCAACGTCATCGACAAGGCCTTTACCACCGGCTCCGGATCCAAGGCCACCCGGATCGCCAGCGCCGGCTCCCTCTACAACACTCTCAACGACGAGCCCGTCAACGGCTTCCCCGGGCTGCTCCTCATCCTCGACGGCTCCCTCCAGGTCGAACAGGCCGCCGTCACCACGGGGACCTTTACGGGCACCGGCGGAGCCATCGACGTCTCCGACACCAACCCCACCGGCACCGGCAACTGGACCGGCTGGACCATCACCACCACCCTGGTCAACGGTCTTCCCGCCCTCTTCGCCCGCTCCGACGCCGGCGGCCAGCTCTACTACTACAGCCCCCAGAACCTCCTCGACCTGCCCATGGGCAACCCCGTCACCCCCCTCCAGGTCGCCTCCAGCGGCTGGGACGCCACCAGCAAGCCCGCCTTCCAGGCCGCCGACATCGACCGCAACGGCACCGCCGACCTCTGGGCCGTCGACGCCAACGGCAAGGCCTCCCCCTACCTCTTCAACGGCACCACCCTCACCCCCACCGCCAACCAGACCCTCGTCACACCCACCCACACCTGGGCCCTCAACGACAACACCACCAACGGCGCAGCCGTCACGACCGCCAAGGACACCACCGGCACCACCCCGCTCACCGGGCAGGCCGGCGCCACCTGGAGCACCAAGGACATCTTCAACCCCGACGTGCGCCTGAGCGGCACCAGCACCGGCGTCATGAGCAGCAGCTCCGCCGCCCTGTCGCCTTCGGCGGACTTCACAGCCTCGGCGTGGGTGAAGGCGGACGCGACGGGCGGTGTGCTGCTCTCGCAGGACGGCACCCAGTCGGCGGGCTTCATCGTGTACGCGGACAGTGCGAGCAAGCAGTGGTACTTCTGTATGTCGCAGGCCGACAGCAGTGCCTGGGCGTATGACTGCGTCCACGCCGGCGCGGGCGGTGGTCTCGTGCAGATCGGCACGTGGACGCACCTGACCGTCAGCTACAACCGCACGTCCAACGTCATGGCGCTGTACCTGAACGGCATCGAGACCGTCTCCGGGCTGCACAGCCCCGTGGCCGGGTTCACCGGCGGCTTCCGGGTCGGCGACTACATGTACCAGGGCAGCCACGTCAGCCCCTTCAAGGGAGCCGTCTCCAACGTCCAGGTCTGGGCCGGCACGACCCTCAACCCCAGCCAGGTCGCACTGCTGTCCGGTACTCCCGGCTACGTCCTGTTCCCCAGCGACGACACCAACTACTCCAGCGGCAGTACCTGGACCACGAACCGCGCCGGCATGACCTTCACCAACGGTCTCCTCACCATCACCAAAGCCGCCGGCGGCACCTGGACCCAAGGCGCAAGCGGCTACCCCAACGCCGTCCTGACCCTCCAGTCGGACGGCAACCTCGGCATCTACCAGCAACCTGCCCACACACCCGGCACGGCCCTGTGGGCCGTCGGAACGGCCTCCCCCGGCGACAGCATGTTCCTCCAACCCGACGGCAACCTCGTCATCTACCGCTACGACGGATGGCCCATCTGGGCCTCCGGCACCGTCAACTAACCACCCCCCGCACAAGCACCCGTTCATAGCTGCCCGGGCCGACACGGCCCGGGCAGCCGGGTGTGGGACTCCAAGGGCGGCGGAGGGAAACTGGGGGTCCAGTTCCGTCACCCGGTGCCTCAAATACCAAGCGGCCCCTTAGCTTGACTCTGTCGGTGATCTTGGTGGTCCCCGGCTGAGCAGGGTGATCAGTGGGCAGGTTCGTGGCTGTGGTGCAGGTCGACCCAGTGGCGAGGTGCGCGTTGTCCGTCCGTCCCCGTTCCGGCGAAGAGGTTCCCGCTCTGACTGTGCAGGTCGCACGGGCGAGCAATCCGAAGGGGACGACGGCGATGTGGGTACGGGACCGGCTGGACGGGCTGTGGCACGACGAGGACTTCGCCGGCTGGTACCCGCGCGACGGCCGTCCCGGTCTCTCGCCCGCCCAGCTGGGCACCGTCTGCGTGCTGCAGTTCCTGCTCGGACTGTCGGACCGTCAGGCAGCCGAAGCGGTCCGCTGCCGCATCGACTTCAAGTACTCCCTGGCCATGGATCTGAACGATCCCGGCTTCCACCACAGCGTGCTGACCGACTTCCGCGAGCGCCTCACCCAGGACGACGGAATCCTGATAGTCCCGCCATGATCGGCGCGTGAGCGAGTACTCGTGACCGGGGCCGGGCGAGGCCGGGAGGCTACGCCAGGTGGGGTGGATGGGTGCCGGTTGGCTGTTCTGCGCTGCTGCGCAGAACAGCCAACCGGCGCCCCGCCTGTCGTCGCCGTAGTGGTTGAGCTTGCTGGTGGCGCCTGCCCAGGTGCCGTCGGCCTGCTTCTTGGCGGTGGTGAAGGCGGTCAGGCGGTGGGCCGGGTCAAGGGCCCATTCCTGCTTGGTGTCTCCCTTCTCCTGGGCGGCGACCTTGTCGTTGGCCCAGTAGGTGTTGGTGGCGCCGGTGCCGGTCTTGGTGGTGCGGCCGAAGGCGTCGTAGGTGAAGCCGGTGTCGGTCAGACGGTCGGCGCTGTCGTAGGTGTGGTTCTCGACGACGGCGCCGTCGGTGGTGCAGGCGGGTTCGGTTCGTTCCGGAACGGGGCGGGCGGGGTGGCAGGGTGGCCGGGGCCCGCTCTGTGTACGGATGTGGTCCTTGTTAACATGCCCTGCTTGGCACAGCGCCCATCTAATCCTTGGATCATTGATGTCACTGCCTCTCAGCCCCACGCAACGAACTCAGCGGCTGGACTCCCTCACCGGCCTCCGATGGTTCGCGGCGCTAGGGACTGTTCTGAATTCAGATCATGGTGTGGGCTTCAGGCTGCGGAGCCAAATGATGGAGCCGCGCAGGTGGAGACCTGCTTCGAAGCTGGCGGGCGTCTTGTCGTAGCGGGTGGCGAGGCCCCGCCAGTCCTTGATCTTGTTGATGGCTCGTTCGACGGTGTTGCGATCGCGGTACAGATCGGCGTCGTGGCTGACGGGCCGTCCGCCGCCTCGGCCTCTCTTCTTGCGGTTGGCGGCCTGGTCGTCCTTCTCCGGGATGACTGCCTTGATCTGGCGTCGGCGCAGGTAGGCCCGGGTGGTGCGAGCGGAGTAGGCCTTATCGGCGGCCACCGCGTCGGGGCGCGTTCGGGGCCGGCCGATCGGGCCGCGTACCTTGATCTTGTCCATGACGGCGGTGAACCGCGGGTTGTCCGCGCTCTGGCCCGGGGTGAGTACGAGGGACAGTGGGCGGCAGCGCCGCTCGGCAGCCAGGTGGGTCTTCGTGGTCAGCCCGCCGCGCGATCGCCCCAGCGCGGCCGCCTTGAGCCGGGCCCGGTGGCGTCGGCGTAGTTGGCGCTTCGCCTCCCGCCGGGATTCCTCCGCCTCGTCGGTGTCGTCGCCCCGGCCCGCTATCGCTCCGGTTCGTCCCTTCGCAACAGCCCCTTTTCCTCCGCGACGGCTTTCTCCAGCTCCTCCAGCAACTCGGCGTCCACGACCATCCCGGCGGCGTGATGGTGCGCACGAGAGACGGTGGAGTCCACGCTGACCAGTGACAAGTCGACCTGGCCGCGCGCGGCGGCCTCGGCGATCATCCCCTCCATCAGCGTCTGGAAGACTCCCGTGCGCGCCCAGGTGCCGAACTGGCCGTAGATCGTCGACCAGTTGCCGTACCGCTCGGGGACATCCCGCCAGGGACTGCCCACCCGGAACCGCCACATGATCGCGTCGAACTGCCGCCGCAGGTCCGGGATCGGCCCCGTCGCCGCCATCGGCAGGAACGGCTCAACCAGCTCCCACTCACTGTCCGTCAGATCGCCGCGCGTCATGGACTCGTTCTACCAGCCACCACACCACCGAGGAGCACGAACCGGCGCAATCATGATCTGAATTCAGAACAGTCCCTAGCGGTGTTCATCTACCACAGCGGGCAGATATGCCGGGTCCCCTATCTCGGTGACTACACCCTCTACGGAGACTCCGGGGTGGCGTTCTTCTTCGTACTGTCGGGCTTCGTGCTGGCCTGGTCGTTCTCCGACGAGACCAGGATGCGGGTGTTCTACTGGCGCCGGCTGGTGCGCATCTGGCCCGCCCTGGTGGTGAGCGTGGCCTTCGCCTATGTGGCGCTGCACCAGGTGTGGTCGGTCGCCCACCAGGACGTGTTCCTCGCCGTGAGCCTGCTGCAGGCATGGCACCCCAACGTGCTGCTGACCGGCAACCCGGTGTCCTGGTCGCTGTCGGCGGAGGCGTTCTTCTATCTGATCTTCCCCTTCGTCATCCGCCCGATCATCAAGGCCAAGCCGGTCGTCCTGGCCGCGCTGGCCGCGCTGCTGGTCGGTCTGGACCTGGGTTTCCGCAAGTGGGCGTTCGACTACTACCTCCCGCACCACAACGACACCTTCCACCTCCTGGTGGTGCTGCGCATTCCGCCGTACCGGGCCCTGGAGTTCCTGCTCGGCATCGTGGTGGCAGCCGCGATGCTCAGGGGCTGGCGGCCGCGCATTCCGATGAGCGTCGCGCTGCTGCTGGTCGCGGCCGACGTCTACGCCATCAAGTGGGCCATGGACCAGCAACTGCTCGGAATGTTCTGGTGGAACCAGCTGATGACCCCGGCCTTCGCGGTGCTCATCATCTCCGCCGCGGGGCGGGACCTCGCCGGGAAGCGCTCCGTGTTCCGTTCCCGCTCGCTGGTGGCACTGGGGACCTGGTCGTACGCCTTCTACCTGATCCACCTCACCGTGATGAAGTGGCTGGAGCCCCACGTCAAGATGGTGCAGGGCGAGCGCTGGCAGAACCTGGTGCCCCTGTGGACCTTCCTGTCCGTGGCGGTCGTGCTGTCGTGGCTCTGCTACCGCTTCATCGAGCATCCCGCGGACAAGTGGCTGCGGCGGATCGGCCCGAAGAACCCCCGCCGGCCTGCCGTGCACGCGGTGCGCGTGCCGGCCCCGGGCCCGCTGCCCGAACCCGCGGCCGCCACCCCGGTGGCCCAGGGGGCAGCCGCGGGCGGCCAGTAGACCGTCGGCGGGCCGCGCGCCCTGCACCACGGCGGCCGGCCGGCCGGGTACGGCGGTCACAAGAATCCAGGGAGGACAGGCGCCGCGGACAGCCGCGCCAGGAGCGCCCACCGGCTCACCGGGCAGCCCAGGCCATCCACGGCCTGAGCTGCCCGTGCCCTTCGGCGTTCCGCCCTTTTCGGGTCACCGGCGCCGGTCCTGCCCCGCCCGCACCCCGGGGGCACGGCCGCCGCAGGACCGGCGCGACACTTCCTCCATGAAGTCCACCACCGCCTGCCGGCACGTGAGCACGTGCTGGCAGGCGGTGGCGTGTGGGCGGGGCCGCCGAGGCTGCCACGGTAGCGGCAGCGGCGCATGCCATGGCCGTGGGCGAACTCGTTGATGGTGCCTTCCACTCCGGAGCGGACCGCGTAGCGGGCCTTCCAGTGGGGCGTCTGCTGCTCGGCGCGGACGCGGACTTGCAGGTCGCGGAGTTCTCGTGGGGGAAAGCCCACGTTGCGGGCTCGGGAGTTCGTGCAGCGGGGCCGGTCCGGACACGGCTGGCACTGGCTCGTGGTGAACCGCGCCACGATCAAGGGTGCCGCGGTGGGTGAGGAGGTCGGGTAGGGGCCGTGCCAGCCGGCGCTGACCTGGCCGTTCGGGCAGGTGACTTGTCGGCGGTCGAAGTCGATGTGGAAGTCGTCCCGGTCGAAGCCCTCGTTCCGGCGATGTTGGCTGGTGGGGTTGTCCGGGAGTGGTCTGCTGACGGTGACCTGGTGTTCGCGGGCGGCTCGCTCCAGGTGGACCAGGGAGGTGTAGCCGCCATCGACCAGGTGCTCGGCGGGCAGTAGTCCGCGACGCTCCCAGCGGCTGTGGATGCCGGGCAGGGCCTGGGCATCGTTGGTGGCGGCGGAGGTAGTGGCCACGTCCGTGATCACGTTGACGCTGTCGGAGGCGCACGTCTCGGTGAGGTGGGCGGCGAACCCCTTCCAACGGCAACCAGCTGCTCACCTCCCGGGCCTACGACGGGCTGGCCAAGCTGCTCATGGCGCTGCGCGCACACGACGCGGCCGCCGTCGAGCGCCTGGCCCTGCCCCAGTCCGAGACCCGGCCCCCGCGTGAGCCGAAGCACGCCGGGGAGCCGGACGAGTTCCGCTCCGCCGGCGGAGAGGCGCAGCTGCTCCAGTTCTCCACCCAGCGGGATCCGGCGGTGATCGCGGCGTTCGTGCGGACCCGGGTGCTGGAGCCGGAGCGGGCCGAGTTCCGGCGGGGCCTGGAAGAGCTCCTCGCCTACAAGGAGAAGTTCGACGACGTCCGGGTGCCCTACGCCTACGTCGCGCCGTCCGGGCACCGGCTCGGGGTGTGGGTGGCCGACCAGCGCCGCTACAAGGCCGCCGACGTCCTCGACTCGGAGCGCGTCAAGGAACTGGACGCGCTCGGGATGGTGTGGTCTGCATTCGACACCGCCTTCACCGACAACCTCGCCGCGGTGGCCGGGTACTCGGCCGAGCACGGGCACGCCTGCCCGCCGAACGAGGCCGTCTGGAGTGGCAGGCCGGTCGGGGTCATCATGAAGAACGCCCGCACCGCGCAGCGCCGCACCGAGGCCCTAGTGCTGTGACCGCATAGGTTCGCCGGGGTGCTCGATCAAGCGGCGAGTAGTGGGCGTCCGCCCCAGCGGATGCCCTTCTCGCTGCGGATTCGAGCGCGTTCTCGGCGCTTGGCGGCCAGGACGTCGGGGTGGCGGGCGTTGGCGTTTGGGGTTGACCCGCGCATCAGGCGGTGTAGGGTGCGCAGTTTTCTCGCCCGCAGGCGGGCGGCGAGCAACTGGATGGTGGCTGTTGGGGGCTTGACCGGCGCCTCCAATCGCCTACAGTCCGGCGTCACGCCCTCGGGCGCCGTGTCAGATCCCGGTCCAGTAGGGGACGTCCTCGCTGTCGGACGCCTGAAGGTCGCCGTATCGGTCGATGAGTGCGGAGAGAAGGAAGCCCATGCCGATCACACAGACGAGCACGCCGGTGGCGACCATCGCCGTACCGGTGCCACTCAGAGTCTTGGTGGCGGGGTCGGCAGCGGTACCACGGGCGAAAGCGGTGAAGGCGTAGGAGATCAGGCCGATGCCGGCCAGGAGCCCCAGGATGCCGGTGATCACCGCCCGTCGGGGCCGACGTTCTCGGGCGCCGTCCGAGGCGACCGGGCCGGACACCACCGCGAGGCCGGGAGGCGGAGAGTGCGGAGTCGCGGAAGGTTCGGAGCGCGCCGCCGTCACGGCTGCTTCCCCGGCCCGTTGTTCCGCCAGCGCGCGGACCTCCGGCCGGCGTGCGACGTCAGGTGTCCGGACACCCGACAAGGTCACGGCCGTCTCGGGACCTGGCCCCAGGATGCCGTCCGAATCAGCGAAGCCGACGCTGGTGTCCACGCTGTCCACGCGGACAACGCGGCCGGGCACGACACCGGACCCCGCGGCCGGAGACACCGGGTCGGCGGCATCCGGCAGACCCATCCGCCGGCGCAGCGCCGCGAGGTTGGTGGCGTGGGCGTCGAGTTCGGCGTCGGCTGTTTCGAGGAGGTGGTCGTACTGCCACAGGGGTGGTGTGGGCGGTGAGGTGTCGTCGGGGGTGGCGGTGCCGGTGGTGGTGGTGTCGTCGTGTGGGTGCGGGTCGCGTGGGAGCCGGCGGTTCTGCCAGGCCCGGTAGTGGGCCGCGGCCAGTTGCTGGGCCTCGATGCGCAGCTGTTCGGCCTGGTCGCGTTCGTGGCGGGCTTTGGCGAGGAGTGTCTCGCTGTGCTCGAGGCGTTGGCGGGTGTCGGCGAGTTCGGCCTGGACGGCGGTGAGTTCGCGCTGGTCGTGGGTGCCGGTGGCGGCGCGGTCGCGTTGGTCTTCGAGGTGTCGGCATCGTTCGCCGAGGGTGGCGACGGCGGTCAGGAGCATGAAGATGATCCGGGTGGTGTCATGGACCATCTGGACGGCCTGGAGTTGTCCCTGGCGGGCGTCGTCGAGTCTGAGCTGGATCTCGGCCGCGGAGTCGGTCGCCGCGGTGGGCGGTGCCGCGGTGGCGGCGAGGGCCGCTTCCTCCGCCGCGGCGAGCAGTTCTTGGCCTCGCACCAGGGCCAGGTGCCGTTTGACCGGGTCCTTGACGAGGGCGGTGACGAGTTCCTCGAGGAGCCAGCTGGGGATCAGCCGGTGGCCGGAGCGGAAGTCGCCCCAGCGGGTGTGGCCGTAGCGGAAGCGCTTGGCGAGCTCACGCAGGCTCAGCCCCGTGGTCAGATCGCGCAGCCAGCCGGCCAGCGCCTCGGCCGGCGGCGTGTCGCCGTCCAGGCCGTCGAACGGTTCGCCGCCACTGTCCGCCTGCGCCATCGCCAGTCTCCCCGTGTCCGCACTGTCCACGACTTTCCCCGGGCCGACCAGGCACTCTCCGCTGCGGCCGAGACGGACAATCAGACCACGAGCGCATGCTGGCCTTCACCCCAACGCCGAAACCCGATGGAGGAATTCATGCGCTCGCGCAACAAGCGCAGGCTGGACGCGATCGTCTTCTTCGCCGTCCTCGCGGCCGCCGTACTGATGACCGTCGCGGGGGTGCGCACCGGGGACCTGGCCACCGTCTGCGTCGCCGTCGGGGGCCTGTACGGCGCCTGGACCGGCAACCACCGCACCCCACCCACCCCCGACACCGAACCACCAGCAGCAGACCCCGGCACACCACCGACCACCCACCACACCGCGCCCGACACCGACCAGCCCTGACCACTGGTAAGCCACGGGCGGCCAGACGGCTCGCCCCCTCCTCGGCTTCGACACGAGATCCGGAAGATCATCTGCACCACCAGCGGCCGTCGAAAGCCCCAACTCCCGATACCGCAGAGCCGCCAGCCCCTGCGGCCACTTCCCCAACGAGCACGAGCAGGCTGCACTCAAACAGCTCTACCTGGCCACCTCGCCCGTACGCCAGCGACGCAGCTGGCCGGCAGGGTGAGGAGAAGCAGACCGACGCAATCGGCGAAGGCTTGGCCGCTGTCGCGTACGCGCTGCCGGACGTTGCCGCCGCGATCCGCGAGCAGACCGAGGCGCAGCGGTAGTCGACGCGGGGAAGGGGTGCCCGGCCGTCGCTGGCCTGGCACCCCTTCGAGATCGGCTCCGGGATCGCTTCGGACGCAAGTGCACGTGGTCCATGTGCCGCCATTCGCCGGCGGATGCCGGGGGCAACGGTCGACAAGGCGGACAACCCCGACACGGCACCGGTGCGTTCCTCGGAGGTCGCTATCGGGGTAGGGCGTAGAGGCGGCGCTCCAGGTAGATCTCCACGAAGACCGCGACCTTCGCGCGCAGGGCCCAGGGGTCGAAGGGTTTGACGATGAAGTCGACAGCGCCGGCGGCGTAGCCGCGCATGGAGTACTCGGGGTCGTTGCCGATGGCGGTGAGGAAGATGATCGGGATGTCGCGGGTGCGGGCGCGGCGTTTGATGTGGGCGGCGGTCTCGTAGCCGTCCATCTCGGGCATCTGGATGTCAAGGATGATGACGGCGAAGTCGTCGGACTCCAGGAGGGCTTTGAGGGCTTCCGGGCCGGAGGAGGCGGAGACGACTTCGTGGTCGTGGGTGCCGAGGACGGCTTCGAGGGCCAGGAGGTTGGGGTGCTGGTCGTCGACCAGGAGCACCTTGGGCTGGCCGGTCAGCGTCGGCCTGGTGGCGGGGTCGACCAGCTGGACCAGTTCGGGCTCGGGTAGGAGGGTGCCCTGCTGGTTCTCGACCACGGCGAGCTGGCGCTCCAGCAGGTTGCAGCGGACCTCGGCGAAGGCGGCGCGCTGGCGGGTCTCCTCCAGTTCGCGGCTGAGCCGGGTGACTTCCATGGCGAGGATCTGCCGTTCGGTGAGGATCTTCGCCATGTCCTCGTCGGGCACGATCGGGAGCGCCTCCGCGGTCGGCACAGGATCCTGGTCCGTCTCCAGCCGCTTCAGGCGCAGGTCAAGGTCGGCGATGAGGTGGTGGTAGTCGTCCAGGGCGTGGTCGAGTTCGTCCTTACGGGCGCTGGTGCGCCTGGCTTCCTGGTCGGCGGCCTTCAGCTGGCCTTCGAGTTGCTGGACGGCCTGGCTGATGGAGGCGCTGGTGCGCAGGGCCGCCAGGCGCAGGCCGCGAAGGCGGTCGTGGGTGGCGGGGTCGATCTGGGTGCCACGCTCCTCGGCGACGTGGCGGAAGAGGTCTCGATGAAGTCCCACTGGGGGATGCGGGTGCCGCCTAAGTAGCGGGAGAGGGTGCCGGGGCTGATGTAGCAGCGGGTCGCGTAGCGGCGGGCGGACAGGGCCAGTTCCAGGAACAACTCGCGTAGGGCTTCGGCGAAGGCCCGGCACTCGCTGTTGAGTTTGTCGTCCAGCGGCTGAAGCCCGCCCATTCCCACCCCTTTGACCGGCCCGTCCGGTACCGGTTCGCCTTCAAGCCCCGCCACCCGCTCGGGCGGCCACCCCATGCCCCCCCGGTGCGCAGCGGTCACGGGGACGATTCCTCGCACTCGGTCTCCGGGCCGGCGACGAGCCGGTCGAAGAACGGGACCGCGACGCCGAACGCTCCGGCCCCGTACAGGACGCACTGCGCGGTCGGCGAGCCGGACAGCCGGCACAGCACCCCCGCCCCGATCCCGGTGAGCATGGCCAGCAGCAAGACCAGCGCCGACCTCATGGACAGCAGCGAACGCCGCACTTCATACCTCCGCACAAGCCAGCCCGAGCCACCTCGGCGCGGACCCAAAGACTCGATCAGCAGAACGAGTTGGCAGAAGCATCTCGGAGGCCTGGAGTGTTGCGCGCCCTGCAACACCCCCGCAACAGCGGACGACAACACACCGGCAACAGCCAGCGTCGGCGTGCCTGCATAGTTCCGGGACTCCGTGATCCGGCAGTCCCGTCGGTGCCCGGGGCGGGCGCCCGGCGGGACGCGCAGGGCGCCCGCGCCGTGGGCCTCGCGGTCACCTGCTGCGGAGGGGGCGCCCGCCTGGCTGCCGTTGGGATTTCCGGCCGCGCCGATACAGTTCCTCGGCGACCACGGCACAGACCACAGCGGTACCAACGAGGACGAGCGGCGCTGGCGACGTTAATGGGGCGCGACTGTTGGAGGCGCTCGCCGGGTGGGAGCCGTGGACGCCGGCGGTCGCGGCGCTCCTGCCGGCGGTGGTCGCGGTGCGCGGACTGGTGGGGCTGCGGCGGTCGGCGTCCTCGGAGGTGCCGGCGGCCGTACCCGGCAGGGTGGGCACCGTGGCTGACGGAGGGTCGGGGGCGGGGTCCGGCAGGCACTCGGCGCGAGGCGTCGCGGGGACGTTCCTGCGGTTCAGGGACCTGACGATGGTCAACCCGACGACGGCGCTGTACTTCGCCGCGATGGTGACGGGAGGGGGCGCCCGGGTACGCGGCGGCGGGGCCGCGTTGCGGCCGGGGGTGTGCGCGGCCTCGCTGACGTGGCAGCTGTTCCTGGCGGTGGTGGGGGTGTCGATGGGCGCATGCCTCTCGCCGAAGGCGCCGCGACTGGCCTACTGCGCCGGGTACGGGCTGGTGGGCCATTACGCTGTGCGACCATCCTGGGCGTGATGGGTGACGGCTGTGGCTGGTGCCACCAAGACAGGCGGCGGAAGCGGGAACTCCGCTTGATTCGGTGACGGATCGTCATATGACGATCACTTCGGGTGGAGCTCGCGGGCGGCTTCGATGGGCATTGGTGTGATCGGGGGCGCGTTGCCGGCCTCTTCGATCATGAAAAACCCCCTCAAAAGCTGTCATTTCCGGCGAGACTTCTTGATCCTTACCGCCGGTAACAGTCAACTGGCCTGCGCCGTAATGGAATTACTTGATGACTGGCCACAACCGCCCGTAGCTTCTTGGGCGGTGCAACGAGCACCACCCGGGTTCACCCCGAAGCACGGCCCGCCGGCTGACCCCGGTGCGAGGGCCGTGCCCGCCGACCGGCCGAGCTCGGAACGGGCCGGCGGTGAGCGGGGAGACCGGGCGGCACGGGCACGTCGGACACGTGCCCGGCCGTCCAACGAATGAGGTGAACGAAACATGGGCCCCACCGGGGCCTGGTTCCGCATGCCTGCCTGGGGCTTGTCGAGAGGATGTTCATGACTTCCGGTCACGAGACCATCGCTGCCACCACCTCCACCAAGGCCCCCACCAAGCGCAACCGAGTCCGCGTGGCCGTCGTGGCCGGCGCCGCCGTCGCGGCTCTGCCGGTGGCCGGCCTCGTCTCGGCCCCCTCGGCCTCGGCCGCCTCCGCCTCGACCTGGGACGCCGTCGCCCGGTGCGAGAGCGGTGGCAACTGGTCGATCAACACCGGCAACGGCTTCTACGGCGGTCTGCAGTTCACCGCCGGCACCTGGCGGGCGTACGGCGGCACCGCGTACGCGCCGCAGGCGAACCGGGCCAGCAGGGCGCAGCAGATCACCGTCGCCGAGAAGGTGCTCGCCTCGCAGGGCCCCGGTGCCTGGCCGGTCTGCTCCAGGAAGGCCGGTCTGACCAGGGGCGGCGCGCCGGCCCAGGTCGACACCGCCACCGAGGCCAAGCCCGCTCCCAAGTCCAAGCCCGCCCAGGCCCGGCCGGCCCAGAAGCCCGACCGGAGCTCCACCGACGCCACGCGATCGGCGCGGACCCCGACCCCGTCGTCCCCGGTCAACTCCCCCGGCGCCCCCACCGGCACCTACACCGTCAAGAGCGGCGACACCCTCAGCGAGATCGCGGTCAAGTTCGGCACCGACGTGTGGAGCCTGTACACGAGGAACATCCGGACCATCGGTGGCGACCCCGACCTGATCTTCCCGGACCAGGTGCTGGACCTCTGACTCCGGGTCGGACCACGGCCGGCCACCCCTCCGAGGGGCGGCCGGCTCCGGCGCGTGGGCCCTGGTGTCCGGCGCCGTGCCCGGGCCCCCGGCGGGCGACCGGGCTGGAGGGCCCCGGTGTCCGCGTCAGTAGGCTCGCAGGGCGGCGAAGCTGATCAGCGGCCCCGAGTTGACCGGCTCCCCCGTCGTCGACACAACACCATGAACCGCGAGCGCGGGCTGAGCGGCGTCAACAGCTACGCCCGCGAACTGGGCTTCGACCCGGCGGTCCGGCCGGCGCGGACGCCGCCTGGCTCGACCTGTGCAGCGGCGCGGGCCGGGCACAGGTGGAGGCCGCGCGGGCGCTGCCCGGAGCGGCCGAGTTCACCGGCGTCGACCTGGTCGGCCCGCTCGCCACCCCGCCCGACCTGGCCGCGCTGCCTGCGCTGCGCCTGGCGACCGCGGCGCTCGCGGGAATCGCCGTGAAGGACTGGCGTCCGATCGATTGTTGAACGTTGAACGCGATGTCCGAATACCGCCGGACTCGTGATCGCCGGCGTCCGATCATCGAGTCATGTCCGAGAACACGACAGCGAGTTCGGGGAAGATGACGATGAGCACGACCATGGTGGCCGCACGGCTGGCGGGCAAGGTGGCGCTGGTGACCGGCGGCAGCCGGGGAATCGGCGAGGCGGTCGCGCTGCGGCTGGCCGAGGAAGGCGCCGACGTGGCGCTCACCTACCGGGAAGGTGCCGAGCGCGCCGAGGCGGTCACGGCCAAGATCGAGGGAATGGGCCGCCGCGCCTGGGCCGTACGGGCGGACAGCGCCGACCCCCGGGCGATCCGGGAGGCCGTGGACGCGGTGGCGACGCGGTTCGGCCGACTCGACATCCTGGTGAACAACGCGGGCGTCGGCGTGGTCGGCCCGATCGAGGAGATCGACGAGGCCGACATCGACCGGGTGCTGGACGTCAACGTCCGGGGGTCGCTGCTGGCCTCCAAGGCGGCCATCGCCCACCTGGGCGAGGGCGGACGGATCGTCACCATCGGCAGCTGCATGGCCGAGCGGGTCGCCTTCCCCGGTGGCTCGGTGTACGCGACCAGCAAGGCGGCACTGTCCGGGCTGACCAAGGCGCTGGCACGGGAGCTCGGGCCGCGCGGCATCACCGCCAACCTGGTGCACCCCGGTCCGACCGACACCGACATGAACCCGGCCGACGGGCCGGGCGCCGACTTCCAGGCCAGCTTCACCGCGCTGGGCTCGTTCGGCACCCCCGCGGACGTGGCCGGCACCATCGCCCACCTGGTGGGCCCGGAGGGCCGGTACATCACCGGTGCCGCGATCGCAGTGGACGGCGGCTTCGCGGCCTGAGACCGGCGGGCCCCTCTGGGGCGCGGCCCCGCCCGGGCGGTGAACCGCCATCCGGGCCGGGCTGCGCGGTGGTCCGCGCTCCGCGCACGCCCGCGGGTCATCATCGACGGGGGCCGCGAAGGACCCCGGGAAACCGAGCGCAGCTCGAAGTCCGGCAGGCCCCAGGTAGCAGCGGCCGCGTGTGTGGCCATCTCGGCCCCAGTGCCCTGCTCGACATCGGCCGGCAACGCAGAGCATCAGGTATTCGGCGCATGAACCGACCAAGGGCGGTGTCCACGATCAAAGTGAGTTCCGCGCCGCCCTTGACGGAGCGCCAGCTGACCTGCGACGACTGCGTCTCTTCCACCCCGACTATTAGACGCCCCGACCCCGGAAGATCACCCACCCCGTTCACGAAATCTCAGCAGCCATCCGCGCCACAGCCCACACCCACCAGCAAGCCACCCACCGACAGGGCTATCACCGAACCCGCCACATGCAGGAGACCCCTCAAAGGAACAGCACCACTCTCACCACACCCACGAAACCCCCAGCCCAAAGACCGCCGGCCAACTCGCCAACACCATCAACCCGCCAGTGCCGGTAGCACACGCCCGGTGTTGAAGGTCGCGCCAGCGGCACCGCGAGCACGTGGAAGAGCATCTCCAGCGGCTTCGGTCCCAGTCGTCTGCGCAGGTGGCGCAGGGCAGTCTCCGAAGGGGCATGTACGTCGAGGCCCGCAAGGCCGGCGACGAGCTTGTCCCACACGCGTTGGTAACCAAGCCCTGGAAACAGTCCCAACGCCAGTACGAAGTAGATCCCGACGCGGGACGGTAAGGCTCGAACGCGCTGCTGGACGGTTCCGGTCTGCTCCAGCACGTCGTCGACGAGCTCGAACGGCAGGAACTGGGTCAACCCGCCGAGGTGGCCGGGAGCGAAGGCGCCCTCGGCACGATCGTGGTGCGTGTCAATGTGCAGGTGGCAGGCTGGCTCGACAACGGGATCCTCTGAACGGGACAAGTCTTGGTCGGCTCTCCTCCTACCAGGGGATTCCGCCCCATGTGCCCATCTTGCGAACGCACTTGACAGTGCGGCAACAGGCCTAACTTCGTGGCATTGCCGGTTGTAGAGGTTGCGCTGGGCGGAGCTGTGGCGGTCGCCGGCCTTGCGCGGGCGGTTGTAGTGGGCCCGGGCACCAGGCGAGGCGGTGAGCGAGGCGAAGGCCCAGACGTAGCCGACCGCGGCCAGGCGCTGGTTCTTGACCCGGCGGACCATGACCGCGTGGCTCTTGCCGGAGGCGCGGGTGACGGGCGCCGATCCGGCGTGGGCCTTGAGCGCCTTGGCGTCGGCGAAGCGGCTGCGGTCGTCGCCGATCTCGGCGAGGACCCGGGCGCCGCTGAGCGCCCCGAGGCCGGGGAAGCTGGTGATGACTGCGGCGTCGGGGTGCTGCTCGAACAGCTCGACGGAGGCTTCGGCGAGGTCGTCTGCGGCGGTGCAGACGGTCTCGAACTTGCCCAGCAGGGCCAGGGTCTGGCGGCCCATCGCGGTCTCGACCAGCGGGAGCTGGCGCATTTTCGGGACGCGGAGGGCGGCGTGCAGGCGCTCGACCTCGGCTTCGATGCCGCGCTGGCGGCCGGCGCGCTTGAGCACGGCCTTGAGCCGGCGGGTGAGGCGGGCGGCCTGGCCGGGGGTGGGTGCGGTGGCCAGCAGGGTGCGGGCCAGCGGCGCGGTGAGGCCGCCGGTGATCGGCTGGACGGCGGCGAGGTAGCCGGGGAAGTACTCGCACAGGTGGGAGCGGAGCTTGTTGCCGGCCTGGGTGCGGTCCCAGACGGCGTCCTGCTGGGCGCGGGCAAGGACGGCGACGGCCTAGGCGAGTTCGCTGTCGGCCGGCAGCTACCGGTGGGCGTCGGCGTCGGTGCGCAGGATGTTCGCCAGCACCATCGCGTCGAGGTGGTCGGACTTCTTGCGCGAGACGCCCACCCCGGCCGGCCCCACGGGCGGTTCGCCGACGACGTGCAGCCGTGTCGTCCAACGCCGAGCTCGAATTCCGGTTCATTGCCGGCCCTCGCTCGAAAGGTGGGTAACCGTGTCCGTGTACGGCTCGAACGGCCGGGCCCGGCCCGACGCGGTGCAGCGTCGGGCCAGGTGGCGGGGTGGTCCGGTCAGGCCGGGCAGTTGCCCAGGACGACCTTGCCGCCCGACTGCGAGGCGGTCGCCGGATCCACCATCAGGCACAGGTTCGTCCACTTGTTGATGAACCGGAGGGCCGACTGGTTGGCGAGATTGGTGGGCATGATGTTCCACATCTGGTTGTCGGAGATCCAGCGGGTCTCACAGGGCCACCAGAACAGTTCCATCCCGGCCGACGGCGGAGTCCCGTTGTTCCACGGGACGGTCAGGCACTGGCCGTTGGCGGCCTTGATCCAGTAGTAGCCCAGGCTGTCGAAGGTGGACGGATAGGCGGCCTGCCACTGCTGGCTGCTGGGCGGGTTGCTCTGGCAGGCCCGCTGCTGCACCACACCGCCCTGCCCGGAGCTGTCGAACTGGGGCCCGCGGGTCATGCACCGGCCGTACTTGCTGTCCACGTAGGTCTTGTCAGGCTTGACCAGCCAGATCGCCGGGCTGGTGCCCCGGGCGTCGTAGTAGGCGTTGCGGGCGATGATGTTGTGCACCAGCGCCCAGCCGGGGTAGTCCATCATGACGATGCCCAGCCGGCGGTTGGCGGTGTCGTTGTTGAGGTAGTTCATCAGCCGCACGTTGACGCCGTCGACCCAGACCATGTCCTTGCCGCGCAGGACGCTGTAGCCCCCCGCGTACTCGGAGGGGACGAGGTTGAACGGTGCCCGGGACGCGGAGGTGTAGGTCACGAAGGTCTGGTTGGCGGGGGCCGAGCCGGCCGCGGCGAGGTTCTTGCTGACCAGGCTCCACTTGGCCGGGGCGTCGGTGGCGTTCCAGGTGTCCTCGGTGTGGTCCGAGAAGCCGTTGAGGCCGTAGGAGCCTCCGTTGTCGGCGTTGAAGACGGACAGCACGATCTTGCCGCGGGCCTGGCCCAGCGTCGGCGGTTCGCTGCGCTTGCCGTTGTTGTAGAACAGGCCCGCGTACTGCTTCGCGTAGGCGTCGAAGAGGGCCGTGTGGCTCGCCGTCGGATGGTCGTCCGAGCAGCTGCCGATGGAGCCGTCGCACTCGGCCCGCAGGCGCATCAGGAGGGTCTCGCCCTTGTGGGCCGAGAGGAAGGCCTTCGCCTTGGTCAGGACGTCGTCGAAGTTGGCGTTCTGGTAGAAGGTGCCGTGGTGGATCACGAACTTGTCGTTGATGATGCGGACCCGGATATCGACCGCGCGGATCCCACGGTCCAACTGCGCGGACAGCGTCGCCGCGCTGTCGCCGAAGTCCTGCTGCGTCTGGGCGCTGGAACCCCCGTGCACGGCCAGCGTCTCGTGGGTGCCGGGAATGGACATCGCCGTCAGCGGCGTGGTCGCCCCCACCTTGCCCATCCAGTCCTGCTGGTCGGCCGAACCGAGGTTCTGGAAGGCGTCGCGGTTGTCCTTCCCCTCGGCCAGGGCGGCGTGCGGTATGGCCAACGGGGCCACGGCCAGGGCGAGGGTGGCGACGGCGGTCACCATCGCCGTCCGGGTCAGGCGGCGCAGGCGGGGCAGGCGGGGCAGGCGCCGCAGAGCGGCGCAGGCCGGGCGGGCGGACGTGGCGGAGGTGTGGGGCATGGCCACCTTTCGGGGGAGGGGAAGGCCGCAGGCACGGCCGAGGCCGGGCGCGTAGCTCTGTTCACGAGAACGGGCCGCACTTCGACGTCGGTTCAGGAGGCGGTAAGCGGTCGCGGCTAGGCCGGAATGCAGGTTCTGACGGCGCCCAGGCCCTCGGCGGCCTCCAGGAGGAGCGGGCCAGCGTGGGGCTGCTCGACGAGGGCCTGGGCGTGGTAGAGCGCGTTCTCCAGGACGGCGGCCGGGGCGCGGATGTGGCGCAGCGCGGCGAAGGCGTCGGCGGCCTGCCCGGCGGGCCGCAGGGCAGGCTGTGGGGCGTCCGGGGTGAGCCGGTGGGGCCGGGACGGCGGCGAGGTGGCTCCAGGGCGGCTACTGGCGGCCCTGGGGGCGCTGCTGGGGGCCGAGGGCACGGCCCGTGGGACCAGCTCCTCGCGCTGATGGTCGACGCGGCCTACGCGCAGGCGCAGCTGCCAACCCCGGCCCCGCCGCACTGGCGGTCCTGCCTGGACCTCTCGGCCCGGGCGCAGTGGCGGCTCTACCAGGAGCACCCCTGGCTGGCGGCCACGATGAACCTCACCCGGCCGCTGCTCGCACCGAACGGCATGCGCCATATCGAATGGGCCCTGGCGGCACTGGAGGGCCTCGGCCTCGACGCCGGCGCCCGCATGCACGCGGCGGTCTCGCTCTTCGGATTCGTCCGGGGCTGCGCGGTCGACCTCGCGGCGGAACAGGAGGCGGGTCACGCCAGCGGTGTCACCAGCGACCAGTGGATGCAGGTCCAGGAGGCCCGGATGGCCGCGCTGCTGTCGGACGGCACCTTCCCGGCGTTCACCACCGCCCGCACCGACCCCGGCCTGGACCTGTCCGCCGAATCCCTGTTCACCTTCGGCCTCGACCGCCACCTCGACGGCTTGGCGGCCCTCATCGCCGCCGCGGGCGACCAGTCGAACTTCGGCGAGACGAGCAGCGCGGTCGTCAATCTCCAGCGAGACTGGTGAAACCTCGCTGAGACAGGACAGCCCGGCAGCGACCGGGGCTTGTCCCACCGGGCCACGGCCAGCAGCACGGCTCGGGCGCAGCGGCGGGCGGCACGACGGCCGCTGCGGCGGGTCAGGGCCGGCGAGCGGCGGCACCTTGTCCTTGCGGTACGCGTTCCGTGATCATGGGGCGATGAGTGATCAAGCCCCGGAACCCGCGTCGACGAGCTTCCCCATGGAGCGGTACTTCCGCCTGTGGCACTACACCGTCAGCCACATGACGCTGCTGCTGCGCAGCGCCGCCTGGCACGAAGGCGAGGAGACGATCGATGTCTGGTTCGACGGCGTGCTGGCCGTGAACCTGCACGAAGGCTTCGGGCCGCTGACCATCCGCCCTGCGGACCCCGACGAGCGCGAACGGCTGCTGACCCACGCGGCGGGCCTCATCCACGATCCCGTGCACCGGCCACCGCTGTGCCTGATCCTGGCCTCCGGCCAGAACGAGGGGTCCATCGTCTGCGCCCACGTACGCGTCACGGCCACAACCCGCGGCCCCGGCATCGCTGGCGCGCCCCCGGTCGACGCCGACAGCGGGCGCCTGCTCTGGAGCGCCGGCCCCACCGGCAACCCCACACCGAGGCACAAATACACCCTCCACGAAGCCGGACACGCCTTCCTCCAAGCGCAGCACACCAAAACCGGACCCAAGGACAAGGAGCAGGAACACGACACGACCTGATCAACCACCCCCGCCCGCCCCGGACATGGCACGGAGGCCGGACGCAGCAGTCCGAAGAGAGGACGTCCCAACACCAACCCCGAACCTCAGTCACTCCAGTCACTGACACACCCTCCGACCAGCACAAACACCCAGTGACCGAAACGGTGTGACAACCCCGGCACCCGCCAGGCCGCAGGGGCCTGACAGTCGCGGTGGGGTGCCGGCCCGGCGGCTGCGGCAGGCCGGGACGACGGCCACCACCGGGCCGGCGACACCGCCGACACCGCGACCGGGAATCCCGGCGGGCAGGCGCAGCCGGGCTGCGCCCGGCACTCAAGGTGGCTCAGCCGTCCACGCAGGTGTACGAGCCGTCCGCCTGCTGGGCGATCCGGCTGCCGTCGCAGCTCAGCATCGGCGCTACCGCCGCCACCCGGAACGCGCCGAACATCAGCAGCGTCACCGCGACCATGGCGACTGCGATCCGGCCGCGCCCGGATGCTCGTATGCCGACGGCCGTTCCGGCGAACAGCAGCAGCACGCCAGACCCCAGGAGCAGCGCCGCGACGTCGGAGGTGTTGTCGTGGAAGCCCGCGAAGAGTGGACCCTCCGCTTCCGCGGTGAAGAGCGTGCTGGACAGCATCAGCGCGGCCGACACCGTCAGCAGCGCCGGTGCCAAGCACCCGATTGACCGTCTTTCCACACCCGCAGGACGGCACCACCCCCCTCCCGGTTCCAACCCCTCTGCACATCCCGCCCGCCAGGAGCTGCCGGGAGTGCGGACGGACAAGCCGGAGCGGAACGGGGCACGGCCGTCGATCGCCGACGGCCCGCCACCGGTGCAGGCAGACGCACAGCAGCACGGCGTTGCCGTACAGCATCTACTCGAAGTTCGGCACCCGGCGGCCCGGACGGCGGACGGCGGCAGACCGGGACGGGGCAGGCCAGCGGCGGACCGGGCGCGCAGCTGCGGGCAGGGCGGCGCAGCGCCAGGCCGGGCGGAGGTCGCCCGGGACGGACCACCGCCAACACCGCCCCCGAGGCCGCGACCGGGAGTCCCGACAGGTATCCACCGGAAATCCTGGACCGCCCGACCGGCTCTTCCCGAAGGAATAGCAGCCGCGTTCGGGAGCGGAATACGGCGGGCATTCACGACGACCCGTCAATTCAACGGGGTGACCGGACCGCGCCCGGCGGCCCCGAGAGGGCCCCGGCGGCCGGGAGAACGACCACCATGCGTCACCGAACCCGGAACGCACGGACACCCCGGACACGGTCCGCACGGAGCGGCTCAGCCCTCGCAGTGGTTGGACCAATCCGGATGCGGAGGCCGGAAACCCCGAAAACACGCCGATTCACGCTCATGCCGCGAGATAAGGTCACACCCACAGGGGCAGGCTCATGGGGGGTCGAGGATCTCGATCCGGCCGGGCGAACCGGGCTCGCCCTGGGGGCCGTATCGGGTGAACAGGTGCTGCAGCCGCTCGCGGTGGCGGATCGCGAAGTCCTCCAGGCGGGCCTGGTAGGCCGCCTCGTAGCCGTCTTGGCCGTCGGGCAGGGTCGAGACACGGTCGGCGACGGGCGCCGTGCACTCACCAGTTCGCACGAGGAGGCCCGATGCCACGTGGCTGGGGCCTGGCAGGTGGTCGCCGGTAGCGGGCCCGCCCCGGTTGGGTTCCTGTCGGCTGTGCAGCGCTTCGTGGTCCACGCTCCCGGCGTGACCTCCGCAGTCCCGGTCGGCCTCTGCCCGCGCGGCCGCTCTGGTCGGCGGCTTCCCGACCGGTCACGCTGCGCGGGCGGGCGAATTGGCGATCACCTGGCGGAGGAGGTCGGAGTTGCTTTCGGTTCGCTTCAACCGGTCGAGGAGCAGCTCGGTGGCAGGCTGGGTGTCCAGGCCGCTGAGGACCCGGCGCAGGGTCCAGGTGGCGGAGGTACGGGCGGGGCCGAGGAGGAGTTCCTCGCGGCGGGTGCCGGACGCGCGGACGTCGACGGCCGGGTAGAGGCGCTTGTCGGCGAGGCGGCGGTCCAGTCGCAGCTCCATGTTGCCGGTGCTCTTGAACTCCTCGAAGATCAGGTCGTCCATGCGGGAGCCGGTGTCCACGAGGGCGGTGGCCACGATCGTCAGTGAGCCGCCGTTCTCGATGTTGCGCGCTGCGCCGAAGAGCTTCTTCGGATGGTGGATCGCGGCGGAGTCGAGGCCGCCGGTGAGGGTGCGGCCGGTGGCGGGGGCTGCGGTGTTGTAGGCGCGGGCGAGCCGGGTGATCGAGTCGAGCAGGACGACGACGTCGTGGCCGAGTTCGACGAGGCGCTTGGCGCGCTCGATGGCGAGTTCGACGATGGCGATGTGGTCGCGGGCGGGCCGGTCGAACGTGGAGGCGATGACCTCGCCCTTCACGGAGCGCTGCATGTCGGTGACTTCCTCTGGGCGCTCGTCGACCAGGACGACCATCAGGTGGGCCTCGGGATGGTTGCGGGTGACCGCTGCCGCGACGGCTTGCATGATCATTGTCTTGCCGGTCTTCGGCGGGGCGACGAGCAGGCCGCGCTGGCCCTTGCCGATCGGGGCGATGAGGTCGATGACTCGGCCTGTCAGGTGCTTCGGGTCCGTTTCGAGGTGCAGACGCTCCTGCGGGTACAGCGGCGTCAGTTCGGTGAATGCGGGCCGGAGTTGGGGCTCGCCTGCGGCGCGGCCGTTGACGGTGTCGATGCGGGCCAAGGACGGCCGGTTATCGGCAGTGGTGTGGGGGCGGGTGGCTCCGGTCAGGACGTCACCGGGCCGCAGGCCGAGGGCCCGGACCTGGGCGGTGGACACGTGCTGGTCGGCGGGGCCGGGAAGGTATCCGGAGGTACGCAGAACGGTGTGGCCGTCGCGGATGTCCAGGACGCCGGCGACCGGTACGAGGTCGCCGTCCGCAGCGGCGGGCACCTGCGACCGGCTGCGGGTGCGCTGCGCCGGCGGGGTAGGTCGAGCACCGGGGCTGACTGGTCGGTGGCCGGTTGCCGGACGGCCGGCGGAGCGCGTGATGGTGATCGCCTCTACGAGCTCGCCCTTGCGCAGCCGGGCGGCGCCGGGGACGCCGAGCGTCGAGGCGAGTTGCTGGAGGTCGGGCTTCAGCAGGCTGTCCAGGTCGGTCGTCGCGTTCGGCTCGGACTTGGTGGTCCGGGGGGTGGTTGAGGGTTCGGTTGCTGTGGTCACGAGAAGGTACTCCGGTTGATGTGGTGTTGAGGGGTGCGGCAGCCTCCAATGGGCGCTGCCGTCACTGGTCAGAGCGGTGTTCAGAGCGGTGTGCCCCGGTCGGCGAGGTGCCGGCATACGGGTCTGCCCGGTGGCTGCGCGGTTTTGTCTCGGTCCACGCGGCCGCCGAGGCTGCACGTGTCACGCGCGACCGCGATCGGGCACGGCGGGGATCGCTGCGAGTTCCGCCCTGTGTGGCCTGGGCCCTGAACGCTCGCAAGATCTGTGCCGCTGTGGGGTTCCCGGGCGGCATCGGGCGGGGCCTGGGCGGGACGGGCTCGGCGGTGTGGCTGGACCGTGCCTGTCAGGCCTGTGAGGGGATGGGTCAGGCGTTCCGTGAAGGAGGCCAGGTGGTGGCAGAATGCTGAACTTGCCGAGTCTCCAGGCAAGCACCCCTGTTAGGCCATCCGCCAGTGTAGCGTCCCGTTGCCGAGCGCGCCAGGTGCGGTCGAGCGGCGTCCCGTGGCGAGGACGTCCGCCGCTCCTGGGAACGACCAGCCGAACCGCACAGGCTCACCCCAGCCCGCGTCCGCCGTGGGTTCAGGAACCTCCGCGCGACCTTGCCCTGCCCGGCCCGAGTGCCGAAACCGACCCGGCCGGGCCCAGGCCGACCACTCGGCTCGAAGAACAAGCAGCCCGCCGCCCGCTACGACGTGGGCAAGATCGTCAGACGCCCCGGGAGCATCATCGAACGCGACCGGGTCAGATCCCGACGAGGGTCGTGGGAGATTGCAATTTCGACTCCACGGGTCAGGTCGCAGTGGGGATGTAGCGTGTTGCTGCGAGCTTGGCAAGCGTCCGAAGTTTCGCGAAGTAGGAGGCGCAGTAAGCCGAGTTGATCAGGGGAACGATCTTGTCGAGGTCGGCGATGCACGACCAGAGGTTGGCGATGCCGTTGTCGTCGAGCCCGCCGTTCAGCTCCCTCTGGATGAGGCCGGCGACGTTGGCGTCCAAGAGGATCAGCTCCACGCCCACAATGTCCACGCCGCGGAAGCCGTCGGGGAACAGAGCGCGCCGATGTTCCTCCGACAACCGGGCGAGTCGGTCTTCAGGCTGTGCTCCGCTCATGCGGACGGCTGTCGTCTCTGCCGCGGACGGTAGGCGAAGGAGCAGGGAGACGGCATCGAAGACGGCACGCACCATTGCGACGGCTTGGGCCTGTAGGAGAGCGGCACTTGTCACGGAGCCCTGCGTGAGCCTGTCTCGCAGCAGTCGGCTGCGGTCGAGTTCGGCGGCGAGGCCTGCCGTGATGAGCCCCGCGTCGGCGGCCCGCTCGATCAGGTGCCGCAGTGGCTTGTCGATGGCCAGACGCTCGGCGAGGACGTTCTCCAGGGCGAGCAGGGAATGCGTGACGGCGACGGTGGCGAACTCGTACCGGTAGTAGGAGTGTCGGATGAGCTCGCGGGACGTTTCCAGCGCGCTCATGACGTACATCGACGCGCCGTTGGGCAGAGCGAGGTCGGCCACCAGGGCGTGCATGTCCGCATAGTCGAGGACGACGTCGCGGGCACGCGGGTCCTGTACCGGCAGAGGGAACGGGCCGGGCAACGGCGGCAGGGTCGTCACCAGTGCAGTCTTGTCATCTGAAGGTCTCGGTGCCAGCGGATTTGTTCGGGGCGGTTAGCGACCCGGTGCCGCACGTCGCTACTGGCCCGGTCCGGCCTTAAAGCACAAGCTCAGGCGACGTTCGCCCTGGCGATGACTGCGCAGAAGCGGATCGGCACGACGGCCAAGGTGCGCTGTGGTGCGGACAGTTCGCTCTTCTCCGGTGCACGCAGGTGGCGACGGCAGTCCCGGGTGAGGCGGCCGGCATGCACGACCGGCAGCCAGCCACGGGGAATGATCACCACCGGTCCTACGATCCTGCGCATGCCTTCCATCACCGCACTGCTCACCGGGCCGGTCCACGCCCCGCACGCCGCCTTCCCCGAGCTCGCCCGGCTGCGCTCGGCCGCCGTCGCGGGGAACTGGTCTTCCGTCAGCACGGTGTTCGCCGGCCTGGACGGCGACGACGCGGCGGTCGCCTCCCAGGTCGTCGCGGAGAGTCCGGGCGCCGACACCATGCTGGAGGCGGCCCTGGCCGCATCCGGCGAGGGCCCCGACAAAGTGCTGGCACGGTCCCTGCTGGCCCACCACCACATCGCAACCGGCTGGCGGATCCGGACCCACGCACGGGCCCGGTACGTCTCGCGCGAGCAGTTCACCCGGTTCCACGGGCACCTGCGGCAGGCCGAACTGCTGCTGGCCGATGCCGTGAGCGTCGACCCGGGCCACACGCTCGGCTGGTACCTGCAGCTGATGACCGCCCGCGGGCTGCAACTCGGCCAGGGCGAGGCACGCCGCCGTTACGACAGCCTCGCCGCGGTGGACCCGCGCCACTACCGCGCGCAGAGCCAGTTCCTGCAGCAGCTCTGCCCGAAGTGGGGCGGCAACTGGGAGGCGGCACACGCGTTCGCCCGCAAGTGCGGGCGCACAGCCGCCCCCGGCGGGCTCGGGCACCTGATCACGGTGGAGGCCCACCTGGAGCACTGGATGTGGGCAGCGGAGAAGGCTGACCTCACCTACTGGGGGCGGCCGGGGGTACGCGAGACCCTGGCCAAGGCGGCCGCAGCCTCCGTGTGGCACCCGGACTTCCGGCCGGGCTTCAGCTGGATCAAGGCCCACACCGCTCTGGCCGCCGCCTTCGCCTTGTCGGGCCGGCACGCTGCGGCCGCACCGCACTTCGCCGCGTTGGGCGGGTTCAGTGACACGTACCCGTGGTCGAGTGTCTCCGGCCTGTACTGGCTGCTGTGGCGGCGGCACCGGATCGCCGCGCTGATCGCCGCGCCGTTCGCCAAGCCGGTCAGCGCACCGGCGACGGCCTGAGCCGCCACGGCCGACCGCGCCGGGGCCGATGTCCGTGCCGGCTGCGCGCCGAGGAACCCTGCCGCGCCGTACACACCGCCCTCGCCACACTCGGGCGACAGGCAGCGGAAAGGCCGGCGCCGTCCCTTCGACGGTGCTGGCCTTCCGCGCGAGCCCTCTGGCGCGCGACACCTGGCAGGGCGCAGCGGCCTGCCGTGTCGGGACGGCCGGTTCCACGCCGGGAGGATCACCCGCGAGGAGGAGCACGGCTGCGGCGAAGAGGACCACCACCGCTCCGGCAGCGAAGAAGACCGCCGCTTCCGCTCAGAAGACAGTTCCTGGCGCCGGGAGGAAGGCCACATCTGCCAAACAGGTCGGCCGCCGCACATGCAGGTGAACCGAACAGGCCGGGCCCGGCACACGTGCCGGTCCGGCCGGGGCGGCCTGACCGGCGCGGTCGGCGAGCTTCCGAACCAGAGCCGTAGCCGCGAGGGGGATTTCGCGGCCACGGGCTACAGGGGTCAGGAGTTGGGTGCCTGAGCGGTGTCCGCTGCCGGTTCCTGGTCGGCGTCGAGCTTCCCCATTGCGCGGGAGGTGCTGATTAGAAGTCATCTCATTTGGTGAGCCTGCGGTGGCAGATGAAGGTGGCGGCGATGGTGGCGAAGGCTGCGAAGTGGTCGGCTTTGCGTTCGTATCAGCGGTGGCGCCGACGGAATCCGCCGAGCCAAGCGACGGTCCTCTCGATCACCCAGCGGTGGCGGCCGAGGTGAGTGCGTCACCTGCGGGTGGCGGCCTTCCGGCTGTCCACCGCGCGGTGTGCCTCGGCGGGAACGACGCTCGGCGGATGGTCCGCGGCCGGGGGCCCCGTCGCGGTGTCGGGTCGTCAGCTCCTCAGGCGGTCGCCTTGAGGGTGTCGTCGAGCCAGTCGTAGATGCGGGCCTGGGTCAGGCGCATGGCGCCGGGATGGCAGTGGGCGCCGGCGCCTTCCTCGGCGGTGAACACCATCAGGGTCTTGGGGCAGGTGAGGTGGTCGTAGAGCTGTTCGGGCTGGCCCTTGAAGAACATGTCCTCTTCGGCGTCGCAGACCAGGGTGGGGCACTGGATCCGTTCGGCGATGCCGTCGGCGAGGGTGTAGTCGAGGTAGGAGGCGTTGAAGGCCCGGGGGGTGTCGACGCCCATGACGTACATGCCGTGGTTGATCGCCCAGCGGGCGATCGGGTCCTTGGCCATGATCTGTTCGAGGGCGGCGTCGAGTTCGGGAGCGGACTGTGCGCGCAGGAGCCGCTCGGCCTCCTCGCGGGTGCCGGGGATGTTGCGGACGGAGGTCTGGCCGAGGTCGTAGAGGCCGTCGACGGCGATCAGCGCGGCCAGGCGGTGCTCGAACGCGGCGGCCCTGGGGGCGAGGACGCCGCCCATGCTGATACCGAGGAGTGCGATGCGGTTGTTGTCGACGTCCGGGAGGGTCTCGGCGAAGTCCACGACGGGGGTGATGACGTTCTCCCAGTCGGGGCGGAACACCAGGCCCTCGTGGTGGCGCGGCCCGGGCATGCCGGGGCCGTCGAAGACCAGCACGGTGTAGCCGCGCTCGACGCCGGCCATCGCCCCGAAGAAGTGCAGCTCCTCCGCGGTGCCGTCGAAGCCGTTGTGCATGATCAGCGTCGGCCGCGGGGTCCCGGAGTCGTCGACGCGGTACAGGTAGCCCGGCAGGGTGGTGGCCTCGTACGGGATCTCGACCGGCTCGATGATCGGGGTGAACAGCGCGGCCGCCGCTCGGAAGCAGGCCACGCTGCGGTCGTAGGCGTGGTCGTGACGCGGGTCGCAGGGGTGGCCGTGCAGGAAGAACTCGGCCGACCGGTAGTAGTTCGACGCCCGCAGGAACCCGTCCCGGGCACTCACCCGGTGACCGGCCGCCAGTGCCTTCTCGGCCTCGCCGGACACCCGGTCGGCGGTGGCCAGCCACTCGGTGTACCAGCTGGCGTAGTCACCCTCGGTGATGCGCTCACCGGTGGCGACGACCTCGCCGAAGTCGGCGCCGCCGTAGGCGATGTGACTCATCGAGCGCAGGGTCTCGTACCAGAACTGGATGTTGTTCGGGAACAGCAGCTGCTTCATCGGACACTCCTCAGGACCCTTAAGCACGGATCTGTGCTTACGGCGAGAACTGTAGCCCCTCCGGATACTCGAAGCAAACATCTGTGCTTACGATGTGGGGGTGACTCCGAAACAACCGACCACACGCATCCGCAAGAGCCCCGAACAGGTCCGCGCGGCCGTCCACCAGGCGGTCATCGACCTGCTCTGCGACCCGGAGGGCGAAGACCTCAACATCCCCGCGATCGCGCAACGCGCCGGCGTCAACCACACCAGCGTCTACCGGCGCTGGGGCAGCCTCGACACACTTCTGGCCGACATGGTCACCACCCGCCTCGAACGCGACTCGCCGCTGAACGACACCGGCACCCTGCGCGGCGACCTCCTCGCCTGGGCCGAAGCCAGCGTCGCGAGCATCCGCACACCCGAAGGGCGCGCCCTCGTGCGCGCCGTCATCCTGTCCATGCCGAACAGCGCCCAGGCCCAGGACGAGCGTGCGCAGCACTTCCGGCGCCGGATGCACTCCATCGAGCAGATCCGCCGGCGGGCCACGGCCCGGGGCGAGAACCCACCACCCCTGGAGCAGATCCTCGACCAGCTCATCGCACCGTTCTACCTGCGGGCGATCTTCGGCATCGACCCTCCGGCCACCGGCTACCCCGAGCTCCTCGTCGACAGACTGCTCGGCAGCGCACGTGCGGGTTCTGCCGTCGACTGACGCGCCGTGGGCGCGGACGGAGCCGTTGTTTACCGGACCGGACGCCGAAGCGGGGCGGGGCGGGCCGCTGGGCGGTCGCGGTCCCGGGAGGTCTGCTGTCGGGGGGATGTGTCAGAGTCTGCGGATGCTGAAGATCGTGGTGGAGACCGAGAACGGGGAGCGGCACGTCGGTGTGTCCGCCGAGGAACTGGCCGGGCTGGTCCAACGGATCGGCGGTGACGGGGACCGCTTCCTGGTCGTCCAGCGGATACCCGATCTGCCCGACGTCTTCACGCAGGTCTGGCACGAGGCCGGCGGGGACTACACGCTGCAGCACCGCGCCGGCCCCGCCGGTCAGCACTTCCAGGTGATGGTCGACAGTCCCGAGACGGTGACCGCGGCAATGACCGGCTGGGCCGCCCGGACGCCCGGCTGGGACACCACTCTGGCCTGGTCGCTGCTGGACCTGGGCCCCACCCCCGAGGTACCGCCGCTCGACCTGGACGACGACGACCGCGCGGTGTTGGAGCAGCGCCTCCGCGAGACGCTGGCCGGCGGCTACGTCACCCGCGCCGCTCTGGCGGAGCTCGCCGAGGACTACCTGGTCACCGCGGAGCGCCGGCCCGTGTCGCGTGAGCAGGCGCGGGTGCTGGCCGACCGGATGTGGCTGGAGCGCCTGGCGGAGCAGGCCGACTGGCAGGGCGAGACGGACCCTGAGCGGCTCACCCGCGCGTTCACCGCCCTGCAGGAGGCCGGTATCACCGCCCGCGAGCACTTCGCCTGCTGCCGCAGCTGCGGCCAGTCCGAGATCGGCGGCGAAGGCGGCCCCGACACCCGCGGCTTCGTCTACTTCCACACCCAGTGCACGGACTCCGCCGCGGCCGGCCACGGCCTGACGCTCCTCTACGGCGGCTTCGACGGCTCGCCCGCAACCACCACAGCCATCGGCCACGAGGTCGTGGCCGCCCTCGAAGCAGCCGGCCTGCGTACCGACTGGGACCACGACCCCGGCCAGGCCATCACCATCACCCCCCTGGACTGGCGCCGCCGCCTGGTCGGGTAGGTCAGCCTCGTCCAGGCAACCGGGAGACGGACCACAGGAAGACGTCATCAGACCTTCTGGCACGTCGGACGGCGACCATCTCCCCTGCCCCGTCATCGCCCTGTAAGAGGAGCGGCTGCTCGCCGCGAGGGACTCCACGCGGAGCACGGCGGCCAGCGTGAGGATGCTTGCCGCAGGACGTTCGTTGTGCGGTGCGTGGAGCCCGATCAGCTGTCCGGTTCCCGGCACCGAGCGAGCCCCGGCTCCGCCCTACGGACAGCGCCGCGCCGGCCGCGAGATCAGGCCGGTTCCTGCGGCTTGTCTGCCGTCGGGGATGGAGTCGTCTCCCGCAGGGCGAGGACGGTGAGGAGGGCGAACGCCACCGCGGCGGCGAGGGTACGGGCGTCGTTGAACAGCTCCCAGCGGCGCAGGATGCCCGCATGGTCGGCCGGTGCTGCGGTGGCGGCCCACTGCTTGATGAGGCCGTTGATCGGGACGTTCCCGAACCGGGTGATCAGGAAGGACGCGACGGTCAGGAACCCGGCCGCAGTCGCGAGGATTCGCGGCCTGCCGCGCGTGAGGGCGGCCAGGGCGAGGGAGCTGAGGGCGGAGACCGCCATGGCACCCTGCACCGTGATCCCGTTCATCTTCATCAGCTCGGCGTGACTCCTCCCCCGGCTGAGGCCGGGGGCTTCTCGCTATGCCGGTACGGCTTCGCGACGGACCAGCCCGGCCCGTAGAACATTGAGTGCTCCCACGGTGTCAGCGTGCGCGTGGTGGCCGCACCGCTGACAGTGGAACTTCTCCTGTGCGGGCCGGTTCTCCTTGGCGACGTGCCCGCATTCGGGGCAGGTCCGGGAGGTGTTGCGGGGGTCCACGGCGATCAATTCCCGTCCGGCACTTTCAGCCTTGGCGTGCAGGACCGCGAGGAACACCCCCCATCCGGCGTCGGCAATGCTGCGGTTGAGTCCGGCCTTTGAGGCGGACCCGTTGGGCAGGAAAACGCCCGGCTGATCGGGGTCGGGCTTCGGCTTGGGGGCCTTGCTCATGTTGCGGATCTTGAGGTCTTCGTGCGCGATGAAGTCGTGCGCGCGGACCAGTCCAAGGGCGGTCTTGTGGGCGTGGTCGAGGCGTTGGCGGCGGACCTTGCGGTGGAGGTCGGCGACCTTGGCCACGGCCTTGCGGCGGCGGTTGCTGCGCCGCTTGCACCGGGCAAGGGCCCGCTGTGCGGCTTCGATCTTCGCGGCGACGGTGCGGGCGTGGCGCGGGTTGGGCACGAACTCGCCGTTGGAGTCGGCAAGGAAGTTGGCTATGCCCAGGTCGATGCCGACCACGCTGCCCGTCGCGGGCAGCTGCTCGGGCTGGTCCTGCTCGGCGGTCAGCACGACGAACCACTTGCGGCCCTCGCGCTTGACACTGACGGTTCTGACCTTGCCGACCACGGCCCGGTGCTGATTGACCTTGACGTGTCCGACGCCTTGGAACCGGACGCGAGTGACGGGGTCGTGCGGGGTGGAGTCCCACCGGCAGCCGTCCCCGTCTTTCGGGAACTCGACCGTGTCGAACCAGTTCACACCCCGGAACCGGGGGTAGCCGGGCGTCTCACCGGACTTGACCCGGCGGAAGAACGCCGCGAACGCCTTGTCGAGACGGCGGAGAGTCGCCTGCTGGGAGGAGAACGACCACCGGCCCTGACGCTCCGGGTCGAATGCCCGGATGTCCTTGAGCTGCGCCGACTGCATCCCGTACTTGACGCTCGTCTTCGACGGGTGCCGGTAGGCGTCGCGGCGTTCCTGCAACGCCCCGTTGTAGAGCGAACAGTGATCCCGCAGCATCTCGGCGAGTGCCTGTGTCTGACCCACGGTGGGCCGCATGAGGAACTTGTATGCACGGATCATCCGGTCCACCCCCTCCCGGTGCTGACGATTGATCATACTACGCTTGGCCCATGTCACCACGTTGGGAACCAGACCCCGATATACGGCGGGGAAACCATGTCGTCTCCAACCTGCACGCACACTTGGTGTTTGTCACCAAGTACCGGCGTGAGATCTTCAACGACGAGATGCTGACGCGCTGCGAGATGATCATGCGCGACGTGTGCGACGGCTTCGGCGCGGAGCTGCGGGAGTTCAACGGCGAGGGCGACCACGTCCACCTCCTGGTGCACTACCCGCCGAAGGTCTCCGTCTCCAAGCTGGTCAACAGCCTCAAGGGCGTCAGCTCCCGCTACCTGCGGGCCGAGTACACCGGGCGCATCAACCGGATCGGCATGGGGTCCGTCTTCTGGGCACCCTCGTACTTCGCGGGGTCCTGCGGCGGCGCACCGCTCAGCATCGTCAAGGACTACATCGAGAACCAGAAGCGCCCCGTTTGACCGTCACCACGGAGGCGCAGAGACCTCCGGCGCTCCGCGCCTCCGTGCCAGGGATCGCATTCCCGCCCGGCCTGAAGGCCGGGATTCCCTGCGAAGATCAAGGATGGAAGTCGAGTCTCATCTCGAGTGGCACGGCGTTGAAGGTCGGGACGAGGTTCGCGGCGCCGTAGCCGAAGGCGCCGGCAAGCAGGCCGGTGGAGAACAGGGACAGTCCCTGGAGGAGTCGGGTGCGCATGAATGCCTCTCCCCTGGGGGCGCGAGCGGTGTCTGCGTTCAGACGGCGGTGAAGCGGCTTCTCGCCTCGCCCCGGAGCCGGCCGGGCGGAAGCCTGCGGCCGAAGGCGAGCAGGAGGAGGTCCTGGGCGGCGCCGTACACGGGGGAACCTGATCCGTACGACCAGTCCAGATCCTCGGCACACAGCCGCACTCCGCCGACGTCGGCGCCGAAGAACCTCAGACCGCTGGGTCGGATCCCTTCGAGCAGCACCCGCAGCCGGTCCTCGGGGACACGCCGGTCCAGGCCGAGGGCGATCGTGATGTCCAGGCCGTGCACCACGTCGTGGCCGAGCGCGGCTTGGAGTCCACCGACCGGCGGAGTCCAGGGGTGGTGAGCGTTCTCCCGCAGGAACGCCGCGAGTTCGACCGCGGAATGGGCAGCCGCGTCCCGGCGTGCGACACGGTCGGTCATGCGGTGCAGGCTTCCCCGGGCCCTGGCCAACTCGCCCATCGTCGCTGGCAGGGAGAGCCGGAACCCCATCGACATGTGGGCTGCGACCTCACGGACCCGCCATCCCGCGCAGAGGCTCGGCTCGTCCCACTGGGCGGGCCTCAGGCGGTCGAGCAGATCGGCCAGATCCTGGCGTTCCGCCGCGATCATGGCCCTGACCTCGGCGTTCCTGCGCCTTCGAGATATCGCATTCTCCATGTGATCAACTCTGCGGTCCGGCCGAACCGCATGTCCAATAGATGGATGTGCTGCGATCTAGAATCAGGAGTTATGGAGCTTCGCCAGCTGCGCTACTTCGTCACCGTCGTCGAGGAGGGCGGCTTCACCCGCGCCGCTGCCCGACTGCACCTGACCCAGCCGGGGCTCAGCGCCCAGATCCGCCAGCTCGAGAAGGAGTTGGGGCAGACCCTGCTCGACCGGTCCAGCCGGTCGGTGACGCCGACCGAGGTGGGCCGGGCCGTCCTGCCCTATGCGCGAGCGGCGTTGGCGGCTGCGGACGCGGTGCGGCACGCGGTGGACGAGCACGCCGGACTGCTGCGCGGCCGGGTCACACTCGGACTGGTTCCCGGCGCCACCGGGCACGCCTTCGACGTCGCCTCATTCCTCGCGGACTTCCACGACGCCCACCCCGGCCTGGAGATCGCACTGACCGAGGACGCCTCGGATCGGATGCAGGCCGCGCTCCTGGCGGGTGAGATCGACATCGCTCTCCTCGGACCCCCTGGCGAAGAACCTCCGCCCGGCCTGTCCTACCGGACGGTCATCGACGCTCCGCTCGGCGTCGCCGTCGCAGTCGGCGATCCGCTCCTCGCCGACGCCGACCGCACCGATGTCCCCCTGACGGATCTGCGGGACCGCCCGCTGATCTGCCTGCCGCAGGGCACCGGAGTCCGGGCAGCGCTCGAACGCGCCTGCGCGCAGGCCGGGTTCGGGCCCCGGGTCGCCTTCGAGGCGGCGGCCCCCCACGTGCTCGCCCAGCTCGCCGTCCGGGGCCTGGGTGTCGCCGTCATGCCCATCGACGAGGAGACGCCGGGCATGGCCGCCCCCCTGCACACCCTGCCGATCGTCCAGCCCCGGATCCGTGCCCGCATCGTCCTCGCCTGGCCGGCCGCCGGGCCCGCAAGCCCGGCGGCCCGGGCGCTCCTCGCCCGGCTGCACGACGCCCTGCCGAAGGCACCCACGCCGTAGGGCAGGACGTCTCTTCCGGATCTTGCCTGCCCCGTACGTCCGGCAGAATCCGGATGGCTGGCGGGCCGTCCCCGACCTGAGGCCTACCCATCCAGGGGGAGACGCCACGGCAGGGATCGGGTGCGGACGGTACCTGGGGCGGAGGACCACTTCCGGAGCGAACTGACAGAGTGTCACGTAGTTGGGCGGACGCCGAAGGCACCGCCCGTTCGGAAGGGCGGGGCACATGACGGGGAACAGCGGCATGCAGTCGGACCGCGGCACGCCGGGAACGTGCCAGCGCCGTCGGCGACTCCGGATGGCCGTGACGGCGCTCGCGGGCGCGGGCCTGCTGGCCACCGCGGCACCGGCAGCGACCGCGCAGGGCACCCCGGTCGACGTCGGCCCGAGCCCGACGGCCGGGAGCAGCGCCCCCCGGGTGGACCGGGGTTCCTTGGACGCCGCGGTGGCCGCGATGGTGAAGCAGGGCGGCGCCTCGGCCGCGCTGGGCGCCGTCCGGGAGGGCTCCCGCCCGACCTGGAAGGGCGCGGCCGGCACCTCCGACGTCGCGACCGGCGCGCCGGTCGACGAGAACGGCCGCTTCCGCATCGGCAGCGTCACCAAGGCCTTCGTGTCCACGGTGGTCCTCCAGCTCGTCGGTGAGCACCGGCTGGGCCTGGACGATCCGATCGAGCGCTTCCTGCCCGGCGAGGTGCCGAACGGCGCCGCCGTCACGGTGCGCCAGCTGCTCAACCACACCAGCGGTCTGCCCAACCACACCGATGACCCGGCGTTCGACTTCACCAAGCCGGACTGGGCGGAGCGCGGCCGGTGGAAGGACTACCGGGCCCAGGACCTGGTCGACATCGCCAACAGGTTCCCTCCGCTCGCCGCTCCCGGCACCGCTTGGAACTACTCCAACACCAACTACGTCCTGGCCGGGATGATCATCGCGAAGGTGACCGGACACACCTGGAATGAGGAGGTGGACCGCAGGATCGTCCGCCCGCTCGGCCTGACCCACACCTCCATGCCCGTCAGCTCGCCGTTCATCCCAGGCCCGCACGCCCACGGCTACCTCCAGCTGCCCGCCGGGCCGGCCGACGTCACCCTGGAGAACCCCTCCTGGGCCGGCCCGGCCGGGGGTGGCATCTCCACCACCGCCGACCTCAACCGGTTCATCGCCGCCCTGCTCGGCGGCAAGCTGCTCCGCCCCGCCGAACTCGCCGAGATGCAGCGGACCACCGGCCTGGGCGACGGCAAGGACTACGGTCTCGGCCTCCAGCGGTACGACACGCCGTGCGGGCTGTACTGGGGCCTCACCGGCGGCATCCCCGGCTACCACACCGGCATGTTCGGCGCGGCGGACGGGCAGCGCCAGTTCGCCATGTCGGTGAACTTCTACGGCTCCTCCGACCCGGCGGCCAGCGGAAAGGCGTGGCAGGACCTCGTCGACGCCGGGACCTGCGCCGGCCGGGGGTGAGCGACCGGCAGGGTCACCCGTAGGCCTTGTCTGACAATTCCCGACGGGCGCGCATTGTCAGACAGGGATGCGCCACCAGGTCTTCCTCACCGACACGCCCGTCGCCGGCGGCGGGTCGCTGCCACACCTGGTGTCGGCGTACGAGCTGATGTGCAGAGCCACGTACGGGTGGGTGACTCCTCCCCCGGCCAAAGCCGGGGGAGGAGTCACGCCCGCTCCCCCGTCGCCGTCGCTGGTGCTGATCTACCTGATCTACCGCACACCACCGACACCCAGCCGCCGCCCACCGCCCTGGCCCGTCGGCGCCGACCTGCGGGAGGCGCGCGGCCACCCGGCCACGGGGAGGGCCACAGCGGCCCGGGAGCGTCCAGGCAGGGCCCGCCGGACCCGGAGCGAACCCGAGACCGCACCTACCCCCCACACCCACCAACCCACCAACACCAAAGACAAGGGAACAAGGGGAGGGAGAGGGTAGTCGGCGATCCAGGGCAGGCCGAATCTTGGGTCTGAGCTGGGGAAATGTCGAAACGTTGGCACGAGATCCTCCCGGGGCAGCACCCGGGGACGGCCCCGGGGAGACACCCGGGGAGTTCCGGCGGGCTCTTTCGCCTCGCCGGGCCCGTACGCGCGCCTTGACGGCGGCTCAGACACTGCCCGGGACACTACCCGCCGCGGGCCGCCGGCGTCCTGAGTCGGGCTCAGGCCCGCAGGGTGCCGGTCCCGCCAGTCGTCGGCGTCGGAGCGGCTTGCAGCCGACGGCGCGGCTCGGCTGGCCGACCGGGCGCCGGGGTATGGGCGGCGGCGAGGTACTGCGGGATGACGGCGGCCAGGCCCTCGGCGGCCTCCAGGAGGAGCGGGTCTTCGGCGGGCCGGTCCAGCAGCGCCTGGGCGAGGTGCAGTGCGGACTCCAGGACGGCGGCCGGGGTGCGGATGTGGCGCAGCGCGGCGATGGCGTCGGCGGCCTGTTCGGCGGGTCGGGGCGTTGTTGGGTGGGCCGGCGGGTCCGGAGCGGGCGTGGGGCGGCCGCCAGGGCGGCTGCTGGCGGCCCTGGGCGGGCTGGGGGCCGAGGGCTGCGCCTGCGCCGGGGCCGGGGCCGGGGCCGGGGCCGCAGCGGGCGGCCGGAGAGGCAACGACACCAAGCGCCTCGCCGAGGCCGACGGTGTGTCCGGTGCGCACCGCGCAGCGCTGCGACACACGAGGTTTCTCATGACCTCGCTACCTCGAAGTGATCGGATCGGGGTATCTAATTGTGGTTTGTCATGATTTGTCCGTCAGGTGTCCTGTCATGCTGGTGACTTGTCGCTCGGGGGGTGCGGGGCGCTTTGTTGTGAGGAGAGGTGAACCCGCGGATGAGTGCTCGTACTCGTGGACAGGGCGACCTGCCGTGGTATCGGATCAGCCGTCAGTGGCCCGTGGCCGTGTTCAACAGGGCCCTGGACGGTGGGACGACTCCGGTTCCCGCCGTCGTCGCGTCCGATCCGGTTGACTCGGGTGGACAACGTGGGGAGCGCGGTGTGGGGGTGGCATCGCTGGGGTGCGCGCTGCTGTCCGGTATGGCGCTGCTGGCGGCCACGGCTCCACCGGTGGCCGCCGCGCCGGTGGAGGCCGTGCCAGTGCAGGCGCGGCGGGCTGATCCGTCGCAGACCTTCACCTTCACCGGCGCTCCGCAGACCTTGACGGTTCCGGCGGCGGCGGTGGTGACGATCACCGCGGACGGCGCGGGCGGCGCCGACAATACCGGCACCGCCTGTTCCGTCACAGGGGCCGGTGGGGCGGGGGCGCGGGTGGTGACCACCCTGCCGCAAACCACCGCCCCGACGACCTTCACCATCAACGTCGGCGGCACCGGCGGCAAAGGCTGCAACGGCGCCGGGACGCCGGGTGCCGGCGGGTTCAACGGCGGCGCCCCGGGGGGGAGTTATCCGGCCAGTGGGTTCAAATTTGAAGGTCCGGGTGGGGGCGGGGCCTCCAGCATCAGCACGGGCGGCTCCCTGCTGGTGGTCGCCGGGGGCGGCGGTGCCGCCGGCGGCACCGGAGCAGGCTCCACGGGGGGCAACGGAGGCAACGGCGGGACAACGCCGGATGCCACCGGCGGTACCGCAGGAACTGCCACCGGCCCCGGGGCTTCGCCGGGGCAGGGCGGGGGCGGCGGCAGCACCAGTACCAGTACGGGGGGTGCCGGCGGGGCCGCAGGCACCGTTCCATTCTGTGCGGTCACGAACGGCGGGTCGGGGAGCGGGTTCTCCGGTGCCACGGTCGGTACCGGTGGCACCGGGGGCAGCTTCGACGGCGGCTGCGCCGCCACTGCCGTCAGTGCCGGTGGTGGCGGTGGGGGCGGGTACTTCGCCGGTGGGGGTGGCGGCAGCGGCGCCGTCAACAACACGGGCACCGCGGCGGGTGGGGGCGGGGGTGGTGGGGGTAGCAGCTTCGCCACCCCCACGGGTACAGGCACGAGCTATGCGCTTTCGACACTTGGGACGGCGAACCACGACGGCCAGGTGATCATCTCCTACACGCTCCCGTCCTTGACCATCACCAAGACCCACACCGAGGACTTCACACAGGGGCAGGACGGCACCTACACCATCACCGTGGGCAACGCCGTCGGGGCCGCCCCGACCACCGGCGCCGCGGTCACCGTGTACGACACCCTGCCCGCCGGGCTCAGCGCCGACAGCATCAGTGGCACGGGATGGACCTGCACCCTGGACATCCTCACCTGCACCCGTAGCGACGTCCTCCCCGCCGGGAGCAACTACCCTCCCATCACCCTGCAGGTCGACGTCTCCTGCGGGGCCCACGCCGAGGTGACGAACCGCGCCACCGCCCTCGGAGGCGGCGACACCACCAGCCACACCGCCACCGACCTCACCAAGATCACGCGCCACGAGCACCACGAGCGCTGCGAGCGCCACGACCACTGGTAACCCAACCGACCTGTGCCAACGGCGGGGCACGTCCATGAGGACGTGCCCCGCCGTCCACCACGATGTGCCGCTTGCGGCCATGATCTTCTTCCCTCCGTCGAACCCTCGCGTGGAGGCCGGCACCGACGCGGCCGCCTTCACCGCCTGCGCGTCGATGATGCCCGCGGTCGGCTCCTGATCCCGGCCCGCCGCCTCACGGACCCGGTCACGCAGCCGGTCGTGGAACTCGCGGACCAGGCCCTTGTCCCGCCAGCGCCGGAAGAACGCGTAGGCACGGTCCCATGCGGGGAAGTCCGCGGGCATCGCCCGCCAGGCGATACCGCCCGCGACCAGGTAGCGCACCGCATCCACCATCTGCCGGTGGCAGTAGTCCTCCGGCTGCCCGCCGGGGCCCTCCAACCACCCCGGGACCGGCCTCGCATTCCGCACCACCGCCCACTCCGCGTCGCTCATGTCGGACGGATACCTCGGTCGCCTGTGCGGACGATCCGCGGCATTCCCGAACCGGCAAGCGAGACAATCACACCTCAGGGAAGCCGAGTTGGACGACACCGAAGCAGACTCGGAAGACTGCAGCACCAGGGCCTCCTGTTGCTCGGTTGGATTCGACACCCCCGAGCTGTACGGGGGTGGGCGCTTCCGATGGTGTGTAGATGTGCAGTTCGTCGCTGATGCTGACCGTCCCGTACCGGTCGGCGAACGCCCGGTAGTCCGCGGACAGTTGGAAACCGAGCGCGCCGGGCCCGGGCTCCCACGGGACTGGGACCACTCCGCCCGCAGGCGGCGGCCCGATCACCGAGCCAAGCCGGCCCAGCGACGGACCCGGTGCGGTAGCCGGACCAGGAAGGAGCAGCAGATCCGGGCATGAGGAACCCGGCGTCCCCGCAGCGACATGCGACGACCCGACCCGTACGGCAGCGGGACATTACGGGCAAACCGCCGAGCCACTCACCGACGGCTCACCGCTGACGAATCGAGGTCAGACTTGGCCGCAACCTCCGCATTCGCCGTCGGCGGCTCCGGTGATGCGGGGCCGCCGCGTCGCTGAACCCTGCCCCGGCGGAGCGGGAGCGAGTCGCTCAGCCGCCGATGTATGACCCGGAACCGTACTGCTCGACGTCGCGGCGGTACCGGTCCTGCCAGTGCAGGAATTCGTGGCCATTGCCGCGGAACCTGCGCTGCAGCTCGCGGGGAAGGCCTCCGGTACAGGCTCTGGCCAGTAATTCCACGATCCCGTACGGCAGGACCGTCAATTCGTCCCCGTATACGTACACCGGCCACTCGGCGCTCGACTCGCCCTCGACGCGCCACAGGTAGTAGACACCACCGTCATCCATGCCCCAGTGGATATACGCCTCACCGTCACCCAGATCTTCGGCGATGTACGGCTTGGCAGCAGCCCGGCGAAACGCCCCGGTGATATCCACCATACTGGTGCTGTACTGGTGGCCGGGCGCCTCCGCCGGTGCCGCGATCAGCAGGAAGTCGTCAAGCGACCCGGCGCCGTAGACCGCGAGGAAGTCCAGGTAGTCCGGCGGCAACTGGACCCCCAACGCGGCCTCGGCCTCCGCAACCCCCTGTAGGTCCAGCGCCGCCCCGTCCGCGCTGGCCGGCGATGGCGGGAGAACCCGCCGCAAACGTTCAAGCGCATCGCTTGTCATCGGTTCTCCCCTAATCCGTCGGGCCCGTCGGAACCGGACTCACCGGATTCATTCGATCGTCGAATACACGCCCGAGGTTGTGCCACTGACCGTTCTTGATACTCCAGATCTTGTTCTCAATCAGGACGCTCTCCCTATCGATGCCCCGAGTTCCGTCGCGGTAGACCCCTTGGGCGGTAATCACGAATTCGTACGGGACCGTCCTGTTCCCGGCGTAGTGCGGTGTCACCGTATAGCGGACCACCTGGTGCTTCTTGGCGATCGCGTCGAAGACCTCTCTCTCGAGGTCCTCCATGTGGGGAGTCATCCCTGGGTCCCCGGCCGTGCTGGGAGCGGCGTTCGCCGCCCTGGAACAGGTGGCGAGGTTGTCCAGGTCGGTACCGCTCCCGCTCAGCCGGTTGGCGAGCAGGTGGCAGTTGTTGATCCACTTCGCTGGATCCCCGTTTCCCAGGTAGCGGCTGTAATTCCTGGCCCAGTAGTACCCGGGCGGGCGGGGGTCCTTTTCGGTGCTGCTGCCCTTGTTCGCCGCGAGGTACTCCTCGTCGAGGCAGGCGTTCATCTGGCTCGCCCGGTTCCCGTTCGCGCCGTCACGCTTGCCGAGGTCGACCCATCCCTTGCCACCGCGTCGGCAGTCTTCGGGGTCCGGACGCTCGTCTCCTCCCTCCGGACCGGCGCTCGGTTGGGACCCCGAGGAGGCGGCTGCTTCCTGGATCGTCGTGATCCCGTCGATGGGGAGCTGTTCGCCGTTGCGGTACGCGACGAGCCCTCCGGATGCGAAGACCTCCGGAGCCGGGCCCGCGGCCGCGGTGGGCGCTTGTACCCGTAGCGCCGTGTAGTGCCCGTTGGGTTTGCGAACCAGCCCGTCGTAGGTGAAGGAAGGGCTTGCCAGAGTGGCCGCCCGCGCGGCCGGGAGCCGCCTGACGGCGTCGGGCGTCAGGTACGCGGTTCCCGGGCGCAGGTCGACGGTGGTGCCGGCCTGCTTCCCGTACTCCTTCAGGGCGGAGACCCGTGGCTGCTGGTAGGGGGTGTCGCCAGTGTCGTCGCCCTGGCTCACGGGCCGGCTGCTGGTTTGCGGAGGCGGGGCGGGCGCGTCTCCGCCCTGGTCCATCGCCGCCGCCGGGTTCGACGCAGTGGTGGTGAAGCTCTGGATCACCTGCGCCATCTGCCCGAGCAGTTGCTGGCCCCGGGACTGGAGCTGCTGTGCCTTCGTCTTGAGGTCGGAGGCCTTCGTGTCATTGGCCTTGGAGGCGGCGTCGAGCTGGGAGGACCTGGCGTCGACCTGGGAGGCCTCCTGCCGGATCTGGCTCTCCTCGCCCTGGATCTTGTCCTCCACGGCGTTTTCCTGGTTCTTCTGGGTTTCCAGTCGGCGCGCCTCGGCATCGAAGGTGGCGGCCGCGTTCGCCTCGGCAGGCATCTGGAACGTGTGCGGCTTGGCGTTGTGGGCGGCGATCTCACCGTCCACGGCCTTCGCGCGCTCGTTGTGGCCGCTGATCTCCTGGTTCACCGCGGCGACCCTGGCGTTGAGCGCCGACTTGCTGTCGCGAATGGCGGCGGACTCCTTGGTGATCCGCTCCGCCTCGGCGACCACGTCCTTCTCCTGCTGCGCCAGCTGCGCCGCCTGCCGGTTCGCGTCGTCGATCTCCACCAGGAGGGTCGCCAGGGCGGCTTCGAAGCCCCGGGGCGCCACCAGCGGAACGGGGGCTAGCGTGCCCACCGGTGCCGTGACCGCCGCAGCGCCGGTCGCCGCAATCGTCTGCGCTCCGATGGCGACGATCGGCGCCAGGAGCGCCACCAGCACGAGGTGGACGACGCGGGGCAGCGTCCGCCGGCGGCGCGCGGCCGCCCTGCGCGAGGACGGGGTCATCCGGTCACCTTCCCGGCGAGCTCGTCGGCGATCTTCGAGGCGGTCGACGCACCGTCACCCGCCTGGCAGACGGCGACCTGCACCAGGCTTGCGCCCTTCACCCTCGCCTGGTGGAAGCAGGCCCAGCCCGCGGCGCCGTCCTGCGCCGCGGCCCACACCACGGCGGCCTCTGTAGCGGGGCGCGCCGTGTAGGCCCACTTCGAGCTGCGGCCGGCCTGGTCGGCGACCGTGGCGGACGGGCACTTGGCGAGACCGTCGGTGAGCCTCTGGAGGGCGGTGCCGGCCGTGTCGGTGTCCGGGAAGACCCCGAACGTCTGGTTCACGGTGTAGGCGCCCGTACCCCCGGCATCCTGGTAGGTCGCCGACAGGAACGCCTTCCACGCCTGCCCGTAGACCGACTGCGTCGTCGGCCCCGCCGCGACGGCGCACTCCGACGGCGCCACGGCGAGCGCGGCGTGCGGCCGGTTCGACTGGGGGCCGGCGACCACCGTCGTCCCGGCCAGCCCGCTGACGCTGTCAGCGCTGAGGAGGTCCGCCTGGACGGTCCCCTCGGCTATGTGCGGCGGAAGGCCCGTGGGCTGCTGCGGCCACACCCACCACCCGATGCCGGCCAGCACGAGGCAGGGCACCACCGCGGCCAGCAGCAGCCGCCAGTGGCGCAGTGCCCGAACGCGTCGGCGCGCACTCGGACCCTGTGGACGCGAGGGGCGCGGGGCCGATGCCTGTTGCTGCGGCGCGGACGGCGTGGCCGGGACGGGGGCGGGTGGCGTCGAGGTGCCGGGCGACCCGTTTCGCGCGGGCGGGGCCGAGGAGCCGGGCCGACCGAACTGCGGCGGCACCGCCCTTGGGGTCTGCTGCCAGGTGGGGGGCGCCGGCGCCGCCGGATCCGGGTTCCAGTAGTGCTTTGTCATGCCTTCCTCCCGTGTCGTGGTGTTCCTGCCGGCGCCGTTCGACGCAGCCCCGAATCCGCCTCGGGCAAGGTGTGCCGAAGGCCGGGTAGTCGCTGGACTGGCGACCAGGTGGAGCCGTCATGCGTCGACGAACGGATTCGTGGGTCCGACGGCCGGTCAGCGCTGCCGTACGGTGGCGAACTCGCAGCCGGGGGTGCAGAGGGTGACGATGCCGCTCCAGCTGCTTTGAACGCGGCCGCGCGTCTCGGAGTGGGTCATCGGCTTTTCGCGCAGATTCGGCTTCCGGCACCGTGGGCAGTCCCCTGGCCGGGCCGTTCCCCACGGCTTCGCCGGGTCGAGGGCTCGGAGCGATGGGGCGAACAGAAGTACGGCGATCGCCATGGCGATGATTCCGGCGACGAGTGCGCCGGGATGGCCGGCCTGCTGCCGGTGGAGCATCTCCTGGTAGCTGTACGAGTGCGTCAGCGCGCCGTTGACGAACTCGTCGCAGATGTCGCCCGGCGACATCGTCGTGCCGTTGCACCGGGGCGCCGACGTGTCGCCCGGGTGGCCGGGGTAGACGGCGAAAGCCAGCACGAGGCCGAGGGCGAACAGGGCCAGCAGCACGATGACCGCTATGGCCCGGGACCTTCCTGAACTACGTGACTCCCGCTCCTTGACGGCTCGTTGGATCAACTTGTCCGCAATGCCGGTGGTCCGAGTGGACATGCCGGATCTCCTCCGAGTGCGGTGGTGCTGTGCGGTTGGCGGTGTCGGACGTGCGTCAGCGGTGGCACGAGGAGGCGAGGACGAGGAGCAGGATCGCGATGACGATGAAGGTGAGGCAGCTGTTGCCGCCGTCCGGGTTCTTGGTGTTGGTTTCGACCTGGCCGCCGGGGGCGAGGCCCGCGTGGCGGTCGGCGTAGTGCGCGATCTGCTGCTGCTCACCCTGGGACTCGGTGCCCCAGGACGTCTTGAAGCCGCACTCGCCGCACCGGTAGCGGTATGCCATGTCAGTTCCTCGACTCTCGTGTTCCGATGGTGGGTTGTCCGCTGCGGGCGCCCAGGAGATCAGCGCCAGCGCCAGCAGACGGTGTAGCCGAAGGCCGGGTAGTCGCCGGATCGCCAGTAGGTGGATCCGCTGGTGCCGCAGAACGCGGTGTCGTAGGGGGTGCTGGTGCGTCCGGTGACGTAGACGTTGGATCCGCCGCAGCTGCCGACGTTGGTGAAGGTGGAGCCTGACTTGAGCAGGCATTCGTTGACGGTGGCGTAGCCGGCGTCGTCCGGGTAGTTCATGGACAGGCACAGCAGGACGTCGAGGCCGGAGTGCCCGGCCGTGGGCATCGAACGCCAGTAGTTGTAGTGCGGCCAGTTGTCGCACTTGGTGTGGTCGGAGGTGCCGCGGTAGACCGCCAGGACCTTGAAGTTGCCGGTCTGGCAGGCCTGTGTCGACCAGGCGTCGGCACCGGGGGCCCCGAAGACGCAGTCGCCTTGGCGGGCGTGGTAGGCGGTGCCGCCGGAACTCTGGTAGCTGAGGCACAGGACGCGGTCGTACAGGCTGGACGAGACGCTCTCGTCGCTGTTGGTGACGCTGTCGCAGCTGTTCAGGTCGGTGCTGCCGGCGTTGATCCGTACGACCTTGAACGTCCCGGAGGCGCAGTCGGTGGCGGTCAGGTCGGCGTGGCCGCTGGTGCCGGAGTCGTAGAAGCAGTCGCCGACCTGCGCGGTGCCGATGGGACTGGTCGGCGTCGGGGTCGGTGTCGGCGTCGGTGTCGGTGTCGGGGTCGGGGTCGGGGTCGGGGTCGGTGTGTCCGGGGCGGAGGTGGTCCCCGCTGGTTGGGTGGCGGGCGTCCACGCGGGGCTGTGGGAGGCGTACGGGGTGTAGGAGCTCGCCGCTCGGGCGCTGTCGGCCGCTCCGGAGGCGTCGGCCTCCGAGGAGTGCTGGTTGCTGACGATCACCAGCAGGAGGGCCAGGCCGGCGGCGAGGGCGCCTACCGCCCTGCCGACCTTGGCCGCCGCGGAGGTGGGTGGCTTCGGTGTCCCGGTGATGGTGGGCGGTCGACCGGTGCCCGGTCGGCCAGGAGGCAACCTCGTGTGCCGGGGAGTCCTCGGTGTGGTGCCGGTGGACGCGCCGACTGCGGCCGAGGCAAGTCGCTCGGCCCACACATCGGGGGCCGGTCGTCGCGCCGGGTCGGGGTCGAGCGAGGCGCGGGCCAGGTCACCGAGTGCGGGACTGATCGCGCCGAGGGCGGCGGGCTCGGTGGCGGTCTGGTCGCGGGCGAAGATGCGGACGGCGAGCAGGGCGAGTTTGTAGACGTCGCTTGCCCGGGTGGCCCGCTCCTCGCCTGCGGGGACCTGCCAGTCGGGGGTCTCGGCCTGCGGCAGTACGGTCGCGCCGTGCAGGCGCATGGCGTCGCAGTCGATCAGGAAGCACGCGGGCTCGGGCGCCAGGCTGAAGAGCAGATTCTTCGGGGAGACGTCGCCCACGGCGATGCCCAGCCGGTGCAGTCGGTCCATGGTGGCAGCCAGGTCGGCGAGCAGGAGCAGCCGGTGCCGGTCGCTGACCGCCAGTCCGATCCCGGCGACGTAGGCGTCGTCGTTGAGGAGGTACTCCGTGCTGGCCAGCCGCCGCGACCCGGTGTTCGCGCTGGTCAGTGTCCGGAGCATGAAGTGGAAGCGGTCGGGCACGGCGCGCATGAGGAACCCGCAGGCCTGTCCCTGGCGCTGGACCACGGCGGCCGGCCACGCGGTCTTCTCGCAGAGCCAGCGCCCCTGTGCTCCGGTGAGCCGGCCGGGCAGGGCCGCGGCCGCGTCGAGCGCGGCGGCGTCGAGCTGGGGCAGGACGGAGGGGCTGTACTCCTTGTAGACGATCTCCCAGCCGCCGTCGGCAGCGCCCTCGTTGATGCGCTTGTTGAGCACCTGGTGGACGGAGCCCTGGCCGCCCTGCCCGAGTTGGTGACCCAGGGCCAGGGCGGCGACGTCGACCGGGGCTGCGGGGTCGGTGCTCACCGCGGCTGCGCCTCGTTCCGGGGCCAGAGGGCCAGCAGGGTGCGGTCGTCGTCGAAGGTCTCCCGGGTGAAGTCCAGTACGTGCCCGAGCCACAGCGGTGGCGGTGGCGTGCTGAGGTGCTGGGCGAAGTGCGCGCCGACCCGGCCGTCGCCCTCCCCGAGCGGGTCGCCGAAGCCGTCCGTGCCGACCAGCAGCGTCCAGGGCGCCTCCAGCCGTCCGGTGGCCGTTTCGAGCCGGTCGGGGATCAGGGGCAGCGGGGACACCTCGTTGGTGACCAGCAGGGTGTCCGATCCGGTCTTCGAGCCGAACAGCGGCCGGTAGCGTCCTTCGGCTCGATCGAGGATCCAGGCTCCGGAGTCACCGATCCGGAAGAGCTCGACGCTCAGGCCCTTGGCGGTGGGGCGGACCGCGCCGGCGACCAGGGTGGTCGCATACAGGCGGGCCACCTCGGCGGGGCCCGGCTCTGTGACGCCCAGCCGCCATTGCGCGAGCTGCCGCAGCCGTTCGGCGGCGTGCGCGGCGACGTTGGCGGGGTCGAGCGGCCCCGGTGTCCGGTCGAGCAGGTGCAGGATCCGCTCGACAGCGGCCCGGCAGGCCTCGACGGCGCCCTGGTGCGACTCGGAGGCGCTGGAGACGCCGTCGGCGACGGCGAACACGATGCTGTCGGTGGCCTCGTGCACGGCCGCACGGGCCGCGTCCTGGCGCGGCTGGCGGTAGTAGCGGTGCTTGGCGCCGCGTACCGAGGCGAACCGCAGGGTGAGAGCGTCCGTGGACCAGCCCTCGCACTCGCTGTCGGGGAAGTCGAAGGCGTACTGGCTGGGTGGGCGGGCCTCGAACTCCATGCCCGCAACGCCCACCGTGATCCGCTGCCACGGCGCCGGACCCGGTTCGGACGGCGCTGAGGGCGGAGCCTGGGAAGGAGGTGGCGGTGGCGGCGTGAGCGGGCCGGGCGCGGGTGCCGGGTGGGCCGGGTTCTCCCGGTGGACCGGTGTCACAGGCCGACCTCGTCGATGGCCATGGTGAACTGGTCCGGGCGGTTCACGACCAACTGCGGATTGGTCGAGTTCAGAGCGTGCCCCGATGCCACCAGGCTCGCGGTGAGGGAGTGGAAGAACTCCGAGATCGCACGTCCGACGTCGGCACCGGACTTGGCGATGAAGGCGAACTGGGGACGGGTAGCGACATCGACCATGGTCTGCGCCTGAGCGTCGCCGATACCGCAGGCGATGATGTTCGGGGCGGCCGGGGTCTGGCTCCGGTCGGTCAGGGCAGCGTGCGGCCTGCGCCAGGCGGTTCCGTCGGTGGGCAGGCCGTCGCTGAGGAAGAAGACCACCGGGCGGTGCACCTTGTAGCCCTCGCCGCGGAGCCACTGCACATCCGAGGGGATCCGCTGCAGCAGGTCGTCGAAGACGGCCCGGTAGTTGGTCACCCCGCGGATCGCCACCTGGGGCACGGTGGTCTCGGTGCGCATGTCGGCCACCGCGAGCCGGACCTGTACGTCGTCGGAGAAGCCCAGCACGGCCAGCCGGAGCTTGGCCGCGATCATCGGCTCCGCGCGCAACCCCTCGCACAGGGACGCCACGCCGCCCCCCAGTTCGCTCTGGTACGGCGCCATCGAGCCCGACTCGTCGGCCACCACGTAGGCCGGCAGCAGGACGCCCTTCGTCTCCGCCATCAGAAATCCGCCTCCTTCACTTCCACGCACGGATGTTGCGGGCGTGTCCGCTGGGGCCGCAGGCAGGTCCGCCAGGGCCGCAGGACTGGTGGCCCGCACCGCTGATGCTGGCGTTTCTCCGGGGAAGTGCACAGGTCAAAGCACTGGCCATAGATGACCAGTTGTCAGGGTAGGCTCACGCCTGTTCCGGATCGTGGGGAGAAGGGCCAGGCTGTGGCGGAGACGCTCGGGGCGTTAGTGCGCCGCCTGCGGAAGCAGGCCGGCATGACGCAGTTTCAGCTGGCGGAGCGTGCCCAGTTGGGCGAACGTACGATCGGCAGGATCGAGAACGACAAGCCCTTCGACCACCGCCTCGGAACCGTCGCACGACTTGCGGACGCGCTGGAGGCCGGCCCCGAGGACCGCCAGCGGCTGACGGCGGCGCTCGGCGGCGCCGAGGAGATACCACCGCAGGAGCCGCTCGACCCCCCGTCCGCACCGGCGCGGGCGCACGGCCCGCTTGCCGACGCCGCCGACGAGTTGGCCAGGGAGAGCAAGCGACGCTGGCGGCGCGAGGAGGCCCAGCACCGGGTGCACCATCCTTTCGCGCTGCCGGTGCGTTGGCGGCAGGTACCCGCGGGAGTGTCCGACCGGTCGGAGAACACCCAGCGCCTGGCCCCGGGCGACACCTCGTCCGACGTGGACCTGAGCGGCGACCTACGCCGCGTGGCCGAGGTCTACCGGCGGATCCGGTCCGGGCGGCTGGTGGTTCTGGGCCGTGCCGGCTCGGGCAAGTCGATCATGGCGGTCCGGTTCGCCCTGGACCTGCTGGACGCCCGGGCACGGTCCGAGCGGGTGCCGGTGATCTTCAGCCTCGGCTCCTGGGACCCGACCGCCGTCGCCCTGCGCGACTGGCTGATCGACCGGCTGCTGCGCGACTACCCGCATCTGGCCCGCCGGGTCCCGAGCGGGAAGTCGCTCGCCGCGGACCTCCTCGACGACGATCTCATCCTGCCGGTCCTCGACGGATTCGACGAGATCGCGAAGGGCTTACGCGGCGAGGCGCTCGATGCGCTCAACCTCTCCCCGCTGCCGCTCGTCCTGACCAGCCGTCAGGGCGAGTTCGCCGAAGCGGTCCGGTCGGAACACGCACCGCTCGCCTCGGCCGTCGTCCTCGAGCTGTGCGACCTGACCCTCGACGACCTGCGCAACTACCTGCCCCGGACCGATCCGGCGTTCCCGGACCCTCCCGGCCCCGACGGGCCCGGCGCGACCTGGGACACCGTCCTGGACGAAGCGCAGCTCACGGAGAGCGCGGGGGGCGCGAACCTCGCCGCCGCCCTGAGCACCCCGCTGATGATCGCCCTCGCCCGGACGATGTACAGCGACACCCCCGATCGCAAACCGGGCGAACTACTGGACACCACCCGGTTCCCCGACCCGCACGCCATCGAGGAACACCTCCTCGCGGGCTTCGTCCCCACCGTCTACCGGCGCCGCGCCCCCGAACGGCTCGACAACGGCCGTCCCCACCGTGCGCAGTGGGACCCGGAGCGTGCCCAGCGGTGGCTCGGTTACCTCGCCCATCACCTGGTGCGGCTCGACCGCGAGCGACAGGACCTCGCCTGGTGGGAACTGGGCACCAGCATGCGCCGCTCCTCGCGCACGCTCATCATCGGATTCCTGGCGGGACTGGCCTTCGGCGTCACGACCGCCATCGGGAACCTACCGGTGGACCTGGTCGCGACCTCGCACGGGCTCAGGTTCGCGATCGTGCGCGGACTGGTGGTCGGGCTCCTGCACGGACTCGCGGCCGGACTGCTCTTCGGGCTCGTGTATTGGTACGCCTCCGAGCGCGAGGCCTTCAAGCCCTCTCCCGTACGCATCAAGCTCTCGGGCGGGACCAGGCAGACACGTGGGAACGCCCGCGCCAGGTTCATGGTCGGGCTGGGCTGCGGGCTGGCTGCCATGGCCATGTTGGTCCTCATCGACGAGGGCGTGGTCGCACCGCTCGGGCTCGGGGACGGCCAGAGCGGCGACGGACTCATGACCGGACTCGTATTCATACCCGCGATCGCTCTCGCGACCGGGCTCGTGTTCGCCCTGATAGCCCTGCTCGAAGCTCCCGTCAGAACCGAGTCCGTCGTCAGCCCCGCCGACCTGCTGGACATAGACCGCCGCAATGTGGCCTTCCACCTTGTCACCTGGGCACTCGTGATCGGACTCGAAGTCGGGCTTCTCAACGGGATCGTGTACGGGCCTGTGCGCGGACTCGAAGTCGGCACCGTGTTCGGACTCGAAGCCGCCTTCGGAGCCGGGCTCGGGTACGGGCTCAGCCTGACCGCCTGGGGTCAGTGGGTGGCCCTGTCCCGCATCTGGCTACCGCTGACCGGGCGACTGCCCTGGGCACTGATCGCCTTCCTGGACGACGCCCACCAACGCGGTGTGCTCCGCCAGGTCGGCGCGGTGTACCAGTTCCGCCACGCCCGGATCCAGAGCCACCTGAGCCGGGCCTTCCAGGAGCGTCACGAGCCCCACCGACGGGGACCGTCAGGCAGCAGGGACCCGGCCCGGGCCACATGACCAGGACGCATGCGCGGTCCCCGGGATCCGCGCCAATCGTTCAAGCACCGATGCAGACGTGCAGTGGAGGGTGACCATGAGTGCCAGGTACGGTGCGCGAAGCACACGGATGCGGACCGTCGTCGCGGTGGCGACGGTATGGGGAGCCGCGAGCGCAATCGTGGGCGTCCTCGGGACCGGAACCGCAGCCGCGCAGCCGGCCTCACCCACGCTGAGGTACACCTGTAATTTCCCGACGATCGGCGGCCAGCCCATCACCGCGAGGATATCCACGGACATCCCCACGTCGATCGCGGTCGGCGAGTCCAGTCCGCCGTTCGCCATCAAGGCGGCGGCCACGGTGGACGCGTCCTTCACCTTCGGGCTCCGCTACATCCTCGGTGTGAGGATCATGGAGGGCTCCCTGGACGCCGAGACCACCGTCACCGCGCCCCAGGGCGAGATCGGCATCCCCGTGCACCTCACCATCACCAGGACCAGCATCCCGGCATCCGGTTCCTTCGACATCCCGGCGACCGGCACCGCACCCACGCTCACCTTCACCAAACCGGGCAGTGCGAGGATCACCGCCGGCAACTTCACCCTGCACCTCGTGCCGGAGGACGCGAACGGCAACATCACCAGCCCGGGCAGGACCAACGTGCCATGCACGCTGAACACCGGACAGGACAACGTCGTGACGACGTTCGACATCACGGCGCCGAGGACGACGACCGGCCCGGCCGCCACGGGAACGCCCGGCACCCCCAGCGCAGGCAGGCCAACAGCCCCGGCTGCCGCCACACCCACCGGCCCCACCGGCTCACCCGCGTCCGACGGCTCCGGCACCGCGACCGCCACGCAGAGCCCCACCAGCGACGGCTCCGGCACCGCGGCCGCCGTGCCCGCCAGTGCTGCGACGCCGGACCCGACGAGATCCACGATCAATGCTGCGGCGACGACTACCGCCACGACCGGCGGCGGCCAGGGCACCGGCAGCGTGATCCTCCTGCTGGCGGGCGTCCTTGCCGCAGCCACAGCGACAGCCGCAGCCGCCTTCCGCTTCGGCCCGCAGCTGAAGCGCCGACGCGCGTCCGGCCACCGCTACTGAACCTCCCCGGGTTCGGTGGAGATCTCAGCTCAGGCCTTCGACGATGTATCCCTCGTCTGGCTACTGCTGCGCCGTGGAAGTTCCACCGACGGACGCTGGACGTAACCGCGGCGCAGGACGTCAGTAGCTGTCGTAGCCGGGCTTACCGTTCGGCCGGTAGACGCCGATGACGGTGCCGCCCTTCGTCGCCGAGACACTGACCGGCTCCAGCGCGGTAGGGATCGCTCCGTCGGCGAACAGGCGCTTGCCGGTACCGATGATCACCGGGTGGATGGTCAGCCGGTACTCGTCGACGAGGCCGTGCTGCATGAGGGTCTGGGCGAGGTTGCCGCTGCCCACGACGTTGATGTTGCCGCCGTCGGACGCCTTCAGCTTGCGTACGGCATCGACGATGTCGCTCTCCAGCAGCGTGGAGTTCTGCCACTCGACGGACGTCAGGGTCCGAGACGCCACGTACTTGTGCATGCTGTTCATCCGATCGGTGAACGGGTTCTCGGGATCGGCGGTTGGCCAGTACGACGCGAAGATCTCGTACGTCTTGCGGCCGAGCAGCATCGCGTCGGAGTGCTCGTACCAACCGGCGATGGCCGTGCCGACCTCGTCGTCGGCGACCGGCTTCTGCCAGCCGCCGTGCTTGAAGCCACTCCCAGCGTCCTCGTCCGGACCGCCCGGCGCCTGCATGACGCCGTCGAGCGTCAGGAACGTGCAGACGATGATCTTGCGCATGGTGTGCTCCCTTCGTCGATGGGTAGTCCGTGCAACCGCCGGAAACTCGTCGGCGCCGCGGCGCAGCACCAGTCTGCGGCCATGACGGAGAACCCCGGGTTCGGCGCGCTGCTGGCGTCGTTACTGGACCTCGGAGGGCTCAGCGCGCAGACGTTGGCCGACCCTGCTGGGGTGACCGCAGGCCCTGCGTACCCACCGGCAACGGACTCGTCATCTACGGCCTGTGGGAGTCGGGAGCAGGCCATGCAGAAGTTCGTGACTCCTCCCCGCCCTGAAGGGACGGGGAGGAGTCACGGTGCGAGGAAGGACGGCAGTGGCAAGCCGATGGCCCGAGGTCGCTGGGCAAGGTGCACTCTGCCGCCGCCCCGTGCGTCTGGCCGGGCCGGGAAGCGGTCGCGCCCTAGCGTGAGTCCGGAACGATCCGGGCGAACCGTCGCCTGGATCCCGTCTTGCGGAGGAACCTCAGCCATGACCGTCACCGGCCCCGAACTCACCGGGGACTACGTCCTTGACCCCGCCCACACCCGGATCGGCTTCGTCGCCCGCCACGCCATGGTGACCAAGGTCCGCGGCGCGTTCCACCAGTTCGAGGGCACCGCCCGTCTGGACGGCACCGATCCGACCCGATCCACCGCCCAGGTGGTGATCAAGGCCGAGAGCATCGACACCGGCGTCGAACAGCGCGACCAGCACCTGCGTACCAACGACTTCCTGGACGCCCCCAACTTCCCCGACATCACCTTCCGCACCACCGCGGTCGAGCCCCGCTCCGACACCGAGTACCGGGTCACCGGCGACCTCACCATCAAGGACACCACCCGCCCGGTCACCATCGACTTCGAGTACGGCGGCAACGCCGTCGACCCCTACGGCAACCTGCGGGTCGGCCTGGAAGGATCGGTGACCATCTCCCGCAAGGAGTTCGGCGTGACCTGGAACGCGGCGCTGGAAGGCGGCGGCGTTCTGGTCGGCGACAAGGTCGTCCTGGAATTCGACATCTCCGCGATCAAGCAGAGCTAGCAGCCCGGGACCGGCCGCCGCACCCGGTCGGAGGCGGCACCGCACAGGAAGCGACCATGCGGCGCGCGGACCGTGGCCGCCGGGTCGGATGCCGTCCGCACCCGCTCGGCAAACGTCGTGCGGGTGCGGACGGAACTCGGCGATGAGGCCGTCGATGAGGCCCTTGATCTCGTCCCTCACCACCTGCGACTGCGAGCACTGCACCATCGCCTGGCCATCTGGGCGGGCTGACGCAGGTCGTGCCGTTCGAGCTCGTCGACGCGGTCCTGGAGGAGACCGGCTGTGTGCGGCGCCGGCTGCGTGACCTGCCCTCGCGAGTCGGGGTCTACTTCCTGCTGGCGATGTGCCTGTTCCCGGAGGTCGGCTACCGGCTGGGGTGTCGGCCTGGACGTCGCCGGGCCGACCGCGAAGGCTCTGCGTGACCTGCGGCGCCGGGTCGGCCCGGCACCGGTCCGCCGCCTGTTCGAGGTCCTGACCGGGCCGCTTGCGCAACCGGCCACGCCCGGGGTGCGGTTCGGACGTTTCCGGACGGTCTCGTCAGTCCGCCCCGCGAGCGTCCGAGCCCGTGGTCGCCAGGCTCGGAGAACACACGGCCCGGTGGCTCGACCTGCCCAAGCCCAAATAGTCGACCGGTCGGCTACACTTTTCTCGAGAGGCCGAGTTGGACTCCAAGCCACTGACAGGAGACAGACATGCCATCGATCTTGATCGTGCTGACCGGTGCCCGGCACTGGACGCTGAAGGACGGCACCGCGCACCCGACGGGGTTCTGGGGGGAGGAGTTCATCGAGTCGCACCGGGCCTTCACCGCGGCCGGCGCCCGGGTCACGCTGGCCACGCCCGGAGGGGTGCGGCCGATCGTGGACGAGCTGAGCCTGGCCCCGGCGATGAACGGCGGCGACGAGGCCAAGGTCGCCGGCTTCCGCGCCTACCTCGCCGAGGTCGACGGGTTCCTCGCCGCGCCCCGGCGGCTGGAAGACATCAATCCCGCGGACTACGACGCCGTGTTCGTGCCCGGCGGCCACGGACCGATGCAGGACCTGGCCGTCAGCGACACGCTCGGCCGACTGCTGGTCTCGCTGCTCGACACTCCCGGCAAGGTGGTGGCCTCGGTCTGCCACGGCCCGGCCGGCTTCCTCCCCGCCCACCGCGCCGACGGCAGCTGGGCCTTCGACGGCCGGCACCTGACCGCGTTCACCAACGACGAGGAAACCCAGGCCGGCTTCGCGGACAAGGCCCCCTGGCTGCTGGAGGACCGGCTGCGCGCGGCCGGCGCCAGGTTCGACGCCGGCGCCTCGTGGGGCAGCCACGTCATCGTCGACGGCAACCTGGTGACCGGACAGAACCCCGGCTCCACCGTCGCCGCCGCCCACCGCGTGCTCGACCTGCTCGCCTGACCACACCCATGGTGACGCGATCGCCCGCGGCGCGAGCAACCCCGCTCGCGCCGCGGGCGATCCCTGCCCAGCGCACCGATCGGCACCACCACCGCCACACCAGCCGGAACGCCTCACCACACCAGTGGCGAGCAGGTGCGCCGCCCCGACACCATGACCGGCTGGGCCAGAACCCGGATCAGTGAGCTGTTCGACCCGCAGTACCCCATCGTGCAGGGCCCGTTCGGCGGTGGGGTCTCCACGGTCACGCTCGCCACGGCGGTGTCCAACGCCGGTAGTCCGGGCTCCTTCGGTGGTCACCACCTGCAGCCCGACCAGCCCGACGCCACAACCGGTGCGCTTGCGGCGGCGACCCGCCGGCCGTTCGCGGTCAACCCGTGGGTGCCCACCGCCGACCAGCCGCGCGGCATCGACGAGGAAACCTTCCAGGCCGCGCCCGCCCGGCTGCGCCCCGGTACGACGCGCTGGGCGCGGACCTGCCGGAACACCGCCCCCAGACGCTGCCGGACTTCGACGAACAGGTCGAGGTCGTGCTCGAACACCGACCACGCGTGTTCCGCTTCGTCTTCGGCACCCCCAGCGCGCGAGTGCTCGCCGAGTGCCGCCGCCGCGGGATCATCACCGTGGGCGCGGCGACCAGACCTCGACGAAGGGCGCGCACTGGAAGCAGGCGGCGTCGATTCGGCACGGCGTTCCCGGCCACCGAGCAATCCGCGGCACCGGCGGTGCACCGGGAGGTCCTGCACCCGCGCCCGGTACAGACGGCTCCCACGCGTTCTCGGGCCGGCACGGCCGCGGCATCCGCCACGGCTTCCTCGACGCACTCGCGACCGCGACCGCGTTCCGACCGATCCCAGGCGCGGGCGGCCGGGATCGGTCAGTACGGCTGTCCCCCGTCACGGGTGAACCCGGCCCTGCTCCGCTTCCCCGCCGCGCTCCGGTCCCGATAGGAAGATCACCGAGCGTGACCACCTGACGGGAGCGGGCGGCACATGGGCAACAGTCGGATCGGATCTGTGATGCGGGCGGGCGTAGATCGGGACAGCGGCCGCCCCTTGTACTCGGCGTGCAGAGCACACCATCGGCATCAGCGGCCAGCCGCGCTGACCGCAGTGCGCAGCGTCAGGTGGGCGACGTCGTGAGCACCACGTTGTACGAGGCGGTCGAGTCCGAAGGTGAAGGACACGAGCGGTACGGGTTTTTGAGGAGCAGGTCGAGCTTGTCGGCCCAGGCGTCGTCGTCCTCCGCCAGGGTCTCTGTGGGGAGGGTGAGGCGTGGCGGCCGGCTTCCGGCTGGAGTGCGCGGGCGTAGGCGCGGCGGGCGTCCGGGGTGACGGGGACGGGGTTGGGGGCGAAGAGGTTGACGCCGAACACCGCGCTGCTGGCGCGGACTTGGGTGATCTGGGCGGCGAGGTCGGCGGGGTCTTGCAGCCGCCGACGAGGAAGCCGAGTCCTCCGGCCCGGGCTGCGGCCTGGACGAGGGCGGGGGTGCTGGGGCCGCCGGCCGTCGGGGCGGCCCACACGGGCCGGTCGGTGTCGATGACGGTCAGGTCACCGGGCATGGCGTGACTCTCCACGTTCAGGCGGTGGGGGTGTGGTGGGTGAGGTGGTGGGGGAACCGTACGCAGCAGGCGGCCGCGGCGCAGGCGGCGGCGAGCACCAGGGCGGCGCCGAGCAGGAGTGCGGAGTGGTAGCCGTTGCGCAGCAGCGGTGCGGCCAGCAGGGGGCCGAGGATCTGGCCGAGGCTGTAGCCGGTGGTGAGTAGGGCGATGGCGCGTGGGATGCGCAGATGGGTGCCGATGGCGAGGGCCATGGTGCTCACGCCCATGAAGGTGGCGCCGAACAGGATGGCGGCGGCGAGCGCGGGGACGCTGCCGGCGGACAGGGCGGGCAGGGCGATGCCGACGGCCTGGAGGGCCAGGGAGATCGTCAGCAGGGCCGGGCGGGACATGCGGCGGGCCAGGCGCATCCACAGGGCGCACGAGGGCAGCGCGGCCAGGCCGACCACGATCCAGGCGCCGCTGCTGATCCAGCCGGGTGCACCCTGCTGGAGGGCGGCGACCAGGAAGGTCCCGGCGATGATGTAGCCGATGCCTTCCAGGAGGTAGCTGGCCAGCAGGGCGGTGAACCAGCGCCGGGTGCGCGGCCGTTCGGCCGGCGCCGTGGCGGCGGGAGCCGCGGCGCGGGGCGCCAGGCCCCAGGCGGCGGCGGTGAGCAGCGCGGTGAGCGCGGCGCAGGCCGACCAGGCCGCCTGCCAGGAGCCGGCCTGCTGCACCGCCACCACCGTCAGCCCGGAAAGGGCTATTCCCGCGCCGACCCCGCCGAAGGCCCAGCCGGTCATGTGCTCGGCGTGCGCGGCGAGCCCTGCCAGCATGGCGCTCGTCGCGATCATGAAGACGAGGGCGCTGGCCGCGCCCGCTGTCAGCCGCAGCGCCCGCCATGCGCCGTCGTCGTGGGTCAGGGGCATCAGGGCGAGGGACGCCGTCAGGACCAGCAGCCCGGCACGCAGGGTGGTCGCCGACCGTAGTAGCGCGGGGGCGGTGATGCCGAGCAGGGCGCCTGCCAGGTAGCCGAGGTAGTTCGCGGTGGCCAGCGAGGCCCCCAGGCTGTCCGACATCCCGGCCTGGGCGTGCATGAGCGGCATGATCGGCGTGTACGCGAACCGGCCCACACCCATCGCGGCGGCCAGGGCCGCCGCGCCGCGCAGCACGGTCGGCCACGGGGAGCCGGCCCGCGCTGTGGCGCGGGTGTGGTTGGGCTGTGCGAGCTCCTGTTTCATGGCCACTTTCTTTCGCGGTCATCCCCGTGCGCAAGGCTTCCCTCTCGACGCTAGGCGGCGCGCACAGTGCGCGGAAATGCCGGTTACGCTGCATCCATGTTCCCCAGGCATCGCGCGAGGCGACGGTGATCGCGCCCGGCCCCGCAGGCACATCCGGCATCGAGCTGCGGCACCTGCGGGCGTTCGCAGCGGTGGCCCGGCGCCGCTCGTTCACCCAGGCCGCCGAGGAACTGCTGATCACGCAGCCGGCCCTGAGCCGCACCGTCGCCCAGCTGGAAGCGGCCCTCGGGGTGCGACTGCTCGACCGCTCGTCTCGCGGCGTCGCGCTCACCGACACCGGCGCCGAGTTCCTCGTCCATGTGGAGCGGACCTTGGCCGCGTTCGACGCGGCCCTGGCCGCGGCCCGTCACGAGTTGACCCTCAGGCTCGGTTTCAGCTGGCTGCTGCCCGATCCCTGGGCCCAGCGCGCCATCGCCCGCTTCGAGCGCGACAGCGGGGCACGGGTCGAGCTGGTGCGCTGCGACGATCCGCTGGACGCCCTCGACCGCCAGGGTGTCGACGTGGCCTTGGTGCGCGGCGGCAGACCGGTCGGGGCCGCCGTGCGCACGGTGCACCTGTACGACGAGCAGCGCGTCGCCGTCCGCGCCCGCGAGGAAGCCCCGGGCGGCGGGCCGCAGGCCTCCCACAGCCATCCCCCCAAGGCCGTGGCCGACGCTGTGCGCTGGCAGGACGCCCCCGAGTGGACTCTGGTCGTCAACACCGCCAGCGGCACCACCGGCCCCTGGTGCTGGCCGAACGGGGACGGCCCGCGTCGGTACGTGGAGACCGCGAACTTCGACGAGTGGCTCGAATCGGTGGCCGCGGGACGCGGTCTCGGCATCGTCCCCGACGTCGCCGAACGCCGCATCCGCCACCCCGCGCTGCGCTTTCGGCCGCTGACGGGCGCACCGCCCAGCCCGGTCCGCCTCGCCTACCGCCCAGAGGCAGGAACCGGCTCCGCGCTGCTGCGCCGCTTCCTCGACGCGGCACTCGAAGCAGCCGCGACCTCCAGCCATGCAGGTGAGGCATAGCCGCAGCCGGAACGGCATTTCCGCTGGCGCCTGCTATCTCCCTACGGTCGACGCGAGGGAGGGGGCGGCCCAGGGCCCGCCCCCTCCCCTCCCCTCCCCTTCCTGCCCCGGCCAAGGAGCTGCAGCAGCATGGCGTCGCCCTCCCCCCTTCTTCCCCGTCACGACGGCTCGGCCCTGGTGGTCGGCGGGCCCACGACCGTTCTCGACCTCGGCGGGCTGCGCATCGTCTCCGACCCGACCTTCGACGCCCCGGGCCCGCACGGCTACCTGACCAAGACCGAGGGCCCGGCCCTTGCCGAGGACCGGCTCGCCGACGTCGACCTGGTCCTGGTCAGCCACGACAACCACGCGGACAACTTCGACGACCGCGGCCGTACCTTCGCACTGGCCGCCCCGCTGCTGCTCACCACCACGGGCGGCGCCGGCAGGCTCGGCGGCGGCGCGAAGGGCCTGGCCGCCTGGGACACCCACACCCTCGCCCGCCCGGACGGCGGCGAGCTGACCGTCACCGCCGTTCCGGCCGTCCACGGCCCCGAAGACGGCGAGCGCGACCCGGACGGCGAGGTCAACTGCCAGGTCGTCGGCTTCGTCCTCGCCGGAGCCGGACTGCCCACCGTCTACATCAGCGGCGACAACGCCTCCATCCGCACCGTCACCGAGATCGCCCGCCGCACCCCACGCATCGACGCGACCGTCCTCCACGCCGGCGCCGCCCGCGTCCCGGGCAAGTTCCGCGAACGCCCGGTCAGCCTCGACAGCGTCCGCGCCGCCGCGGCCGCCGCGATCCTCGGAGCCCCCGTCAACATCCCCGCCCACTACACCGGCTGGGCCCACTTCACCGAAGGCCGCGACGCCATCGAGCACACCTTCGACGACGCCGGCCTCACCTCCGTCCTGCGCATCGCCGACCACGGCACCTGGCTCCCCCTCAAGCCCTGACCGGCCCTCACCCGCAGGAGCTGCTCGCCATGCCCCTCGTACGCATCGACATGATCCGCGGCCGCACCCCCGAGAGCATCCGGGCCATCGCCGACGCCGTCCAGCGGTCCCTCGTCGACGTCCTGAAGATCCCCGAGCGGGACCGTTTCCAGCTCGTCACCCAGCACGACCCCGACGAGATCATCGCCCTGGACGCCGGACTGGGCTTCCAGCGCACCGCCGGCACCGTCATCGTCCACATCTTCACCCAGCGCGGCCGCAGTACCGAGGACAAGCGGCTCGTCTACCGCACGCTCGCCAAACAGCTCGCCGAAGCCGGTGTCAACGGCGAGGACCTGTTCGTCGGCTATTTCGAGAACGGCCCCGAGGACTGGTCGTTCGCCGACGGCCGCGCCCAGTACGTCGAAGGTGACCTCCCGGCCCCCGGACACTGAACCCGCACACCATGCGCGGCCGGCGGTGCACCGCCGCCGGTCCCCCCGGCCGAGCCGGCCGACCGAGGTGCCGCACCCGCCGCGTGCCTGTGGGTCAGGCAGGCTCGGGGATCGGCTCCAGGAGCTGGGGCCCGTTGTTGCGGACGTTGTCGACCGCGGTGCCGACAGGGGTGGCGGTGAGTTCGCCGACGGCCGGGGTGTGGTCGTCGGGGTCGGTGCGGGCGGGTCGAGCCAGGCGTCGACGTCCGCCGGCGAAGCACAAGCCCCTGCATCGCCCTCAGCCGACCCGCGCGACCTTCGGTCAGTGCCTGGGTGAAGCAACAGCGCCCCGACGCCCCCAGGTTGTCAGCCCGGTCGGCGACGGTCTACGTGGCTGGCTGGCGCCGGGTCGGGCCCGTCGTCGACGTGACCGAGCTGGGTACGGGCCCCGACCCGATCCTCCACCGCAAGCCCGCCCAGTACGCATCCACCCACACCACGTACGCGGCCTGCCGCTCGGCCTCCTCCAGCCGGGCTGACTCCGGCGCTGCGGCCGGCTGTGGTCGCCTCCGGACCGTTCCACGCCGGCAGACCGGCAGGTAGGCGGCACGCTACGCGCGGACGGCGGCGAGCGCCCGCTGCGCGGTCATCAGTGCGGCTTCGAACGTCTTCTGCTTGGCCACCCGTCGATCGTACGCGCGGACGGCCACGCAACCCGGCCGCTACCTCGGCCTTCGGCTAGCCAGCCGGCTAGTGTTCGGCCTCGACGCGGGAGACGTGGTACTGGCGGATTCGCCAGCCGGTGTCGTGGAGGCGGAGCACCAGCGACAGATTCACACGGGCCTCCCAGTCGTGCGCGTCGCTGAACGTGACGGCCGCGAAGCCTCCGGCGACCTGCTCGCCGATCGTGTACGTGTGCAGGACTGTCACTTCGGCCCTTCGGCCGGCCGGTACGGCTTCGTAGTAGTCCCGCACCGCGCCCCGGCCTGTGAGGACGGCGGGTCCGAAGCCCTGGAAGAGGGCGTCCGGGGTGAACAGATCGGCCATGGCGTCGGGCTGGTGGTCGTCGAAAGCGGACTTCCAGCGCCGAAGGACGTCATGCATCGGATGGCTCATTGCTTCAGCTCTCGTCTGCGAGTGGGTGTGCGGGCAGCGGACCCCTGCGCTTGGTCGCGGAGTGGCCAACAACCACGATCACTAGTCGACCGGTCTATTATCAATGTAGATGAGCGGTCGTATACTTGCAACCATGGGACGGACCAGTGATGCCAGGGAGAAGATCATCAGCGCCACGCAGTTGCTCATCGAGCAGCGTGGCTACTCGGCGCTGGGCGTGGCCGAGATCTGCAAGACGGCCGGGGTGCCCAAGGGGAGCTTCTACTACTTCTTCGAGTCCAAGGAGGCTCTGGCGCTGACCGTGCTCGACGAGCACTGGGCCGGCCAGTATGGCGAGTGGACCCGTGTCCTGCGCGGCGACGCCGATCCTCTGCAGCGGCTGCGGCAGCTCTTCGAGGAGACCGAGGCGAGCCAGCGCGCGGGGCAGCAGAGCTGCGGCACCGTCTCCGGCTGCCTGTTCGGGAACCTCGCACTGGAGTTGAGCAATCAGACCGAAGCGATCCGCCGGCGCCTGCAGGAGATCTTCGACGCCCAGGTCGACATGGTGGAGTCGGTCGTCGCCGAGGCGCGTGGGCGCGGCGAGGTCGATGTCGCCGACACCCGTGAGGCGGCACGGTCGGTCGTCGCGCAGCTTGAGGGTCAGGTGCTGTTCGCCAAGCTCTACAACAACACGTCCCGGCTGAGCGTTCTGTGGGCGAATTGCCTGGCTCTGCTGGGCGCCCGGATGCCGCAGGTGGCAGCGGTCGAGGTGTGAGCACTGGTCCGCTTCCGGCGGGTCGGAGCGTCGGGCGCCGGAGTCCCGTTCCCAGGTTCGGGACCGCCGGCGCCTTGGGGTGCGTCGTGCGTCGCGCGCCGAGGGGAGTTCAGACGTGTGAGGCCAGTCTCCGCAGGATCTGGGCGGCGGGCTCGGCGGTGGCCTGGCGGTACCCGGTCCCGGCCCACAGATTGATCCGTTCGGGGTCCCCGGCCGCGGTGGCGGCCTGGCGCATCGGCCTGGTCAGATGGTGCAGGGCGGGATAGCCGCAGGGGGCGAGGTCGCTGTAGTGGTCGGTGAACCGGTTGGCCAGTGCCCGCGCGGGCCGGCCCGTGAACGCCCTGGTCACAACGGTCCGGCGGCGCTTCGGGTCGGCCAGGGCCGCCTGGTGGGGAAGCGAGGTGCCGGCTTCGTCCGCCCGCAGCAGGACCGTGCCGACCATGACCGCCTCGGCCCCGGCGTGCAGCGCCTCGGCCACGCCGGCCGGGGTGGCCAGCCCGCCCGCGGCGACGAGCGGCAGCGACACCGCCGCCCGGATCCGCCCCAGCAGCTCGGTCAGCGGGACGGAGGCCGGAACATGCTCGGGAGTGAGCGTGCTGGAGTGCCCTCCGGCGGCCGACGCCTGTACCGCCAGGACATCGGCGCCCGCGTCCGCGGCCAGGCGGGCCTCCGCCGCTGAGGTGACCGTCTGGACGACCACGGTTCCGGCGGCGCGCAGTGCGGCGATGACGGCTGCGTCCGGGACGGCGAAGGTGAAGCTGACGACCGGGACCGGCACGGACAGCAACAAGTCGATCTTGTCCGACCAGTGGTCGTCGTCCTCGACGATTCCCGCCGTCCGGACGTCGAGTTCGTAGGCCCGGACTTCGGGGGCGATCGCGGCGGCATAGCGTCGGAAGGCCTCCGGATCGACCGGCAGGGGGTTGGGGGCGAAGAGGTTGACGCCGAAGGCGATGTCGTGACGTCGGACCTCGGCGATCTGCTCGGCCAGTGCGTCGGCGGTCTTGTATCCGCCCGCGAGGAATCCCAGCCCGTTCGCCCGGGCCGCCGCGACGACCAGTGCGGGGGTGCTGGGGCCGCCGGCCATCGGCGCGGCCAGAACCGGGTTGTCCACGGCGAGAGCGTTGAGTGGCGAAGTCATGGAGTGCCTTCTTCTCCTTGCGAGATGGGGACGGACTTGGTCCGGGAGCGATCAGTGCCCGGCGCTCTGGCCGCCGTCGACGTGGAGGATCTCGCCCGTGACGAACGGGGCGTTCTCGAGGTAGACGACCGCGTCGACGATGTCGCTCACCTCGCCCATGCGGCCGAGCGGATGCAGCGCCGCGAGAGCCGCACGGTTCTCCTCGGGGTGCATGGGTGTCCTGATGACGCCCAGCGCCACGGCGTTGCTGCGGATGCCGCGGCCGGCGTACTCGATGGCCAGCGCCCTGGTCGCGGACTGCAGCCCCCCTTTGGTCAGAGAGGCGAGTACGGAGGTCACGCTGGAGCTGGCCTGGTCGGCGAGTGTGCTCGTGATCTGCACGACGTGACCGCCGCCCTGCTCGAGCATGCGCTCCACCGCGAGCTGGGTGATGCGGAAGAAGCCGGCCAGGTTCACGCCGAGCACCGCGGCGTAGTCGTCCTCGGTGTAGTCGGTGAAGGGCTTCGCGACGAAGATCCCCGCATTGTTGACCAGCGTGTCGATACGGCCGAACCGCTCGACGCCGGCGGCGATGACGCGCTCCGCGGTCGTGCGGTCGGCGATGTCGCCCTGGATCGTGACGACGCCGGGGTCGTCCGACGCGGCGATGTGGCGCGAGGTGGCGACGACGCCGTAGCCCAGCTTGCGGTAGGCGGTGACGATCCCGGCTCCGATGCCCTGGGACGCGCCCGTCACGACCGCGACCTTCTGTACCTGCGTGCTCATGGTGACCTGACCTTCTTCAAGGGGACGAGGAGGGCCCGACTGGTAGCCAGGCGGCCGTCCATGTCAAAGTAGACGACCGGTCGGGTAATTTCAAAGGCCTGTGTGCACCGTCAGCGCGCAGGGCCTGCGCCCGCAGCCGTGCGTCGTCGCGAGGGGACGAGAGCCCCGCAGAGAGAAGGAGAAACCGCCATGAAGGAGTTCCTGGTCGAGCTCACCACCACCGTTCCCGAGGGCACCGACCCTGCCGAGGTGGACCGTCGCCGCGCCGACGAATCCGCCAGGGCCAGGGAGCTGGCAGCGGCCGGCCACCTCGTCAGGCTGTGGCGCCCGGTGGGTGAACTGCGCAGCATCGGCCTGTGGCGGGCCGCCGACGAGGGCGAGCTGTACGGGGAGGTGCTCGGTACGCTGCCGCTCTGGCCGTGGATGACCTCGGTGGTGACGCCCCTGGAGTCCCACCCCAACGACCCGGGCAGGGCCGCCGCCACCACCTGAGCCCCACGAACGGGGCTCGTCGCCGCCTGACGGGCCCCGTCGCTCCCACCGGAAGCGCAGCGTCCGCTTGACGCTAGACGACCGGTCGTCTATTTTGGAATAGCCGACCAGTCGTCTATTCCCAGTCCGATTCAGAATCCCCAGAAACGAACGGAGCCATCGCCGTGGCCACCCCCGTCAAGCTTTCGATCGTCTACTACTCCTCGACCGGCACCATCACCGAGATCGCCAAGGAACTGCGCGACGCCGGTGAGAAGGCGGGCGCCGAGGTCCGCCTGGTGAAGGCCGCCGAGCTGGCCCCGCAGGCGGCCATCGAGGCCAACCCGGCCTGGGCGGCCAACCACGCCGCCACCCTGGAAATCCCCGAGGCGACAGCTGAAGACATCGACTGGGCCGACGCCGTACTGTTCGGATCCGCCACCCGTTTCGGCAACCTCTCCTCGCAGCTCAAGCAGTTCATCGACACCCTCGGCGGACTGTGGGCGGAGGGGAAGCTGGCCGACAAGGTCTACAGCGGCTTCACCTCGTCCGCGACCCCCCACGCCGGCCAGGAGACGACGCTCCAGGCGCTCTACACCAGCGTCCACCACTTCGGCGGCATCGTGGTCGCCCCCGGCTTCACGGACCCGGTCAAGTTCGCCGACGGCAACCCCTACGGCACCTCGCACGTGGACGGCCAGGGCACGAAGCCGGTGGACGAGACCACCCGCGCCGCCGCCCGTCACCAGGCCCAGCGCGTGGTGCGGATCGCCGCGCAGCTCAAGGCAGCCTGACCACCCACCGGCCTAAGTCAGGGCAGCCCGGCGCCGCCACACCGGCGGCGCCGGCGCCCCCGCCGAGGAGACCCCCATGTACGCCGCCACCGCCACCGACCGAACAGCCGCCGAACCCGCGTCGTATGCCACGCCCGGCGTCCTTCCGGCGACCTGCACCGGCGAGGTGGCCTGTGCCTGGAACCTGCCGCACCACCCCGAGTCCGCCGGCACGGCGCGCCGCATCGCCCGCACCGTCCTCGACGCGTTGGGCGCCGACATCGACACGGCCGACGTGGTCCTGATCGTCGTGTCCGAACTCGTCACCAACGCCGTCGAACACGCCCTGCCCCCCGTCACCCTCCACCTCGAGCAACGCACGGAGTCCGGCGCCCTGCATGTCGAGGTCGACGACGGCGGCCCCGCCCCCGAAGACCGCGCCCGAGCCGCCGGCCGCGATCCGGAAGAGCACGGCCGCGGCGCCCCCATCATCGCCCTGCTGGCGATCGCGCACGGCGAACGCGCCCTTCCCCGCGGCGCGGCCCACTGGGCAGACCTCCCCATCGCCGCCTGAACACCGCCAGCAGTGGGCCGGGCCCGGTGTCCCGGAGGCGATGCTCGCCACGCCGGTCACGTCGTTGCCGGCGGACCCGTCGGGGTGGGCGTTCGAGGTGAAGTGGGACGGGGTGCGGATCGCGGTGGGTCTGGACGGGCGGGGCGGGTGGCGGCTGGTGACCCGCAACCGCCGGGAGGTCGCCAGGCAGTATCCGGAGTTGGAGGTCCTCACCCGGCTGCTGAAGGGCCGTCGGCTGGTCCTCGGCGGGGAGATCATCGCACTCGATCCCGCCACCGGCCGCCCGTCCTTTCACCGCCTCCAGCAGTGGCTGTCGCTGCGCCGGCCGCAGGCGACCCGCGCCGCGATGCACACCGTTCCCGTCACCCTGGTGCTGTTCGACGTGCTCGCCGACGGCGACCAGGACCTCACCGGGCCGGGCTGTCCTGTCTGCAGCGCCGCCGCCGTCTTGAGCAGCTGCCGAGCGGTGTCCTGTTCGTCCGGCCCGACCTCGACTGCGAGATCGAATATCTCGGCCGCACCCCGGCAGGCCACCTCCGCCACCGTCTGGCGTGGCCTGCGCGGAGCCCAGTCCTGCTGACCCCTGGCTAGCCCCCGCGCCGGCTACCGCCGCTGGTCCGCCAGCACCTCGGACGACGCTTCCCACTGGTGCAGCACCGGCGGGAGGGACGACGGTGCGCCCGCCCCGTCCTGCTGCAGCGAGACCGTACGCGTGGGCGCGGGGATCGAGATGCCCTCCGTCCGGTACCGCTGGTGCAGGCGCTTGATGAACTCGTGCTTGATCCGGTACTGGTCGCTGAACTCGCCGACGCCCAGGATCACCGTGAAGTTGATCCTGGAGTCCGCGAAGGTGTGGAAACGGACGGCGGCCTCGTGGTCGGGCACACCACCGCTGATGTCGGCCATCACGCTGTCGACGACGTCGAGGGTGACCCTCTCCACGTGCTCCAGGTCGCTGTCGTAGCCGACCCCGACCTGGACCAGGATCGACAGCTTCTGCTCGGGCTGGGAGTAGTTCGTCATGTTCGTCCGCGCCAGGCGGCCGTTGGGGATGATCACCAGGTTGTTCGACAGGTTGCGCACCACGCTGTTGCGCCAGTTGATGTCGACGACGTACCCCTCCTCCCCGCTGGTGAGCCGGATGTAGTCACCCGGCTGGACCGTCTTCGAGGCGAGGATGTGCACACCCGCGAAGAGGTTGGCGAGGGTGTCCTGCAACGCCAGCGCGACCGCGAGACCGCCCACCCCGAGGGCGGTGACCAGCGGGGCGATGGACACCCCGAGGGTCTCCAGGGCCACGAGAACGCCCATCGACAGCACCACGATGCGGGTGATGTTGACGAAGATGGTCGCGGACGCCGCGACGCCCGTCCGGGACGCGGCCACCGACTGCACCAGCCCGGCCACCACCCGGGCCGCGCTGAGCGTCGCGATGACGATGAGCACGGCCGTCAGCGACTGGTCGACCAGCCCCCCGATCCGCGCGGTGAGCGGCAGGGCCGAAGCGGCCACCGCGGCCCCGGCGATCACGGCCGCCCAGGGGACGATGGTGCGCAGCGCGTCGACGATGATGTCGTCCCCGCTCCACTTGGTCCTGGTCGCGTGCTTGCCCAGCCACTTCATCAGAGCCCGCAGCACCAGGCCCGCCACACAGCCGGAGGCCAGCGCGATGCCGGCCACCACCCAGTCGTGCAGGACCAGGTCCCGGGTCACCGTCCCGCCCCCGCAGTGTGGAGGGCGAGGGAACGGGCCGCCGCCGGCCGCCGTACGTGCTGTGTCGTCACCTTGTCGCCTGTCAGGTCGTGTTGTGCGCTGCCGCGTTGGAGCGGACGTACGCATTCCGAACGGACTGCCATCCTGCCCCATGGCCCGGCTGCCGCCACAGCCGGACCCCGGCGTTCCGGCCGCTCGGCCGCTCGGCGGGGCTACTCCGTCCGTGCGGCAGCGGGGTCGCCTGTTTCGGGCGGTCGACGCGCCCCAGCCTTCGGCGGGAGGGCCCCCTCTGCACCGCCGAGGCACGCTCCCGCCTCCCCCGCCATGGGCAGAGGGGCCCGTCAATTCCGCCCACTGATCAGACGTGGTCCAGGAACAGGCCCTAACCGCAGGACGACGCGGAAGTCGACCGGAACCGTCACCAGCCCCAACGTCAGCCACCCTGTCCGGACCGGCGTGGTCATCGCGGTGCCCGACACCCGCTGCTGCGCCGGTCAGGTCCCCGAGAGGCGGCCAGGCCGGTGGTCGGGCCGCCCTGCCCCGGCGGCGGCCGGGGCAGGGCGAGGCCAAGGTTCCGAGGCGGGTGCCCCCCGGGGCCCGTCGCAGCCGGTCTCGGGCACTGCCGCTGGTGGGCTGTGACGATCAGGCGAGGTGGTCGGCGACGGTGGCGGCGAACTCCGCCGGCGAGACGATGCGGATTCCGAGCTCCTCGGCCTTGGTGCGCTTGGAGCCGGCCTTCTCGCCCGCCACGAGCAGGGTGGTCTTCTTCGACACGGAGGAGGATGCCTTGCCGCCGGCGCGCTCGATCAGTTCGTTGACCTCGTTGCGGGACAGGCCGTCCAGCGGGCTGCCGGCCATGCTGCCGGTGACGACCACGCTCTGTCCGGTGAGCGGCCCCTGGGGACCGTCCTCCTGCGGGCCGGCGTTCGAGGGAGCGGTGGGCTCGGTGACGGCGGTGCCGACGTTCTGGGCGATGAGCTTGTCCAGGACCGGGGCCAGGTCGGCCAGCTCCGCGACGATCACCTTGGCCTTCTCCACGCCGATGCCGTCGACCTCGGCGAGGGCTTCGGCGTCGGCGGCGCGGATGGCGGCCATGGAGCCGAAGTGGGCGGCGATCCGGCGGGACATCGTGCGGCCGGTGCCGCGGACACCGAGCGCGCAGAACACCCGGTTCAGCGGGGCGTTGCGCGCGGTTTCGATGGCGGCGAGGAGGTTGTCGGTGCTGGTGTCGCCCATCCGCTCCAGCGCGAGGAGCTGGTCGCGGGTGAGGGCGAACAGGTCGGCGACGTCCTCGACCAGGCCGGCGTCGACCAGCTGCACGGCTCGGGTGCCGCCGAGGCCCTCGATGTCGAGCTGGTCGCGGCCGACCGCGTAGCGGATGGACGCGACCGCCTGGCAGCCGCGGCCGCGCGAGCAGCGCCAGCGCTGCTCGGAGGTGTCGATGGGGTCCCCGCAGCGCGGGCAGGCCTCGGGGAAGGCGATCGGCTGCTCCGCGCCGGTGCGCTGGTCGACGAGCGGCGCTTCCACCCGTGGGATCACGTCGCCGGCGCGGTAGACGAAGACCTGGTCGCCGAGGAGGAGCCCGCGGCGGGTGATGTCGGCCGGGTTGTGGAGCGTGGCGTAGGTGATCGTGACGCCGTCGATGACCACGGGCTCCAGGACGGCCCGGGGCGCGATGATGCCGGTCCGCCCGACGTTCCACTCGACGCCCAGCAGCCGGGTGACCTTGTGCTCGGCTGCCAGCTTCCGCGCGACCGCCCACCGCGGCGCCCGGGAACCGGACCCGGCCTGCTGCTGGTCGGTGGCGGTGTCCGCCTTGATCACGACGCCGTCGATGCCGAACGGCAGCGCTGACCTCAGTGCGGCGACCTCCTCGACGCGCTGCTGGACCTCCTCCACGGTCGCGCAGCGTTGCGGGTGGGCCTCCGTGGTGGCGGCGGTGTTGGCGCCGAGCTCGGCGAGGCGGCCGAGCAGGGCGGTGTGGCCGAGGTCGTCGAGGCCGATGGCACCGTAGGCGAAGAACGTGAGTTCGACCCGGTAGGGGCGGTCCTTGGCCCGGAGCGTCCCGGCCGCGCCGCTGCGCGGGTGGGCGAAGGGCGTGGCGCCGTGTGCGGTGCGGACCTCGTTGGCGTGGTCGAACTGGTCCTGGGTGAGCAGGACCTCGCCGCGCAGCTCCAGGTCGAGGGGCTCGGTCAGCCGCGCGGGCAGGCCGAGGACGGCGTCGGCGGAGTGGGTGATGTCCTCGCCCGCGAGACCGTCGCCACGGGTGAGGACCTGGACCAGGGAGCCGGCGCGGTAGCGGGCGGCGACGGCCAGGCCGTCGAGCTTGGGCTCCACGCACCAGCCGTCGACCGGACGGCCGAGGCGGCGCTCCAAGCCGGCGGCCCAGGCGGCGAGTTCGTCGGCGGAGAAGACGTTGTCCAGGCTGAGCATCGGCACGCTGTGCGGGACGTCGCCGGTGGCGGCGCCGCCGGCGACCTTGCCGGTGGGCGAGTCCGGGAGCACCTCGTCCGGGTGCGCGGCCTCGTACGCCTCGATGCCGCGCACCAGGGCGTCGTACTCGTCGTCGCCCAGCGGCGTGGATCCGTCGGCGTAGTAGGCCGCGGCCGCCTGGACGGCGGTGGCGACGGCGTCGGCGTAGGCGCTGGGGGTGGCCAGTGGGGCAGCGTCGGTCATGGGTCCATCATCCCGACCAGCACTGACACACGGATCCGCGTGCCCAGGTGGCGCCCGCCGCGGCGGCCTCAAGTCCCGCTCCGGTCGCTCCGCTGCCGGATCCGCGCCCTGCTCACCCGTCACATCAGTCACAGAGGCGATGTCGCAGGCCTGAGCCTGCGTTTGTCGCGGTTGTGGTCAAGGTGGTCCGGGTCACGGGTCTGTCCCGGCGGTGGTCGACGGCGACGGCGGTGCGCGGCGGTGGTGTGGTCCGGCGTCCGGGCAGGTCGGCGGCGGGGTGCGGCACGGTACGGAGGGCGGCGGCGCGGGTGGTTCCGGCCGTACATGTCACAGCACTGTTCTGGGGGCGGCCCGGGCGGAACGGTTCGTCCGGGCGGGCGGTCCTGGTCTTCGGAAACCCGCTCGCACCAAGCACCAGGCACCCGCCGCACCACCCGGAGGAATACACCATGCGCGTCAGCAAGCTCGCGTTCGCCGTCCTGGCCGTCGCCGCCGCCCTCTCGCTCACCGCCTGCCAGGACGACGAGACGGGCACCGCACAGGCCCAGACCGCGTCCACCGGCGCCTCCCCCAGCGGCGGTCCGGCCTCCGGCGGTCCGGCTTCGGGCGGTCCGGCCTCGGGCGGTCCAGGGAAGGGCAGCACGCCGCCCACCGCCGCACCGGCCGGCTCCACCGGGGCCGGGAAGACCGCCAAGTGCCGGACCGCGGACCTGACCATCACCGCCGCGGACCGCACCATCACCGGCGACGCCGACAACACCGTCGTGGTCGAGTTGAAGAACCACAGCGGCAAGGACTGCACGCTCTCCGGGTACGCGGGCGTCGACCTGAAGACCTCCGCGGGCACGCTGTCCGCGAAGCGCTCCGGCGAGCCGGTCGTCGCGGGCGTCGTGAGGAGCGGCAAGTCGACGTACTTCGGCATCAGTTACCCGGCCAACACCTCGGGCGGCTCCGGCGTCCGGATCACCGGCCTGGTGGTGACCCCGCCTGATGAGACCCAGTCGGTCACCCTGCCCTGGCCGGGCGCCGGCTCACTGCCCGTCACGGACGGCAGCGGATCCCCGGTGAGGATCGGCCCGATGGGAAGCGCCGGCCAGGGCGAGTGACCGCGGGCGCCCCGCCCGGCCCGGCCCGTCGGTGGCGGCCAGCCCCGCATCCCCGCTCCGTGAGTCCGCTGCTTGGCCCTTGGCCGCGCTCCACCCCCGACCTCCGAGTATGGCTCTGTTCACGAGTACCAGCAGCAGTTGTTCACCGGTTCGAGCAGCGTCTGCGGTCGGCTGCGATTCGAACAGTGCAGGAGACTGGGCAGCGCCGAGGCAGCCGATTTCGGCTGAGGACCCTGTGTGTCGAGGCACTTCACGCCGGCCGGCCAGCCGGACACCGGTCGTCGAGTGCCAGCCCGCTGACTGACCCCGTGCGCCCCTGCCGGCTTGCGCGGCAGGGGGACTTTGCTGCGCCGTTCTCTTGCTCACGGCTCCCGGGCCCGGGCTTCACCGCGTTCGTGCCGCGCGAGGGGCTGCGGCCCCTGCGCGACCCGGACGCGGCGAGCCGAACGACGACGGCGCGGGCCGTCCGATACGGGACGTGGCGGCGGGGGGCTACTTGGATTCGACTCGTCCTACCGGGTCGGGGCCGGTCGTCAGTGCCTCGCAAGCGGTCTGCCACGTGGGGGCGCCGGGGTGGAGCTGGGTGTGGAGGTAGGCCGCGGTGAGCCGGGCGAGGGCGGCGACTCGCTCGGGATTCTCGTCGGTTGTCTCGGCGGCGTCGTATCCGGCGATCCCGCCGAGTCCGTGCTCCGCGTCGAACAGGGTGAGCAGGGTCTTGGGGCCGGGGGCGAGGGTGTAGGGGTCGGCGTGCCAGTCCGGCCCCATGTCCGTGAAGTGGAGGGGGTCGTCCTTGTCGCCGGCGACGACCAGCGCGGGTGCGGTCATGGTGGAGAAGTCGACGGCCCCGATGATCGGCCACTGCTCGGCCATGGGTCCGTTGAGGGCGTCGCCGCCCCTGCCGGGCGCGGCGAGCAGCACGCCCGCCTTGATCCGGGGCTCGACGAGGTGCACCACGTTCCCGGTGTCGGGGTCGGTGAGCCCGGCGCCCAGCAGGAGGGCGGCGGTGAAGCCGCCGAGCGAGTGTCCGACGAGGGCGACCTTGGTGTGGTCGATCCGTCCGGCGAGCTGCGGCACGGTGTGCTCGATGACGTCGAGCCGGTCGAGAATGTGCGTCATGTCCTCGGCGCGGGAGCGCCAGAAGTCGGGTGCGCCGGGGGCGTCGGCGACCAGGTGGCTCAGTGTCCTTGAGGTGAGGTGAGTGGGCTGGACGACGACGAATCCGTGTGCCGCCCAGAAGTCGGCGAGCGGTGCATAGCCGTTGAGCGAGGAGAGGTTGTTCGAGGGGCCGTGGCCGTGGGAGAGAAGGATGACGGGGAGGCTGGTCCCGGTCGCGGGTGCGGAGACGCGCACCTGGAGGTCCACGGGACGTCCGGGCACGGGCAGGACCACGGGGCTGAATGACAGGACCGGGACGGGCGAGCCCAAGGCGTCGGCGCTGGTGGTGGTGGATGTGCTCACGATGGTGGTTCCCTTTCGTGGTGCCTGCCGCTCCCGGTCTCCCTGCGACCGGGAGCGGAGAAGACAGTCAGGGCATCCCGTTTCGGATATCCTGAAACGGAACGTTGCTCCACTTAATATCCGGAGCGATGCTCCGTTTTGTCAAGCGGTGTCGAAGGAGAACGTGATGACCGAAAGCCCTGCAGGGGAGGTGCCGTCCCGAAGCAAGCGGGCCGACGCCCAGCGCAACCGGCAGACGGTGCTCACCGCCGCCGCCGAGGTCTTCGTCGCCTCCGGCGTCGACGCGCCCATCCGCCAGATCGCAGCCCAGGCAGGCGTCGGGATGGCCACGATCTACCGCCACTTCCCGACCCGGGCGGATCTCGTCACCGCCGTCTACCGCCACCAGATCGAGGCATGCGCCGAGGCCGGCCCGAACCTGCTGGCCAGCACCGGCTCACCGCTCGACGCGCTACGCCAGTGGATCGACCTCTTCGTCGACTTCCTGGTCACCAAGCACGGACTCGCCGACGCCCTGCAGTCCGACAGCGACCGCTTCGCCGCGCTGCACGCCTACTTCCTCGACCGCCTCTTGCCCGTCTGCGCCCAACTGCTCGACGCCGCGGTCGAGGCCGGTGACATCAGGGCCGGCACGCAGCCCTACGAGCTGATGCGCGGCATCGGCAACCTCTGCATCGGACGCGACAACGATCCCCGCTACGACCCCCGACGCCTGATCGCCCTCCTCCTCCAGGGACTTCAGCAACCGCAGACGTCCTGATGCCGACGAGCGGACGTCGCGACCTGCTCCCTGCACTCTCCGAGATGCCGTCCGTCACGGTCCCGGCCAATGCGCTGTCCCGTAGGTCGACGGCTGCGGCCTCGCGGCATACCGGCGCCGGTTGTTGACCATGTTCGATGTGGGGGCGTTCGTGTTCCAGTTGCGGTGCGAGGCGGTCCGTTGGGTGGACGACGAGCCGTGGCCCGGAGTGGTGGAGGTCCGGTTCGCGGACGCGGCGGGACGGCGCTGGTCGCTGTTCGACAAGGCCCCGGTCTTCGCGGCCCCGGGCGGGCTCGGCCCGCACTCCGCCTACCCGGTGGAGGTCACCGTCGCCTGCGTGGTCGTCGAAGGCCCCGTCCTGCCGCAGGACGACGAGGTCGTCACCGTGTCCACCTCGCCTCACGGCGTCGCGACGCCGGACGGACGCGAGGAGTTCACCGTGAGACGGGACCGGCTCATCCGCTGAGCGCGAGGTCCTGGAGCCGCGCGACGCCGAGCATCTGATAGTGCGGATCGCCCGCCCGGGACACCGCCCGGTCCGGCCGCCGGCCCGTTCCCGTCCAGTTCCCACCCGGCGGGATATTCCCGACGGGGGTACCCCGTTCGGCCCCATACTGGCCCCTGCCCGCGTCAGTTGAGGAGAAGGAAACCCATGCTCTCGAAGCGTCTTGTCGCCACCGCCGTCGCCTGTTCGGCCCTGATCGTGGGAGCGAGCGGGTGCGGCCAGGACAAGGCCCCGGCCGCCGCCACCGCGTCCGCGGCGGCCTCCTCCACGAGTGCGGGCGCGGCCGGGCACCTGGACACCGGCAAGCTGACCGCCGCCGAGATCGAGAAGCAGGCCCGCGACGCGATGGCCTCACTGTCCTCGGTCAAGGTCGCCGGAAACCTGGTGACGGACGGCCAGAAGATGACCCTCGACCTGGCGACCGACACCAAGGGCAACTGCCAGGGCAAGGTCGGCATCGCCGACATGGGCGAGATCGAGATCATCCACACCGCCGGCGTGAGCTACATGAAGCCCGACGCCGCCTTCTGGAAGGCCATCGGCGGCCGCGGAACCAACCCCCAGGCCGGCGCGATGGCCGCCGAACTCTTCAAGGGCCGCTACCTGACCGGCGCCAAGGACGACCCCAAGCTCGCCGGGCTCGCCGCCATGTGCGACCTGGTCAAGGCGATGACCGACGACGAGGAGACCGACCCCGACGCGGTGAAGGGCGCCGCCGCCACCGTCAACGGCGTCAAGACCTTCACCGTGGTCACCACCGACGACGACGGCGCGAAGACCACCGCCTACGTCGCCACCGACGGCAAGCCCTACCTGGTCAAGGTCACCCACGACGGCAAGGAGCCCGGCGAGATGGTCTTCAGCGACTTCGACAAGCCCATCACCGTCCAGGCCCCGCCGGCCGACAACGTCATCGACTACTCGCAGTTCAAGGCCAAGCTCACAGCCTGACGAACCACCACCCGCCGCCGCGGGCGCCCCGGGCGCCCGCGAGACGAGGTACGCAAGGGAGCAGGCCCGCCGTCCTGCCCGGACCGCGGGGCGGCGCTGGTCAGGTGGCCGCGTCGGTGTCCGGCGGCACGCCCGGGCCCGCTCGTGATCCAAGCCGCCACGGGGCCTGCACTTCGCACCTCCTCCTTCGAGGTGTCTTCAGGTGTCGAAAGGGATCCAGGCCCGGCGTCCGGGCAGCGGACCGTGACGATCGTGGCGGCCCCGGGCTTGATCCACCCGACGGACAGCGGAGACCAGCGGCCTCGGCCAACGGGCGGTGCCCACCGGTGAGGTGTGCGTCTCGTGCGGGCGGGCACCAGCGGGCTGGTCACCGGCCCTCCTCCCCGGGCGGTGCCGGGCCCACTCGTGCGCCCGGCCCCGGGGCACGGGGCTGCCCCGTGCCCCGTGTCACCGCGCGTACGCCTTGCGGCACATGTCGACCAGGTTCCCGGGCAGGCCGTACCGGCCGCCCTGCGCGCAGACGTCCGCCGGCGCGAAGGGCGGCTGCTTGGAGTGCGGCGGCTTCGGTTCCCGGGGCCGGGTGGGCCCGGAGGCGCGGCCGGAGGAGCGTGCGGGCCTGGAACGGGAAGGTGCGGCCGGAGGGCCGGGCGCGACATCGGCGCCCCGGTACTCGGGCTCCAGGGCATCGTCCGGCTCCGGCTCCGGCTCCGGCTCCGGTTCCGGGGCCGGCGGCGGGGTGGGGATCGGAGCGGCGGCCTGACCCAGCGGCGTGGCAGCGGGCTCGGGCATCGGTACCGGCGCGTGCTCCAGGGCCTGCAGGACCGGCGCGGCGGTGAGCTCGGACGCGGTGATCCGCTCGGTCCGGCCGCGCTCGGGGGCGATCCGCTCGGCCCCGGTGACCACCGCGGCGGCAACCACCAGGGCGAGCACGGCACTCCGCCGGGCCGCCGGGGCGGAGAGCGCCCGGGCGCCCGAGGCGGCCGTGCGCGCGGCCGCGCCCGGGCCTCGGCGGAGATGGCCGGCCGGCACGCCGGCGGACGCCGCAACGGCGGTGCCCGGAGCCGGGCCGGCGGCGGCTTGCCGGGCGGCCAGCGCCTCGCAGACACGGGCGTTGATGGTCGTGTGCCAGTAGGCGAGGGCCCCGGTGAGGGACCACACGGCCGCCGTCTCCCGGTAGAGCCGGGCCGCGAGCCGGTGGTCGCCCGACCGGTGCGCCAGGTAGGCCCGGACCTCCTGCACCCGCAGCACGTCCGGGTGTTCGGGGCCGGCTTCTGCCGCCAGCTCGTGCTGGAGCTGCTCGGCCAGCTGCCAGGCCTCCGCCGTCCGCCCGGCCCGGACGGCCGCCCCGATCCGGCGCATGGCCGGGGACGCCTCGCCGTCGGCCAGGCCGTTCGCCAGCCCGGGCGGCGGCGAGACGGCCGGGCCGTTGTCGGCCGCCACAATGCCCTGTCTCGGTCGCGTCATCTGCGCTTCCTCCCGTCGTCGGGTCAACGATGGCGGCCACGGGGCGCTACGGGTGGGAGGCCCACGGGCCACGACCAGGTGATTCACCCGAGGTCCACCGCACCGGTCCGCCAATCTGCCTGCACCCCGACGCGCCGGCGCGCGCTCGCTCACGCGCTCGACGGCTGGGGGATCAGCTGCCCGAGCGGAGATCCAGGTGGTCGGCTGCCCTTCGATCAGACCGTAGGAGCCCTGGCCGTAGAGAGTCGCGGTGACCTTCGGTACGCCGATCGGGGAGTGCTCGTTGACGAGGCACCCGGTGTCGCCGTCCCCCACCCGCCGGCCCGGGTGGTGGTGCCGATGACCGCGGCATCCGGTCATGCCGAGCCGGCTATCGAGCGTCGGCGAAAGGCCGGGCAGGCGGAACCTACCTGACTCGGCACCAGGGGTGCTTCGAGGCCGGGCTGCTGCCGCCGGGTCATCGTGAAGGCCGTCGAGCACCGTCATTGCCGCCTCGGGACCGGGCGGCGCGTGTCCGTGAGCCTGCGTGGTGGGGCCCGGCCGCCGGGGGTGTGCGGCCGGGCCGGGATCGGCGGCGGGATCAGCGTGGACGTCCCGTCCCCGGCTGCGACCGTACGGCACACTCCCGCCCTGGCCGGCGTGGACGCGCGGCCGAGCTGCAGGTGAGGGAGACAGACCGTGCGGGCGCCGTGTGCGCGGCCCGGCGCAGGGGCGGAGAGGGCAGGATTCGAACCTGCGCGGGCCCCAGGGGGACCCTGCTCGGCCATCGCTGGCCAGGCACCCGATGAACCGCTCCGGGCACCTCTCCCTGTCCGGGACCCATCTCGCGTTCCCTGACGTGCCCTCAGGATGCCCCGGGCACCTGACCCGGTGCTGACGCCCGGCTGACCCCCGCACCGTCCCACCCGGCCGCCGCCGGCTCCGCGGCCCGGCACGGGATACGGCGCTCTGCCTGCTGTCAGGCGGCGACCCGGGGCGCCCGGCGGTGCGACGCCCACGCGCGGGCGAAGGCGCGGGTGCGGTGCGGGTGCGGGTGCGGGCCGCGGGGGGCCTCGCCGGGCGCCGGAGCCGGCGCCGGGCATGGCCCTACGACAAGATGCGGCTCAGCACCTCCGGGCCGGACTCGGCGACGATCGCATCCCCGCCCTGACCACCGCTCTCGTCGGCGGTCCGCCTCGGCCCCAGCTCCAGCCCCGGCACATCCAGCAGCTGGGAGAGCCCGGGCGCCGCGTGCGTGGTGGGGGCCATCCCGTCGGGCAGCGGCGCCGTCGGCACGTCGTGCGGGTGGACGTGCGCCTTACCGACGACCAGCACGTACTTCCCCGCCCGTTCGACATCCCCCGCGATGGCATCGGCCGCATAGGTGTTGAAACGCCCCGCGCGCTGGAAGGAACCCCAGGGTCCCGGCGGGTTACCGGTCGTCGGAAGCCCGTCCACGAACTGGACCCGTACTCCCTGCACCTTGGCCTCCTGCACCATGGCGTGCAGATCGTTGCCCTCCAGCGAGTTCCAGCTCCGGTCGTACCGCTCGATCATCAACTTGAGCTCCGGCGGCATCGCCTTGTCCTGCGGGGAGCGCAGGAACTCCTCCATGAGCGGCTGGAAGCTGTCACCGCGCAGCGCCTCCAGGTAGACGGTGCTGACACCCGCCTCGTGCAGAGCCGCCATGTTGTCCTTCAGGAACGGCCAGGTCCGCGAAGCGGAGTGGCCCTCCCCCAGAACGAAACCGTCGTGCTCCGCAAGGACGGCACGGGCGCCGGAAATGGCGTTGTGGGCATCTCCGAGCACCCTGTCGACGTTGGCCAGGGCGTCGTGAGGCAGGCCGGCCGGCTGCCGCTCCGCGTTGGCCGCCACCATCTCGTCGAGCTGCGCGCGGCGGGCGTCCTGTCCGTTCCAGTAGTCGGCGGTCCGGTAGTCCTGGCGCGCCACCAACTCGATCCGTTCGTGTCCCGTGGACTCGAACTTGTAGGACGGCAGGGTCCTGATGGCCTCCTCGGTCGCCTTCAGGAGGTTCTTCCTGACCGGCGACGCAAGGTCGTTGAAGGTGATCGGGTCGAGGTCGGTCTTGAACGTCTTGGTGCGCTTGTTCAGATGGGTGCCCTCGAGAGGGCGCTGGGCGGCCCCTTTGCCGGTCACCGGGTGCAGGTGCGTCCCCCCGGGGCTGTTGTGCGGCAGGCCCGGAAGCAGCGCGGACAAGCTGTTGGGAGTGCTGGGCACCAGCAGCTTCTCCGCCTTGTAGAGCACCTTCTGCAGCGCGGACTTCTGATACGGGAAGACGAGCGACGGCCCGGCAGGATGCTCGTGCAGGGGGCGGGCCTGCCGGCCGGTGTCCGGCCGCCCCGGACTGCCCTCCACCCGCGCGGGGGACGACTCGACGCGGCCCGGCATGGCGTGCGCCGGCCCCGGGCGGACGGGGCCCGTCCGGAAATCCGCCGGGACATGAACGCTCGGATGGCCCGGCTGCGCGGTGGGACGTGCGGACGAGGAGGCCGCCGTAGCCGGGGCAGGTGCGGTAGCACTGCTGTGCAGGACCGGTGTCGGGTGAATCTCCGGCATGGCACTCACCGGCCGGCCGGCACCGGAGGACGGGCTCTCGGCCGGGCTCGCGAGCCGGATCTCGTCGGCCCCGGACCCGATCGGACGGACCGGCGCCTCCGGAGAAGCAACGGCCGCGACCTCCGTCTGCGGCAGATGCACCTGCGGCAGATCCGCCGCATGCTGCACCCGCGGAGCAACCTCAGCCACCGGACGTACCGGCCCAGTCTCCACCGGCACATGCACCTGCGGCAGATCCGCCACATGCTGCACCCGCGGAGCAACCTCAGCCACCGGACGTACCGGCCCAGTCTCCACCGGCACATGCACCTGCGGCAGATCCGCGCCAAGGCGGCCGCCGCCCGCCGGGACGGGCGTCTCGTGCGCTGCCGGCGTGCCGACCGTCGCAGCCTCGTGGAGCGGCGGCAGCGAGGAGGAGTGGCTCGGCACGGGCGCCACGGAGCTCTCGTGGGGGACCGCAGCCGGCGCCGGCTCGTGCGTCGAAGCGGGGCCGACGTGCTGAGCAGGCGTCCCCTCGGACACGGGCGCGTGCGATCCGGCCGCCGCCGGCTGCGCCCCCTCCGTCATCGGCGTGTGCGTGCCACCGCCGTGGGCGGGCGAGGCCTCGCCATGTGCGGAAGGTGCGCCGCCCTCCGCGAGGGCAGACGGACCGTGCGCGGGCGTGCCACCCTCACTCCCGTGGGCGGCGGACGTCGGCGAGCCGCCGCCCGTACCGCCGTGCTCCGACAGCGGAGCCGCCGGGTGGGACTGGCCCTGCGACTGCGCGGCACCGCTGCCGTCGGCCGCGTGCTGCGCCGCGCCGCCGACCGGCTCCGTCGCCGGTCCGTGCGTACCACCCGCACTGGCAGGGCTCGCCTCCGAGCCGGCCGCCGGGTGCTGGCCGGGCACGCCGTCGTGCGTACCGCCCGCCGGTGCACCGTGCGCGGCCGACGGGGGAACCTCCGCCCCGGCCGCGTGCTCGGACGCCGCAGGCATCGCACGGCTGCCACCGGTGCCCCCACCGCCCTCCGCCCCGGCCGAGTTGCCCGAGGCCGCCGACGGCGGCTGCTCCGGCCCGTGCGCCCCCGCGGCCGTCTCCGGACCCCCCGCACCCGGGACCCCGCCGTGTGGGACCTCCGTCACGGGGGCCTTGAAGTGCTCGTTGACCGCGGCGCCCGCAGCATGCAGGCCGGCGGCGCTGGCTCCACTGAGACCGGAGCCGAGCAGGCTGTGGCTGTCCACCGTCCCGGTGGTGACGGCCTGGGTGACGACGTCCGCGCCCACGCCGACCGCCGCGCCGGTCGCCATCTTGCCCGGGACGGTCCCCAGCGCCTTGCCTACGCCCAGCTTGGAACCGGCCGCGCCGATGCCCTTGCCCAGCAGGTTGCCGGAGGCTCCCGCCACGGCGCCGCCGACCACATTCTGGCCGAGCTCCTTCATGTCGAGGCCCTTGCGGTGCCCCTCCAGGACCTGGATGCTCTGCGCGAGCAGGTTGATGGCCGCCATCTGGATGGCCTGCTTGGCGGCGAACTTCATCGCCTCCGTGGCCAGCTTCTTCAGAATCTGCTGGACGACGGTGCGGCTGATGCCGACCATGACCGGGATCTGAGCCAGCGACAGGCCTGCGGTGAACGGCGCCTCCACCTCGGCCGTGGCGATCTCGACCGCGAGAATGCCCAGCTGGGCGATGATCTGAATCTTCGCCGTCTCGGCGGAGTTGGCCATCGACTCCAGCATCTCGCCCATGCCCTCGCAGGCCTTGGCCAGGCCGGGGAAGACGCCGGGCTGGGCCTCGCCCTTGCCAACGGTGAACCGGTCCCAGTACTGGGACAGTCCGGTGGCCGCCACGCCGACCTGACCGGTCAGCGCGCGCTTGACGGCGGCGTCGGCCGACTCCTCGACCTCATTGAGGGTCTCGGCCATGGTGCGCCAGTGTTCGGCCATACCCCGCAGGCTGTCCTCGTCGGCCTCGGGCCAGCGGGTGCCGGACAGCAGCAGCAGAACCCACTGGAGGGGCTCAGGGAGCTCGGTAGCCATGGTCAGCGCCTCCCGCCGGTGTGCACCATCGGGCCGACGTGGGGGGCGGGCAGGGTCGGCGCCACGGATACGGGTGCCTGCGGCAGCGCGGCCGCCGTGAGCGGGTTCATCGGGCGGTAGGTGTCGAGCTCCTGCATACGGCCGTTGAGGCTGCCGACGACCCGCTGCTCGGCGGTCTCGTAGTTCTGCGCCATCAGCTTCAGGCCGTCCGCGATCCGGTGCAGCGCGGCCGGGAGGCCCTTGAGGCCCTTCAGCGTGCCGGCGCTGTACGCGAGGTAGCCCTTCTCGCCCTCGGCGAACTGGTGCCCGGCGTGGTCGTTGCCCCAGGGGTGGGTGGCGTTCATGCTGGTCAAGTAGCTGTCCAGGGCAAGGTACGCCGCGGAGACCCGGTCCGTGGCGGCGAGCATCGGGGAGACCGCCGCCTGGTACTGCTCGGGGGTGACCTCGAAACCCGTCCCGGCGTTGGCCTTCGCAGCGGCGGCGGCAGCAGCAGCAGCAGCGGACGCCGCCGAAGCTGCCGGAGCCGCCGAGCCGGCCGCGAGGGTAGCCGTCCCCATCGCCGCCGAACCGGCCCCGAGAGTAGCCGTCCCCATCGCCGCCGAACCGGCAACCATGGTCGCCATCCCATCACCCGGCGCACCATGCGAAAGGGTCCCCACACCCGCCCGACTCACGACCTCCGTCGCCATCCCACCGTCCGGCGAACCGGTCGCCCTCGTCGCCGTCTCAAGCCCCTTCGCAGGAACCGGCGTTGGTGTCCGCACCTCGCCTGGTCCATGCACCTTCGTACGAAACAGATCTTCCATGACGCCTTCTCCCCGCCTTGTGCCGCCTGCCGGTCGGGCGACCGGCGAGCGGATATTGCTGCGCGCGGCGGCCGACGGGCCGACAGCACGCGTTACACGTTCTCCCCGCGGCCGGTCACGGCCGGGGACTCTCCTCCGGCACGGACGGCCTCGGGGCTGCCTTGGCGGGAGCGGGCTTGTCGAGCTCCCCCGCGGCCGCCAGCTTCGCCAGGGCAGCGCGCAGCTGAGGGCTCGGCACCTGATAGCCCCCCTCCTCCCGGAGCTGCGCGGGCTTCCCGCCGGTGTCCGCTCCGTTCGGGGCCCCCGCTCCGATGCCCGAGGCGCCCTGGCCGGGCGCGCCCTGGCGGCGCGCGGCCGCCGCGCCGGTCTGCTCCAGGTACGCGGCCTCTGCGGACGGGCGGCCCTCCGTCTGCCCGACGCCAGCACCGGCACCCGCACCCGCACCGCCCACGCCGGTCACCGTCCCCGTCCCCGTCTGGCCCCCGTTCCCGGCCTTGGGCCCCAGCACCACGCTGGTCAGCTGGGTGAGGAGATCGCCCGCGGGTGCCGGTGGGCGCTCCTCCCCCGCAGCCGCGGCCTGCGGGGCACCCGCCCGGCGCTGTTCGACCGTCACGGTCCGGGCATCGTCCAGCCAGCGCTGGCGCGCCCGCTGCGTCTGCCCGTCGCCGAGCTGGGCCTCGGTGGCCTGGCCGTGCACCCCGGAGTCGGCGAGTGCTTCGTCCTGCTCCGGCGCCTGCTCGACGACGAGGCCTGCCCTGCGCCTGCCGCGTGATCCCTTCTTGCCCCCGCCATGGCCCATGCCGTGCATGCCGCCCATGCCGGGCCCCCGCCCGGCGGCGCTCGCTCCTGCGGCAGCGCCCGCCCTCGTGCCGGTACCGGCCGTACCGGAGGCCGGCGTCTGCCGTGTCATGCCGGGTGCGGCCTGCCCGACCGTTCCCGCCCGGCCCGCCGCCCCTGCGGCCCCCGCCGCCGTAACGGACTGCGTACCGAGGCCCGCGCCTGCGAAGGAGGGCATGGACCCCGCCCGCGCCCGGCCCGCCGACCCGCCCCCCGCACCGAGCGCACCGGCCGCACCGGCCGCACCGAGCGATCCCGAGGACGAGCCCGCCGCAGCAGCCGGGTCGCCGACACCGCCGGAGGACGGCCCGCCCTGCGCGCCGGTACCCGCGTCGGCGCCGGTGAAGCCCGCCAGGTTCAGGCCGGGCGGGGCGCCGGCCCCCGGACGGCAGGCGGCAGCCCCCGGCACCTCCGCCGAGGCGAACTCGGACCGCAGTGTGCCGGGGCCGCCCAGCCCGGCGAGCACCGGCCGGGCCGCGACGGCCGAGGCCCCGCCCGCGGCGCCGTCAGCCGGGCTGTCCACGCCGGCGGCAGCCGTCGCCGAGTAGGCCGTGCCCACCCCGCCGAGCAGGCAGACCTTGCCGGCACCCGTCATACGCTCGACCTGGCCCGCGCTCTGACGGAGCATCGAGTCGACGTCGGCGCCGACCTGTCCGGCGAACTCCTTGCACGAGTCGGCGGTCTTCCGGACGCCCTCGGACTGGGCCGCGACCTCGGGCAGGGCGCCGGGCAGGCCGGCGTCCAGGTACTCCTTGGTGGACCTGAGCTGCTGCACCATCGCCGTCTTCGCCTGGGTGACGGTGTCCGACGCGCCGCGCAGGCACCGGGCCATGGTCAGTCCGGTCTCCAGCGTGGTGACGGCGTGGGCGTTGTCGTGGCCGGCGTACTTCTCCAGGTACTGCTGGAAGGTGTCGGCGGCCGCCCCGGACATGTGGGCCATCGCCTGCTGCGCGCTCGCCACGATGCTCCGCACCCGGGGGTCGGCCGCGGTGTTCCACGCCTCCCAGGCCGTGGCGAGTTCGGCGAGTCGGCCCTCGTCGGCGTTCGGGAAGGCGATGCCCGACCCGTTGGGGCTGCTCTGGACGGTCTTGAGCACCTCGGCCAGGTCGGCAGGCAGCTCGATCATGACTGGTCACTTTCTGGGGCGAACCGGGACGTCCGGTCGTGGAGGTACAAGCAGGCACAAGGCAGGCAGGCACACAGCTACCGGCCGGTGCAGGCAGGCGCAGGCCTTGCCGGTCGGCGACCGGACCGGGCTAGACCGCCGGATTCCCCCGCACCGGCGGCGCGGGCCTCGCGAGCGGCAGGGCCTGAACACCTGGCGTCTGAACACCTGGCGTCTGAACACCTGGGGCCTGCCCGCCGGCCGCCTGCCCGCCGGCCTCGCCGAGGATGCCCAGCAGCTCGGCGGCATGGCCGTCGTCGGCCTCGCGGTAGTGGCGGCACATCAGTAGCAGGTTGTCCGCCATCGCGGCGGAGTTCTGGAGGTACCGGCGGATGCCCTCGACGGCCTGCTTCTGGTGCTCGACCAGGCCGCCGACCCCGGACCCGCCGCCCAGCAGGGCCGCACCCACCGACTCGGTGCCGTACTCGGCCCGGGAGACCCCCTGCACCGCGGCCTCCACCTCGGCGGTGTGCGGTTCGAGTTCCGCGACCAGGCTCCGGATCTTCCTCGCGGCCGCCTCGACCTCCTGGAGGTCGATCCTGAACTCCCCGCTGCTCATCTGACTCACGCTCACCAACCTGGCTGGACCGTCGTCCCCGCTGACGCTGGTGGCTGACGATCCCTCATGCTGGTAATGGATCCATAAGCAGGCTGTAAGTGTCGCGCCGGCCGAAGCATGGTCACAACCGAGCGGGCCCCGCCCCGGCGCGACCCTACCCAGCCCCTGCCCCGCACACAACGGAGCGGCTGCGGCATGGGCGGACAGGGCTACAGCGCCCGCGTCATCGTCCGGTGTGCGGGATGCCCGCGTCGGGGTACTCGGGGCCCTCGGCGCTGTAGCCGAGCCGCTCGTAGAAGCCCAGCGCCTGGACCTGGGCGTGCAGCTCCAGCTCCGTCGCGCCCCGCTCCCGTCCGGCCTGCTCGATGGCGGGCACGGGGGCGGGGTGCGCCGCCGCGGGCCGGCGACCACCCCCGGGAGCGGCCACTAACCGGCACCCAACGCCCTGCGACCTGCAACAGCAGCCGGAGCTCGCGCCACCACCCGGCGCCGGCACCCGACCGGGACGGCGGCGGGCCCACGGCGGCGGCCGGGAGCAGCAGGCCCTCGCCGCCGCCACAGCGGGCACCCGCGGCCCGCAAGCTCCGCCGAGCCGGTGTGCCCGCCACCGTCCGGTGCGGCTGGTGCCGGCGCACCCTGGCCCGACGACGACACTCCGGTAGACCCCGGTCCGTGCATCTCCCGGATCTGGCCCACCGCCCACTGCCCGGCCAACTCCCTCACCACCTGCGACTGCGAGCACTGCACCGTCCACGGCCCCCTGCCCGGCCACACCACCCACCCCCGCACCCGGACCGGATGAACCCGAACCCGAGCAGCCGACCAACAGGACCGCACCGGTGATGGGAAGGAGCCCGGACGGGCTTTGACGGCCAACAGGAGCAGCAGGCGGGTGTGCGGTCGTGGATGGCGGGGGTGATGCGGTCGGGGGTGTTGGCGATGTGGGTCGGCTCGTGCCAGGACAGGTCGATGTGGGCCGACGGTTCGGCTCGACGTGAGTGTGCGCTGGTGATCCCCGGTCAGCGGCGGCCGGTGGCCAGGATGACGAGGAACTGGCCGCCGCCCGCCTCGATGTCGGCGGTCACCTGCAGCCCCGGTACCAGTCGGGAGAACCGGTCCACCAGCCAGTCCGCCGCCTCCTGGGCGTCCTGCCTGGTCGGACAACGGCCCACCATCTCGCGGCCCCCTTGCGTTCCAGCCTGGCGGCAACGGTGATCAGCGGCGCGGGTTCGACCACGTACAGGCGGTCCGGCCAGGCGATGACCACCTTGACCGCGCCCTTGCGGGAGTTGCACCCGCGGTGCGCGAGCCGCTCGGCGACCTTGGCCTTCCGGTCGGCGGTCCGGCTGTCGACGCTGGGCCCCCGCGGGTCGTTCACCGACTTGTCGGGGTCGACCGGCTCGTCACACACCCAGCATCGCCAGCTGTCGCGCTCGGCCACATCATCTAGGGACTGTTCTGAATTCAGATCATGGTGTGGGCTTCAGGCTGCGGAGCCAAATGATGGAGCCGCGCAGGTGGAGACCTGCTTCGAAGCTGGCGGGCGTCTTGTCGTAGCGGGTGGCGAGGCCCCGCCAGTCCTTGATCTTGTTGATGGCTCGTTCGACGGTGTTGCGATCGCGGTACAGATCGGCGTCGTGGCTGACGGGCCGTCCGCCGCCTCGGCCTCTCTTCTTGCGGTTGGCGGCCTGGTCGTCCTTCTCCGGGATGACTGCCTTGATCTGGCGTCGGCGCAGGTAGGCCCGGGTGGTGCGAGCGGAGTAGGCCTTATCGGCGGCCACCGCGTCGGGGCGCGTTCGGGGCCGGCCGATCGGGCCGCGTACCTTGATCTTGTCCATGACGGCGGTGAACCGCGGGTTGTCCGCGCTCTGGCCCGGGGTGAGTACGAGGGACAGTGGGCGGCAGCGCCGCTCGGCAGCCAGGTGGGTCTTCGTGGTCAGCCCGCCGCGCGATCGCCCCAGCGCGGCCGCCTTGAGCCGGGCCCGGTGGCGTCGGCGTAGTTGGCGCTTCGCCTCCCGCCGGGATTCCTCCGCCTCGTCGGTGTCGTCGCCCCGGCCCGCTATCGCTCCGGTTCGTCCCTTCGCAACAGCCCCTTTTCCTCCGCGACGGCTTTCTCCAGCTCCTCCAGCAACTCGGCGTCCACGACCATCCCGGCGGCGTGATGGTGCGCACGAGAGACGGTGGAGTCCACGCTGACCAGTGACAAGTCGACCTGGCCGCGCGCGGCGGCCTCGGCGATCATCCCCTCCATCAGCGTCTGGAAGACTCCCGTGCGCGCCCAGGTGCCGAACTGGCCGTAGATCGTCGACCAGTTGCCGTACCGCTCGGGGACATCCCGCCAGGGACTGCCCACCCGGAACCGCCACATGATCGCGTCGAACTGCCGCCGCAGGTCCGGGATCGGCCCCGTCGCCGCCATCGGCAGGAACGGCTCAACCAGCTCCCACTCACTGTCCGTCAGATCGCCGCGCGTCATGGACTCGTTCTACCAGCCACCACACCACCGAGGAGCACGAACCGGCGCAATCATGATCTGAATTCAGAACAGTCCCTAGGAGACTCACCCGAGCAAAGTAGCCTGCCCGGCCGCCACCCTGCGCACCAGGGCCTCGGCAACCAGGACCGGCAGCCGGAGCAGCGGAGCGAGGGCGGTCGCCACCCCGGCGGCCAGGAGCAGCCGGAGCTCAACACCCCGGGTTCGTGATCACTGTCAGAGCGGCTTGATGGCCGTGATCCACGCCTTGTTGGCGGCGACGACCCCTGCGGTGCCGCCGCTCCACTGCCGGGCGGGGGCCCCGTTGTCGGTACGCCAGTCGGCGATCTCCAGCAGTGACGCCGAGTTGAGGTTGGACAGCCCGAGCTCCTTGCGAGGCCCGATCTGGCCCACGTACAGCCAGCCCTGGTTCCAGCCCTCGGTGCACTCCCACTGGCGGGCGGGTGCGCCGTCGTCCCTGCGCCAGTCGGCGATCTCCAGGCACTTCTTGGAGTTCCGGTTGACCAGCATCGTGATGCCGTGTGCCTGCTTGAAATCCCAGAGCTGGTGGGCGCCGCCGGTGCACTCCCACTGCCGGGCGGGGGCCCCGTTGTCGGTACGCCAGTCGGCGATCTCCAGGCACTTCCCGGAGTTCGCGTTGACGACGGTGGTGGACGACGGCCCGGTGAAGCCGCCGCCCGCCGCGGAGGCCGGGGTGACCGGCAGCACGGCGAGGAGCGCGACGGCGGTGCCGGCGACGGCCGCGGCGGTGCGCGGACGGTCGAGCGGTGTACGGCTGGTCATCGGAGTCCGATCCCTTGAACGAGTCGTGAGCGCAGGACGAGCTGGGATCGCCCGGGTGTGGATCGCCCCGGTCCCGTGTCGGCCGGGCGTCGAGACCACGCTCGATCAGCCCGCCCCCTGTTGCCCCGGCCACCTGCCGGGCTGCCGACACCGGCGCATCATAGGGCAGCCGACCGACAGTCGATCAAGTCCATTGTCGCGCCTGCTCCTGCTCCTGCTTCGGGGCCGGGGCCGCACAGGGGGGCCGACGGGCCCGGGGGCACGCGGGCCCCGAGCCCGGGCCGGGTTCAGTGATTCCCAATCGGGTTTTTCAAGGGAATGCGTGACGGTGCGTGAGTGTGTCACCCGCTGCGAGAGCGCTCCGGGGTGCGGCTCGACGGTGAACGTGCGGTGGTCCGTATGAGGGCCCAGAGAACGTCGAGGCGGCGCCGGGCCAAGGCGAGGACGGACCAGGGCGGAGATGCGGAGCCTGACGCAGGTCTTCACGATGCGGTGGGCGCGGGCCGCGGTCAGGTTGTGGGTGCGTCCCGGCAGGGCCCGTGAGATCCACCCGAGCTTTCCCTCGTCAGCGTCTGCCGCACCCGCGACGGCGCACCGCCCAGCGCCCGCACGGTGCAGAACCTCGTCCTCGAATCGCACCACGCCGACGCTGGTCTGGGGGCCCGACAGTCGGCCAGGGGCGCAGCACACGGCCGTCCCAGCCTAAGGATGCGCCTGGCGGCAGTGGCACCGGGCCCGAGCCGTGAGATGAAGGCATGGGTCGGGTTGCGGGGCGGAGAGGGCAGGATTCGAACCTGCGCGGGCTCCCGAGGGGACCCTGCTCGGCCATCACTGGCCAGGCACCCGATGAACCGCTCCGGGCACCTCTCCCAACACCGGGGAGCCGTGGTTCCAGCTCCCTGACGCGCTCTCAGCATGCCCCGCCGCGCTGACCAGCCGCTGACACCCCACTGATCCCGGGCCCACAGCGGGCAGCACGTCCCACAGGAGCGGCCGGGCGGACGGGGGCCGGCAGGGTGAGGAGCGGCGGCGAACCATGGCGCGCCTTCGAGCAGCGGCGGGCACGGGCCCTGGGTCAGATACTTCTCTGCAGCCGGTGGGACGGCCGGAGCGGGCACGCGGGGCGCAGCCGGAGCGCCCCGCGGGGATCTGCAACCCAGTTCCCCGGCGGCGAACAGTTCCCGGCTCGGCCCAACGCCCTCACGGCCAACGTCCGGCTACTCCCAGGGGTCGTTCCCCGATGCCCAGGCCGCCGCCTCGTCCGTGTTGTGCAGGAAGCGCGGGTCCGCCATGTCCTGGAGCGAGTCGTCACTGATCGGCCACTTCGGCCACTCGTTGCGCAGCAGCTTGAGCAGGAACTCGGCCATCCCACAGCGATACACCGACCACTCAAGATTCCCACGTGAGTACACCGCGACCCGCCATCGGTCTGGGTCCGGATCAGTCGTGATCCAGCAGAGGGTGTCGGCTGCGGCTGTCCATCCCCAGATGAGCAGTTCCTCGAGTCGGTGCTGCCCCTCATCCGCGGGACCCCACCGGTTCACCGCCTCATCCGCGAGCGCTTCCTCGGAGAGCCGCGAAACCGTGTTCCCATGCTGCTCGTCCGAGGTGACGGCGGGGATTTGGATGCCGACCATCTGCTCGATCGAGCCGCTGCCGAATTTGGCGACAAAAGCCCGATAGTCGGCGGGGAAGGAACTCCCGTAGACCTGCTCCACCGCACTCCAGTCGACCGTGTCCCCACAGGTCGGCCCGATGCACGACAGCAGTTCTCCGATGCCCGCCATGGCGGCGGCTGCGGCGGACTGATTGCCACTCACTCTAACGAGTAGCCGCACGATAGTGACGCGATCTTGATCGTGCGGGAGCCCCGCGACTTGAGCGCTGGTTTGTGGCGGTGCTGGCCTGGCAGGATCGGCTCGTGATGAAAACCTCGGTGACTATGCGCGAGCTTGTTGTCGGTGACTGCCACGCTGTACATGCCTTCGCCAGCCTGCCGGAGGCTTGCCGCTACCAGGCGTGGGGGCCGAACACCGAGGAACAGACGCGGGACTTCGTCCAAAGCGCGGTGGATGCCCGGTTGCAGTCCCCGCGGGCGAGATTCGTGTATGCGGCCTGCCTCGACGGTGAACTCGTCGGTATCGGCGAGTTGAAGGTTCGTAGCCTGGCCCACCGTCAGGGCGAGATCTCCTATCTCGTCCATCCTCGGGTGTGGGGTCGAGGCGTGGGCACAGCCATCGGCGGGGAACTACTCGGCACAGGGTTTGGGCTGATAGGACTGCACCGGATCTATGCGACCTGCGATCCTCGCAACGTCGCATCGGCCCGGGTGCTGGGCAAGCTCGGCATGACCCACGAGGGCCGGCACCGGCACACCGCGCGGATCCGGGACGGCTGGCGTGACTCCGACGTCTTCAGCATCCTCGGCCAGGAATGGGCGCACCGGCCCGGGCCTGAATGATCGGGGTATCGGTGGCCAGGCTCCGGCAGCGGCCCTGGTGCCGGAGGGCGAAGAGCCGCGCGGGATCATCTGGCGTGTGAAGTCAAGCTGGGCCCGCGCGGCCTGTTCTGATTCTGCCCTGTGCGGGATCTCGAAGGAACACCTGGGTGCGCTGATCACCGAGTTGGCCGGGCCGTGGACCGCCGCCCGAGACTCCGAGCTTGCCAAACGGCGTGGCCATGGTCGACTGCGGGCGGCCGGGGCCGGGCTGGATCACCAGTTGGTCTTCGTGGACCGGGTCCTGGTGACCTTGGTGGTGCTGCGCTGGGCGCTGTCGCACAGGGTGCTCGCGGTGCTGTTCGGAGTCTCGCCCTCCACGATCGACCGGGCGGTCGGAGAGATGCGCCCGCTGCTGGCCGCTCGCGGCTTCGCGGTGCCGGATCGGCCCGGGATCAGGCTCAGGACCCTCGCGGACGTGTTCGCCTATGCCCAGGCCGAGGGGATCACGCTGCGGATCGACGGTACCGAGGTGCAGGTACGCCGCCCGAAGGCGGGGCGGCTGGGCCGTAAGGCGTTCGTGTCGGGCAAGAAGAGGCAGAACACCGAGAAGGCCACGATGATCAGCGACGAGCAGGGGCGGGAGCTGTGGCTCGGGGCGATCCGCCCGGGCCGTATGCACGATGCCACCGCAGTACGCACCGAGGGCATCGAGGAGCAGCTGCGGCTGCACCCGAAGGTGAAGGCCGAAGTCGACTCCGGCTATGCCGGCCTGGCCCGCGACTTCCCCGGCCAGGTCAGCGCCCCGCCGAAGAAACCAGCGGCGGACGCCGGGCCGTCCGAGCGCAACTTCTACGACCACACGCGCCGCCGCCAATCCCAACGGCGGATCATGGTCGAGCACGCCAACGCAGAGATCAAGCAGTGGCGGTCGCTGCAACGCTGGACCGGCGAGCGCGACGACCTGCCTGAGGTCATCGCCGCAATCGGCGCCCTGGTCTCCGACCGCAGCGCCAAGCGCCCGACCCGCAGAAGGCCGAGCACGGAACTCGACCTCGTCCGCGCGACGGCCTGCTGATCCACCCCGAGCCGAACCGCCAGGCCAGCACGTCCCAAGCCCTATCGTGCGGCTACTCGTAAGGCTCCCATTGTGTCGGGGCATCCTTGCCCGGCGCACTGTCGGCCGCACCGGCGGGGGCTTCGGGGGCCGCGAGCTCGGTTGGACGGCGCCCCTCGCGGCGACCGGGGGCGGCCTGACGGATTTCAAGCTCCCGCCGCGCGCCGCAGACGTTTTCACCTGCGCCGACCAGCACCAGCCCTATCACGATCTACAACTGCCGCGTCGGCGCCACCGTCCAGCCATGCGCGCTCATCAGGCCCGGGCTACCCCGGCCAACGCACATCATTCACCGCTGACGACCTTGGGGGGTGTGGCGACGGCCTGTCTGAAGGTCGCCATGCTGAAGGTGCGTCTTCACAGCGAGACCGAAATCGCGCGTGTGGCGCAGCAGGCGCTGAACGACCGGGTGCGGCTGCTGCATCCGGGGTCGACCTTGGAGGAGAGCTTCCTCGGTCACCGCATCAAGGTGTCAGGTCCCCGGACCGGCAGGGGCATCAGCCGGGGTCAGGCGGCCGGGGCACCCGCCGCGGCTGTGGCCAGCCGGGCCAGGGTGGTGCGGATGCCTGCGCGGTTGACCTCGATCCGGCGCGCGGGGCCGGTGCCGGCGAAGACCAGGCCCAGCAGTTCGGCGGCGCGGGCGCCGCGGCCGGTGCGCAGGTCCTGCCAGGACTCGGTGACCCGGGTGCCGGCGCCCTCGGGCTCGAAGCGGTACCGCCAGCGCGCGATCGGCAGGCCGAGCACGTCCACGTCGAAGGTGAACTCGGCGCCCGGCGCGGCCACCGTCACCCGGCCCGTGGTGAACCACACGAACAGGCCCCGCCGGTTGAACCCGACGAACCGGGTGCCGGGCCGGGCGGCCGGGCCGGCCAGCCAGACCCGGCGGCACTCCGGGCTCCACCGCCCCATCGCCCGCAGGTCCGCCACCAGCCGGTAGAGCGTCTGGGGAGCGGCGTCGACCAGGATGGACTCCTCGATCTCGAACTGACGCGGCATCGGCTTCTTCCTGACGAAGGGGTGCCCGGCGGACCCGTCCGGGCTCGGGTGCCGTCAGCCGCGGGCGGCGACGAACAGGCTCTGCGAGGCGCGGCCGATCGGGCCCCGCTCGTCGTGGAGCCCGGCCTCCGCCGTGCCGATCCCGTCCGGGGCGACGGCGGTCCGGGCGTCGATGCAGACCCAGTCGCCGACAGGATGGCGGTGCAGGTTCACCGTCAGGTCCGGGTTGACGAACAGGTGCGAGGTGAAGTCGAGTTCGTTGCTGACCCCGTTGATGGAATCCGCCGCCACCAGCACCCGCTCCAGCGGGTCGGTCTTCTCCCCGGCCACCAGAGGAACCCGCATCCGCAGCCAGCAGGCGGCCGGCCCCCGCTCCAGGAAGGATCCGGCCGCGAACCGGAACTCCATGGCGGTGTGGTAGCCCTGCTCCCAGGGCACCGCGAAGAACGGCTGCGGCCGGGAGCGGCCGGGCGGCGCCACCACGGGCTCCGGCGCGACCCCGGGCACCGAGCCGGGCGCCGTACGGATGCTCAGCGCGGTCGCCCGCATGACCTCCGTACCGCCGTCCACCGCCAGCGAGACCCCCACCAGCTCCACGCTGCGCCCCGCCCGCAGGACCCGGGTGGCCACCGTCAGCGGCCGCAGCGGCACCGGCCGCAGGATCTCGAAGGTCATCCGGGCCACCCGCAGGTCCTCCCGGGCGCCCGGGCGCAGCAGCACCGCCCGGCCCAGCAGGGCGGCGGGCGGCCCGGCGTGCTGGCTGTCCACGTCCCACGGCCCCCGGGCGTACCCGGTGGGGGCGAACCGCTCCTGCGAGAGCTGCTCGAAGAACGCCTCGGCCCCGCTGCCGGTCCCGGTCATCGCCTGTCTCCCGTCGGTCGCCAGCAGCAGGCTACTGGCTGGTAGTCGCCGCTGTCCCGGGTTCCGGCCACCCGCCCCGCCTCGGAAGTCCTCGGCACTCCCTGCGACGATGACGGCCCCGACCTGGAAGGACGCACGTGAAAGACGCCGGCGAAACCGCCCCGACGGACGATCGACGGGACCCGGCAGTAGCAGCCGGTGGCGCGGCGGAGCCGGCCGTCTCCGCCCGTCCCCCGCGGTTCTCCCGCCTCCTGGCCGGCGCCGCAGTCGCCGCGACCGTAGTGGCTGCCGTGACGGCGGTGGCCGTCTCGGGCCTGGCCGGGCAGCCCACCGCCACACCGGCCGTCACTCGATCGCCCACCTCGGCACCCGCCGATTCGCCCACGCCCTCCGCGTCCCCCACACCCTCGCCGACACCGGCACCCTCCGACTCCCCGTCACCATCGCTCATTCCCGCCCCCACCGCAGCGAAGACCGACACACCGTCGCCCACCACCACCCGCAGCCGTCCCGCGCCCACACACGCGGCGAACACCCCAGGGCCGCGGCCGACCAGCAACGACCCTGCCCCCGGCTGCAACTGCACCATCGTCCACCCGGACCCCGGACCCCAACCCACCTGCGGAACACCGAGCAACCCCTGCCACGCCACCCCACTCCCGAACACCCCAATCCCCACTCCGCACTGAACACCCGCACGCCCATCGCAGCGCGACACGGGAAGCAGGCCCCGCGACCCGCGGCCGCGGGGACAGGGCGGCGGCCTGCGGTCCGGGCGGGAGAGGCGCACGGCGCAGCACGGGCGGGCGGGATGCTCGCGGACCTGGACGTGGCCGACGGGATGCGCGTGCTGGACGTCGGGACGGGCGCCGGCTGGAACGCCGGCCTGCCGGCCTGGCGGCTCGGCGGCGAGCGGGTGGTGACCGTCGAGGTGGATCCGCGCCTCGCCGCGGCCGCCCAGGAGCGCCTCGCGGCCCGGGGCCTGCACCCGCACTGCGTGGCCGGGGACGGCGCGGCCGGGTACCCGGACCGGGCGCCGTACGACCGGATCGTCGTGACGTTCTCCGTGACGGACGTTCCGGCCGCGTGGGTGGCGCAGACCGCGCCGGGTGGGCTGATCGTCGTGCCGTGGGGGCACCGAGTTCGGCGGCGAGGCCGTCGCCCGCCTCACCGTCGCCCCGGGCGGTGTCGCGCAGGGCCGCTTCACCCGGTCCTCCGCGTTCATGCGCATGCGCTCCCAGCGTGGCGTGCGGCCGCCGTTCGACGCCTATCTGAAGGGCCGGCCGTGGCCGGCCGACGGCCGCCGTTCCACCACGGCGCTGTCGCCGGCGCTCACCGGCGGCTGGGTCGAGCAGTTCGCGATCGGCCTGCGGGTCCCCCACGTGTTCTGGCGCAGCGAGCGGTACGAGGACGGCACCTACACGCTGTGGCTCTACGACTCCACCGACACCCGGTCCTGGGCGAGCGCCGACTGGGAGCCGGACCGCAGCACGTACGAGGTCGTGCAGGCCGGCCCGCGGTCGCTGTGGGGCGAGGTCGAGGCCGCCTGGCGCTGGTGGGACGCCCAGGGCCGGCCCGGCTTCACCCGGTTCGGCCTCACCGTCGACGCCGCCGGCCAGCACGCGTGGCTCGACAGCCCCGACCACCCCGTGGGCGCGCGGTGCTCCGGCGGGGGGCGGCTCGCGGTGTGAGGCGGTGCCGATCGAGAAGGTCCGTCCCGTCCCGGCCGCGGCAGGTGACACGGCGGCCGAGCCGGCGGCGGTGCGGATGGTGCGTGCGGGTCCTGCCCGGGCCGGGGCGCGCAGGGCGGACCGGTCCGGACGGGTGCGGTACTGGAGAGGATGGGCTCTCCCGCGAAATCATGTGACGGACGATCGGACACGTGTGCTCTAATGCGCTGTCACGCCGTCCACGCACCACCTGCGAGTGCGACCTCAGAACCGGGAGCAGTACCGGCCGATGAACGCTGTATGCCCCCGATGCGCCGAGTGCGACCAGACCGTGAGCGTGCCGCACGCCTTGACCGACACCGGCCACCCGCTCGCGGCACCGGAGCACGGCCTGCTCCTGCCGCCACCGCCACCGGCGCCGGCGGCGGTCGAGCGCGCCAAGCCCGCCATCGCGCTCTACGCCGCGGCGGCCGTGATCACCGTCCTCGGGCTGAAGAACATGGCCGACAGCCTCCCCGACCTGCGGGACGCCAACGCGTCCTACCGCATGGGCTACCTCCTCGGCCCGCTGATCCTCACCGTGCCCTTGGCGCTGGCCGGGCTGGTCGTGCAGCTGGCGACGAAACGGCGGCGGGTCAAGGTGGCCGAGGACGCGGCCCGGAGGCGGCGCGCGGTCTGGGAACGGTGCCACCGGGTCTGGCAGGCGGCCTGGTTGTGCCGACGGTGCCGGATGGCGTTCTTCCCGAAGGGGGCGATCCGCCCGGACTTCCCCGCCTCTCCGGCCATAGCGGTGGCGCAGCTTCCGATGTGGGTGACGACGACAGCCGAGCGTGAGTTCAGCGTGCCGGAGCCTGCCGAGCGTAAGTTCGCCGTGTCGGAGCCTGCCGGTCCGCGCTGAACCCCGGACCGGCCGGGGATCCGCCCGGCGCCGGCGGGGGCGATCGGGCGGAGCCTGCGCAGGAGGCCGTGCCGCGACGTACCGGGTCGGCGTGCACGGCCCGGCGCGGTGGGACGGAGGGCAGGATTCGAACCTGCGCGGGCCCCAGGGGGACCTGCTCGGCCATCACGGGCCAGGCGCCCGGTGAACCGCTCCGGGCACCTCTCCCAGTGCCGGGAGCCGCGCTCGCGCTCCCTGACGTGCCTTCGCGGTCCGAAGCGATGGGGCGTTCGTCGACCGGTGGACGGGCGATCGATGAACTCGCTTGGTTGCTGCTCCCGTTGGTACCGGTGAGGGCCCGCCGGGCGGGCGCCGGACGGGCTGCGGCCCGGGTGCCCCGGGCGGCTGACGAGGCCCGGTCCCGACCAGTCAGGAGCAGACATGAACAAGATCAAGGCCGCCGTCACGGCCGCCGCCGTCCTCGCCGGAATCGGGCTGAGCGCGGCTCCCGCGTCGGCAGGTGACATCGGTGTCCCCGCCACCCCCGCGCACTGCGGCAACAAGCAGTTCGGCGGCACCTTCCTGTGCGGCGGTGCCTACGGTGAGGGCGGGACCTACTTCGGCTTCCGGGACGGCACCAGCGAGATCTTCGTGATCGGAACCGACCACGCCGTGTGGACGCGCTGGACGATCGGCAGCTCCGGCAAGCTGAGCGCCTGGACCTCCATGGGCGGCTATTTCACGAGCAAGGTCGAGATAACCCGCCAGACCCTCGGCGGCGCCTTCACCATCACCGCACGCGGCAGCGACAACCGCACATGGTCCCGCGACCGTGACCAGAACGGGAACTGGAGCGCCTGGTACACCCACGGCACGTCGTCGGCCGGCACCGGCAACGCCTGATCGTGGTGGGGGGTCCCGGAGAATCGGTCCATGACCGCTCCGGGGCCTCCCCCTCGCGCGTCGGGTGCACGTGGATCTGGCGCGGGTGTGCGCGGCCGGCTGCCGCCGTCGGTGGGTTCCGCAACACCTGGCGCGGGCAGTACCGACCGCAGGAGCGTGTCCGTCCGTGGCTCTCGCCGTCCATCGGTGCCTGCCCACCAACGGCGACAGCCGGCACATCACCGGCGGCGGGCACGGGTACACGCCCGGCACGGCCGGGTCGGACCGGCCGCCGGGTGTGGCGTACCTGGAGCAGATCGCCCGCGGTGCCGAGTAGTACCCGGGCCTCCCACCCACCCGGGAGCCTCGCCTGCGAGGGTGCGGCGTCGTGTCCGCGGTCGCCGGACTGCCGGCGTGAAGAGGTTCACGCGGCGTCCTGTCCGATCGGCCCCGAGCGCGCGGAAGGGATGGGGGACCCGAGGGAGTCCCCGTGGACCTGATGCTCACCCAGCCCGACTCCCCCGAGTACGTCCTGTACGCGTTCGCCGGCGAGCTCGGCGTGATCACGACCGACAGCGTCGGGGGACGGCCTGAGCGCCGGCACCATCGCCCTGCTCACCGCCGCCTACTTCCCCGACGAGTACCGCCTCACCGTGACCCGCCTCTACCGCCGCCGCTACGGCCGGGCCTGGGAGCGGCTGGTCTGACGCACAGCCCGACCGGCGACGCCGCCCCGCGCCGCGAACGAGAACGGTCCGCCCCGTACTGCTCGCGGGACGGGCCGGTGCTTCTCAGTGCAGACGGGACCGTACCGCATCAGACCGGCCGACAGCCCCCGCGCGAGGAGGCGCCCGCCTGTCGGCTACGGCTCGGCGGGAGCGCCGTTGCCCCCGGCCCGGCCCGCGGCGCCGAATCGCCACGCCTCGATGTCGCGGTAACGGATCGGCCCAGGGCCGCGGCCGATGTTGCTGCCGACCAGGTGGAGACGCTCGGTGCGCCACGGTCGGCCCACGAACCCGGAGAGCCCGGCCGCGGCCTGCGGCACGCTGGTGGAATCGTCGCGACGGGACCGCGCCAGGGTCAGATGGGGGCGCAGCGGGCGGTTGTTGAACTCGATCCCGCAGGACCTGGCCAGGTCCCGGACGTCGGCGGCGAGCAGGTGCAGTCCCTCCAGGTCCCCGTCGATCCCGCTCCACAGCAGTCGCTCGTCGAAGTGGCCGCCCCCACGCAGCCCCAGCTGCAGAGCGGGGTGCGACGCCGCCCGGCCGGCCAGCACCGACCGCAGCAACGGCACTGCCGTGGAGGGCAGCTCACCGAGGAAGGCCAGAGTGATGTGCCAGTCCTCGATCCGGTTCCACCGCAGCCGCGGGTACCTGGTGTAAGCGGGCTGCAGGACCCGGGCCAGCTCGTCCTTGGCGTCGTCGGGCGGAGCCAACGCCACGAAGACACGCAGGGTCGAGGGCTCGGGGGGAACGTCCACCAGGGATTTCTAGCACCCCACCAGCGTTCCCGGCCGGGGAGGAGACCCGCCTGCGGCGCAGCCACCCGGCAGCGCCGGTCAGGACGGCGTGCCGGCACCGTCGACCGGAACGTCGCCGACACTCCCCGGCTCCCCGCCGCGCCGCGCCGCGGCCGACCGACGGAAGCACCGGCCCGGACAGCGTCCACCAGGCGCCGCACACCGGCACCGGCGGGGGCCGGGGAGTCAGGACGGCGTCGGGGCAGCCTCCCAGGCGAACCCGTCAGGGTCGGTGAAGGTGCCGGCGGTGCTGCCGAGGACGATGCGGTGCGAGCCGGCGCCGTCGGCGGGGACACCGAGGTCCTTGGCAAGGGCACGGCGCTTGTACAGCGCCAGCTTGACGGGGCCGGACTGTCCAGGGGCGAACTCGGTGTACTTGCCACCGAAGCTCTTGGCCACGGTCAGGCCACGGCCGACGTAGGACTGCTTGGTGGCCTTCACGTCCTCGACTCCGAGCAGCAGGACGACCTCGTCGATCTCGCGGGTGGCGGGGCCCGTGTCCTTCTTCGCCGAGGTCGCGATCTTCCAGATCGTCCCGTCCGGTGCCTGGACGACGCCACCGTAGCCCCACAGCGACTTCGCGGCAGGCTTCAGCACCGTGGCGCCGGCGGCCACTGCGGCGCCGACGAAGCCATCAACGGTGCCCGGCCCGGACACCGTGAGCGCCAGAGTGAAGCCGCGGAATCCGTTCGAGTGCGCCTCGGACGCCCGCAGGCGTATGTACGTGTCCACGCCGAAGTCGCTGTAGAAGCGGCGGGCAGCCTCAAGGCCGGCCACCTCGACGGTGACGGACACGAGGGATGTGTGGGCTGTGGTGGAGGTGGTGGTTGCCATGACCAAGACGCTAGGAGGTGCACAGCCACCAGGGCTTCTCGAATCCTGACCGGTCCTGAGACCTGGTTCAGAGCGGGACCCCGCGGTGTTCAAGGACGGGGAGGATGTCAACCGGTGGACCACCGCCCGCCGGCACCTCGCCACCACGGCGGACGAGGCCCTCCCCGGGGAGAACGGCGTGGCCGCCCACAGCGCCGTGCCCGTCCCGTTCGCGGCCGCCGCAGGGAGTGAGGCCGTACGGATGGGATGACCGCTTACGGCTCCCGGGCCTACTCGTCCCTGCCCCGGACCCGACCGGACAGACACCGTCCCAGTGCCCCGTCGTGGTGCCGGGAAGCCCCGCGACCCCGGCGTTACCGCCTCGGGATGTCCCGCACGAGCCGCTCCCGCGCCAGGTGCGCGGCCCACACCTCGCCCGGCGCGGTCCCCGGCCAGACGATGGCTTCCCCGGTGGCCCGGGAACGGCGTCCTCGTTGCGCAGGGCATGAAGAAGATCACCGCGCTCGGCGCGGAGGACTCCGACGTCCACACCCCCGCCGGATGGAAGCCGCTCCCTGCGGGCACGCGCCGTGACCTGCTGCTCGGTCCGGCGCGGGCCCTGGACGCCGGGCCGGGGAGCGGCCGAGAGCAGCGCAGGGCGGCCGGGACGATGGGGCGGTGACCGAACTCTGGCGGCCGGCGGACTCCCGACGCCGCAGACATCCCCGACCACGTGACGCCCAGCGTTTGACCGGGGGTCGAGTCGGGCGTGCGATGGAAGGTGGGCGGGGCGGGTGCGGGATGCCCGTTCCGCGGCGGACCGGGACGGAGGCGCAGCCATGTACGTCCGCACCATCTACCTGACCGGTGATCCGGCGCTGGCCGACAAGGCGCTGGAGGGGCTGAAGGCGGAATCCGTCGGACTGCTCTCCGGTCAGGCCGGCTACCGGGGGTTCAGCATCTTCTCGGACCGGCGGCTCGGAAAGATCCTGCTGGGTTCGTGGTGGGAGAGCGCGCAGAACGAGCGGGACAGCTACACGGCGCTGCACGACCAGCGCCAGGAGCTGCTGACCGTATTCGGCGGCACGATCAGCGTGGCCAGCTGGGAGGCCGCAGTGTCCCGCCGGGGCGACGCGCAGCCGGGGGCGGGGTTCCGGCTGGTACGCCTCGGGTTCGACCCGGCGGCGGTCGACCGGCTGGTGGAGGCGTTCGAGGCGACCGCGCTGCCCGGGCTGGAGTCACTGGACGGGTTCGTCGGCGGCGCACTGCTGATCGACCGGACGCGCGGAACCGGGAGCGTCGGCGCGATCTTCCGCGACCGGGCGGCGCTGGAGGCCACCCGGGGAGCGCAGGCGCGGCTCCGCTCGAAGGCGGCGGAGGCGTCGGGCGTGCAGGTGCAGACACTCGAGGAGTTCGACGTCGAGCTCCTCGACCGGCCGTAGGCCGGCAGGGGCTCGGGAACCGCGGCAGCCGGCTGCCCGCCCGCTCCCGGCACCCGGCCCGCGACGAACCGGACCGGACGACCGGACCGGACCGGACGCAGCGCGGTCGGGGGCGTCCTGGGGCCCCGGTGGGAAGGGCGCAGCGCAGCGGGCCCCCGGCCGCCCCGGCGCCGGGCGCGGAGCAGTTCGCCGTCCGGCGCGGGCGCGAGCACCTGCTCGACGTCGGCCGGGTCCACGCCGTCTTCGTCGCCGACGCCCGCAGGCGGGGCGAGGCCTGCGGCCCGCTCGACCTCCTCCCCGCCGTCGGCACCGAACAGACCGCGGCACAGCTGTGTGGATGGCGGGGCGTTGCTGGTCATGTCTGGGGGTCGGGATCGAGCTCCTTGACCAGGAAGACGGCGGGGTCTGCGACTTGGTGTTCGGCGCCTGTGTCATCGGTGTAGAAGTAGCGATCCAGGTAACGGACGGTGGGCCGGTACCCCAAGCGGGCGTAGAGTGCTGCGGCTCGCGGATTCCCGTGATCGTCGACTCCCAATCCGATCAGGCGTGCGCCTCGTTCGGCAGCAAGCTGTTCGGCGTGGCGGATCAGGGCGCTGCCTGTCCCGCGGGACTGCAGCGCATCGACGACGTGCAAACCGTTGATCTCCGGGCAGCCCGCTATGACGGCCCGCACTTCTGGTGCCGCGCATCCATCCCAACGGACCTCGCAGGTTCCGGCCAGCCGGGCGGCGTCCAGCCAGGCCACCAGGAACGTGCTGGTTCCCGCGAGCTGTCGGGCGAACCGCTGAGCGTGGTAGGAGATGGCGCTCGAGGAGGGCAGGCGCTCTTCCAGCGCATCCAGATCTTCTTGTCGGCAGGCCTTGATGTGCATGGGCATCATGATGCTGTCCCGTCCGGCGCGGAGACGACGCATTTTCGCCGGTGGGCTCGGTCGAGCTGTCCCGGGCTGACCCTGCCGTGTCGGCGGGAGTTTCCGGAGTCACCGACGGCCGAGGAAGATCCTTCGGGTCAATCGGTTGGGAGTACTCGCAGACCGCGGCGTCACGGAGTGAGTTTGTAACCGGCCGTACGTGGGGAATGCGAGCTGGACGCCGTCACAGTGGTCGCGGGGCGGGGTCCAGTGGTGACTGAGCCTTCCCCCGGGACGTGAACACCGGAGTTTCATGCGGCGAGGGTGATCCTACGGGACGCCGCTGTCTGCTGTTCGAACTGGATCGGGCTGAGGTAGCCGAGCGTGGAGTGGCGTCGGCGGAGGTTGTAGAAGGAGATCCAGCGGAACACATCCAGCCTCGCCTGTTGCTGGCTGGCCCAGCGCGCTCCGTGCATCAACTCCCGCTTCATTGAGGCGAAGAAGAAGGTGGGCGGGGCGGGTGCGGGATGCCCGTTCCGCGGCGGACCGGGACGGAGGCGCAGCCATGTACGTCCGCACCATCTATCTGACCGGTGATCCGGCGCTGGCCGACAAGGCGCTGGAGGGGCTGAAGGCGGAATCCGTCGGGCTGCTCTCCGGTCAGGCCGGCTACCGGGGGTTCAGCATCTTCTCGGACCGGCGGCTCGGGAAGATCCTGCTGGGTTCGTGGTGGGAGAGCGCGCAGAACGAGCGGGACAGCTACACGGCGCTGCACGACCAGCGCCAGGAGCTGCTGACCGTATTCGGCGGCACGGTCAGCGTGGCCGGCTGGGAGGCCGCGGTGTCCCGCCGGGGCGACGCGCAGCCGGGGGCGGGGTTCCGGCTGGTGCGCCTCGGGTTCGACCCGGCAAGGCGCCCCGGGAGCGCCGATCTGACGCCCACCAGGGCGCGGGCGCATGGTCAACAGCCAGGTCAGGGACGGGCGGTGACGATCCGCAGGTCCCGCTGATCGGTGGGCCGGCTCCCGGCGGCTCCTGTCGCGCCGGGGTGGTCGGGGGCCGGTGGCGGGGCGGTCAGGGTCGGCGGCCGGATGCAGGGCGCGGGGGCGGCGTGCGATGGGCCAGTGTGCGGCGGGCCGGTGTGCGCAGCGTCGGCCACCCGGTGGTGGGTGGCGGCCGCGACGGTCCGCGTCTTCGGCCCGGCCAGAGGTCGGGAACGCGGCCGAGTCGGGCGGGACGCCACGTCCGGGGGCGGCTTGGTCCACCGGCCGGAGAGGGGCGGAGAGGGCAGGATTCGAACCTGCGCGGGCCCCGAAGGGCCCTGCTCGGCCGTTGCCGGCCAGGCACCCGATGAACCGCTCCGGGCACCTCTCCCAGCCAGGGACCCTCGCGTTCCCTGACGTGCTCTCAGGATGGCCCGGCGGCCTGACCGGGCACTGACACCCGACTGATCCGGGCCGCGCCCCGAGCAGGCGCAGCGGGACCGGCCGGGGCGGGCTGGTCCGGGCCGGCACCGAGGGCAGGGCCCGGCGTGAAGGCTCGGGGCGCGGCCGGACGCGGAGCAGCCAGGGCAGTTGGCGGCCCCGGGGGTGCTGGGTGGGCCCGCCACGTGCAGGGCCGGGTCCGAGGTCGGGGCTCGCGTGCGGCCTGTGGGCGGCCGAGGTGAGGGGCGCAGGGCGCTCACCGGGACGGCGTGGCGGGGAGGTTGCGTGGTGTGCGGCCCGCGCCGGCGGGCGGAATGCCCGACCGGCCCCTATGTTGGGGATGAAATAGCACAAAAACCCCATCGAATTCGGTTTTGGAGTCGTCGTCATGAACAAGGGGCAGCTCGTGGAGGCGGTGGCCGGGCAACTCGGCAGCCGCAACGCCGCCGAGGACGCCGTGGACGCGGTGCTCGACGTCATGGTCCGCGCGGTGGTGGCCGGGGAGCGGGTGCAGGTCACCGGGTTCGGCACGCTGGAGATGGTCGAGCGCGCCGGCCGCTACGCCCGCAACCCCCAGACCGGCGAGCGCGTCAGGGTCAAGAAGACCACCGTGCCCAGGTTCCGCCCCGGCCAGGGCTTCAAGGACCTGGTCTCCGGCGCGAAGAAGCTCCCCAAGGCAGGACCCGCCGTCGCCAAGGCCCCCAAGGGCTCCCTCACCACACCCAAGGCCACCGCCGGCTCCCCCGTCGCGAGGAGGGCCTCCACGAAGCGCCCCACCGCCACCGCCGCGCCGGCGGCACCAGCCAAGAAGACCGCCACCAAGAAGGCCACGACCACGGCGAGGACGACAGCCACCGCCCCTGGGACGAAGAAGACGACCGCCCCCGCCAAGAAGACCACCACCGCCAGAAAGACCGCACCCGGGGCGGGCAAGAAGACGACCACGCCCGCCAAGCGGACCACCCGCCGCGCCACCACCTGACCCGAACGGGCGCCCCGGCCCGGCACGAGCCCCGTGCCCGCCATGCGGTCGATCGCGCCGACGGCGGGCCCGGCACGCCGGGCTAAGACGAACGCCGAGCCCCCGCTCCACCGACTTCCAGTCGAGCGGCCGCCGGTCCCCCCGCCAACCGGTCAGCGCGACGACTTCCTCGGCCCACGACGGCTCATCGGATTCCACGGCACGGCATCTGGCCCTTGATCTGATCGTCGCGGACCGCGCCGAGTTTGCCAGCCCCGCTCCCTGTGACGGGCCCACGGTCCGGCTCCTCCAGTGGGCCACGACTTCGGCCGGACACCCGTTCTGCTGGCTCGTGGAACCTTCGGACCCGGACCAGTGGCCGGTCTTCACTCGTAGCGACAAGTGGGATCCCTGGGAGCGCTTCGACTGTTCCTCGGCGGAATTCATCCATCGGATACTGACCGATCCGCAGCACCCCTACTCCCTCGCGGAATATTTCGAGACGCCCTGGTTCACCTCTGCCGAGCAGGTCGAACAAGCCGAGGCGGACTTCTGGGACTCCCTGGGGTCTCGGTGAACGGTCAGCCGAGCCAGACGATGTCGATGACGTGGAGGCGCCCGGCCATCCGGTTGACCAGGTAGACCAGGCTCAGCTGCCCGATGGAGGCGCAGCGCACGTCTTCGCCTTCGGGGTCGGTGGCGTCCCACTGGGGCCAGCCCCAGGGGGTGCGGGAGGCGATGTCGAGGAGGTCGCCGACCATCTGCTGGGCGTGCGAGGGGAGGTTGACGAACGTTTTGCCGGCGTTCGGGGACAGGCGGGCGGGCCAGACCGGGTCGCTCACGGGCGGGTTCCGAGGAGGTCGGCCAGGTCGGTGCCGTCCTCGTCGTCCATGCCGGCGGCGACGAAGGCGTCGACGGCGGGTGCGCTGTCCAGGCGGACCTGCCAGGTGCGTACGACGTCGTGCAGTGGGGAGAGGTCGTAGGTCTGGCGGGAGTCCTCCAGTGCCTTGGCCCAGTCCCGCTCGAACGCCGGCAGCCACCGGGCGGTGCGCTCGGGGCGCTCGGCGCGGATGCGGGCCAGCAGCCGGGCGGCGGCGCGCGGGGCCGGGGCGGGCGGCGGGGCTGGAAGATGCTCGGGCTGGGCGCTCACTGGGGGTCCTCCACTTCGTCGTCCGTCACGGTACGGCAATCGGGTGCAACCGGTAGCGGGCACAAGGGGATTCTCCCGCCGTCGGTCGATTCGAATGCGCCGGACGGCCGCCCGCCCGACCGGACGCCGGGCCGCGTTTCGCACCCCGGGAACGGGCGCAGGTCCGTGTCCCGCCCTGGCTCACCACGGCGCCGCCGGGGCCCTGGGAATTCCCCGGTCCTGTGACTGAGCGCTTCAGTCGGCGAGTTGAGCATCTGCCGGGCCGGTTCGCGCAGGTCGATGGTGGATTCGGCTCGCCGCGCGCGTACGCCTCAGAGCATCCGCTCGGCCGTTGCCGCCCGTGCTCGCAGCGCGTCGGCCTCCTCGTGCTGCCCCTGGGCGGCCAGGATCCGTGCCCGGTACTCCATCGCGTACCCGTCGCCCAGCTCCTCGGCGTGCAGGAATGCCTGTACGGCCCGCTCCAGGTCGCCTCGGTCCCGGAAGGCCACCCCCAGCGCGGTGATCGGGAACGCCTCGTCCTGCGCGAGGATCACCGACGCCCAGCGTTCGACACCGGCCGCATCGCCGCGGTCGAGCGCCTGCTTGACGAGGCCCAGCATGGCGTCCGGATCGCCGAGCGCCGCGGCCTTCTCCCAGACCACCTGTGCGCGGTTCGCGTCACCGGCCACCGCGTGCAGCATGCCCAGGTTGTAGGCGGCGACCGCGTTCCCGGCTGCCCACGCCCGGCCCCACCAGTGCAGCGCGCCGGCCCGATCACCCTTCAGGTACAGGGCCGCCGCCAGGCTCCCCATCGCCACGTCGTCGCCCAGCTCCGCCGCGACCGTCAGCTCGGCCAGCTCCTCGTCCGGCGGCATCCCGGCCCCGCCGACCGGCAGCCGGACCGACACCAACTCCTCGTTCGGCTGCGACCGCCGACGGAACCACCAAGCCATCAGCAACCACCCCAGCGGCACAGCCGCACCGATCCCCGGCGTGCGGGCAAGCGAACACCTGTCACCCGGCGATCATGCCAGGCCCGTGGAAGGAGGCCGTGGGCAGCCCGCAGGCGCTACGGCGGTCAGCCGTCGGCGGTGCCGTCCGTCCGGTGCGCGAGCCCGGACGGCTCGTGCGAGGGCGGTGGCTCGCTGGGCCGTGGCGTCGGTTGCGATGCACGGTGGCGGGTGGGGAACGCCGAGGTCGTCAGCCCGGTGCGGTCCCTGGGCGGGGTGCCGGCGATGGCGTCGGTGCCGGTGCGGCGCTTCGCTCGGCGGGCCCGCCGGCGGCGCCGTCGCGGGTTGGAGTGCCTGGCTGGTGGGTTGCGCAGCACTATGTGCAGGGGGGCGGTCGAGACCGACGTGGAGGTGGCGATGAGGGTCGTGTTCGTGCACGGGGCGTGCGTGCGGGACGGGGCGTGGTGGTGGCACCGCACCGCCGAGCTGCTGCGGGAACGGGGGGTGCCGAGCGTGGCTCCGGCGCTGCCGAGCTGTGGCGAGGCGGGCCTGCCCGGCGGCGTCGGCGGTCCGGGGCTGCCCGAGGATGTTGCCGCGGTGCGGCAGGTGCTGCGGGCCGGCGACGAGCCGACCGTCGTGGTCGCCCACAGCTACGGCGGCATCGTCACCGCGGAAGCCGCTGCGGGAATCGGGTCGGTGCGCCACCTGCTGCTGGTCTCCAGTTACCTGCCCGAGGTCGGGCAGAGCCTGTCGGAGTTCGGGGACGGCGGCCCCGCCCCGTTCCTCGACGTCGACCCCGACGCCGGCACGTTCGGGGTCCGGCCCGAGCTGCTCGTGGACACGTTCCTGCAGGACTGCGACCCCGAGGTCCAGGCGCAGGCGGCGGACCACCTCGCCCGGCAGAGCGTGCAGGTGACCGGGCAGCCGGTCGGGGCGGCCGCATGGCGGCTGTTGCCCTCGACGTACCTCGTCTGCGCTCGGGACCGGGGAACCCCGGCGCCGCTGCAGCGCGAGTTCGCCCGCCGGGCCGGCAGCGTCGTCGAGCTCGACGCCGGCCACCACCCGTTCCTGTCCCGGCCCGCAGCGGTCCGGGACCTGCTGCTGACGCTGTGAACAGCGGTGCGCCGGGTGGGCGGACCTCCGCCCTTCGCCCCGGACCGCTACCAGGTGCGGGTGTGGGCCAGTAGCGTCGCCGCGGATTCCTCGGCGAGGTCCTCGGCGTACGGCGGCAGCGGGCGGCCGGCGCGCAGATGTCGGCGGACCACGGACAGCGGAAGGTCGATCAGGGCCAGGATGACGCGGTCGCGGTCCTGGGTGCCGGCCGCGCCGAGTGCTTCGGCGAGGGTGGCAAGGGAGCCGAACACGCGCTGGTTGCCCAGGTCCGCGCGTTCCTTGTGTTCCTCGGACCAGTCGGCGCGGCCGAACTCCTCGGGCCCGTACAGGAGGAGCGAGGCCTCCTGCGGGTGCGCGCGACTCCAGGAGACGACGTGCCGGGCGGCGGCACGGGCGGCGAGCCGGGGGTCGGGGTCGCTGCCGAGCGCGGCGAAGTACCCGTCCTGGAAGCGCTCGACACTGCGCAGCCACACCTCGGCGAGCAGGGCCGGCCGGCCGGGGAAGCGGTGGTACACGGATCCGCTCGGCGCGCCGACCGCCTGGGCGACGGCGGTCATGGTCACGTCGGCCGGGCCGCCGGCGGCGGCGAGGAGGACCGCGGCGTCGAGGATCTGACCGGTGTCGAAGCGGGGTGGTCGAGCCATGAATCAGAGGGTAACCTCCAGAACAACTAGAGAGAGTTCTCTAATTTACGTCCGAGGGAGACCCATGCCCGTCTACAACGTCCACGAACGCGTGCTGACCGCCGAGGCGAGCGAGGTGGGCGCGCTCATCGACAGCCTGTCCGGCGGGACGGCCGACCGGCCGGACATGCTGTGGCCGCACTCGAAGTGGCCCGCGGTGCAGTTCGACCGCCCGCTGGCGGTCGGCGCGGTGGGCGGCCACGGACCGGTCCGCTACACGGTCGCCGCGTACGTGCCGGGCACCTGGGTACGGTTCGCCTTCAGCGGGCCGCGCGGCTTCGACGGCTTCCACGAGTTCGCGGCGCTGCCGCTCGACGGGGAGCGCACGGTACTCCGGCACACCCTCGCGATGCGGACCGGCGGCCCGGCACGTCTGAGCTGGCCACTGGCCTTCCGCTGGATGCACGACGCCTGCCTGGAGGACGCCCTGGACCGCGCCGAGGCGGCCTGCACCGGCACGGTGTCCCAACCGTCCCGCTGGTCCCCGTACGTCCGCCTCCTGCGCTCGCTCGCCCGCTGACGACGCGACCCCGCAAGGGGTCGGTGATCGTAGGCGGTCAGCGGCGCAGGACGGGCCGGCCGTGCGGTCGTCGTGCCGGATCGCGGCGGTCGGCCAGGGGATGCGCTGCGCGAGTTGTGCACCCGCCGGGCCGGCGGCGGCCGACCGGCCCCGCCGGCCTACGGGGTGTCCTGCGACACCAGGTAGGCGTCGTACTCGATCACCGAGGGCACCGGCACGTTGAGCTTCCCGGCCGACTCGGTGAGAGTCTCCTCCTGGCCGAGGAGTTGCCCGGACACCGGATCGACGATGAACGTGTACCGGGTCGGCAGACCGCCGGCCGCCGAGTCCGCGGAGAAGGCGACGCCCGGCCTGCCCGCACGGTCGACCACCTCCCCGGTCACCGCCACTTCGGGCAGGTCGGCCAGCAGCCGCAGGAGCGCGGCCCGCTGCCGGGGCGACAGGACCCGTTGGGTGACCAGGTCGTGGACCGCCTGGGAGGCGCCCAACGGCCCGTCGATCCCCGGCGTCCGACTCCGCAGCCAGGCCCGCAGACCGTCCGCGGTCACCGGCACCGGGCCCTGCAGCGTCGCATCCGCCGTCTGCTCGGTCGCCGAGCCCGGGCCGTCGTCCAGGAGGAACCGCCTCAGCCGCGCGCCCTCGGGTGACCGGACCAGGTCGAACTCCTCCGGCACCACCTTCGAGAACGATCCGCCGGAGTCCGTCCTCGTCCACAGCGCCCACTGCCGCCACCGCAGATGCGACCGCTCCCCGCCCGGGCTCTCCGGGAGCGTCTCGACGCGCCGCGCGATCTCCTCCAGCTCCGCCGCCGCGCCACGGCGGGAGTCCTCGGCCGCCAAGTGATAGGCCAGCGGCGGCGGGGTCGCAGCGAAAGCAACGGGCGTCGCGCCCGGCCACACGGCCACGGCGCCCGACACCACTGCCGCCACCGCCAGCGCGGCCACCGCCGGACGCGACCGGAAAGCCGCGCGGGCCGGTGCGCGCCGAAGGGCGGGAACCGGTGCGTCCCGGAGGATCCGCTCCAGGCCACGCTCGGCCGCCTCGGTGCCCGGCGTGACTCCCGCTGCGGGGTCGGCGGGGCCCATGAGGTTCCTGACGCTCCTGCTCGTGCTCATCCTGTTGCCCCCACAGCCTCTCGACCGATGGTCTCCGGTGTCTCTCCGGCGCCGCCGACGGTCTCCAACGCCCGGGCGAGCCGCGCGCGGGCCCGCATCAGGCGCACCGAACAGGCAGGCGCGGAGCAGCCCAGGACCCGGGCCGCCTCGCGGACCGTCAAGCCCTCCCAGCCGATCAGCGCCAGCACCTCCTGGTCCGAGGTCCGCAGCGCCGCCCAGGCCCGGTGCACGACGTGACGCTCCGTCACCGCCTCTCCGACATCCCGGGCGGTGACGGTGGCGTCGACGGCCAGATCGCGGTGCAGGTCCTCGGCGCGGCCGACCGCGCGCCGGTGGTTGGCGACCGTGTTGCGGGCGACCGTGTAGAGCCACGGCAGCGGCGCCCCGGCCGGCAGCGTGTCCATGCGGCGCCACGCGACCGCGAACACCTCCGCGGCCAGGTCCGCCGCGTCGGCGGCGCCGACCCGCCTGATCATGTAGCGATACACCGCGCCGTAGTGCTCGCGGTACACCCCCCGGAACTCTTCCCGCTCCCCCACCGTCACCCCTCGACCGATCGCTTCACCCGGTCTATGTGTGACCGGCCCCGGATCTAACACCTATCCGACCTCGTTTCATCTACCGCTGGTCGAAGGTGCCGCCCCGTACAGAGTGGCCGTCAGGAACCGGACACGCGCGCCCTCGCCGTGCGTCCCGATACCCCCGGTGAGCGCCCCACCCGGCCAGGGTCACGGGCGGTCCGGGCGTTCCGGGAAGCCCTGTTCCGGCTGGGGCGCAGACCCAGCACGGTGGCGATGAACGCGGCCAGGGTGAAGGCTGCGGTGGTCACGAACGCCGCGTGTGTGCCGGGGACGAACGCGCCGGGCACGTCACCCGCGGCCTTGACCGAGACGACCACGGCGAGTCCGATCGCGCCGCCGAGCTGCTGGGTGGTCTGGAGCAGTCCGGACGCGGATCCGGCGTGCTCGGGTGCGACTCCGCCGACGATCAGGGACGCCGCGGGCATGAAGACCAGTCCGGCGCAGATGCCGTTCAGCAGCAGGGGGGCGAAGACGGCCGGGACGTAGTTGCTGGTGGTGTCGAGGTCGGCGAGCCAGACGAAGCTGCCGGTCAGGCCGAGGGTGCCGATGAGCAGGAGCGGTCGCTGTCCGAAGCGTCCGACCAGCCGGGGGGTGATGCGGGACAGGCCGAAGATGGCCAGGGTCATCGGCAGGAACGCCAGGCCGGCGACCAGGGGGCTGAAGGCGAGGACCTCGTGGAGGTACTGCACGAGCAGGAAGAGCGTGGAGATCTGTGCGCCGAAGACCAGGGTGACGATCACCAGTCCCCCGATCCGGCGCCGGCCGCGGAGCAGGTCCGGTCGCAGCAGTGGGTGGGTGACGCGGCGTTCGGTGCGGGCCAGGACGGTGGCGAGGGCTGCGGCCAGGACGAGGCCGCCGATGGTCTGCGGGGAGGTCCAGCCCTTGTCGGGTGCTTCGGTCAGGGCCCAGACCACCGCGATGGCTGCTCCGGTGGCGGTGACGGCTCCGATGAAGTCGAAGCGGCCGGGGTGGCGCGGGGTCTCGGTGACGAACCGTCGGGCCAGGGCGAGGACCGCGATGCCGATGGGGACGTTGATGAACAGGGTCCAGCGCCAGGAGCCGTATTCGGTGACCAGGCCGCCCAGGACCAGGCCGAGGGTGCCGCCGCCGACGCTGACGGCGGAGAACAGGGCCAGGGCCCGGTGGCGGGCCGCTTCGTCGCGGGCGCTGGTGGTGACCAGGGCGAGCACGCCCGGTGCCGTCAGGGCGGCGCCGATGCCCTGGGCGGCCCGCGCCGCGATGAGCATCGTCGGGGACTGGGCGAGACCGCCCAGGAGGGAGGAGAGGGTGAACAGGGCCAGGCCGGCTTCGAAGACCTTCAGGCGGCCGAACGCGTCCCCGAGGCGTCCGCCCAGCAGGAGCAGTCCGCCGAAGGCCAGTGTGTAGGCGTTGAGGACCCACGACAGCGATGCGGGGCCGAATCCGAGGTCGGTGCTGATCTTGGGGAGGGCGACGTTCACGATGGTGCTGTCGAGCAGGAGCATCAGCTGCGCGACGAGCACGACGGCGATGCCGATCGCGGCGCGGCGGGAGCCGACGGGCCGGCCGGCCGGGACCGGGCCGGTGCGGGGTGCGGTCGGCGGCCTGGTGCGCCGGGTGAGGGAGACGGTGGGCATGGCACTGGTCCTGTTCTGGTCGGAGCCCGATGGGTGTGGGCGTGCTGCTGGTCCTAGGCGGGGGTTTCGCCGGTGGCGGTCAGGACGGCGCGGCCCAGGATGTGGGCGGCCATGGTGAAGCCGAGGAGGGCCGGGGTGGCGTCGGCCGGAACGCCGATGGACTCGACGTCCAGGGCGTGCACCACGGTGAAGTAGCGGTGGGGGCCGTGGCCGGCCGGCGGGGCGGCACCGATGTAGCGGGCGGCGCGGGCGTCGTTGGGCAGCTGGAAGGCGCCCTCGGGCAGGCCGGAGCCGGTGTCGTCGCCGGCGCTCTCGGGCAGGTCGGTGACGGTGGCGGGGATGTCGGCGACCGCCCAGTGCCAGAACCCGGATCCACTGGGGGCGTCGGCGTCGTAGACGGTGACGGCGTAGCTCTTGGTGCCTTCGGGGGCGCCGCTCCAGGACAGCTGCGGGGAGGCGTCCTTGCCGCCGGGGACGCCGAAGATGCCGGAGTACTGCTCGGGCGGCAGGGGGGCGCCGTCGGTGACGGTGGTGCTGGTGACGGTGAAGGACGCAGTCTCGGGCAGGCGGGCGAAGGGGTTGTTGGCGCTCATGGCGTGATTCCTCTCAAGCGGTGCTGTGGAGTGCCGGCGGTGGGGTCGGCACAGGCCGGGGCCCGCCGCATCGGGCGGGTAGGGGGTCACTCTGTTCCCCCCACCACAGAATCGACAGTATCACTGATAATCGATTATTAAGGGGTTCGTCTATGATGGGCTCATGCCTGAGACGATCCACATCGCGGCCTCGCCCGGGAAGCAGATGCTCTCCGAGCAGGTCTACGCACACCTGCGGGACGCGATCATGCGCGGCCAGTACGGCCCCGGCGCCGCCCTGAAGCCGCAGGACCTCGCCCGGGAGCAGGGCGTCAGCCTGGCGGTGGTGCGCGAAGCGCTGGTACGGGTGGTCGGCGAGGGCCTGGCCGACCGGCTGCCCAACCGCGGCTTCGCCGTCCCCGCCTTCTCCGACCAGCGCTGGCAGGACATCACCCAGGCCCGCCGGACCATCGAACCGGTCGTACTGCGCCTGTCGATCGAGCACGGCGACCTCGACTGGGAGAGCCGCGTACGAGCCGCCCACCACCGGCTGGCCCGCACCCCGACGCACGTGCCCGAGGAGGGCGAGTCCTACAGCGCCGCCTGGGCCGAGGCGCACCGGGTCTTCCACCGCACCCTGCTGGAGGGCTGCGGCAACCCTGTCCTGCTGGAGACCTTCGACCGGCTGTGGACCGCCAGCGAACTCGCCCGCCGCTGGGCCGCCCAGCTCAACCCCCGCCGCGACGCCCTGGTCGAGCACGCCCGGCTGGAGGAGGCGACACTGGCCCGCGACGCCGACACCGCCGCCGAACTCCTGACCCAGCACCTGACCATGACCAGCGCCGCGCTCACCACCACCCCGCACGAATGCGAAGGGGATGGCTGCTGACGACGCCACTGCGGGAAGGCCCCGGCTGCCGCCACCACAGCACCGTCAACCTTCGGCCCGGGCTCTGAGAATCCGGACTTCCAGTCCTTCCGGAGCTCCTACGTCACCCCCCTGATCGAGCGGCTGGAACGCCCGCTTCGCCCAGGACCAGGTCGGCCACGACTACGCGTCCACGACCGCGATCTCCACCGACGCGTGGTGGCCGGTTGCCTCGCCGTATTCGGTTACAGCTTGGTGCGCGATTGCCTGGGGCAACGCGTTCGGACGGAGTGGCACTATCGGGGGTACTGGGTAAGGCCGAACAGAGCGCCGGTGGGATCGCGCAGGACCACGTCTCCGTTGGGGTCCTGGCGAACTTCGGTCGCACCGAGCTGTTGGGCCTGCTTGGCGTCGGCATCGGGTCTGTTGCTGGCGAAACTGACCCGCCAGAGTGATCGCTGCGCCGTTGGTTTCCCTGGCGGCGGGCCGGTGGCGGCGGTGGAGTTGTTCGGCAACCGGAACTCGGTGTGCTCAGGGTTGGAGTTCCAGTGCAGGGCTGGTCGGTAGAAGGCGGCGGCCTGCTCGGGGTGGTCGGTGAGAAGGCTGATGCCGGCGAAGGTGCCCGGTTCGTGGGTCAGCTGCATGCCGGTGTGGGTGCCGGGCTGCCAGAGTGACAGTGGTGCGCCGACAGGGTCGAGGGCGACGGCGGCGTGGCCGAGTGTCCCGACCCGGGTGGGTGCCACGATGATCTGGGCGCCCAGGTTCGTGAAGCGGGTGGCGGTGGCTTGGATGTCCGCCACGGTGACGTTGATCGTCCAGTAGGGTGCGCCGGGGTCCTCGGCCGGCCCCAGGGCGGCGACAGGTTGTCCGCGCAGTGTGCAGAGCCTGTAGCCGTTGGGGTCCGGTGGGGCGACGGTCCAACCGAACAGCGCGGTGTAGAACGCCGTCGTCGTCTCCATGTCGGGGGTGCCGAGGTCGATCCAGCTCACGCTGTTCTCGGGGTGCCGCGTGATGTTCATCGAGATGCCCTACTTTCTTGGTCGTGGGTTCGAACTGGTCACTCGTAAGATCAGCGGAACCCAGGGGCTCTGGGTATGGCTGTCATCGGGTCGCCGTCAGATGGCTTGAAAGGCTTGGCCGCCCAGAGCCCCGCGACGACTCGACCGCCAATTGGGAGATGCGACTCGATCGCTGTGTAGGGCAACGTCGGCGAGGTCGTCTGCTGGGCAGAGGTAGCGCGACGAGCTGGCGGAGGTGACCGTGCCCCGGATATGGGCCGGAGTGGACATCGGCAAGGAACACCACCACTGCGTGGTGATCGACTCGGACGGCGGGCGGCTGCTGTCCCGCCGGGTCCTGAACGACGAGACCGCCCTGTTGGAACTGATCGGGGACGTCCTGGCCCTCGACACCGATGTTCTCTGGGCCGTCGACCTCAACCACGGCGGTGCCGCGCTGCTGATCGGACTGCTCCTTGGCCACGACCAGCCGATGGTCTACATCACCGGACTGACCGTGCACCGCGCCTCGGCCTCCTACCGAGGCGAGGGCAAGACCGACGCCAAGGACGCCTTCGTCATTGCCGACCAGGCCCGTATGCGCCGGGACCTGGGCCTGCTGCGGCCGGGCGACGAGGTCGCCGTCGACCTGCGCACGCTGACCGCTCACCGCACCGACCTGGTCTGCGACCGCACCCGTCAGATCAACCGGCTCCGTGCTCAACTGCTGGAGATCTTCCCGGCATTGGAGCGGGCGCTGGAGCTGACCAACAAGGGTCCGGTGGTGCTGCTGACGGGATACCAGACTCCGGCGGCGATCCGCCGCAGCGGAGCGAAACGGATCGAGACGTGGCTGCGCGACCGCAAAGTGCGCGGCGCCGCCGCACTCGCCAAGGTTGCGGTGGAGGCGGCCGAGGCCCAGCACACGGCACTGCCCGGCGAGAAGCTGGCCGCCTCGATGGTGGTTCGCCTCGCGAAGGGGGTGATGGCCCTGGACGAGGAGATCGCCGAGATCGACGCCCTGATCGAGGCCCGGCTCCACGAGCATCCGAACGCCGATGTGATCCTGAGCCTGCCCGGCATGGGCAAGCCTTTCCGTTGGGGCCGCCTCGCCCCGGCAGTGGAGCGAGGCGGTGTCCAGAGCCGACTCGGCGGCGACCTGCGGTGTCAGGTGTAGTAGGGCGAGTTCAGGTCGATGCTGGCGTCCTTGACGATGTCGCCGTCGAACAGTCGTGTCGTTGCCGGGGCTCCGGCCCGGCGGGCTTCTTCGGCGAAGGGGCCCTGGGCGAAGGCCAGGGCGTTCTCGGCGCTGTCGAACTCGTAGAAGCCACCGATGGTGTGGGTGCCGATCCCGGACAGCCACGTCTTGCGGATCAGACCCGGCGCGGTCTTCAGGGCCACGTTGACCTGGTGCCAGTCGAACTGCTCGAACGGCACTGCCGCCTGGATCTCGGTGTAGAGAAACGTCTTGCCCATCACGAACCTCCGGTTTCGGGGCCTGCCCGGCCCACGTCACTAGTACGTGCGTCCTAGTAGTGTGAGCATGGAGTAGGATGGCCGTACTAGTCAAGGGGGGTGCGATGGCCGCGGACACGAAGTCCCGCATGATCGGCGCAGCGATCGGGCTGCTGCAACGCCACGGCCTGCCTGCGATGTCCTTCACCGACGTCCTGGCCGAGAGCGGTGCCGCGCGCGGGGCGATCTATCACCATTTCCCGGGCGGCAAACAGCAACTCGCGCTCGAAGCCGCCCGCCGCAACGCGGAGGACGTCCGCGGCCACCTGCACGAACTGCCGGCCCGCACGCCACGCGAGGTTGTGGAGGCGTTCCTCGGCAACGTCCGCCCCGTGGTGCAGGCGTCCGCCGGGGGTGGCGGCTGCGCAATCGCGGCGGTCACCGTCGACGGCGGTGCGGCCATTGCCGACCAGAGCAGCCTGCGCACTGTCGCCGCCGAAGCGTTCACCGGCTGGGTCGGCGAGCTCACCGGAAAACTCACCCAGGCCGGAATGAGCTCATCCCAGGCCGCCGATCTGGCCACCCTCATGATCGTCACACTCGAAGGCGCCCACATCCTCTGTCGCGCAGCGGGCAGCATCGCGCCTTTCGACAGCGCCGCCGCGGCCCTGCTCTCCGCTATCCCGAGCCCGGGCTGACCCGTGTCAGACCACAGCAACGTGGCGCGCTGTAACGATCATGCTTCTGTCATGACATGAACAGGGCCGTGCGGGTTGGGTGTTGTTGTGACGCAATACCTTGGCCGCACGGCCTTGTCCCATCGTCTCTTCACTGGCCTTCAGCGCCGTCGACTCGGTTCGCTGATCGCAGAGTTGGCCCAGGCATGGATGGCCGCCGAGGAGGGCCGACTGCACGAGCGTCGAGGCCGCAGCCGGTTGCGTGCGGCCGGTGCGGGACCGAATCACCAGCTGGTGTTCACCGACCGGGTCATCGCCACGCTGGTCGCCCTGAGGTTCCAGCTCCCGCACGGGGCGCTGGCCTTGCTCTACGGAGTGGACCGCTCCACGATCACCCGGGCTGTCCACGAGGTCCGTCCCCTTCTGGCCGCTCGTGGCTTTGCTGTTCCCGGACAGGGTGACCTGCGGCTTCGCACTCTCGCGGACGTCTTCGCCTATGCGGCGGCCGAGGATGTCGAGCTGCGGCTGGACGGCACGGAGGTCCGGGTTCGACGACCCCGGGCGAACAGGCCAGGCCGTCGCGCCTTCGTTTCGGGCAAGATGCGGCAGAACACCAAGAAGGCCACTGTCGTCACTGACGGACAGGGCCGTACCCTGTGGGCCGGGGCCTTCCGACCCGGCCGAATGCACGACCAGACAGCCGTGAAAACCGAGGGAATCTGCGACCTGTTCGAACAGTACCCCCAGGTCAGAGCCAAGGTCGACGCGGGCTACCGCGGACTTGCCAAGCAGTTCCCCGACCAGGTCCAAGCCCCGCCGCTCAAACCGAAGAAGGGCGCCCCGCCCGAAGACGTCGCCGGCTGGGACGCGGCCCGCCATCAGCAGTCTTCGGAGCGCATCCGCGTCGAGCACGCCACCGCTGAACACAAGCAGTGGCGAACTCTCCAGCGTTACCTCGGACGCCGCGAGTACTTCGACGAGACCTACGCGGCAGTCGCCGCCTTGGTCTCCGACCGCGCCGCCGAGAGGTGAGCACCAATCAGACAACCCACCAGACCAACACGCCCCGACCTCATTCGCACACAAGGCCGTTACATTCAGGCAGGTTGGAAGAAGGCGAGCATTTTCTGGCTGGCGTCCGGCGACGCCAGGATTTCCTGGATGTGCGCGGACTGCCGGCCGGCAGCGCTGGTGCGTTCGAACATCTCGCGTTCGTACTCTTCGACGGCTGCGGGAAAGTCGTCCGGGTGTGCGGCCAGCGCGAGGCCGAGCAGGGCGCCGTCGAGCAGCGCCATGTTGGCGCCCTGCCCCACCGGCGGCATCAGGTGCGCGGCATCGCCGAGCAGCGTGACGCCCAGCGTCGACGGCCAGGTCAGGCCGACCGGGAGCGTGCTGATCGACCGCGGCAGGATCGTGTCGTCGCAAGCAGCGATCAGTGCGGTGAACCGTGGGTCCCAGCCGGCGAACAGGTCGATCAGCCGCACCCGGGCCGCGGCCGGATCGTCGAACGGGATCCCGCTGGCGGCGAACCAGTCCTCGGCGGTGTTGTGGAAGCTGAGGTAGACGCGTACGCGGCCGTCGCCGTTCCGCTGCGCCGACAGGGATTGCCCGTTGCCGAGCACCCAGTAGTTGCCGCGCCCGACCATCGCCGCGAGGTCGGGGTGGGTGCGGTCGATGTCGGGAATGCCGAGCTCGACGACGTTCTGGCCGGTGTGCGCCGGTCGGGCGTCGGTGAGCAGTGCGCGGACCCGGGAGTTCGCGCCGTCGGCGCCGACCAACAGGCCGTACGTCGCAACCCTGCCGTCGGCGAAGTGCAGCAGGCCGTTGTCGGCGGATTCGAACGCATGCCCCCAGCGCACCGTGTGTTCGGGGAGGGAGTCCAGCAGTAGGTCGCGCAGATCGGCACGGTCGACCTCGGGTCGCTCCAGCGGTGCGTCGTCGGGCGTGTCCTCCTGCAGCAGCAGGGTGCCGTCCGGCTCGAGGAGGCGCAGATCCTGGCCTTCGGGGCGGGCGATCGCGTGGAACCGGTCGATCAGGCCGGCCTCGCGTATCGCTCGCTGCCCGGTCCCGGAGTGCAGGTCGAGCATGCCGCCCTGGCCGCGCGCACCGTGCGACGGTTCGCGTTCGTACACGACGGCGTCGATGCCGTTCACGTGCAGCACACGGGCGAGGGCCAGGCCACCCAGGCCGGCTCCGACGATGGCGATGGTCATGACTGCCCCCGATTCACCGCATTGGTCGATACACTGTATCGCTGATGTCACCGTATCACTCGCGATAGTGTCGGCGACATGTTGGTGTGGGAGAGGCCGGAGCCGCCGGATCGGCCGGTGCCGGCCACGTTGAGCCGGGAGCGGATCGTACGAGCGGCGATCCGGCTGGCCGACGCGGACGGCCTGGAGGCGGTGTCGCTGCGCAAGGTCGCCGCCGCGCTGGGCGTCGGGCCGATGCGGCTGTACGGCTACATCGACACAAAGGACGAGTTGCTCGATCTGATGGTCGATGCGGTCCACGCCGAGATCCGGCCGACCGGAGACGGCTGGCGAGAGGTGCTGCACTCCCTTGCCGAAGCCACCCGGAAGGCCGCCCAACGGCACGCATGGTTCGCCGACCTGATCGGTGGGCGCCCGCAGCTCGGGCCGCACACGCTGGCCTGCGGGGAGGCCGTGGTGGCCGCAATGGGCGGCGTCGACCTGGACACCGCCGTGCCGGCGATCGCCGCGGTCAATGCGTACGTGACCGGCGCGGTGCGCCGGGAGATCACCGAGCGGCGTGCCGAGCGGGCCACCGGGATGGACAAGGAGCAGTGGCAGGCCGCCTTCGGGCCATATCTGGAGCGAACCTTCGCAACGGGCCGATTCCCGGCGCTGGCCACGGTCGTACGCGATGGCCCTCACCTGGACGCTGACCGAACCTTCCGGACCGGTCTCGACTTCCTCCTCGACGGCATCGAAGCCCGCATCTCAAGCTGACGCGCGGCCAAGGGGCCGGACGAGCGCCGCCCGTGGCGCCGAATCGACGCTGACGCGTTGCGACGTCGCAACCTCACCAAAGCGCGCGGCAGTGACTCCTCCCCCGGCTGAGGCCGGGGGCTTCTCGCTATGCCGGTACGGCTTAGCGACGGACCAGCCCGGCCCGTAGAACATTGAGTGCTCCCACGGTGTCAGCGTGCGCGTGGTGGCCGCACCGCTGACAGTGGAACTTCTCCTGTGCGGGCCGGTTCTCCTTGGCGACGTGCCCGCATTCGGGGCAGGTCCGGGAGGTGTTGCGGGGGTCCACGGCGATCAATTCCCGTCCGGCACTTTCAGCCTTGGCGTGCAGGACCGCGAGGAACACCCCCCATCCGGCGTCGGCAATGCTGCGGTTGAGTCCGGCCTTTGAGGCGGACCCGTTGGGCAGGAAAACGCCCGGCTGATCGGGGTCGGGCTTCGGCTTGGGGGCCTTGCTCATGTTGCGGATCTTGAGGTCTTCGTGCGCGATGAAGTCGTGCGCGCGGACCAGTCCAAGGGCGGTCTTGTGGGCGTGGTCGAGGCGTTGGCGGCGGACCTTGCGGTGGAGGTCGGCGACCTTGGCCACGGCCTTGCGGCGGCGGTTGCTGCGCCGCTTGCACCGGGCAAGGGCCTGCTGTGCGGCTTCGATCTTCGCGGCGACGGTGCGGGCGTGGCGCGGGTTGGGCACGAACTCGCCGTTGGAGTCGGCAAGGAAGTTGGCTATGCCCAGGTCGATGCCGACCACGCTGCCCGTCGCGGGCAGCTGCTCGGGCTGGTCCTGCTCGGCGGTCAGCACGACGAACCACTTGCGGCCCTCGCGCTTGACACTGACGGTTCTGACCTTGCCGACCACGGCCCGGTGCTGATTGACCTTGACGTGTCCGACGCCTTGGAACCGGACGCGAGTGACGGGGTCGTGCGGGGTGGAGTCCCACCGGCAGCCGTCCCCGTCTTTCGGGAACTCGACCGTGTCGAACCAGTTCACACCCCGGAACCGGGGGTAGCCGGGCGTCTCACCGGACTTGACCCGGCGGAAGAACGCCGCGAACGCCTTGTCGAGACGGCGGAGAGTCGCCTGCTGGGAGGAGAACGACCACCGGCCCTGACGCTCCGGGTCGAATGCCCGGATGTCCTTGAGCTGCGCCGACTGCATCCCGTACTTGACGCTCGTCTTCGACGGGTGCCGGTAGGCGTCGCGGCGTTCCTGCAACGCCCCGTTGTAGAGCGAACAGTGATCCCGCAGCATCTCGGCGAGTGCCTGTGTCTGACCCACGGTGGGCCGCATGAGGAACTTGTATGCACGGATCATCCGGTCCACCCCCTCCCGGTGCTGACGATTGATCATACTACGCTTGGCCCATGTCACCACGTTGGGAACCAGACCCCGATATACGGCGGGGAAACCATGTCGTCTCCAACCTGCACGCACACTTGGTGTTTGTCACCAAGTACCGGCGTGAGATCTTCAACGACGAGATGCTGACGCGCTGCGAGATGATCATGCGCGACGTGTGCGACGGCTTCGGCGCGGAGCTGCGGGAGTTCAACGGCGAGGGCGACCACGTCCACCTCCTGGTGCACTACCCGCCGAAGGTCTCCGTCTCCAAGCTGGTCAACAGCCTCAAGGGCGTCAGCTCCCGCTACCTGCGGGCCGAGTACACCGGGCGCATCAACCGGATCGGCATGGGGTCCGTCTTCTGGGCACCCTCGTACTTCGCGGGGTCCTGCGGCGGCGCACCGCTCAGCATCGTCAAGGACTACATCGAGAACCAGAAGCGCCCCGTTTGACCGTCACCACGGAGGCGCAGAGACCTCCGGCGCTCCGCGCCTCCGTGCCAGGGATCGTATTCCCGCCCGGCCTGAAGGCCGGGATTCCCTGCGAAGATCAAGGATGGGCGAGGCCGAGCAGGCCGTCGTCCGCAGCCAGCCGGTGCCGGCGAGGAGCTCTTCACCGTGGACGCCACGCCTGCACAGGCTGACCTTTACTGGATCGGGGTGCACAACGCGCTCGGTACGCCGGACGAGGCCGTACGGTACGCGTCACGGATTGCCCCGGCGGCGTTGCCGACGGCGGAGCGCCGGGCCCGACTGGGGACGGACACGGCGAGGATGTGGCAGCAGCTCGGGGATCACCGTCAGACGTTCGCCGCGCTGCGGCTGGTGGAGCAGGCGGCGCCGGAGGAGGCGCAGCGGCCGGCGTTGCGTGCGATGACGGCGGGGTTGTTGTACGGGCCGGTCGCACTGCCGGGGCTGCGGGAGTTCGCGCAACGGACCGGGGCTGCATAGATGCTGGCGACCGCCGAGAGCGCGGCCTTCATGGTCCGGCCCGCGGTAATGGTCAGCCGAGTACTCGCCGATCTCCGGTTCGGTCGGCGACGTCCTCCCCGCCCCGTCGGGGTGGTCGTCTGCGGCCTTTTCGTAGTCTGCTCCCCGCACGCGCGGGGAGCGCCCGCTGCATTCGGCCCTGGTATCGGGCCGCAGCGGCATCGGGCGGAGTGGAACGCCGAAGCCCCGTCACCGGGCCGGACCGCTGTGGGGCGGGATCCGGGTCCGGTGGCGGGGCCGCCGTCGGCGGGTCAGCCGCAGTGGCTCCAGGGGCTCTCGTACGAGCTCTGGTCGTTGTCGCTGAACCAGCCGTTCCACTTGACGCACTCGCCCGCGGCGTGGGCGTAGACCGGGCCGGCGTAGGACCCGTAGTAGCCGGTGTCGGACTTCTGGGAGCTGCCCTGGACGGTGAGGCCGGCCGACATGTGCACCGGGGAGCCCGCGTTCCCGCGGATGGTGACCACGCAGTTGTAGCCGTTGGAGCTGTTGTAGGTCAGGTAGACCCACACGTCGCGGTTGATGAGCTGTTCGGAGTCGACGACCTTGTAGCCGGGGCCGCAGACCTCCGTCGGCGAGGCGGCGAGAGCCGAGGCCTCAGGCGCGGTCATCACGGTGGCGGCTCCGGCCATCGCGAGGGCGCCGAGGACGGAGACGAGCTTCTTGCGCACGGAAAAACCTCTCTTGCGCCGAACATCCAGTGGTTCGACACGGTCGGAAATGCGGATCTGTCGGGCTCTGGTCGGTCCGCCGGGGGACGGGCCTGCCGGAGCCGGGAACGGGACCTCGGGGGCGTTCCCGCGGCCCGTCGAGGGGGCGGGAGGCGGGGCTCAGCAGCCCCGGGTTCCGCTCGACACGGAGTACTCGTGGCCGGCCCAGTTGACGTAGCCGTAGGCGTAGACGCAGTAGTCCGCCGTGCCGGTCACGCCGACCGGTCCGGCGTTGTACGCGTACGATCCCTTGTCGATGCGCGACGAGGCGTCGACGGTGCAGCCGCCGCCCGTACCGGACTTCTGCAGGCACCGGTAGATCTCGACGCTGGTCGTCGCCGAGACGCCGTAGGACGCTCCGCGGTGGTAGAAGCAGGCGCTGTTGGTGCCGCCGTTGCTGCTGTTGTAGTAGATGACCAACTCGCCGATGGCACTGCCGTTGTGCGAGACGCTCTGGTGGTACGTGATGGTGCCGGAGCAGGAGGTGGCGGCCTGCGCGGTGGAGGACGCGAACAGGCTGACGCCGGCGAGCAGCGCCACACTGGCGAACACTGCGAGGACTCGGCGGAGGACGTGCATACGGAACCCTGTCTGAGGCGGATCATCGATGATCGATCGAACGTCGACCATGCTGGCGCAGCCGCGTAACACCGCCGTATCGCACGAGGGCCCCGCTCGTGCGCCGCTTCCGCTGCCTGAACAGCGCCTGCTCAGCAGTGACGTTCGCCGAGCAGATCGAGGTGTCCCGAGAAGCGCCCCTTCACGGAGGAGGCCGCGCCGCTCGCGGGGGTGGAACCGGCGTTCCACCCCCGGCCCGCTTCCTCGACCGGCCCACCGGGCGGTCCGCTCGGGCGGGAGTGCCCCACCGCACGCCGCCCTATGACGCAGACGTCATGGGGTGCGGGTGATGAAGACGTCACTCCGGTTGTTGGTGTCCCCGGCCACGAGGTTGTCGGCGTACGACATGAACGTCACGGTGCTCCCGCTGCGGGTCATCGAGGGAGCGGAACTGACGTTGTTGCCAGGGGTTCCCGCCGCGTTGACACTCACGGCCCTGAGAGAGCCCGTGGAGATGACCTTGCGGTAGACGTGAGTGCCCGAGAACCCGGGGAGCAGGTTGGTGGCGTCGGAGTCGAACGAGACAACGTCCCCGCTGCCGCTGATGACCGGCAGGTAACCGACCGGACCATCGGGTTCCGCTGTTCCGTTCTCGCTCACCCGGACGACCGCACCCGTGGTGAGGTCCTTGCGGAAGACGTCGCTGGTGGCGTTGGTGTCGCCGGCGACCAGGTTGGAAGCGAAGGAACGGAAGACGACGTACCTGCCGTCGTTGCTCAGTGCGGGTTCGGTGGAGTCCCTGCTTGCGAGGACTCCCGCGCTGGAGGCACTGACGCTCGTGACTGACCGGTCGCTCAGGTTCACCCGGTAGACGGCAAGAACTCCGGAGGCCCCGGTGACGATGTTCGTCGCCGTGGAGTCGAAGGCGAGAAATCCTCCGTCGCCGCTGAAGGCGGAGTGCAAGGCATCGCCGTTGGCGGGCCCTCCCCCTGCGGTTCTGCTCACCAGGGCGACCGTACCGGCCGACACGTTCCGCACGAAGACGTCCGCACGGGCGTTGGCGTCGCCGGAGGTCAGGTTGTCGGCGGTCGAGGTGAAGGCGACGAGATTGCCGTCCCGGCTGATGGTGGGAAGCACCGAGTCTGCGTTGGCCGCCTGGCCCGAGGCACTGCGGCTCATCCGGGTGACGGCTCCGGTCTGCATGTCCTTGCGGAAGACGTCGGTCCTACCCGTGGTGTCTCCCGGGACGAGGTTGCTCGCCACCGAGCTGAAGACGACGTAGCGGCCATCTCCACTGATCGACTGAGGCGAGGTGACAGCGCTCGCGCCGTTGCCGATCCTTCCGGTCTGGTCGGCGCTGACAAGAGTCACGGTGCCGTCGAGGAGGTCCTTGAGGAAGACGTCACTTCGGCCGTTGGTGTCTCCGGACACCAGATTGTCCGCCGTCGAAGTGAAGGCCACGTAACGGGAGTTGTCGTTGACGCTGGACACCGTGGCGTGGCCGTTCGCGGCGGCCCCCACTGTCCGCGAGACGAGCGCAGGAGAGTAACTCGGCGGCAGGACCATCGCCTGAGCCGCTGTCGCGGCAAGTGCGACAGCGATCGCCGAGGAGACAACGAGCATTCCTCGCCACGACTTCATGAGCGACTCCTTCATCCAGAGTGGGCGGGTCGGTTGGAGTCTCGCGTGGTCACGGTCCTCGTGGCATGAGCATCGGTTACTCACCGACGCGGCCCGAGGTTCCGGAACAGGGGTCCGTCAGGGACGCCTGAGCCCGTCCCGACGGGGAGGGTGTTGTCCGCGGACAACACACCCCTCTGCCTGTGCGGGCACCCGGTGGCGATGGACGGCTCGTTTCGCAGTGCTCCGGTCAGTACGTGCGGTCGCTCCCAGACCTCGAGGACACCACGGTTCCCGTGACGATCGCGCCGTCCAGGAGCAGCGTGGGCGTCACGTCGTCCGCGTCGATGTCCCTGTGTTCCGCGCCGACCGCAACAGCTCCGGGTAGGGGTCCGGGTACTTGACGCCCGCCCTGGTCGACCAGCACCCGCAGTACCGACTGGACCGCCCCTTCCACGACACCGCTCACTCCCCCTGCCGGTCCGCCGGATCGCATTCGGACCACGTCCCACGCGTGGGCGGCGGGTGCTCTGCGGATCAGGCAGTGCGGAGTGCCTGGACGGGCAACCGTGATCACCGGGCCGCGGGCCAGGGCCGGCCTGACGGGTGGGGGCGAGAACCACTGGGTCCGGCGAGCGTCCCGAAGCTGTCGGCCGACCAGTTCGCCTCGCTGGAAGAGGAATTGGGCAAAGGGCCCATCCGCCCACGGGCTCGAGGCCCCCAGGACATCGTCCGCTTCGCCCAACTCACCCCCGGCGAGACCCTGCGCATCCGCAACCGCACCACCCGCGCCTCGCCGCCGCCACCATCCTTGATCTTCGCAGGGAATCCCGGTCGTCCGCCCGGCGGGGCCGATGCTCCGGCGCAGCAACCGCCGCCGCCGGATCGCGGGCTCGACCGCGGCTGACCGGCGATGCGTCAGGGACGGGGCCGGCAGGGCGCGAAGGGGCGGAAAGGCGCCGAACGCGGCAGGGCCCGGCACCTGGGGTGCCGGGCCCTACCGGGGTTGGTAGCGGGGACAGGATTTGAACCTGCGACCTCTGGGTTATGAGCCCAGCGAGCTACCGAGCTGCTCCACCCCGCGTCGGTAGACGCGACTGTACGGCACGGCGGCCACGCGCGGGAAATGCGTTTCCCGCCCCGCGCTGCCGCCGGGTGCCTGTGGTCCACGGGAGCCGGGCTCCTGTGCGACGGGATCGGCGCGAGGTGGGTGCTCCTCGCCGCGGCGGCCGGACCCGGCGGCGCCTGCGCGGGGACCTCTGGCGGCTCGGGCGTCCGGGGGCCGGGCGGAGGGCTGGTCGCGCAGGCCTGCGCCGGCGCGGGCGGGACGGTGGTGGCGCTGCCGCGCTGACGGCCGCGCCCTCGGCGCGGTGGCCGAGGGCCGCCGGCGCCGGGCGCGCCGGGGTCGTCCGGCTGCGCCGGGAGACGGCTGGACGGTCGTTGAGCGCGGCGGCCCTGGTCTCCTGCCGGAGGGGGCCGCTCCGCCTTTCTCTTCCGCGGTGGGCCTGGGTTTTCGGTTCGGTCGGGGGTTCCGGTGTCGGCGTCGGGGTTGGGAGCCTCAGGTCATGCGCGGATGGCCGAGGTCAGCAGGTCGCGCATCTCGTTCCAGCGGTCGAGGAGGTCGGCGCGGTGGTGGAGGGTCTCGGAGATGTGCTGGGCGCCGAAGAAGCCGGAGACGAGTACGCGGGCGGCGGCGTGCGGGTCCACCCCGGGGCGGAGCTGGCCCTCGTCCCGGGCCTTGGTGAGCAGGTCGCTCAGCAGGTCCGTCCAGCCCTGGTAGGGCGTCGGGAGCGGGGCGTCGATCAGTGACCGTTCGATCTGGAGGCGGGCGCCGGCCTGGACGACGATGTCGTCCCGGAAGGCCAGCGCGGCGCGGTTGAGCATCTCCACGGCGGTGTCCAGGGGGCTGAGGTCTTCGGCCTGGAGTTCGTTGAGCAGTGCCGGCCACCGGGCGTAGTGCTCCTCGACGACGGCGATGGCCAGTGCTTCCTTGTTGACGAAGTGGAAGTAGACGGCTCCCTTGGTCACTCCTGCCTCGTCCGCGACGTCCTTGACCGAGGCCCCGCGGAACCCGGAGCCCGCGAAGTGCCGGGCGGCGGCCAGCAGCACCTGGGCACGGGTGCGGACGGCTCGGTCCTGGACGAGTTCGGGCGACCGGGGCGGTCCTGACTTGGGGTTCTCCCACGCGGGCACAGATGAGGTCACTGGCACGCTGTCCTACCTTTCGTGGTGCTCGGCCGATGCCGGAGTGGAGGGCGCGTCGGCATCCCGTTGCAATATACCTTCCGGCCGGTATATTTTCGAGGAGCGTTCGGGTCGCGGTGACGCGCCCGGCGCGCGGTTCGTGATGTTCAGGTCATTTGAGGTCCTGCGACTCCCGGGGGAGGGAGCACGTACATGCACGCCAGCGTACCGTCAGCCAATCTTCAGCTGGTCGCTCAACCCAGCAAGCCCGATCCGCACCGCCTGCTCACGTTCGAACACGGGGTTCCGCGTCGGCTGGTCCACAAGGCGGCCGTCTCCGAGGTACTGCTCACCGACGCTCTGATGCTCGACACCGACAGGTTCGTCGTGGCCGCCCAGTGGCCACGCGAACACCTGCTCTACAACGGCGCCGCCAACGGGTCAAGTGACCCGCTGCTGGTGGCCGAGACCATCCGGCAGGCCGTGATCTACCTGTCGCACCGCTTCTACGCGGTGCCCGAAGGCCACCACTTCATCCTCGACAGCCTGGAATTCGACATCGACGCCCCGGGGATACCGCAAGGCACGGGGAGTCCGCTGGCCGTCGTCCTGGACGTCTCCTGCGTCCCCACCACCGACAACCCGCGCCGCTTCGCGATGGACATGGAGTGCTCGATCCACGTCGAGGGACACCGCTACGGCCGGGCCGGTCTGCGCTGGGGCGCGATGGACCACCGCCGGTACACGATGCTGCGCCGGCCCGAAGGCCCCGCCCCGAAGCCGGCACCGACCGCCGTCGCCTGCGGCCCGGCCCTTCGGCCCGCGGACGTCGGGCACCTGCACGAGCGCGACGTCCTCCTGTCCCCCGTGCCGCACGCGGCGCCCGGGACCTGGCTGCTGAAGGTCGACCAGGACCATCCCGTGCTGTTCGACCACGGATCGGACCACATCCCCGGCATGGTCCTGCTGGAGGCCTTCCGGCAGGCCTGCCACCCCGCCGCCCAACGCGACAACGCCTCGGCCCCGACCCCGAGCATCGCCGTCCTCACCTTCGCCGCCACGTCGTTCTCGGCCTTCGGCCGCCTCGGCGCCCCGGTGACCATCACCTCCCATCCCGCCCCCGGCTCGGACGACCTCTGCTTCGGCCTCGCCGCGACACAGGAGGGCCGGACCCTGGCGACCGGGATCCAGCAGTGGGTCCGCGTGCCGAAGCCTCGAATACCCACCCAGCGCAGCCACACCGACCGAGAGGGCGAGGGACGTTGCTGACCACGGCGTCGGCACCCGTGCCGCTCGAACCCGACGCCCGGCACGTGGCGGCCGCGGCGGCCCTGCACCGCGACCTGGCGGAGAACCGGCGCAGATTACCCGCCGACCTCGCCACGGCCCTGACCGACGCGGGCTTCACCCGCCACTTCGTCCCCGAACGCTGGGGCGGGCGGGCCGGATCCTTCGGCGAGCTGGTGGCGGCGGTCGCCACGGTCGGCGAGTCCTGCGCCTCCACGGCCTGGTGCGCGGCGCTCTACGCCGCGCACGCCCGGCTCGCCTCCTACCTCCCGGACCAGGCGCAGCGCGAACTGTGGGGCGAGCGCCCCGACGTGCGCATCGCGGCCTGCGTCATCCCGCCCTCGGGCGAGGCGGCCGCCGTCCCGGACGGCTGGCGGCTCAGCGGCCGCTGGGACTACGCCAGCGGGGTCGACCACGCCGACTGGATCCTTCTCGCCAGCCGGACAGCCGGGGAGCACCGGATCTTCGCGGTCCCGCGGGGGGACTTCGAGGTGATCGACACCTGGCACAACGTGGGCCTGCGGGGAACCGGGAGCAGCGGCGTGGCCGTCGGTGCCGCGTTCGTCCCGCGGCACCGCTCGTTCACGCTGGAGGACCTGCTCCGTCCGGGCGGCGGCGGAGGCCGTTGCCACAGCGTGCCGTTCCCGCTCGTCGCGGGGTTGCAGTTCGTGGCGCCCATTCTCGGTGCCGCGCGCGGCGCGCAGCGCGACTGGCTCTCCTCGATGGCGGGCAGGCGCCGGGCGGACGGCCGCTCGGCCCGGGACACGGCGACCGTGCAGTTCGTCCTGGCCCGGTCGTCGGCGGAGATCCACGCGGCGCAGTTGCTTGTGGAGCATGCGGCGCAGCGGGCGGACCACGGCCGGGTCACCGCCCTGGTCGTGGCGCAGAACCAGCGTGACGTCGCGATGGCCGCCGAGTTGTGCGCCACCGCGGTCGACCGGATCTTCCGCGCGTCGGGGGCGCAGGCCCAGAGGGAGTCGAGCCCGTTGCAGCGGAGCTGGCGTGACGTCACCGTCGCGGCCGGGCACGCCACGTTGGAGTTCGAGAAGGCCGCTTCGGAGTACGCGAAGGCCGCCTTCGCCGCCGAGGACGGGCGGGGGCGGTGAGTGTGTCGCGGGCCTCGGGGACGGCCCCGCGGCGGGGTGCGTTCTTCGATGTCGACGAGACGGTGATCGCGGCCAAGAGCATGCTGGAGTTCTGGCGCTACTGGACCGTGTGGAGCGGCGGCGGGTGGTCCCGGTACCGGGCCGGGCTGGAGGGGTTGGACGCCCTGGTCCGCCGGGGGGTGCCGCGGAGCGAGGTCAACCGCGCGTACTTCCGTCTGTTCGCCGGGGCCTCGCGCGCCGAGACCGAGAGTGCCGGACGGGCCTGGTACGCGGGCTACCGCCGCAGGCCGGCGGCGTTCGTCGCGGCCACCGCCGCCGCGCTCGAGGGACACCGCCGGGCCGGTGACGCCGTCGTGCTGGTGTCGGGCTCCTTCGCGGCGTGCCTGGCTCCGCTGGCCGATGACCTCGGGGCGGACCGGTTGCTGTGCACCGAACCGGTGGTGGCCCGGGACGGGCTGCTGACCGGTGAGGTCCGCCGGCCGATGATCGGCGCGGCGAAGGCCGAGGCGGTGGCCGCGACCGTCGCGCAGCTGGGTCTCGACGCCGCGGAGTGCTTCTGCTACGCCGACCATGCCAGCGATCTGCCCATGCTCCGTGCCGTGGGGCATCCCCGGGTGGTGGGCCGGGATGCGGTCCTGCTGGCGCGGGCGCGCGAGGGCCGTTGGCCGGTGCTGCCGGCCGGCGTCCACGGCAAGGACCGCGCGGCCGGCGGTCGCTGAGCCGGGCGGCCGGGCCGGCGGGCGTTCGTCTCGCCCATCGGCCCGGTCCGTCGGCCCTTGCCGTGCCCCGGTGTTTCGAAGGGGCGGCCGCCGGGAGTGGATCGCCGTCCGGCCCGGGGTGCGGCAAGGGGTCCCGGGGTCGACCCCGGACATGTAACATACCTTCCAGATGGTTTTTTATCTGCGGGCCGACCGAGGGGTGAGGATGGCGCGGCAGGAACGCGGTCGCACGACCCGTGAGCACGTGCTCGACGCGGCGGCGGAGGAGTTCGCCGCCTGGGGCTACGCGGGCACGAGCCTGAACTCGGTGGTCGCCCGCACGGGCCTGACCAAGGGGGCCCTGTACGGGCACTTCGCGTCCAAGGAGGACCTGGCCGCCGCACTCGTCCAGCAGGGCGAGCGGGCCTGGCACGCGCTGCGCGAGTCGTGCGACGCCCCGGGCGTCCCGGCGCTGGACGCGCTGCGCGCGCTCACGCTGAAACTCGCCGCGCATCCGGGCGACGGCGTCCGGTTCAAGGCCGCACTGCGGCTGGTCGTCGAGCGCGCGTGGCTGCAGACCGGGCCGGCGGGGGCCTTCTTCGACATCCAGCGGCATCTGGTCGACCTCGTCGAGCGGGCCCAGGCGGCCGGCGAGGTCGCCCCGGAGCACTCCCCCGAGACGGTCGCCCAGCTGCTCCTGGCGGTCGCCCTCGGGATCCACTTCGTCCCGCCGCCGACCGCGGGCACCTCGCTGCCCCAACGGGCCGAGAAGATCTGGGAGTTGGTCGCGGCGACGGTGCGCCGCTGACCGGGCCCGGACCCCGCGCCGATCGGAAAGTCCGATCGGCGTCCGATGAAAATACCTTTCGGAAGGTATTTTACTCTGTCATCCTGAAGCCCTGCCCGAGGTGCCCGTCGTGTCCGTGGAGGTGGTCGTCCAGTGAAGCTCGCCCAGTGCGCGGCCTTCGTCGCCATAGCCGACACCGGTACCTTCACCAGCGCCGCGACGGCACTGGGAGTGACCCAGTCGGCCGTCAGCCACGCCATCGCGGGCCTCGAGGCCGAACTCGGCGTGGCGCTGATGAAGCGGGACCGGAGCGGCGTCAAACTCACCGACGTCGGCCGGCGCGTCCTCGGCCACGCCCGCGCCGTCATCCTGCACACCGAGCAGATGCGGCAGGAGACGGACCTCCTGCGCACCGACGCCGGCGGCACGATCCGCATCGGCACCAGCCAGAGTTTCGCCGTCCGGCTGCTGCCGCGCCTGATGACGGAGTTCCGCTCCACGTTCCCCCGCCTGGAGATCGCCCTGCGCGAGGGCACCGACGCGCAGATCACCGAGTGGCTTCGCGGATACGCGCTCGACGTCGGCATCGTGACCCTGCCGAAGCGCGATCTGACGACCATTCCGCTGCTGCAGGACGAGTGGTACACCGTCCTGCCGGACAGCCACCCACTGGCCGGCTCCCGCGCCCTGCGGATCCACGACCTCAGGGCCGAGTCCCTCATCATGCCCGAGGGCGGAGTCGAGCCGATGCTTCGCACGATCTTCCGCACCGCCGGCCTGGAACCGGTCGTCGCCCACCGCGTCCGTGATGTGAACGCCCTGCTGGCCATGGTGGCCGAAGGACTCGCCCTGACGGTCCTGCCGGCCCTCGCGCTGCCCGCGCTGCCCCCCGGCCTGCGGGCGCTGCCCTTCGAACCCACCGTCACCCGCCACCTCGCCATCGGCGTCCGCGGGGCGGCAGGCAACTCCCCCGCCGTCAAGGCCTTCATCGCCACCGCGCAGGCCCTCGCCCGGCGAAACGACTGGAGTCACCGGCCGGCCCAGCACCGCCGGACCCCCGCCCCGACCCCCGCCCCGACCGCCGGACTCCGGCGGACCGCCGGCCCACCGGCGGTCCGCTGATGGGCCGCGACCACCGCCTCCCACGGCCCGGGCCGCTAGGACAGGGGCGCGGTCGGCGCCTCGCGGACGCCCAGGGCGACGCAGCCGGTGTCGGTGCGGACCCGGTGCACGCTGCCGGGCTCCTCGACGATCAGGTCACCGACCCCGTACCGGTCGCCGTTGTCGTTGCACAACTCCCCCGACAGGACGAACATCAGCTCGTATCCGGTGTGCTCGTGCAGGTCGCCGTGGGCCCCGGGCGCCATCCGCACCAGGAAGGCCGACGCCGACTGCGGGGCCTCGGTGGTGTAGATCGGGCACACCTCCACCCCGGCCCGGCCGGGCTGGACCCAGCGCACCCAGTCGAGGTTCTCCAACCCCTCGGGGGACAACAGGTCCCGCAGGACCGTGACGTTCCGGCCCCGGGGGCCGTCGGAGAGCTGAGTGGGCATCGACATGGCGGATTCTCCTCGGTGTTCACCTGCGAACGGGTACGTGCGAATGCGTGCGGGGCGGCGGCGGCGGCCGGGCCCGGCGGCCGGGCCGAAAGGGCCCGCCGCTCAGGCGTCCACCAGCCGGGGCCGCCCCACCGGGCGCAGCGCGGCGGCCAGCGCGTCGCCCGCGATCGCGTCGGCGTCGTGGACGAAGTCGGTCCAGAAACCCGGTCGGCTGCTGCCGCCCTGCATGAACCAGCGGGTGTGCTCGGTGGGGATGCCCAGGACGTACAGCCCGGGGTCCGGGCGTCCGTCGCGGCCCACCGGGTGGAACGGGGTGCCGGTCACGGCCACGCCACCGGTGTGGAACGCGTCGTCGCCGGCGCGGTTGACGTACTCGGTCCAGATGCCCCGTTCGCGAAGCCGGCGGGTGAGCGCGGCGGGGTCCCGGGTGAGGTCGGGCGAGGGGATCCGGGCGTCGATCACGGTGTCCACCGCGACCTCGGATCCGGCCACCAGGGGCGAGGAGACCAGGAAGGTGCCGGTGTCCGCGTCGGTGCCGAACCGCGCGTCGGGGCCCACGATGCGCAGCAGGCCGCAGTCGATGAGGGCCGCCGTCTGCTTCAGCCTGCCGAGCGGGGGGCCCGCGGCCAGGAACGAGCTCCTGGGCACGTACCAGCCGAGGAAGTCGGTCCGGTGCGAGGCGGGGTCCAGGCCCGAGAAGTCGACCAGTTCGCGGATGACCCCGCGGGTGTCGCGTACGACGTCCAGTGCCGCCTTGAGCGGCGAGTCGACGTTTCCCTGTTCCGCGTGGTCGAGGTCGCGGCGCAAGGCCGCGGTCAGCTCGTCCTCGAAGGACTCCCGGTCCGGGAAGGTCCGGCCGGCGAACGGGCGGGCCAGCCGGTCGAGGTCGATGGGCGGCAGGTCGCCGACGCCGTGGCGGGCGGCGATGGCGGCCACGTCGGGCACCTCGGTGCGCACGGCGTCGACCACCTGCGCGACGAAGGCGGAGCGCGCGCCGGCGCCGCGGCGCTCTTGCAGGGCGGTGGCGTAGTAGACGAGTTCGATCTCGGCCATCAGCAGCGGCATGGCGTCGGCCATGAAGTCGACGCGTTCGCCGCCGCCGCGGCGGCGGACCCGGTCGGCGGTGAAGAGCAGGGGCCGGTAGCGGTGGTCGGGGTGCTTCTGGTTGCGGCCGCGCGCCGGCAGCGGCATTCCGCTGCGGGAGCCGGCCACCATGACGGGCTCGTCTCCGCTGGGGCGGTAGAGCAGCCCGCCGTCGCCGTCGTCGTCGAACGTTCCGCCGCGTCCGAGGGTGAGTGCGGCCATGACGTCGTAGAAGGAGAGGCCGAGGCCGAGGACGCCGACCGCCGAGCCCGCCGCGATGGTGTCCAGGGGCATGTCGGCGGCGGAGTCGCCGGGGATGTAGGTGAGCCGGGGGTGGGTGTCCGCGAAGCCGGCGAGCTCCTTCTGGTGGCCCGTCAGTTCCGGCTGGGTGTGCCCGGTGACCAGGACGACCCGGTCGGCCAGCAGGTCGGGGCCCTGCGACAGCGTCAGGCGGTAGCCGCCCGGGGTGGGTTCGAGGTCCTCGACCAGGGTGTTCATCCTGTGCAGCGAGGAGCCTGCGGGCAGCGCGGCCTCGACGGTGTCCAGCACGAACTGCATGTAGCGGCCGTGCACGGCGCGCGGCGCGTACCCGTCGGGGCCCGGGAACGCCGGGTCGGTGGTACTCCACCACTGTGCGAGGGACGGGCCGTTTCCGGGGCGGACGGGGCCGCCGTCCCACGGGCCGGAGAACGAGGAGACCTCGGCGGCCACCGTGTTCATCAGGAACCAGTCCGGCTGGTCGGTGCGCCACACCCGGCCGCTGCCGACCTGGACCGCGTCGATCAGGTAGATCTCCACCGGCCGCGTGGGGCGGGCCTCGGCCAGGCGGGCCGCCATGCGTTCGAGCACGCTCAGGCCCCGGGGGCCGCTGCCGACCACCGCGACGCGGTGCGGGCGGCCGTGGCCGGCGTGCTCGCGCGGGGGCCGGGGGGCACCCGTCACCGGGGCGGACGTGGCACGTGCGGCCGGTTCCTCGAAGCGGGACGCGACTCGGCTCTTCACCTTTCCACCTTTCTCTGAATTCTCGTGAACGCGCTCGCTCCCGACGGACCGGACGGAGATATGACCAGGCATATCCGCGCAGCCAGGATTGACGTCCGAAATGGGGGGCGAGGTGTTCTCCTCAAGCGACTCCCCGAGCGTAGACCGGACGGGGAGGCGGTTCAACGGCGCTTGGTTCATGCATGGCATGAGCGTTTCTCATGCGCGGCTTCGCCGCCGCCGAAGCGAGCCGGACCGCGCCGGCCGTGCGTGCCGCTCGTGGCCGGCGGCGGCCGCACCGGCGGCCTTGGGCCGCCTTCACCCCTTGTCGTGGCCGACAGCGGCCGAATACCTCGATCGGAGACAGGAATGCGACGACGACCGGCACTTCTGGTGATGGACCTGATCAACGAGATTGTGCACCCGGACGGGAAATACGCCGCCGAGGGATATCTTGAGCAGATCACCCGGCGAGGGGTGCTCGAACGGACCGCCGTGGCGATCGGGCGTGCCCGTGCGGCGGGCATTCCCGTCATCTACGTGGTGGTCGGCTTTTCGGCGGGCTTCGCCGACTGGCCGGAAGGGTCACCGGTATTCGACTCGGCGCGTGCCGACGAGCGCCTGGTGCTGGGCACGTGGGCGACGCGGGTGCACGAGGCGATCAGGCCCGCCGACGGCGAGGCGGTCGTGGCCAAGCGGCGGGTCAGCCCGTTCCACGGCACGCACCTGGAGGTGCTGCTGCGCGGTCTGCGGGTCGACACCCTGCTGCTGGCCGGGGTGACCACCGACCTGGTGGTGCTGTCCGCGGCCCGGGAGGGGCACGACCGCGACTACCGCGTCGAGGTCCTCGAGGACGCCACCGCCACCTCCGACCAGGAGCTGCACGAGGCGGCGCTGAAGGTCCTGGCCCGGACCGCGACGATCACCAGCGTGGACCGGGCCCTGCCCGCCTGACGGCGAAGGCCCGTTCGGACCGCGCGGTGATCCGTGCCGACCGCGGGGGCGTCCCGGGAGAGATCCAGTGAACCGGCCGGCGGCAACCGTGCCGTCGGCCCAGCAGAAGGGTGGGAGACATGAAGAACCGCACAGCGGCCCGGTTCTCCGGCATCGAGAAGTCGGCGACCTTCGCCGTGGTGGACACGGTGCGCGCGCTGCGCGCGCAGGGGGTCCACGTCCTCGACCTCGGAAGCGGCGAACCGAGCTTCGATACCAGCGCGCACATCACCGCCGAGGCGTCGAAGGCGCTGCTCGGCGGATTCACCCACTACACGCCCAGCCGCGGCCTTCCGGAGCTGTTGGAGGCGATCGCCGGGAAGCTGGCCCGCGACAACGCGGTGGTGGTCGACCCGGCCACCGACATCATCGTGACGCCGTCGGCGAAGCACGCCCTGTACATCTCGATGATGTCCGTCCTCGATCCCGGCGACGAGGTGATCATCCCGACCCCGAGCTGGGTCAGCTACCAGTCGATGGCGCGCCTCGCGGGGGCCCGGCCGGTGGCGGCGCGGCTGAGCGCCCAGGACGGCTTCCGGCTCTCCCGCGCGCTCCTCGAGCGGTATGTGACGGAGCGGACGAAGGCGCTGCTGATCAACACGCCGAACAATCCGACCGGGCGGGCCCTCACCCGTCAGGAGGCGTTCGAGGTGGCGGAGTTCGCCGCCGAGCACGACCTGCTGGTCATCACGGACGAGATCTACGAGAAGGTGCTGTACGGCGCGGAGCATCTGAGCCTGGCGAGCCTGCCCGCAGCCGCGGGGCGCACGCTCGTCGTGAACGGGTTCTCCAAGGGCTACGCGATGACGGGGTGGCGGCTCGGGTACGTGGCCGGGCCCGGCGACGTCATCGGCGAGATGGTGAAGGTGCAGGAGCATTCGGTCGGCTGCGCGGGGTCGTTCGTGCAGCGCGGCGGCCTGGCCGCGCTCACCGGTGCGCAGGATTTCATCCGGGAGATGGTGGACGAGTACGCGGTCCGTCGGGAGGTGATCGTGGCGGGACTCAACGCCCTGCCGGGGGTCAGCTGCGAGCTTCCCGAGGGCGCCCTCTACGCGTTCCCCGACATCAGCGCGACCGGGCTGGGGACGTCCGCGCAGTTCGCCGCCTGGCTGCTGGAGGAGGCGGGCGTGGCGGTGACGCCGGGTTCGGCCTTCGGGCCCGGCGGGGAGGGCCATGTGCGGCTCTCGTTCGCGACCTCGCGGGATGTGATCGAGGCCGCGCTCGAGCGGATGGCCACCGCGCTGGCCGGTCGGCGCGGCGCGGCCGTGCGCGGCTGACGGCCCGGCAGGGGAGACGACGGTACGGCGGCGGCGCCCGGCCCGACCGGGCGCCGCCGCCGTTCTCCGCGCCGCGCCGCCCTCGTGGGCGGGCGCGGCCCGGGGGACGCCGAAGCCGGCGGGCGCGGGCCGGGTGGCCCGTGCCCGCCGGCTCGCGTCGGCGGCGTCCGGTCGGTCAGCCGGTGGACGACACGGCGCCCGCCAGGACGGGGGTGCCGAGCTCGCGGGCCAGGCGCGCCTTGACGACGGCGAGGTCCTCGCAGTCGGCGCCCGTGCGCTCGGCGATGTGGACCCGGTAGAGCTCGGCCAGCCGCTCGTTGTCGACCTCGACGCCGAGCTGGTCCAGCAGGTGGCGCAGCACGGCTCGGCCCGAGTGGCGGCCGATCAGGATGGACCGTTCGCGGCCGAATCGCGCCGGCTCCACGTACTCGTAGGTCGCGGGGTTGCGCAGGATGCCCTGTTGGTGGATGCCGGCGGCGGTGCCGAAGGCGTAGGTGCCGAAGATCGCCTTGTTGCGCGGCTCCTCCAGGCGGATGGTCCTGCGCAGTGCCGTGTACGCCTCGTACATGGACGCGAGGTCGATGTCGGTGTAGATGCCGAGGACGCCGCGCTTGTAGCTGAGCAGCGCGGCGACCTCCTCCAGGGGGGTGTTGCCGGCGCGCTCGCCGATGCCGCCGAGGGTGGCCTGGACCTCGTCGGCGCCGGCCTGCAGGCCGGCGACCGCGTTGGCGGTCGACAGGCCGAAGTCGTCGTGGCAGTGCGTGGAGAGCCGGATGGGGGCGGGGGCCCAGCGGCGGAAGGCGGCGATGAGGTCGGCGTACTCCTCGGGGGTGGTGCAGCCGGAGGTGTCGGCGACCGCGAAGCAGGTGGCGCCGGCGTCGATGGCGCCTTCGGTGATGGCGCGCAGGAGGTCGTGCTCGCCGCGGCTGGCGTCCTCGATGCCGACGGAGACCGACTCGACGCCGAGGGAGTAGGCGTGGGCCACGGTGTCGGCGACCTCGTCGACGGCCTCGCGGCGGGTGATGCCGCGTTTGTGCTTCAGGTGCATGTCGCTTCCGGTGGCCATCACCTGGACCTGGTGGTTGGCGGTCCCGCCGGCCTGGACGGCGCGGTCGACGTCGGCCCGTACGGCGCGGCAGAAGGTGGTGAACCGGGCGGTGGTGAGGTGCTGGGAGATGAGGCGGGTGGCTTCGAACTCGCTGGGTGAGGAGGCCGGGAAGCCGGCCTCGATGTAGTCCGCTCCGAGCGCCTCGATGCGCAGGGCGATGTCCAGTTTCTGCTGGGGGGTCATCGCGTTGGCGGGGGCCTGCTCGCCGTCGCGCAGTGTGGTGTCGAAGACGGAGATCCGTCGCGCTGCGGGTCGGTGGTCCATTGTGCGTCCTCCATGTGTGTGCGGACGGATGGGCGGTGCGGGATGGGGGGGTTCGGGATGGGGGGTTCGGGATGGGGCCGTGCGGGGTGCGCTGGGTGCCGGGGTGCGGGTGTGGTTCCCCTCAGGCGGGCGGGGCGCCGCGTCGCATCGTGGCGGCCGCGAGCGCGGAGCCGGTGAGGAAGGCCGCGCCCGCGATGAGGGCCGACCGGTGCAGGCCTGACGTGAAGTGGGCCGCGGTGGCGCAGAGGGTTCCGAAGAGCGCCACGCCGACGGCGTTTCCGACCTGTCGGGAGACGTTGAAGACCGCCGAGGCGACTCCCGCTCCGCCGGCCGGCGCGGATTCCATGATCGCGGCGGTGGCGGCGACCACGGTCATCGGTGTGGCCAGCCCGGTGGCGATCAGGGCGAACAGCAGGACGGGGTAGGCGGTGTCGTGGTCGGCGGCCAGCCAGCCCAGGAAGCCGACGGATCCCAGCAGGAGGGCGAAGCACATCGGCGGGTAGGGGCCGGTGCGGGCGGTGATCCGGCCGGAGAGCGGCGCGGCGATCAGGGACATGCAGACCGAGGGGAGCAGGGCCAGTCCGGTGCCCAGGGCGCCGTAGCCGCGTTCCTGCTGGAAGTAGAGGGTGGCCAGGAAGAGCATGCCGTAGTAGCCGAAGCTGAGCAGGAAGCCGATCACGGCGGTGGGTGCGAAGCCCGTGCGGCTGAAGAGCGACGGCGGCATCAGCGGTGCCCGGCCGTCGGGCCGCGAGGCGAGGCCACTCTCCAGGCGGCGCTCCACCGTGACGAACACGGTGAGCGCGAGCGCGCCCGCGGCGAACGCGGCCAGGACCGGGAGTGATGTCCAGCCTGCCGTGCCGGCCTCGTTGAGTGCGCCGGCCAGTGCGATCAGGCCGACCACGCCGAGCACCTGGCCCACCGGGTCCATCCGGGTCCGGGTGGGGCGGGGCGGTGGGGAGGGGACGTGGCGCAGGGTCAGCAGGACCGCGACGAGGGCCACCGGCACGTTGAGCCAGAACACGGCGCGCCAGTCCAGTCCTGCCACCAGGAGGCCGCCCAGGACCGGGCCGGACGCGAAGGCGATCGAGGAGACGCCGGCCCAGATGCCGAAGGCGCGGGCGCGGTCGGCCTTGGTGGGGTAGGCGGTCTGCAGGAGGGCGAGCGAGGCCGGGACCAGGAAGGCGGCGCCCGCTCCCTGCAGCAGGCGGGCGACGACCAGGACGCCGGTGGTGGGCGCCAGGCCGCAGCCGACCGAGGCGGCGGTGAAGGCGGTCAGTCCGGCGACGAACATCGTGCGGTGGCCGAGGCGGTCGCCCAGTCCCCCGCCGAGCAGCAGGAGGCCGGCGAAGACGGTGCTGTAGCCGTCGACGATCCACTGGAGGCCGGCCGGGCCGGCGTGCAGGGACCCGCGGATCGCCGGTACGGCCACGGTGACCACGGTGACGTCGAGCATCACGAGGAAGTAGCCGAGGCTCAGGGCGATCAGCGGCAGGCGGGACACGGGCGCGGCGTTCGGGGGTGCCGGATCCGGCGTGGCGTCGTCCCGGCGCGGGGGCAGGCGATGTGACGTCGTGTCAGTGGTGGGCATAGCGATCCCTTCGGGGGCGTCGGGCCATGATGACACAGAAAAATTCCTTCTAGAAGGTATTCTTTTTGTTCATGGATGACCCCGGCGGTGACCTGCGGCGTCAGGTCCCGGCCTCCACCAAAGCGGGAGTGCGGACCCTCCTTCGGGATGACCGGCAGGCGACGGCCTCCACCACCGACCGATGACCGGGCGCCGCGCCGGACCGAGGCTTGGGGCACCAACCGGCCCACAGCCTCGGGGAGAGCGACCCGTGAAACCCTTCTACGCCCTGTCCGACCACGAGCGCGACGCCCTGTACCGCGTCCTGGAGAGCGTCGGGAAGAACCCGTTCGAGGACTACCCCGCCTTCTCCCGCGCGGTGGCCGACGTGGTGGACCGCGGGGAGGTGCCGGCCTTCTTCACGCAGGTCTGCGGGCGCATCCGCGCCGAGCGCGAAGCCGGCGTCTCCGACGCCCACGTCCTGCGCAACTGCCCGATCGACGCCCACGTCCCGGACCTCGACCCCGACGACCCGATCGCCGACAAGTACGCCAAGAAGAAGACCTTCGTCGCCGAGGCCTTCCTGGAGCTGTTCGCACAGCTGGTCGCCACTCCCCTGCTGGCGTACGCCACGCGCTTCAACGGGGACTTCTTCACCGACGTCGTCGCCATCAACCGCTACAGCGGCATGCAGACCGGCTTCAGCGACAGCGAGCTCGTCTTCCACAACGACCGCACCGCCCACGCCGTGAGGGCGGACTTCATCTCGCTGCTCGGCATGCGCTGCTCCGACGCCGACTTCATCTACACGGGCTTCGTCGACGGGCGCTCCCTGCTGGCCCACCTGTCCGAGGAGCAGCAGGCGGTGCTGCGGCAGCCCTGCTTCATCACCCCGTTCGACGTGTTCTCGCGCGACAGCAACAGCCGCCAGACGGTCTCCGAGCGGCATCCGATCCTGGAGAACCACCACAGCTTCCGTTACCTCGACACCTGCACCACGGTCGCCGAGGGAAGCCCGGAAGAGGCCGTCCGGGCGCTGCTCGCGATGAAGAACGCGCTGGTCCGGGCGGACAAGGTCCGCCACCGCATCCTGACCGGCGACCTGTTCGCCCTCGCCAACCAGGACGGTCTGCACAGCCGGGAGAAGATGGAGATCAACGACCCGGCGCGGGCCCGCAGGCGCTGGCTGCTGAAGACCTACGCGTTCCGCGACCAGAGCGCCGCCGACCGGTACTCGGGCCACTGGCTCGACGGCGTCCCAGGCCGGGTGGCCGACTGACGGCCGCCCTCGGCGGTCCGTACGCCCGCTTCCCCCGGGCGGGCGTACGGACCGCGCCCGACCACCTGCCTTTTCACCTGCCCTTCCACCTGCCCGCTGCCCAGGCCCGTGCGACCCACCGGCCGGGCGTGCCGTTCCCCGGCCCGGCCCCGCGTGAGATCCACGCGCGGCCGGGCCGGGTCGTGTGCGGTGACGGGCCCCGCCCCTAACATTCCTTCCAGAAGGTATTCTTCTGTGGCATGATGTGGTCCGCTACCCGAAGGGGCCAAGGGCACAGGGGGCGAGGGGCCGCACCACGCCCCTCGCGAGGTGGCAGTGCAACGGGCAGAGGCCACCTCGCCGCTGCGCCGGTGCTGCGCACGTCAGTTCACCTCGGCCGTCGCGCCTTTCGCGCCCCCTTCGAACAGCCCACGCGACAGGGGAGCCCGATGACCACGACCGTGAACCTTCCTGTGCCCACCGCTCCGCCCGGACGGCCGGCGCCGGCCGCCGGGGCGACGAGCCGTCAGAGACCGTCCGGTATGCCGTTCCACCGGTACGTGCCGTTCGCCGCGGTCGACCTGCCGGACCGCACCTGGCCGAGCAAGGTGATCACCCAGGCCCCGCGCTGGCTGTCCACCGACCTGCGGGACGGCAACCAGGCGCTGATCGACCCGATGTCCCCGGCCCGCAAGCGCACGATGTTCGACCTGCTGGTCAAGCTGGGCTACAAGGAGATCGAGGTCGGTTTCCCGTCCTCCGGCGCCACCGACTTCGACTTCGTGCGCTCGATCATCGAGGAGGGCGCGATCCCGGAGGACGTCACCATCTCCGTGCTGACGCAGGCCCGTGAGGACCTGATCGAGCGCACGGTGGAGTCCCTGGTCGGTGCCCACCGGGCGACCGTCCACCTGTACAACGCGACCTCGCCGCTGTTTCGCCGGGTGGTGTTCAAGGGGTCCAGGGACGACATCCGCACCATCGCCGTCGACGGCACCCGGCTGGTGATGGAGTACGGCGAGAAGCTGCTGGGCGAGGAGACCGTCCTCGGCTACGAGTACTCGCCGGAGATCTTCATCGACACCGAGCTGGACTTCGCCCTGGAGGTCTGCGAGGCGGTGATGGACGTCTGGCAGCCGGGTGAGGGCCGCGAGATCATCCTGAACCTGCCGACCACGGTCGAGCGTTCCACCCCGAACGTCTACGCCGACAAGATCGAGTGGATGTCGCGGAACCTGTCGCGCCGCGAGTTCGTCGCGCTGTCCGCGCACCCGCACAACGACCGGGGCACCGGCGTCGCCTCGGCCGAACTGGCCGTGATGGCCGGCGCCGACCGCGTCGAGGGCTGCCTGTTCGGGCAGGGCGAGCGCACCGGCAACCTGGACCTGGTCAACGTCGGGATGAACCTGTTCTCCCAGGGCGTCGACCCGATGATCGACTTCTCCGACATCGACGAGATCCGCCGCACCTACGAGTACTGCAACAAGATGGCCGTCCCCGAGCGCCACCCGTACGCCGGCGACCTGGTCTACACCTCGTTCTCCGGCTCGCACCAGGACGCCATCAAGAAGGGCTTCGACGCGCTTCAGGTCGACGCCGCGACGGCCGGCGTCCCGGTCTCGGAGTTCACCTGGGGCGTGCCGTACCTGCCGATCGACCCCAAGGACGTCGGCCGCTCCTACGAGGCCGTCATCCGGGTCAACAGCCAGTCCGGCAAGGGCGGCATCGCCTACGTCCTGAAGAACGACCACAAGCTGGACCTGCCGCGCCGGATGCAGATCGAGTTCTCCCGGATCATCCAGGCCAAGACCGACGCCGAGGGCGGCGAGGTCACCCCCGCGGCGATCTGGTCGCTCTTCCAGGACGAGTACCAGAACACCGCCGACACCCCCGGCAGCCGGATCCGGCTGGGACGACGCCTCGCCCTGAGCACACACGACGGCCGGGACACCTTCACCGCCGACGCCGTCGTCGACGGCGCGCACACCGTCCTCACCGGCCACGGCAACGGTCCCGTCGACGCGTTCGTCAACGCCCTCGCCGGCGTCGGCGTCGACATCGGGATCCTCGACTACGCCGAGCACGCCATGGACCAGGGCGTGGGCGCCACGGCCGCCGCCTACCTGGAGTGCCGGGTCGAGGACAGGGTCGTCTGGGGCTTCGGCACCGACCCCAGCATCGCCAGGGCGTCCGTCAAAGCCGCCGTCAGCGCCGTCAACCGCGCGCACCAGCACCGATCCGAACCACCGGTTCGGTGAACCAACCCATCTCACCGGGAGCCGTTATGGAGTTCAGACATCTTGTGACGTTCCAGAAGGTGGCCGCGGTCCTGAGCTTCACCCGGGCCGCAGCCGAACTGAGCTACGCGCAGTCCAGCGTCACCAGCCAGATCAAGCACCTCGAGGCGGCCCTGCAGACCGAGCTGTTCGACCGGCTCGGCGGCAGGATCCAGCTCACCGACGCCGGCCAACGGCTCCTGCCCTACGCGGAGCAGATACTGGCGCTCGCCGAGGAGGCACAGAACCAGCTCACCGGAGTCCGGGAGCCGGCCGGCGCCCTGACCGTCGGCACCATGGAGAGCATCACCTCCTACCGCCTGCCCCCGCTCCTGGAGATGTTCCACTACCGCTACCCGCGCATCCAGCTGACCCTGCGGCCGAGCCTGTGCGCGGAGACCCGCCTGGCCCTGCAACAGGGCACCTACGACGTGGGCTTCCTGATGGAACAGCAGGTGCACCACCAGGGCCTGGAGACCGTCGTCCTGGCACCGGAGCCACTCGTCCTGGTCGCCTCCCCCAGCCACCCGATGGCCTGCGCGTCCCGCATCACCGTCCCGGAGCTGCGCCGGGTGACCGTCCTGGCGACCGAGCCCGGCTGCGCCTACCGCGACCTCTTCGAGGCCGAGCTGAGCACCGGGCCGGGCGAGCCCGCGTCGTTCCTGGAGTTCGGCACGATCGAGGCGATCAAGCGCGGCGCGGTCGCCGGCCTGGGAGTCAGCCTGATACCGGAGGTGGCCGTACGGGACGCGCTGTCCGCCGGCTCGCTCGTGGCCCTGCCGTGGGAGCCGCCGTTCGCGGTGCACACCCAGCTGGCGTGGCGGCGCGGCAAGCGGCTCTCGCGCGAACTGCAACTGTTCATCGACGAGACGATCCGTGCCGTGCAGGAGGCCGGCTCCGCGGCGGCGTGAGCCACCGGCCCACTCCCCCGGGCCGAACACCGTGTGGGCCGCGCTCCGTCGTCCGGGAGCGCGGCCCACACGGTCGAGCGGGCTCAGTAGTGGACGCGCCGGCTGCCGGAGGTCGCCCGGTAGCGGATGCTCCAGTGGTCGCGTCGCACGTAGGTCCGCTGCAGCCAGCGGTCCCGGCCGTCGTAGCGCGCGGTGAACTGCGAGCGGGCGTGCAGCCCCTTGCGGTTGTTGATCAAAAGGGCCTGGCCCGGCCGCAGGAACACCTCGTGCGAGACCTCCCGGCACACCGCCTGGAGCACCTCGAGGGCCTGTTCGGCGGCACGGGTCATCGCCCGCACGCCGTTGGCCGACACCGAGATCTCCGGCGCCTCGTCCGGACCGCTGATGATGGCCACCGGGTCGGAGAGCACCTCGGCGCCGCCGGCCACGTCCCGCACGTAGCTGCCGGGGGCGTTGAGCCGAAACAGCGGGCTGCGCAGCACCTCCAGGACCTGCGGGTCCAGGGCCCGGACGATGTCCCGGGCGTCCGCGTAGTAGGTCGCGGCCACGCCCTCGTGATCCGCGCGCACGCAGCTGAGGACCAGGAAGTCGGGGTTGCTGACGTCGTAGCGGCCGATGACGTCGTGGACGATGTCGTTGTGGAAGTTGAGGAAGACGGTGGAGCCCTGGTTGGTCTGGCTCTGGGCGCCGGTGGCGACGGGTATGACGTCGTGCACCAGCTGGCCGTCCTTCTCCGACAGGAAGCCCACGGGCTCGCCGAGCAGGCCGCTGAGCCCGAGCAGGACGCCCTCGGCGGTGTAGGTGGCCTTGTCCGGGCACGGCCTGCCGTCCCGGGGGGTGGGCGGGAGCTCGGCGTCGACCGGCAGGTTGCGGACCAGGCCGACGCCCGGGGCGTCCGGGTGGCGGCCGAAGTCCAGCATCTCCTGGAGGATGTCGACGGGCAGCGAGGCGAAGATCTGGTAGTAGCGCGCCATCGCCCGGTCGATGTCCTTCGTCGGGTCCGACATCGCGGCGAGCTCGCGCCCGATCGCGTCGCGGGCGACGTCCGGGAGGGCGATCTCGGCGAGGGTCCGGGGGCGGACGGCCTGCGGGCCGCGGTGGTCGATCACAGTCATGACGGTTTCTCTCCTGTGGTTGGTTCAGACCGAGGTGAGCCGGCGTGCGGGGGCGGCGATGTCGTCGTGCAGCCGCTGGGCCAGCACGACCGCCTCGTACTCGTCCGGGGCGAGGTGGGTGGTGACCCGGCTGCCGTGCACCTCGCAGACCGGGATGCCCTCGACCCGGGCGGGCGGCAGGTGGTGGCGGCGCTGGAACTCCTCCAGGTCGAGGTAGCCGCCGATGACCGCGACCTGTGGTGCGCCCTCCAGCCGGGTGGTGTCGACACCCTGCGCGTGGAAGGCGGCGTGCGCCAGGTCGGCCTGCGCGTCGTCCTGGTAGCCCAGGACCACCGAGCGGCGGTTCACGATCACCGCCTCGGTGGGTGATCCGACGGCGCTGATGGTGGTTCCGGCCGGGAACGGCGCCCGGTTGTGCCGGCACACGATGGCGATGCCGTGCTGCTGGGCGAGTCTCACCGCGCGCCGGTGCAGGACCTTGGCGCCGTGCAGCGACAGCGCGGTGGCGACCTCGTAGGAGACCGCGGGCAGCAGGCGGGTCCCGGTGACGAGGTTGGGGTCCGCGCTGTAGATGCCGTCGACGTCGGAGTGGATCTCGCACTCGCCGGCGCCGACGACCGCCGCCACCAGGAGCGCCGAGAGGTCGGAGCTGTTCTTGCCGAGCCAGGTCGGGCGGTTGTGGGCGTCGACGGCCTGGCCGCCGGGGATCACCACGACGTCGTGCTCGGCCAGCGCGCCGACCAGCGGGGCCGGATCGACCTCGCGGACGCGGGCCCACATGTACGTGCTGTCCGTCGTCAGCCCCAGCTGGGAGCCGGCGAGCACGGTGGCCCGGCGCCCGGCCCTGTGCAGCGCGGTGGCCAGCAGGTGCGCGCTGACCGTGTCGGCCATGGTCAGCAGGCCGGCCACACTGGGGTCCGCGGGGTGGGGGTTGACCTGCTGGAGGCGCTCGCGCAGCCGTTCGGTCTCGCCGGGCATGGCGCTGACGACGACGGCCAGGGGGCGGCGCTCCGCGGCGATCCGCTCCGACAGGGCCCGCGCCAGGTCCGCGTAGGCCTCCGGCGAGCGGAAGCTGGAGCCGCCGAACTTCAGGACGGCGGGTGGGTTGCTCACAGCACACCCCTCTCGGTCAGGGCCTCGGCGATCTGGATGGCGTTCAGGGCGGCGCCTATGCGCACGTTGTCGGCCACGATCCAGAGCCAGAAGCCGCGCGGGTTCTGCGGGGAGACCCGGATACGGCCGACGTGGACGTGGTCGGGGTGGCCCGCGGTGCGGGGCGTCGGGAAGGCGCCCACGGTGACCTCGTCGTGGACGGTGACCTCGGACAGGGCCGCCAGACGCCGGACGATCTCCTCGCGGTCGACCGGGTTGTGGCACTCGATCCAGGCCGCCTCGGAGTGCCCGTTGACGACCGGGACCCGCACGCAGGTGGTGGTGACGTCCAGGTGCGGCAGGCCGAGGATCTTGCGGGACTCCTGGAGCATCTTCTGCTCCTCGAAGGTGAACCCGTTGTCCAGCAGGCGGTCGATGCTGGGCACGACGTTGAACGCGAGGGACGGTGTGAACTCCTCGTCGGGTCCCATCGCCTCGTGGTCCTCGAGGCTGATCCGGCTGGCCTCGTAGAGTTCGGCGACTCCCGAGTGCCCCCGCCCGGAGGCGGCCTGATAGGTGCTCACCACCGCCTGGCGGATGCCCCAGCGCTCCTCGATCGTCTGCAGCAGGCGGACCAGCGGGATGGTGGAGCAGTTGGGGTTGGCGATCACGCCGCTGGCCGGACGGCGGTCCAGCTCGTGGGCGTTGACCTGCGGCACGACCAGCGGAGTGTCGGGGTCCATACGGAAGGCACTGGTGTTGTCGATGACCAGGGCGCCCTGGGCGACGGCGGTGGGCACCCACTTCTCGCTGACGGACCCCCCGGCCGAGAAGAAGGCGACATCGGTGTCGGAGAAGTCGAAGCCGTCGAGGTCGTGGACCCGGTGGGAGCGGCCGTCGACGGTCATCTCCCGGCCCGCGGACCTGGCCGACGCGACCAGGCTGATCCCGCGGTACCGGAAGCCGCGTTCCTCGATGAGCCGGATCAGGGTGTTCCCGACGGCGCCGGTGGCGCCGACGAGGGTGATGCGCGGGGCGGAGGGATCGCTCACGAGGGTCATCGGTTCTCTCCAACGGTGACGGTCTGCTGGGCGGCCGCGGTCGCGGTCGCGGTGGGGGCAGGAGTGGCGGTGGCGGTGGCGGTGGGGGTGGCGGTGGGGGCGGGGGTGCGGCGCGGGCCGATCCGCCAGCCGAGGTTGATGCCCAGGCTGGCGCCGACGATCAGCGGGATGCCCAGGGCCTGGAGCAGGGTGACGTGGTGTCCGTAGACGGCCCAGTCGCAGAGCATCGCCACGGCCGGGTAGACGAAGGCGAGGACCGCGATCTTGGGGGTGGGCAGCTTCTGGTAGGCGGAGTACATGAGCACGTACATCAGGCAGGTGTGGATCAGACCGAGGCCCACCAGCCAGGCCCAGCCGCTCCCCAGGTGCGAGACCTTGCCCAGATCGGTGAACGGCAGCAGCAGCGGGATGCCGAGGACGACCTGGACGAGCGCGACGAGGTGGGGGCGCACGCCGGTGACGCGCTTGGTGATGACGGTGGCGAAGGCGTAGAACACCGCGGCGAGCAGCGCCTGTCCGAGGCCGACCAGGTAGCCGCTGTCGCCGCTGAGGTCCGAGACGGTGACGCCGGCGACCAGGATCAGGCCGACGAAGGCGACACCGAGCCAGCCGAACTTGGCGGCGGTGATCCTGTCGCGGAACAGCAGCGCTCCCAGCAGGACCACGTAGAACGGCTGGGTGTGGTAGACGACGGTGGCCACCGAGATGGAGGTGCTCTCGTAGGACGAGAAGAGGAAGGCCCAGTTGAAGACGATGAACACCCCGCCCAGGGCGGTCAGGCCGAGCTTCTTCGCGGTGAAGCCGTGGTTGGTGAAGAAGCCCCGGGCCAGGCAGTAGAGCCCCAGACCGACCGCTCCGAACACGCAGCGGAAGAAGACGATGTTGAAGGGGGAGGCTCCGGACTCGACCACGAAGATGCCGATGGTGCCCGAGAGGACCATGGCAAGGGTGAGTTCGATCGCGCCTGCCGTCTCCTTGGCACGCGACTTCAATGATGAGGACATGTCACTCTCCTTGTGGGGCGAGGCCCCGGCGGGATCTCGGTGCGGGGGTGGATCGGGTGGATCGGGTGGATCGGGTGGATCGGGTGGATCGGGTGGATCGGGTCAGTGCAGGGGCGGCGCGTAGTGCAGGCCGCCGCGGGTCCACAGCTCGTTGAGGCCCCTCGGCACGTCCAGGCCCGACGCGGGACCGAGGTTGCGGGCGTAGACGTCGCCGTAGGTGCCGACGGCGGCCAGGACGCGAGCGGCCCAGTCCTCGTCCAGGCCGAGGGCCGGCCCGTGGCGGCCCGCCGAACGGGCGGCGGCGGCCAGGGCGTTCGCCCGGTCCTGCCCCGCGGCCTCGTCCGCGGCGTGCTCGGCGGCGGTCAGAAACCGCAGCACCCACCGGCACAGCCGGTACCAGGCCGCGTCACCGTCGCCGACCGCCATCGCCATCGGCTCCCGGGAGATGGCCGTCTCGAGGATGACGTGCGCCGCGGGGTCCGGCAGGGCCGCGCGCTCGCCGGCCAGCGCGACCCGGTCCAGCACGTAGGCCGCGCACTCGCCCCGCGCGTAGGCCGCCAGCGCCTCGCCCGGCGTCGGATAGGCGACGGGCTCGACGGCCAGTGCGCGCGGGCCGAACCAGCCGGCCAGGTTCGCCGCGCTGGTCGTACCGGCCTGCACGGCCAGGCGGCGGCCCGCCAGCTGCTCCGCGGTGGTGATGCCGTCGGCGGCCCGGACCAGGAAGCCCTCGCCGTCGTAGCAGGTCACGCCGGCGAACAGCACCGGGTGGCCGGCCTCGCGGCCGAGCGTCCAGGTGAGGTTGCAGGCCACCAGGTCCGCCTCGCCGGCGACCAGCCGCTCCAGACGCTGCGCCGGGTCGGTGGGCAGCCACGTGACCGCCGCGGCGTCGCCGAGGGCGGCCGCCGCCACGGCGCGGACCACGTCCGCGTCCATGCCGCTCCAGTGGCCGTCCGCGCCCCGCAGCGACAGGCCGCGGATGCCGCGGCTGACCACCGCCCGCAGCGTGCCGGCCGACCGGATCCGCCGCAGGGTGGAGCCGGCGGAGCCGGTCGAGCCGGCGGCCGTCGTGGTGGCGCTCATCGAATACCCCTCGGGTGTGAGCCGACCAGCTGTTCGCGGTCGAAGCGGCGCTCGTTGAAGCCGAGCATGTCGATCAGTCCACGGGCGGTGACCGCCCGCTCCCCGGCGCCGTCGGCGGGCACCGCCACCGGCATGCCGCCGCTCTCGGACCAGCGCAGCCGGCCGCGCGCGTCGATGCGGGCCCGGGACCGGTTGGCGTTGTCCTGGTGCAGGCAGTACGGAACGTCGAGGTGCCCTCGGGCGAAAGCCCGCACCAGGGCGCTGCCGACGTCGTCGCCGAAGCGCAAGGTGCTGGTGATGAGGGTGCGGGCCTCCTCGTAGAGGCCGGTGTCCGACGGGCGCACGTGCGGCGCCCGGGTGGACTCGTCCCGGGCGACGGCCGCGGCGAACTCCAGGGCGTCCACGTTCTCCGCGACGGTGGGGATCCGGTGGGCCTCGGCCGGGGTCTTGACGATGAGCCGCTCGGTGCCGCTGCGCACCGCCAGCCGGGCACTGTCCTCCAGGATCCGAAACGCCCCCACCGGGGTCCGGGGGAAGACGCCCATGTAGGTGTAGAGGACGACGTGCCAGTCGGCGTCGCCCAGCCATTCGCCGGCCAGCGCCCGCAGGGCGGCCAGCGCCTCCAGGTCCTGCGCGGGGTCGGTCTGCTGGGCGTAGCTGACGGAGATGCTCCGCAGGCCGTGCTCGCGGAAGAACATGCCCTCCAGGACGCTGAGTGCCACCAGCAGGCTCGGTGGGCACAGCTGTCCGAGCATGCAGCCGCCGAAGCTCTCCAGGTGGATCGGCTCGGCGAGGTCGGCGAGCAGCCTGCAGCACTCGGACCAGGCCGATACCGCCTGGGACAGCGGGACGCGGCTGTAGGGGAGGCAGTAGGAGACGGGGCCGCCCTCGGTCGCGTCGGCGCCGGCGGCGGCCAGGGCCGCGAAGAGCTCCTGTGGCTGGGCGGAGCCGTGTCGGATCTGGACCGGGAACCGTTCGCCGGCCACCTGGGCGAGCATCTCCCGGACCCGCTCGGGGCCGTGGGCCACGACCGGGAAGCCGTTGAGGTCGTCGCCCTTGGCCAGCGCGCGCCGGGCCGATTCGTGGTCGTTGACCCGGGTGTAGCTGTCCACGGTGATGGTGCCGACGGTGGCGCCCCGGGCCTGGCGGACCGCCTGGAGTCCGGCGCGCATTCTCGGCATCTCGCCGAATCCCATGCGCGGCTGCACGACCAGGTGGCCGGCGTCGCGCGCGTTGCCGACGAAGCGGGAGAACCGTCCGTGCGGGCCCCGCCTGGGGAGGGTGGCGGCGGTCCTCGGTGCGACGGTCATCGGTGCGGCGGTCATCGGTGCGGCGGTCTCTGCGTCGCCGATCACTTCCGGGCTCCGTTCCGTGCGCCGACGAGTTCGGGCTGCCGGTTGGTGGGTTCGGGCTGCCGGCCGGTGAGGGCGGGCTGCCCGTTGGTGGGTTCGGGCTGTCGGTTGGTGAGGGCGGGCTGCCGGTTGGTGGGTTCGGGCTGCCGGTTGGTCAGGGCGGGCTGCTTCGCCGGTTCCAGGGAGGCGAGGAACTCCTCGAACCGGCCGAGGCCGGCGTCGGACTCGAATGCGGCGTCGAATCCGCTGGTGACGAGTTCGTCGACGTATTTGGCGTTCCCGGCGCCCTTGACTCCGAGCTTTCCGCCGATGACGACGCGCAGGCCCACGAGGTCCGGGTCTTCGCGGATCTTGCGGATCAGCCGGAGTCCGTCCAGGTGGCCGTGGCCGTTCACGGTGCTGATGACCAGGACGTCGGGTCGGATGCGGCGGCACTCGTCGATGATCAGCTCGTCGGGCACGCAGGCTCCGAGATTGATGACGTCGCCGCCCTGCTCCTCCAGGAGGAGTTGCAGGAAGACCAAATTCCACATGTGCGCGTCGGACGAGACGCTGGATACGACAAACCGCTTGGGGCGGGCCAGAGTTATCGAAGTCATCGGGTGGATCCCTCTTCTGCGGGAGGCGGTGAGAACGACGCTACGGTCCTGAGCTGCAGGTCGTCCACGTCCCAGCAGGGCGTCTGGCCGATGCCGCCGATCGGCGGGGCCGATGGGCCGGCGCGCGGCGGGGCCGATGGGCCGTCAGGCGCCGGCGCCGCGTGCGACCAGCGGACGAGGGGCGCCGTGCGCCCGGTGCTGGGGGCGGGCAGCGGGGTGGTGGCCGTGCAGCACCCGCTGGATGAGCAGGACGGCCTCCAGGCGGTTGCGCAGGCCGAGTTTGGTCAGGGCGTGCGACACGTGACTCTTGACCGTGGCCGGGGAGACCCTGAGGGCCCCGGCGGTCTCCGCCGTGGACAGCCCGTCGGACAGCAGCGCGAGGACCTCGCGCTCCCGGTCGGTGAGGGCGCCCAACAGGTGTTCCGGGGACGGGCCGCCGCCGGCGCGGGCGGCCGCGGCCCGGCCGGCCGACGGACGCGGGGCGCGCGCGTACAGCCCGAGCAGCTCCGGGGACAGCACCGTGTGGTCGTGCGCCACGGTGTGGACCGCCGCGGCCAGTCCCTCGATCCGGGCGTCCTTCACGAGGCAGCCGGCGGCGCCGGCGGCGAAGGCGCCGTCCAGCCGCTGCCGGGTCCAGTCGACGCCGATCATCAGGATTCGGATGCCCCGGGCGGCGAGTTCACGGACGGTGCGGGTGAGGTCCTCCTGCGGCCCGACCGCCAGCACGGCCACGTCGACCTGGGCCAGCGGCCACTCCTGCCACGGGCTGCGGGTGTCCACGCAGACGACGCCGGCGAGCCGCCCGCTTCTGTCGAGCACCCGGCCCAGGACGTGCCTGGAGACCGGGTCGTGGTCGGCGAGCAGGACGCGCGGCGCCGGCTCGGCCAGCTCACCGTCGGCGAGCCAGACGTCCTTCGGTGCGCGGATACGCGGCATAGTTCTTTCCCCTCAACGCGTGGAACGCGGGCCTGGGCCTTCCATGACGTTTCTTCATATAGTCCAGAATCCGATACATATCTTCTTGTATCGTGGACACGGGCGGTAAGTTAAGCACAGTCAGAACCACGGCGTGCAGGGCGTGTTGGGAACGGCGTCCGGATACGGACCCGCGGTGACGCCCCGGATCCCGCAGGGCCCTCGGCCTTCGGGAGAACGGCACGACCCAGGTCGCCGGCAGCCCCCGCACCCCAGGTCGCCGGCGCTGTTCACCGGCCCCGCCACGGCGCCACGAAACGCCTCCCCCGGCCGCCCCCGCGCGGAGCGGCCGTCCGCGCATCACACCACCGGCAACCTCGTCACCAGGGAGTAGGAACCGCATGGGCAGGACACTCGCGCAGAAAGTGTGGGACGCACACGTCGTACGGAGCGGCAGCGCCGGCGAGGACCTCCTCTACATCGACCTGCAGCTGCTCCACGAGGTGAACACCCCCCAGGCGTTCGACGCCCTGCGCGCGGCCGGCCGCACCGTCCGCAGGCCCGACCTCACCCTCGGCACCGAGGACCACAACACCCCGACGCTCGCCATCGACAAGGTCATCCGGGACCCGGCCGGACGCCGCCAGGCGGCCCTCATGCGCGAGAACTGCGCACAGTTCGGCATCCCGCTGCACCGGCTCGGCGACCCCGACCAGGGCATCGTCCACGTCATCGCCCCCGAGCTCGGCCTCACCCGACCCGGCATGACCATCGTCTGCTGCGACTCGCACACCACCACCCTCGGCGCCTTCGGGGCACTCGCCTTCGGCATCGGCGCCAGCCAGGTCGAACACGTCCTGGCGACCCAGACACTCCCGATGCGCCGGCTCAAGGACATGGCCGTCACCGTCACCGGCCGCCTGCCCGACGGCGTCACCGCCAAGGACCTCGTCCTCGCGCTCATCGCCGAGGTCGGCACCGCCGGCGGCCAGGGCCACATCATCGAATACCGGGGCGAGGCCGTCACCGCGCTGTCCATGGAAGCCCGAATGACCCTGTGCAACATGTCCGTCGAAGCGGGCTCCCGAGCCGGCATGGTCGCCGCCGACGACACCACCCTCGCCTACCTGCGCGCCCGACCCGGCATGCCCCGAGGCGAACACTGGGACACCGAGACCGCCCACTGGCGCGGCCTGCGCACCGACGACGACGCGGTCTTCGACACCGAGGTCGAGCTGGACGCCGGCCGGCTTCGCCCCTACGTCTCCTGGGGAACCAACCCCGCCCAGAGCGTCCCCCTCGACGGCCGCGTCCCCTCCCCCGCCGACTTCCACGACCCCGAGGAACGCGCCGCCGCCGAACGCGCCCTGCACTACGTCGGCCTGCGCCCCGGCACCGCGATGCGCGACGTCCCCATCGACACCGTCTTCCTCGGCTCCTGCACCAACGGCCGCATCGAGGACCTGCGCGCCGCCGCCGACGTCCTGCGCGGCCGCCGCGTCGCCGACGGCACCACCATGCTGATCGTCCCCGGCTCCGCCCAAGTCCGCAGGCAGGCCGTCACCGAAGGCCTCGACCGGATCTTCACCGACGCCGGCGCGGACTTCCGCGCCGCCGCAGGCTGCTCCATGTGCGCCGCACTCAACGAAGACCGCCTCGGCCCCGGACAGCGAGCCGCCTCCACCAACAACCGCAACTTCGAAGGCAGGCAGGGCAAGGGCTCCCGAACGCACATCGTGTCCCCGCCGGTCGCCGCCGCCACCGCCGTCGCCGGCCACCTCGCCGCCCCCACCGATCTGTGAGGTCCACACCCATGGAGAAGTTCACCGTCCACACCGGCACAGCCGCCCCCCTCAAGCGCAGCAACGTCGACACCGACCAGATCATCCCGGCCCGCTTCTGCGTCCACTCCACCCGCACCGGACACGCCGCCTCACTCTTCGCCGACTGGCGCGAGGACCCCACCTTCGTCCTGAACCGGCCCGAACACCACCAAGCGACCATCCTGGTCGCCGGCAACGACTTCGGCACCGGCTCCTCACGCGAATACGCCGTCTGGGCCCTCCAGGACCACGGCTTCCGAGCCGTCGTCGCCCCCCGCTTCGGAGACATCTTCCGCGGCAACGCCCTGATGAACGGCCTCCTCACCGTCACCGCACCACCCCACGTCGTCGAAACGCTCTGGAACCTCATCGACGCCGACCCCACCACCCCCTCACCGTCGACCTGCACCACCGGCAACTGCGCTGCGAAGACCTCGTCCACCCCATCGACATCGACGACGACACCCGCACCCGACTCCTGCAAGGACTCGACCCCATCGCCGCCACCCTGCAACACGCACCGGACATCACCGCCTACGAACACCACCGCCGCCCCGCCCTCCCCCACACCCACTGACACCGAACCCCACACCCCACAGCCACCCCCACCACCCCACCGCGCGGACCGTCGGCCACGGCATCCACGACAACCCATCACCCCGCCAACACCCCAGCCCCGCCAGCGAACCGGCACCCCGGCAACCCGGCAACCCGGCAACCCCCCGGCGAACCGGGCCAGGACACCGGCCCGACCGGCCGCCGCACACCACCGGCCCCTTCCACCACCACCCGAGAACCCATCCCCACGGTGGAGCCGTCCTCGCGGCGACCGCGGAACACCAGGATGTCCACACACCCCCGACGGCCGTCAGGCCGCAGGGCCTCATCGAGCTTGCTCCCCACAGGGGTTCGGACCCGCGCACCGAAACGAGCGCCGGGAACCGAAGGACAGCGGCCGGGCGGCGCGGCGGGCAGCCGATGTGCCGGGCGCGGATGGCGGCGGCGCGGGTCTCGACGGCGCCGTGCCATGGCGGGCCCGGGACAGCGGCGGCAGGCGGCAGGCGGCAGGCGGCAGGCGGCAGGCGGGCGGGGCACGGCGGCGGGCCGGCCCTCGCGGACGGTCGGGATCCGCCGGGGACGCAACATTTCCCGCGCCCGGTCCCGTGTAGAAGTCGACGCGGGGCACCACCGTCGCGCGGGCAACTCGGCACGGACGACGGAACAAGGGGGCCGGGCACGGATGTCGCCGGAGCGCGAGAGGTTGTTCGAACAGTTCGCCGCCGCCCGGTACGGGGCGCTGCGCCGCACCGCGTACCTGCTGTGCGGCGACTGGCACCTGGCGGAGGACCTGGTGCAGTCGACCCTGATCAAGGTGTACGCGCGCTGGCCGCGGCTGCGCGACCCGGACACCGCCGGGGGCTACGCCCGCACCACGCTGGTGCGCACCTTCGTGGACGGGCGACGGCGCCGCTCGGCCGGCGAGGTGGCCAGCGCCGAGCCCCCGGAGACGGCCGCGGTGGGCGCCGACCCGGACCGGCGGCTGGCACTGCTGGCGGCGCTGGCCCGGGTGTCACCGGGCTACCGGGCGGTGCTGGTGCTGCGCTACTGGGAGGACCTGAGCGTCGAGGAGTGCGCCGCGATCCTCGACCGGAGCAGCGGCACGGTGCGGTCGGACGCCCACCGCGGTCTGGCGCAGCTGCGGACGATCCTCGGCGACTCGGTGCACGAGATCGCCGGCACGTGAACAAGCCGGCAGATGCGCGGCACGGCAGGTGCACGGCGCGGCAGGTGCACGGCGCGGCGGATGGGCGACACGGCCGATCGGCGGCACGACAGGTGGGCGAGCGGGTGTACGGGCGAGGCCGGGGACGCGGAGCGAGAGGGAGGAAGCGGGCATGACGCACGGTGGAGAGGACCCCGACCGGCGGATGGCGGCGGAGGTGTTCCGGGCGGTGCTGGAGCAGCCGGAGCCGGAGCCGCCCGCGGTGCTGGCGGCGGTGCGGGCCGGCGGGCGGCGGCTGCGGGCCCGGCGGCGGCTCACGCTCGGCGCGGCGGTACTGACGGCGGTACCGGTGCTGACGCTCACGGCGGCGCTGGCCGTAGCGGGGCCGGCGGGGACGCCACGGCTGCGGGACCTGGTGGGGCTCGACCCGGCCGGGGGCCGGCCCTCGACGGCGCAGCCGTCGAGCTACGGGATGGACCAACTGGACGCGGTGCACGAGCGGCTGCGCTCCGCCCTGGCCGCCCACCTGCCGGCCGGGTACACCGGGGTGCTGGACGGCGGCGGCCCGACCACCTTCCGGCTGGTCCGCGCCGACGGCGGGTTCACGGCGGTGGCGACGATCATGGGCGATCCGCTGGCACCGGGCAGCCGCGCGCCCTCACCGTGCGAACCACGGGCCGGCCGGCCGGTCTACGCGAGCGACTGCGTGTCCCGGACCCTGCCGGACGGCTCGACCGGCTGGCTGTACCGGACCACCTCCTACCCGGGCACCCAGTTCACCCTCGTCACCCCACAGGGCCGAATCGCCGGACTGGGAACCCTCCCCACAGCCACCCCACCCCAGGGAGAAGGCGGCGAGCCACAGGAGTCCAGGGCGATGACGCCCGAGGACCTGGACGCCCTGGTCCGCGACCCGCAGGTGCTCGCCGCACTGGAAGCCGTCCCACTGGACGCACCGGGATGACACAGCGCACCGAGGCCACGCACCGGGATTGCGCACCGGACCCGGAACACGGCCCCACCAACGGCAACGACCACAGAGCCCGGGCCCGGAACACGGCCCCACCAACGGCAACGACCACAAGGCCCGGGCCCGGAACACGGCCCCACCAACGGCAACGACCACAAGGCCCGGGCCCGGAACACGGCCCCACCAACGGCAACGACCACAAGGCCCGGGCCCGGAACACGGCCCCACCAACGGCAACGACCACAAGGCCCGGGCCCGGAACACGGCCCCACCAACGGCAACGACCACAAGGCCCGGGCCCGGAACACGGCCCCACCAACGGCAACGACCACAGGGCCCGGGCCCGGAACACGGGGCACACCGTCACCGAACAGGCCGCCCACACACCCGCACCGAAACCCGGCCGGCAGCCCGACCGGTGGTGACGGCCACAGAAGCCGGGCCCGGAACACGGGGCACACCGTCACCGAACAGGCCGCCCACACACCCGCACCGAAACCCCGCCGGCGGCCCGACCCTGATTCGGGCCCGGACCACCGGCACGCGCACCACCACTCCGCACCGGGCCTCAGGCCCGGGCCCCGGGCCCGGGCCACAGGTCCGAGATCCCGGTCGGCGCCGACCGGACACGGCGACCGACAGGCACCGCCGGTACTCCTCACCGCACCCGAGCTACCGGGCCGGAAAACGACACCGGGAAACGACCCAGCAGCGCACACACCAGCCCTGCACCACACGCGAACCGGCGAAAGACCAGCCGACGGGCGCCGAGACGGGGCGACGCGCCCCAACGCTCCGAAACCCCGTCCCGTCCACACCCGCACACAACGGGTCACACCGCACTCCCCCAACAGATCCACCGATCTCCCGGCCCGCCAGAACGACCCCTGCCCGGCCAGCCGCCGCGACCGGCCGACCCGCGACCGCCCTCCGACCGCCCCTCCGCCGCTCCCAGCCGCCCTCGCTGACAGACCGTCGCACGGGAACCCACCCCACACCGCGCGAGCCACCCCCGACCCGGAGCGCACCAAGACCCGCAGGCGATCAGCCATCCAGCGCAAACCGTTCCCCCGCGCGTCCGCGACAGCACCTGTGGAGTGGCCGAGCACCCGCAACCGGGAGGTAGTGGAGACAGGCACCACCACCCTCGCCCAAGGAGCAGCGCATGCCCCGAACCCGCCAGGCAGCCGCCCTCACGGCCGCGATGCTCACCGCCACCCTGAGCAGCTGCGCCAGCGAGTGGCGCCCACTGCCCCCCTCGGCGCCCAGCCCCACCCACGCCGTCCCCACACCGCAGCCCACCGGCGGGCACGCCACCGTGCCCGCAGGGCTCCCCGCGCCGGTCCCGGCCGCACCCGGCACGACCGTCACGGTGGGCAACTCCGGCCCGCTCGGCCCGGTCCTCACCGACGCCCAGGGCCACACGCTCTACGTCTTCGAAGCCGACACCATCGCCATGTCGACCTGCTACCAGGCCTGCGCCACCGCACTGCCCCCGCTGACCACCACGTCCGCCCCGATCGCCGGCCAGGGCGCCACCCAAGGCCTGCTCGGCACCACCATCCGCGCCGACAAGACGATCCAGGTCCTCTACGACGGCCACCCGCTGTACCTGTGCGCCGACGACAAGACCGCCGGGCAGGCCTCCGGCCACCGACTCACCCGCTTCGGCGGCACCTGGCACGCCGCCGACCCGGGCGGCCACCCGATCAAGACCCCAGCCCCCAGCACCGACACCCACCAGCACAACCCCACGAACAACACAGCAGATTCCCCCCAAAGCACCACCCCGGACACCACCCCCGACGCGAACACACACAACACTCCCGGCACCACCGGCCCCACCACCCACGACACCACCGGCCACACACCGGACACCACCCACAGCACCGGCCCCACACCGGACTCCACCAACGACAGCACCACCCACGACACCACCAACCCCACGCCGGACACCACCCACAGCACCGGCCCCACACCGGACACCACCAACGACAGCACCGGCCACACACCGGACTCCACCAACGACAGCACCAACCCCACGCCGGACACCACCCCGAGCACCACGCCGGACACCACCCCCCAGAGCGCCCAAACCGAAAACACACACGACAGCACCGACAACACCCCCGACACCACCACCCACGACACCGCCAACCCTGCGCCGGACACCACCCCGAACACCACCCCGAACACCGCCGACGCAACCCCGCAGAGCACTCAAGCCCCGAACACACACGACAGCACCGACAACACCCCCGACACCACCACCCACGACACCACCGCCCCTACACCGGACACCGCCGACAGCACCCCCGACACCACCACAGACGCCAGCACGGACACCACCGGCAACACCTCCAGCACAACCGACACCACCCCGGATACCCCCTCCAGCGGCACCAACTGAGCACCCACCACCCGCCCCCACCGAACCCGAACCACCAAACCACCAAACCGCCGACAGCGACCCGGTTCCAATCCCAGCGGCCACAGTCCCCACCCGTCACAGCGCACCACGACGTCACCAGGAACAACCCAGACGATCAAGGCGCCGGGCGCGGCGGTATCGCGAGCGCACGACGCGGAACACGAGCCGGAAGCGGTGTCCCCCCTCCCGCCGGGCGACCCCGCCCGCCCGACAGGCCATCAAGACCACCCCCACACCGGCAGAAAGCCCACGACACCACCCACCATGAGGCCCACGACCTCTCGACAAGGCCCGCGACGGCCAGTCACGGCCGGCGACGAAAGGCCCCCGTCGACGAAACGGCGCAACAGGCGGGCGAAGACCCGGGCATCCACCCGCGGCCACGTGCCGAGCGAGGCCTCGACGGCGGCCACCACTCACCGCCCGGTGACCGCCACGATGCCGCCGCCGTCACCGGTGCGGGCGAGCACGGTCACACGGCCGGCGGCCGGGTCGGACCCACGTCACAACAGGCCGGCCCGCTCCACACGGCCGGCGCGGCGACCGACAGCAGAGCGCCCCAGGTCGACCCCGCGCCCCAGGCCCGCGGCGCAGCACCGACCGGACCAGGCAAAGCCGCCGAAGACCCGGCAGGTGAAGTCATCGACCGCCTCCCCCAGCCCCTCGGTGAGGCGGGTGTGGACGCGGGCGCGGGTGCCCCGCCGCAGGAGCAGCCCGACGGCGTGGGCGATATCGTTCCCGGTCGTCCTCAGGCACACATCACCCGCACTCCCCGTGCGAGCCACCGCCATCACACCGGAGGAACCCTCCCAGCGCCGCGAGCCCTGCATCGACAGGGCGCGCCCCGGCCCGACCATTGGCGGCTCGCCTCAGACCACGTCTCGACGGGTAGGAAGCCGTTGCCCTACCGACCAAGGAACTCGCCGATCGAACGGGAGCCCCGTCCGGGTGATCGCGGTCGGTGCCGGCCGTGATCGAGAACGCCCAACGGCCGTCTGGACTTCGCCGTCACATCACCTGGGTAGTCACAGCCCGTCGGTCAGCTACCGAACACGTTGCTTGGAGCGTGACCTCGGAGTTCGGCCGTTCGACAGCATCGTGGAGACGGCGTCGAGGCGATCGGCGGAAAGGCCGGTCGGCCTGGCGGGGTGCTCGTGCGCGCTTCGGCCGGGAACCGCCGCCGGCCGCGCGTCGATCGCCGGCAGGAGGCCGGCATTCCGGCGCCCGGCTACCCGGGCCGGTTCGTTGCCGTGACGTCGGCGCAGACGGGGTGGGTGCGGGCGGCGTAGGAGCGAGCGGCCACGACGAGGCCGATGCCCAGACCGGCGAATGCCAGGCCACCGAACTCGACCATCCAGGTGATCCCCGAACTGGTGGTGAACGGCGGGGACGGCTCGATCGCGGGCAGCACGCCGACGGCGATGAGCGGGGCCATGACGATGAGGACCACCCCGTACATCGTCAGAGGGATGCCGGTCAGCCAGGCCGGGATCAACGGCAGCAGGCGCGGGACCCGCCGTCCGGAGAGGATCAGCGTCCAGCGGGGGAACACCTGCCCCCACGCGTACAGCAGCCCCAGCAGCAGGAACACCCCGACCATCGCGGCCAGCACGGTCACGTCGATCCCCGCCGCCGCGGCCGCCTTCGACGGCCCCGACGCGCCGACGCTCGTCGTCCGCCGCCAGTCATCGGCCGAGACGCCGAGTGCGTCGCCGCCCAGCGTCCAGACACTTTTGACCCCTGCCCACGGCAGGAGTCCGCACATCAGCAGATACACCGCCCTGCGGGTCCGCTTCGGGGCCGGGGAGACAGCCGGGTGGGCAAGCGGGCCGTCGCCGGCGCCGGCGTGCGGCCGCCCGCATCGCGGGCAGTCACCTCGCAGCCGTCGGCGGAACGACAGGCCGGCCAGGAGCACAAGCGCGGCGCCGAGCGTGTTCAACAGCACCTGAGCCAAACCGGTGGCGCTCTCGATCCCCGAGAGCGTCACCAGCGTCACGAAGTAGATCGGCAGTCCGTTCGTCCCCACGACGAACACCGGGATCGCCACGATCAGCGCTGCTTTCACCGCAGCCCGGCCAGGCCCGGCGAGCGTCCGGGTGCTGGCCAGGCAGGCCCCGCCGGCCAGGACGGCGAGGGCCGCCAGGAGAAGCTGGACCGCCGGCGAGTACGAGGCGTGCTCCTTCCATGGCACGGTGATACCCGCCGCCGCCCACGTGACCTCGACACCGCCGTACAACACGCCCCACAGTGCGGCGGCCACGGGCACCCACACGGGCCACCGCCGCCACCACGACATCCGCCCCGGGCCTACGGTCGGCGGCCCAACAACGCCGCCCACCTCCGAGTCCGCAGCAACAGCCACCGTGTGCCCCCCGTACATCCCGAATTCCGACGCTCCAAGACTCCCCGTCACCCGCACCGACCGCATCCATCCCACGGATCATCCGGCCTCCCCCGCGCAGGGGAGACCGGATCGTGAGCGCCACCCCGGCCGAAGGACCACGCCGCCGCGCGCCCGGTCAGGGCAACGAACCGCCGCGCCGACCAAGGACCCGCTGCGCATGTCCTGCGCCTCCGGCGTCCCCATGGCCTGGCAGGCCGCCGACGCCATCACCGCCCGCCTCACCGGCGCCAAGACCCCCCCCACATCCCGATCCGCTACTTCCAACAGCGCATCTCCCTCGGCCGCAAGGAAGGCCTGATCCAGTTCGTCACCGCCGACGACCAAGCCAAGGACAGCGCCCTGACAGGCCGCGCGGCCGCCCTCTACAAAGAACTGATCTGCAAAGGCGCGGCCTGGGGCGTCACCAACCCCACCGCCGGCCTGCCCTCCCGCCGCCGACGCGTCCACCAGCAACAGGCCCAGATCCACCGCACCCCACCAGTCAAGGCCACGACCTGACCCCGCCCCACCCCCAACCACCCGCGCCGGCCGACACGATGAGCAAGCCGACCGACGCCCAACGCAGCCGGGTCGGGGGTACCGCGGCCGGAACCGCCAGCAGGGCGCCGGCGACGGCCAGATACCCGGAGACGACCACGACGAGACCCCCGACGCCCTCCCGCAGGCGCGCCCCCCTCACCCGACCGGACGAGAAAGACCTGAACGAGAAAGACCCGGACGAGAAGGAGGGCTACGTCGAGGACGGCGCCCGGGGCGCGGACCATCCACGGCCCGGCAATGACATCCACGGCCCGCCCCGCGAGTCGTGACAGGCAGGACGACGGCACAACCAGTCGTGGGCCGTCACCCGGACAGCCCGGTCACCGACCGCACCCAGGACAGCCGACCCGACCCGCACCCGGGCAGCAGCACGACGGCGACCCGCACGGACGCGATATGTTGCGAGATGTCTTGACGGTCCGTCAAGACATCTCGCGCCGGAGCGGGGGCAGGAGGAGCGGTGTCCCCCTCCCGCCCCCGCCGCAGGGCAGGTCAGCCGGCCTGCTGCACGGTCCAGTTCTGGGACAGCTGGCCGGACGGCTGCTGCAGTTCGAGCTGCCAACCGCCGTAGTACCAGCGCTTGCTGACGCCGAGGACGAGCGAGGAGCCCGCCGGCTTCAGGCTGTAGCCGCTGCCGCCGGCGGTCAGCTCCCACTGCTGCGCCGCGGCGGCCGCGTTGCAGGGCTGCTGCATGACGAACTGGCCGGCGGCCACGGCGTCACCCGCCTGGAGGCACTTCTTGGAACTGGCCGACCTGATCCGCAGGCGGCCGTTGCCGGCGTCCTCGAACAGCCACTGCTGGTTGCCGTAGCCGTGGCGCTGGAAGGCGATCAGCGCGGCGCCGTCGTCGGCCGAGCCGCCCCACAGGTCGGCGGCCTGGCCGGTGAGGCTGTTGACCACGACGTACGGCGTGCCGGGCCTGGTCGGGCCCGCGCCGTCGGCGGCGGCGGCCAGGGTGCGGAGGCGGGTGACCGGGCCGGCCTTGCCGACGCGGCCGCCGCTGTCACGCGGGGCGATGGCGATCTTGTACTCGGTGTTCGGCTCGAGCTGGACCAGACGTACCACGGTGGAGCGCACGGTGCCGTCCGACTTGCCGTCCACCTGAAGCTCGTAGTCGGCTGCTCCGGCCACCTGCGGCCAGCTGAGCAGCACGGAGTTCTGGGTGAGCTGACCTGCGGTGACGACCGGGCCGGTGGTGGCGCCGCCGGTCGTGGTGCCGCCGGTGGGCGAGGGGGTCGGGTTGGGGGTGGGCTTGGTCGGGTTCGGCGAGGGCTTGGCGGTCGGGCTCGGGTTGGGGTTCGGGTCGCCGCCACCGCGGATCAGGAACTGGTTGTTGGCGATGTTCCAGTGGTTGCTCAGATAGCTGCCGGGCGCAGGATTGGTGTGGTAGTAGTCGTCGTGGTTGCAGTCCAGCCGGTCCTCGTGGGCTTGGTCCGGGCACTTGGTCTGCATCTTCACGCCTTTGAAGTCCCCGTAGCACATGACGTCCGACTCGTCGACGCAGTGGGCGTGCTGGGTGCTGTTCGGGGCACTGTTGTTCACCGCGCCGAGATTGTGTCCGAGCTCGTGCGCCGGGGTGTGGCCGCCCCAGCAGCCGCTGTCGGTCCGGCCGAAGGAGGGGCCGAAGTTGCTCAGGTTGTCCTGCCCGGGACGCTCGTCACCGTTGAAGGTGCCGATGCCGCAGTACACCTCCGAGTCCCCGAAGATCATGTACTTGCGGTCCTTGCGGTTGTACCCCTGCCCGGACAAGGCGCTGATCGTCTCACCGAAGTTGGCCATCGCGGCGGCGGGCAGCTCGACGTCGAGCACCGAGGCGGTGCAGTCGCCCGCGGTGACGTAGCGGATGTGGCGCACACCCCCGGTCTCGGCGGCGCTGGCGTTGTAGATGACATCGGCCTCCGCGGCCCACCTCTTGAACGAGGACAGGTACTGGGCGAAGCGGTCGTGACCCGGAGTGTGGACATACAGCACCTGAACACGGTTGCCGGTGACGCCGTCACCCTCGCACGCCACGGTGCCGCCCGCGGCCGCGGCGCCCTGGCCGGCAACGCCACCCGGACCGGCCCCGTCGGCCGCATCGGCGGCGTCGGCGGCCGCCACCGGGCCGCCGCCCAGCACGGACCCGGACTTCACGTCGAGCACCGGCGGGGCCGCCGCCAACAGATCGGCCGCGGACGGCGCCCGGCCATCACCGGCACCCGCCAGGGCGGGCACCTTCGCCGCATCCACCACCGGCGGGGTGTCCTTCTTGATGTCGACACCCTTCGGCGGCTCGTCAGGCCCATGCGAACACTGATTCGCGGTCGACACCGTGAAGACACCCACACACGGATCCTCCTGAGCCGCCGCAGCCAGCCCGTCAAAGACCAGACCACGGTCCGGCTCGTTCCCGGGTATCGAGCCGATCGGCTTCGGCTTCTCCTTGCGCTGCGCCACAGCAGCGGGCGACGCCGCCGCAACGGCCTGCCCGACGGCGATCTCACCGGCGGCGATGGTGTCCTGCGGCCGGTCGCCCTCGGAGACCGCGCCGATCCCGATGACGCTCGCGACCAGACCCGCCGCCACCGATGCCGCGACGACCAACAGACCGCGCAGTTTCCGGCGGCTCGGTGCCGCCTCCCTGATTCCCATGACTGAACTCCCCGTCGGCAGAAGAGGTGTGAGGTGCCGACACATGGGAGAGACCGGAAGACCACCGAGATAACAGACAATCAGTTCTCTCTTCCGAGTCGATTCGCACGGCAGGCCGCACCCGGCCCGCCGAGGGGGTCGGGCAGCACGGCGCCTCACCCCGCAGGCACCCCCTTGAAGGGGTGTCGCACCAAACCGCTACGAGCGGACAGCCCACAACCGAGCTGCCCGCCCACACCGCCGAAACCACCCCGCACACCACGGGCCTCGACGCACGGCCGACCACGCCGGCAACCGTCGCCCAGGTCGTCGTCAGATAGTCAGAACGCCCCCCATGCCCGACCTCGGGGTACCCCGGCTCAGAGCGTCCTCCAAGGTTCATTTGGGGCGCCGAGAGCTTTGCGACTACTGCGCCCAGCGTCCCATGGTCGGCGCGGTGCCGATCAGGCACTCGATGTCGATCCGGAAGCCAACGAGGGCGTGGGCGGTCAGGCGTAAGTGGCCCTCAAGGCAGACCAGATTGTCCTGACCCTCGCCGAGGAGGATGAGCGGAGGAAACCGCTCGCCTCCGATGAGCGCGTGGGCTGCGTCGACGAACGGTTCGTTGGGAACGTCGAACGCCCGTATCCCTGCCTTGATGCGTGCGGCCGCGTCGGCCGGCCGGCGGCTGCCACCCGACAGTTCGACCCAGTAGGAATAGTTGAGGTAGCGGACTCTGGCGGCCTCGTCGGCGGACAGGAGTGCCCTGGTCCACGTGACTTGAGTGGGGAAGTTCTCGAACAGGTCGCGGTTCTCGCCGTACCCGCGCGTCGCAGCGAGCAGAGCGCGACGTGCGAAGTTCGCTCCAGTGTCGGAGAGGTCCGGATGCGTCAGCAACTGCTCGGTCTGTCCGGCTGCCGCCAGGTGGGACCGGAGGTTCTGGCCGAACCTCCGACTGGACAGCTCGCCGCGCAAGAAGCAGGCGACCATCTCGTCCTCACTGCTCATACCCAGTACCTGCACGACCGTCAGCATAGTATCGACCCCGTTCGCCCGGCACCGCCCAGGCAACTCCGTCACTCCGCGCCACCAGCCCACCTGACCCAAGCCAGCGGTCGGATCGGGTAAAGCGGTTCAGAACGCCCTCTGATGGTGCTCGGCTGAAACGCTCCGTCGCGTCCGATGCCTGTGGCGTCCCGCTCGGGATCGTCTCCGACGGCCGACCGGCACGATTCACCCCTGCTCGGCCCCACTCTGGACGCGGCACGGGCACAGGTCGGCGCGATGCCGGAGACCGTCAACGGCAACCTCGACCGCGGCTACGACAGCGCCAAGTCCCGTCTGCTGATAGCCGGGTTGGGCTTCACTGCCGAGATCGCACGCAAGGGCGTGCCCGCCCCGTCGACGACTTCCGCGTAGCAGTCACCGTTCTCGATCCAAACGGCGACGTTCTCGATCCCCGCCGACCGGTCGTTGTCATCCACCCAGAAGGTTATGCAACCGGACCTGCGCCACCCACACCGAGCGGACGGCGGGGAACTCGCGGACCCGCCGAACGAGTGCGTCGCGCAGGGCGACCGCCACTGGGTCGGTGGACCAGTCGAGCGTCATTTCCGCCCCGGGCCCGTAGGTCGCCCAGTCTCGCAGCACCGGTTCGGGAAAGATCGCCTGCCCGTGTCCGGAGCGGACCCCGAGCACGGCGACGCCGGTCCTCTCCAGGATGTCCCTCAGCCGCGCCGCGTCACAGTGCACCATCCCGGCGGGACGGCCTCCAGTTCGCCCGGCTCCACCCGGAAGCCCCGGATCTGCACCTGGTCGTCGGCCCGGCCGACGAATTCGATCTCGCCGTCCGGCCGACGGCGCACCAGGTCCCCGGTCCGGTACAGCCGGGTCCACGGTGAACCGCTCGGCGGTCAGCTCGGGGCTGCCCAGGTAGCCGCGGGCCAGGCCCGCCCCGCCCAGGTACAGTTCACCCACCTCACCGTCCGCCGCCTCGGCACCTGCCGCATCCCGGACCAGGGCGGTGATCCCGGGCAGCGGCCGGCCGATGGTGGCCGGGCCCTCGCCCGGCGACACCGGGCCGGAGAGCGCGACCACGGTGGACTCGGCAAGCCCGTAGTTGTCAACGAGGGTAAACGGCAGCCCGGCGGGCGGCCGGGCGGTGAGCCGGTCGCCGCCGGTGAGCAGGGTGCGCAAGGCGGTTGCGGCGGGCCAGGGCAGCGCCGCCAGGGCCTCCGCCAGCAGAGTGGAGGCGATCGCCAGGGTGATCCCGGCGTCGACCAGGAAGTCCCGCAGCCCGGCCGGGGAGCGCCGGTCGTGTTCGGTGGCGACCACGACGGTGGCACCCGCCGTCAGGTAGGGCCACAGCTCAAGGACCGAGGCGTCGAAGCCGACCGCCGACAGCAGTGGGGTGCGGTCGCCGGGGCCGGGGGCGAAGGTGGCGTGCACCCAGGTCACCAGGTTCTGCAGGCTCGCGTGCTCGACGGTGACGCCCTTGGGGCGACCGGTGGATCCGGAGGTATAGACCACGTAGGCGAGGTCGCCGGCGGCCGGCGTGCTGTCCGGGCGTCGGGGTGGCCCGGACGGGCGGGCGGCGACGACAGCGGCCGCGTCCACCATCTCGGCCACCGCGGCGTCCTCGAGCATCAGCTCGCGGCGCTCGGCCGGGTAGGCCGGGTCGACCGGCAGGTAGCAGGCACCCGCCCGCAGCACGCCGAGCGCGGCGACCACGTACTCGATCGAACGCTCGCACAGCACACCCACCGTGGCTCCCGCCGACACGCCGCGGGCGCACAACTGCGCGGCCAGCGCGTCGGCCCAGTCGAGCAGGGCGCCGTAGGTCAGCTCACGGTCACCCTGCACCAGGGCGGTGCGATCCGGGTCGGCGGCCACGCGGGCCGCCACGAGCTCGGGCACAGTCGGCACGACACCTCCTTCTCCCGGCAGCGGGCACGATGGCCCACAGCCTCCCCCACCGGCCCCGACGGCGCTGGCCGTCACACCCGGTCGAACAGGCACCGATAATCCTCGCCCGTGCCGTTGAGTAACATCGGGGTGATCCCCCCTGCACTCCCGCGCGCACTCCCGTAGGCGTACGCAGGGCTGCGTCACCCCGCATCCGAAACGGCCTTCGCAGACCGGTGAAGCACCGCCTCGGCATGGCCGCCGCCCATGACCGGCGCGAGACCTCGACGCGAGGCTGCCACGCCGAGGACCAGGTCAAGAACCCCACCGGGAACAGGTCCTGTCTGTGCCTGGAGCGCTGTGGAACCGATCACTGGATGCGCCCCGGCGAAGTGTTCACGGTCGTTGCCGGAGGCGACCCTGAGGAGTCGCCCTTCAATCTGGTCGGGCCTGTCCAGCGAACGTCGCGGCCCGGTGGGGTGGAGTTGGCGGTGGCCTGCGGAGAGGCGGCCGTCAAAGGCGAGCGCGAAGCCGTTCAGCGCGGCCTCCGAGCAGGTCGTCCGATGCTTGGCGTGCTGGCAGTTGACTTCCTCCCCGGCGTTCAGGCTGGGTCGGAAGTCAAGGTGCTGCCCAGGCGTCGGGTGGCCGAGCGCACGCTGCCGCAACGGATCGGCTCGGTGGCACCGCCTGCGGGCCGGGAAAGGGTTTGCCCGCTCGGGCTGCGGGTGAATTCGCCAGTCACGTTGCGTCATGGGTCACGTAGTCAGGTGCCGGGGTCCCTGATGGGCGTGGCCTGTCGGGTGGGGGTGATTGGATGCGGGTCATGTCTGATGATCTGAGTATTGACGGCGTCGGGGCCGCACTTGCGGGGGCGGATTTGCGGCTGGCGGATCCGGGCTTCCTCGTGAACGCCGCTCCGGCCGAGGTGCTGGCGCTGTTGGACGCGGCTTCGGGGCCTGGGGGGCGGTTGGCGGCGGCGGCTTACCGGGCGTCGGTGCATCTGCACGGGGACGCCCCCGCGGGGGTGCGGCGGCAGCTGCTGGCGCTGGACGCCGCCCGGTACGGGGACCAGGAGCTGTCGGCGCGGATCACCGCCGTACCGGTGGAGGGGGAGCCCGCCGCGCAGTGGAGTGTGGAGTGGGCCAGCGGCGGCATGGTCGACCACCGGTACCGGCAGGCTCTGACCGGCCAAACCAGCTGGGTGGCCGGCGTGGCGACGGCGTTGGTGGACGGCCGCCCGGTCGCTGTCGCCGTCACCGCCAGCTACGACGAGACGGTGCGGGTCTGGGACCTGACCACCGGCCAGCCCGTTGGCGAACCCCTCACCGGCCACACCCGTGAGGTGACCGCGGTGGCGACGACCACGCTGAACAGCCTCCCGACCGCCGTCACCGCCAGCTGGGACGAGACGGTGCGGGTCTGGGACCTGACCACCGGCCAGCCCGTCGGTGAACCCCTCACCGGCCACACCGGTGGGGTGCACGGGGTGGCGACGGCCGTGGTGGACGGCCGCCCGGTCGCCGTCACCGCCGGCGGGGACAAATCGGTGCGGGTCTGGGACCTGACCACCGGCCAGCCCGTCGGCGAACCCCTCACCGGCCACACCGGCAGGGTGAACGCGGTGGCGACGACGGTGGTGAACGGCCTCCCGATCGCCATCACCGCCAGCTGGGACGAGACCGTGCGGGTGTGGGACCTGAGCACGGGCCGGCCCGTCGGCGAACCCCTCACCGGCCACACCGGCTGCGTGAACGCGGTGGCGACGACCGTGGTGAACGGCCTCCCGATCGCCATCACCGCCAGCAACGACCAGACCGTCCGGGTCTGGGACCTGAGCACGGGCCAGCCCGTCGGCGAACCCCTCACCGGCCACATCGACCGCGTGTCGGCGGTGGCGACGACCGTGGTGAACGGCCTCCCGATCGCCATCACCGCCAGCGACGACCAGACGGCCTGGGTGTGGGACCTGACCACCGGCCAGCCCGTCCCTGAACCCCTCACCGGCCACACCGGTGGCGTGTCGGCGGTAGCGACGACGGTGGTGAACGGCCTCCCGGTCGCCATCACCGCCAGCTACGACCAGTCGGTCCGGGTCTGGGACCTGACCACCTGCCGACCCGTCGGCGAACCCCTCACCGGCCACGCCCGTGGGGTAACCGGCGTGGCGACGACCACGGTGAACGGCCTCTCGGTCGCCGTCACCGCCAGCTACGACCAGTCGGTCCGGGTCTGGGACCTGACCACCGGCCAACCCGTCGCTGAACCCCTCACGGGCCACACCGACCAGGTGAACGCGGTGGCGACGACCATGGTGAACGGCCGCCCGGTCGCCGTCACCGCCAGCGACGACGAGACCGTGCGGGTGTGGGACCTGACCACCGGCCAACCCGTCGGCGAACCCCTCGCCGACCACATCGACCGGGTGCCGGCGGTGGCGACGACCACGCTGAACGGCCGCCCGGTCGCCGTCACCGCCAGCGACGACGAGACCGTGCGGGTGTGGGACCTGACCACCGGCCAGCCCGCCGGCGAACCCCTCACCGGCCACACCGGCAGGGTGTACGGGGTGGCGACGACCACGCTGAACGGCCGCCCGGTCGCCGTCACCGCCAGCTCGGACAAAACGGTGCGGGTATGGGACCTCACCACCGGCCAGCCCGCCGGCGAACCCCTCACCGGCCACACCGGCAGGGTGTACGGGGTGGCGACGACCACGCTGAACGGCCGCCCGGTCGCCGTCACCGCCAGCTCGGACAAAACGGTGCGGGTATGGGACCTCACCACCGGCCAGCCCGCCGGCGAACCCCTCACCGGCCACACCGACCAGGTGAACGCGGTGGCGACGACCACGCTGAACGGCCGCCCGGTCGCCATCACCGCCAGCCGGGACAAAACGGTGCGGGTATGGGACCTCACCACCAGCCGACAGATCGGGCGGGAGTTGGTGTTCCCCGCACCCGTCGACGCGGTGGCCGTTACCCCGGACGGCCGACTGGTGGCGGGATTCGGCTGGGAGGTCGCAGTGCTGACCCACCGCTGACCGGCCCCACACGGCACGTCCCGGCGTGTCGGCCAGGTGGAGGCCGGTGCCTGGGGCGTGTTACCTCCGGATTCCTCGGGGCAGTGGTGATGAGCCGAGCGTGCCAGCGGTGGGTGTTCCCACGCCCGGCGGACGCATCGGGTCGCAGGCCGGCCGCTCGGACTGCTGCACTGAGCTTGCTCCGCTTTGACGGACACCCTCGGTGTGGTGGTCGGGCTGCGAGGACCGTCTCGTACTTGGCGGGACTGCGGTAACCGAGGCTGCTGTGCAGCCTTCGTATCTTGTACCAGGCTTCGATCCACTCGAAGATCGCTGAGCGGGCTGCCGCCCGGCTGGGCCACGGACGGCCGCCGATCAGCCCCAGCTTGAGGGTGGCGAAGAACGACTCGGCGAGCGCGTTGTCCCAGCGCTGGCCGGTGCCGACCCACCGACAGGATGCGGTGGTCGGCCGGGGTGTCAGCGGATGCTGAAACCGTCGTGGTCGCCGGTGGCGGGGCCCCAGCTCTCCGTCACCGCCTCCACCCGGCCCGGGGTGTCGCCCTTCCGCAGCCAGTCCAGCAGCAGCGCGCAGTCCTTCCGGGGCCCCTCGGCCACCACGTCGACCCGGCCGTCCGGCAGGTTGCGGGCGCAGCCGGTCAGCGTACCGAGCCCGGCCGCCCCATCCCTGACGGACCATCGGAAGCCGACTTCTCGTGCAGCGCACGCGCGCTCCGGACGGTGGGTACAGTCACCGGCGCAGCGTAGCAACCAGGGCGGGCAGCCCTTGCGGCGGCCGGCAGGCCCGCGAGATGTCGGTCCGTCCCCGTTCGGGTGCCAGGGGTCCCGGTGGTGACCGCGCGGATGACGCGCGCCGGCAACCCGGCGGCACGACGGCGATGTGGGTGCGCGATCGCCTCGACCGTCTGTGGAAGGACGAGGATTTCGCCGACCGGTACTCGCACGGCGGGAGCCCCGGGCTCTCGCCCGCCCGGCTGGCCACGGTGAGCGTGCTGCAGTTCCTGCTCGGCCCTCCGAGCGCGACGCCGCCGGGGCCGTGCGCTGCCGTATCGACTCCGAACCGGACCGAAGGCCGAAGCCGGGGAGATGGAGAATCAAGCTCAGATCTCGTTCGCGGCAACGCTGGAGTGCTGGTCCTTGACGCGGGCAATGCGGGCGGCGATCCTGCCGGCCGCATGACGGATGTGAGGGTCGGGATCCTCAACACTGACCCGGTGGACGAGGTCTGACAGAGCGATGATTGCGTCGTCGTGGCGGCTGTCGCTCATCCACAGCGCACCCCATACCCGGTCACGGAGCTCGGTATCGGGGTGTTCGGCGACCAACGCCATCGCGGGCAGGGCGAGGCGAATGTCCGCGCCGCTGACGGCCCGTTCCTCGGTGACGGCCATGGCGGCGCGGCTTACCTCGATGTCGGGATCGAGGATGGCCACTGTCAGTGCGGGCTGGGCGACCCGCACGTCGTGGACATCCGTTGCCTGTTCGTGGAGCCGGGCGATGATCGCGCGTCGAGGCTGCGGGTCCGGCTCGGTCCACAACGGCCGAATGACAGCCCTCAGCCGGTCATCCGCCCGGTCCTGTGCTGCGGTCATGCGGAGGTCAGCTCCGTTCGAGGAAAATCGTTGCCGATATCTGTGCCGCGCGACGCGAGGGCCGCCAGGGCGGCGGCTGCTTCGCGGCTGGCAGTGAGCGACTCCCACCGGTGGACATCGGAGCCGGGTGTGTCGAAGGGGTGCGCGGCCACTGCGGTCAGGCCCTCCACCAGGCAGCGTCCGTCCGCCCCCTGTGCCACGGCCAGCCGGGCGACCTCGGCAGCGGCGCGACTACCGTGCCGGCCAGGAACGAGGAAGGCCGGCAGCCAGCGAGCCACCGAGGCCACCGACCCGCCGGCCTTCGCGATGTCACGCAGGCATTCCAGAGTCATGTCGAGATCGACCCGCCAGTCACCGCACAGCAAGGTCCCCGCGATCACCGGCACCGCTGCGGTCACGTCGGATCCGTTGCTGGCTGCGGCTGCCAGCGCTCGCAGAGCGCTCCCCCGCCGGCGGCCGGCCAGGTGGTCGATCAGGATGCCGAGACCCTCGCGGGTTTGCACCCGAACGTGCTGTGCGAAGAAGGAGGAATGGAAGGCCGACTCGGATTCGAAATACCAGGCCGGGTCGAAGTCGTTGGCCACCAACCAGTCCACCAGGGAAGGCGCGAGCCGCCCGTACGGGGTGTCCATCACGCCCTCAACGGCGGCAAGGGCCAGATCGCGTCGGCCGAGCACTGCTTCCAGCGGTGTGAAGTCGCCGCCGAGTCGTGCGCTGGCCACGCCGAGACCGAACGCCGCCGCTCGCCGGGCGTGCCCACGGCGCTGGGACAACGCTTTCTGAAGCCCCGCCACGATGCGTGCCGGATCAGCCACTCCGCCGGCAGCCCGGCCCAGGGCCAGCGCGGCGTGCGTCCCGGCCGTTGCGTGCCACCAAGTGCCCCCCGATGGAGGAAGGGATTTTTTGAGGTCGAGGCGATGCTCGTCGGTCAGAGCGTCGAGTAGAGCCGGAACGGCCGCTTCGAGGTTCGCGCCGGCCGCCGCGCACTCGGCCAGGCTCGCGATCGTCACGATGCGTACATCGGGATCCGCGGAAGCGATGCAGGGATGGATCCCGTCGACGATGAGCTGGCTGTTGCGCCCTCGTGGCCATTGGTACGTGCTCCCGCCACGTATCGCACCATGGATCGAACCCACGACCTGGAACAGTTCTCCTGGCCCCGCCGCCGACCGCACGGCCGCGGCGAACCCCGGCGAGTCCCCGCGCAGCCAGCAGCGGTAGTAGAGGGGTTCGGTATCGCTGACGCGATCAATCGCCCATCCGTCACCCGCTTCCGCCGCCGCGTTGATCAATTCGTGCCACAGCTCAGGGTCGCCGTCGCTGAACGCCTGGAGAATCACACGGCAGGCGCCGGGGTCACTCACGGCGAGACCTCGGATCTCCCGCCGTACGCCCTTACGCACCGCCTCGGCCACCGCCCAGCTCTGATGGCCGCACAACGCTCGCAGCGCCGGCGCCAGACCGGGTGCGGCCTGCGGCAACAGGCGGAGCGCGTCCGCAACGGCCGCGCGGACATCGGCGACCTTGCGCGACCGCAGAGCCCTCTCGATGCCGGCAACCGTGTCGTCCAATACCCTCGGATCGACGTGAGCAGACTCCGCATCACCAGTGCCGGCGGTTTCGGCGCTTCCTTCCGTGCGCGCTTGTGCCACCGCTGCGGTTGCCACCTCCATCCACAACCTCTGGCGGCCCGCCGACTCACCGTCGGCCCGTAGACGCGACACCAGTGGCCCCATGTCCGGATCCTGCCAAGCCTCCGCCGCAGCCCACGCCACCGCCGCACCGACCGTCAACGCTTCGCTGCCACCGGCGTCACACCGTCGAAGAGCCTCCTCGACAGCGGCGGGCCTGTCAGGGCCCGTCAGGCGCTCATACAGTTCCCACGCCGCCGACCAGCCACGACCGCCGTCCCCATCTCCCGGATCACCAGACATGACCGGCATCGTAACCACCCCCACCGACACACGACCGCCCACCAGACATCCGCGCAGCCACGGCTGAGCCCGAATCCACCAGCCGGTGATCGGGGCGGGGAGGAGATGACGCAAAGAGGTGCCTGCTGAGCTGGGAGGATGGGAGTTCTCACGCTTCCGTCCGGCCCGACCAGCAAGGCACCTCGTAAGTGAAATCCTCCCACAGCCCCGGCGCTGTCTCCGCCGTGTTCGACGAGCCGAACCTGATCGGCGGACGCCGGGCTGGTCCCGCTGGTCCGCCCGGCCGAACGGGTTGGCCTGCCCGGTCTCGTCGCAGAGCGGCTGCGCATCGACGGCGCGGGTAACAGCGGCGGCGCCCACCCGAATGTGAAGGCGATGACGCTGGTCGCTGCGATGTGCGCCGGGGCCGACTCCATCGACGACGCCGACCGGCTGCGGCACGGCGCGATGGGCCGACTGTTCGGCGGGGTGCGCGCGCCCTCCACGCTGGGCACCTTCCTGCGCTCGTTCACCCACGGCCACAACCGGCAACTGCACGCGGTGCACCGGAACTTCCTCGCCCGCCTCGCGCGAGACACCCCGCTACTGCCCGGCCTGGACCGGTTGGCGTTCGTGGACATCGACCCCACCCACCGGCGCGTGTTCGGTCGGACCAAGCAGGGTGCCGAGGTCGGACGGTTCATGGGCGTACGCACCCTGCACCCAATCCTGGCCACCCTCTCCACCCCGCTGGCCAGGCCTGTGGTCGCGGCCGTCAGGCTGCGTCGGGGCAAGGCTGCCGACGCCCGCGGAGCCGGGCCCTTCACGAGCGAGGCACTCGCGGCCACCCGGCAGGCCGGCGCGAGCGGGACCGTGATCGTCCGCGCGGACAGCCAGTTCTACAACGCCGACGTCGTGGCCGCCTGCCGCCGCTCGAACGCGCACTTCTCGCTGACCGTGCGGATGAATCCCCACATCGCCGCCGCGATCAGCGCGATCGGCGAGGACGCCTGGACGCCGATCCGCTACCCCGAGGCGTTCGTCGACCCGGACACCGGCGAGCTGGTCTCCGACGCCGAGGTCGCCGAAACCACCTACACCGCGTTCACCGGCCGCCGGAAGGCCGAGCAAGTCACCGCCCGCCTCATCGTGCGCCGAGTGCGCCGACTGAACGCAGAAGTCACGCCCGGTCAGGGCGAGTTGTTCATATCCTGGCGCTACCACGCCGTCTTCACCGCCTCAGGGTGACGCCGTGCCGAGCAGCGCCGCCAAGGCCTCACTGGCCTGCTTCAGTTGGTGCTCGTCCGCTTGACGGTGCGTCGTCTCCTGGTGGCAGGCCGGACAGCGGCCGTCGCTGCGTACCGCCGGGCGGCCGCAGCCGTCGGTGCACCGGGGCAGCGCGGCATCCGCTGCGTCCTGGACGCATGCCCGGCACCGGCCGTCCAGGCGTGCGGGCTCTGCCGGACCCCGCCCGCAAGCCGCTGAGCACGGCTTTCGGCAGGGTGAGCACAGGGCGCCCTGACAGGCACCTGACGTCCGCAGAACCCGTCCCGGCCCTGGCACTCGTGCTGGGCCCGGTTCTGAATCTCCTGCTGGACACTCCGCGGTCGTGGTACCGCCACTGCCGGAATGGTCGCCCCGGCAGCGCCGTGCCCGGGCGGAATGCCTGGGGTCTCGGGCAGGGTGGAGATCCGGTAGGCGAGGATCGCGGCGGCGTTGCGGATCGGCTCGTTCTTCGGATGCGCCGTCACGGCAGTTCGCAGGAATTCCGGCGCCCAGCCGTTGGCGAGCCGCCGGTCCAGAGCGGCGCCTTGGTCGGTCAGCGCCGGCCCGGACACCGCGAGCTCCGGGTGGGCGGCCCCGATCTCCAGCAACAGCATCACGCCGGCCGACGCAGCCGTCACCGTCGACGCCTTGGCCCGGTCGACCGACGTGCCGGTGTCCCGGATCCTCTGCTGCTCGGCCTCGCCGCCATCCATCCGTCCGTTCGTTCTGCTCAACTCACGCGCGTCAGGTTCAGGAATGGACGGAGGGACGGGAGGAGTCGCCGGTTCAGTAGCTGGGTTGGAGGTACTGGTTTGGGGGTCTGCAAGTTCCCCCTTGGGCGACTTGTAGTTCCCCGCCGGGGACTTGCAGTTCCCCCGTGGTGCGATTCGGAGCTGCCACGACGAGGGGTCTGTGAGTTCCCCCGCGTCGGCTGCTCCTGGTCGGCGGGTTTGTGCGTTGGCCGGGAGGTGCCCTTGTCCGTCCGTTCCTTCCTGGGCTGAGGAGGGGAGATCGGTGGACGGTTCCGAGGGGTGAGCGGCTCGCGGCCGAGTCGGGCTCGTTCGGCGTTCGTCCGCTCGATGTTGCTGAACCGGCCGTAGGGGATGAGCAGGTCGTAGACCACGGGGCGCCGGTCGGCGCGGTAGTGCTTGACCAGTGACTGATCCCCCTTGGCGATCAGCCCCCGGCGCAGCAGGTTTCGCCAGCACCGCTTCACGGTCTCCTCCGACACCTTGACGCGGTTGGCGATGGTCTCCTTCGACTGTCAGGTGCCGCAGCCGTCACGGTCGGCGGTCTCGGCCACGCATCCGAGGACGGCGTACTCGTTCACGTCGGCGACCGGCGCGTCACCACTGAGCGCCACGGTGGTCACGTGTGCCAGCCGGGGAATTCAGTCGGTGAGCAGGTCGGTCAGTGCGGTCGCTGGGTCGGGGTCGGCGGGGCCGGCGGGCCACCAGGTGCCGTGTTGCTTCCGGTAGGGGTACCAGCGTCCGTCGGTACCCAGGCGTAGTTGGGTGCCGCGGCCGATCACGGTGAGTCGGTTGCGGGTGGTTCGCAGTGTGGGGGGCCGTTCGCCCTCCCATGCCTGTCTGATCGTGTCGCGGGCGGCGGCGATCTGTCGGGGGTCGGGTTCCCATGTCTCGTCGAGGATGGGCAGTGCGGGTGCGCCGCCGTGGTGCCAGGCCTGTACCGCTCGCGTGAGTTCTTCGGGGGTGTGGCCGCCGCTGTCGGACAGGCGAGCGAGGACTTGTGGTGGGGGCGCGGCTGCGGCGAGCCGGACCAGGTCTTCGTCCACGCTGGACTCGGCCCAGGTGATGCCGGCGTCGCTCTGGCCACTGCTTTGCAAGGGAAGTAGTACGTGGTGGAGTAGGAGGGCCGCGCGGGCGGCCGTGTCGGTGGCCAGGAACTCCAGCGCGGACGGGTCCACGTCTGGCGCGGGGTCGCCCACGTCGGCGAACTGCGCCACCTTTCCGGGCTGCTCGACCGGGGCCGGTGGGGCGGGAAGCGGCGGGATCCCGTTACGAGCGGCAGTGAACGCCTCGCGGGCGGGCACGCCGAGCGGTGCGGCGGATAGGGCGGCCGTGGGTGTGGTGTCTTCGGCCACCGCCTGGGCGGCGTTGCGGCGTTGAAGTTCGTCCATGAGTTCGCGCTCGCCGCGCCCCCGCAGCAGGAGCAGCACGAAGGGGTCCTCGTCGAGGAGGCGGGCGACTTGGTAGTAGACGGCGGCGGCGTGCTTGCAGGGGTAGCCCCAGTCGGGGCAGGAGCAGTCGGGGGTCAGCTCGCTCTGTCTGGGGAGGAGTTGCACTCCGGCGCGGGCGGCGTCGTCGGCCAGAGAGGTGGGCATGTCTCGGTCGAGGAGGGCTGCGATGTGTCCGGCCTGTCCTGCCGCGGTTTCAAGGAGGAGGTCCCAGTCGCGGTCTGTGAGCTGGGGGATGGTCATGGATGTGCGGTAGGGGGTGCGGCGGCTGCCCTGAACGCGGGCGGACACCCGGCCGGGGGTGACGGTGATCTCGCCGACGTTGCCGGCGCGTGCGTAGGTGCGTCCCCGGGCCAGGCGTCCGGTGGGTGAGCGCTGCGGCCCTTCCAGGGCCTCGACCCAGGCGTTGCCCCACCAGGATTCGGCGAAGGCACGGCGGCCCCGGGCCGGCGGCAGCGGGGGGAAGATGCGGGTGCGGCCGTTGTCCGGCTTCTTCGCGCGGCTCGTCGGCTGTTTCACCGGGCGGCTCATCGGGTGCTCACGCGCAGGTAGACGAGGTCGGCGAGTTCCGCGTCGCTCAGTTCGGTGAACGCGGCCTCGCCGCCGCTCAGCACGGCGTCGGCGAGTGCCTTCTTGCGTTTCAGCATGTCGGCGATGCGGTCCTCCACTGTGCCTTCCGTGATCATGCGGTGCACCTGCACCGGCTGGGTCTGTCCGATCCGGTACGCACGGTCGGTGGCCTGCTCCTCCACTGCCGGGTTCCACCAGCGGTCGAAGTGGATCACATGCCCGGCGCGGGTCAGGTTAAGGCCGGTGCCGGCCGCCTTCAGGGAGAGCAGGAAGGTGGGGACCTCGCCGTCCTGGAAGCGCTGCACCATCTCCTCCCGCCGTTTCACCGGGGTGGCGCCGTGCAGGAACTGGACCGGCATCCCGCGCGCCGTCAGGTGCGCCTCGATGAGGCGGCCCATCGCCACGTACTGGGTGAAGACCAGCACCGAGGCGCCCTCGGACACGATCGTGTCCAGGAGTTCGTCGAGGAGCTCGAGTTTCCCGGACCGGCCGGCGATCTTGCCGCCGGTTTCCTTCAGCTACTGGCCTGGGTGGTTGCAGATCTGCTTCAGGGCGGTCAGCAGCTTGACGACCAGACCGCGCCGGGCGATACCGGTGTTCTGCCCGATCTCGGCCATGGTCTCGCGGACTACTGCCTCGTACAGGGCGATCTGCTCCTTCGTCAGGGCGACCGCACGGTCTGTCTCGGTCTTCGGCGGGAGCTCCGGGGCGATTCCCGGGTCGGACTTGCGGCGGCGCAGCAGGAATGGCCGCACGGTGTGGGCGAGTCGTTCGGCGGCGTGGGGGTCCTGGCCGCTTTCCGCGCCGCGGGCGTAGGTGTCGCGGAAGGTCTTGAGGGGGCCGAGCAGGCCGGGGGTGGTCCAGTCGAGGAGGGCCCACAGTTCGGAGAGGTTGTTCTCGACCGGGGTTCCGGTGAGGGCGACCTTGGCGCGGGTGGGGATGGTGCGCAGGGCCTTGGCGGTGGCGGAGAAGGGGTTCTTGACGTGCTGGGCCTCGTCCGCGACCAGCAGCCCCCAGACGCCGGTGTGGGTGTGGGTGTGGGTGAGGTGTTCGGTGTCCAGGCGCATCGTGGCGTAGGTGGTGAGAACGATCTCGCCGGGGGCGAGGTCGTCCAGGGTGCGGGTTGGTCCGTGGAAGCGGCGCACGGGTGTGCCGGGGGCGAAGCGTTCGACCTCGCGCTGCCAGTTGCCGAGCAGCGAGGTCGGGCAGATGACGAGTGTGGGGCCGGCGGTGGCCGGGGCGGTTTGGCGGTGCAGGTGCAGGGCGATCAGGGTGATGGTCTTGCCCAGGCCCATGTCGTCAGCCAGGCAGGCGCCGAGTCCGAGGGAGGTCATCTGGTTCAGCCAGGTCAGGCCTCGCAGCTGGTAGTCCCGCAGCGTCGCCCGCAGCGCCGCGGGGGGTTCCAGCGGTGCGCGGCGGGCGGTGGCCTCGGGGTCGGTCAGGCGCTCCTTCAGCTCCGCGAGCCAGCCGCCGGGGACGACGTCGACCCGTGTCCCGTCGGCCTGTGTACTGCCGGCCAGGACCGCGGCCAGCCCTTCGACGGGAGTGAGGGTGCGGGCCTCGCGGTCCCGGGCCCGGCGCAGCGCCTCGGGGTCGATCACCACCCACTGGTCGCGTAGGCGCACCAGGGGGCGCTGGGTCTCGGCGAGGTGGTCGAGTTCGGCTGGGGTGAGTTCGTGGCCGCCGATGGTGAGCTGCCAGCGGAAGGTGAGGAGGGTGTCGGCGTCGAGTAGGGAGGGCAGGTCGGAGCTGGCCCGCTCGGCGGGTTCGATGACCGCGTGGGCGAGCAGGTCGCGGGCCAGTTCCTTGGGCCAGTGCACCTGGATCCCGGCCGCGGCGAGGTCGGTGGCGGCCTCACCGAGGAGGTCATGCACTTCGGTGTCGGACAGGTCCAGCCCGGTCGGGGCGGCGGCGGTGAGGAGGCGGCCCAGCGGCGGCCAGGCGTGGGCGGCGCGGCGCAGGGCCAGAAGGGTGTCGATCTTCGCCCTGGGGCCGAAAACGTGCTGGGCCGGGGAGCGGCCCGTCCAGATGTCGGCAGCGTCGGCGACCAGCGCGGCCTCGCCCACGCTGTGCAACTGGACGACGGCCCGGAACAGACCGTCTTTGGCCCTGTCGCCCCAGGGGTCGTTACCGGCGGCCAGGCCATCCGGGACACCCTGGTCGTCGATGTCGTCCCAGTCGTCCTCACCGTCCTGAAGGGCGGTCAGGGAAGGGAATTCCAGGCGCAGGGACACGCGTACGCCGGCATCCAGCCCGGCGGCCACCTGGGCCGCCCAGGCGCGCCGGTGGGGGACGTGCTGCGGCTCCCTGGCCGCCCACGCCGTACCGCCGACGGCCAGGTGCGCGGCGGGAGTACGCGGCAACGCGTCGGCGATGGCATCGAGGAAGGCCCGCAGCAAAGGCTCGGCCGCCGGCAGCTGCAGCGGTGCCAGGCCGGGCAGCGGAACCGCCCGCGCCTCGGGCGGCATCGCCGCCGCCAACTCCAGCACCCGCCGGGCGTCGTCCGGGTCATAAGGCCCGATACGCCAGGCGTCGAATCCCTGCGGGCTGACCCCGGGCAGGAGCCGGCCACGGGCCAGCAGCTGCAGCGCGAGGACACTCGCCGCACCCCAGAACGCGGCCGCCGGATCAGCACCCGGCATACGGCGCGCAAGGCCGAGGGGTGCCAGCGCCTGCGGAAAAGGCACGGTCGTGACCGGGACCTCGCGGCGGCGCACCGAACTGCCGTGCGGCCGCACCACCGTGAGCCGGTCGTTTGCACCGAGCGGGGAGGCGGGCGAGGCGGAGGTATCAGTGTGGCAGAACGCCACCCGGCCCAGCCGGGGCGGATCCGCAGGCAGGAACACCGCGGCGCAGCCAGCCAGCTCCGCAAGCTGGTCAGGAGTCATGACCGCCGGCGGCGCCCCAGGGGCCCGGTCGTCGGGGATACCGCGGTCGGGGGCGGCCTCGTCGGGGACCTCGATGACACGCAGGACACTTGCCACAGACCGGAACTACTTTCCAGACGACTGCACGACCGCAGCGCGGGCCGCGCACCGAGCGTAGCGAAGAGCAGAACCCGCAGGCAGGTCGTTCGGCCCAATTCCACAGGCCCGGGCCGCTGTCCCGCCCGACGCCGGCGGGCCTGCCCCCGTACCGGTCAACATCGTGGCCAGGAGGACACGCCGGTCACGTGCCGAGGCGCGCGTTGGTTCATCGACCGCTGCGAGCAAGACCGTCTGTCGCTGGAGCCGCCGCCGTCGGCGCACGTACGCAGTCGGGAAGCCGGAGATGGCGATGCGCGACATCACCCCCTGGGTGGGGCCGGGTGGTGGAGGATGACCCCAGCTGACCGCAGGGGCCTCGGTCTGTGCAGGAGCTCGGAGGCGTCCCGGAGAAGTGAGAGAGGTGCACCCTGCGAAGGGCTCGGACCACGAGTGTTCGATCACCCGCTCGGCTGTGGTCGTGAGGGCGCCGGACGCCGGGGCCCGCTGATCTCTCCGCTGGAGGTCAGGGCCTCGTTTGTCTTGTCAGAGGACGTTCTGAGCCGGTATGACCGTCTTGTGGTCACCTGATCGTGTGGGCTTTGGCGGTACAGGCCGGTCGCGCGGCTTGGTCCTGCTGGGCTATCCGGGTGAGTGACCGCAAGCCCTACAAGAGCGACTTGTCCGATGAGCGGTGGGCGTTGATCGAGCCGGTGATCGCGGCGTGGAAGGCCGACCCCCGTCTCCGACTGGGCATCAGGGCCGATACGAGATACGGGAGATCGTCAACGCGATCCTGTATCAGGGCAGGACCGGCTGCCAGTGGGACTACCTGCCACACGACCTGCCGCCGAAGTCGGCCGTCTACTACCACTTCGCGGCCTGGCGCGACGACGGCACGGACGTGAAGATCAACGACTTGCTCCGCTGGCAGGTCCGGGAGAAGGCCGGGCGATCGGAAGACCCAAGCCAGGTCGTGATCGACACGCAGAGCGTCCATGCGGCGGTGAACGTGCCCGCGGCCACGACCGGGAAGAACGCGGCCAAGAAGATGCCCGGCCGCAAGCGCGGACTGGCGGTCGACGTCCTCGGCATGGTCATCGCTGTCACCATCCTGGCCGCCAGCGCCCACGACAACGCGTTCGGCATCGCCCTGCTCGGCCAGGTCGCCCCCATCGGCACCATCAAGAAGGCGCTGGTGGACCAGGGCTTCAAGAAGGCCGTCGTCGAGTACGGCACCGCGGTCGGCATCGACGTCGAGATCGTCGAACGCAACCCCGCCGACAAGGACGCCGGCTTCGTCCCGCAGGCCAAGAGGTGGATCGTGGAGCAGACGCTCGGCATCCTTATGCTGTTCAGGCGGCTCGTGCGGGACTACGAGAGCAGGCCGAAGTCCTCGGAGTCCAGGATGCGCTGGGCCATGATCGACGTGATAGTGCGCCGGCTGACCGGTCAGACCACGCCCACCTGCCGCGGGTGACCGCATGGACGCCCAGATCACACCACTCCTGGAGCGGATCAAGGCACGCGAGCGGGAGTTCGCTACCACCGCGGAACAGCTCCGCACGCAGATCGACGAGCTCACCGCGAGCCTGCGTGAACCCAACGAGGAGATGGAGAACCTGGCGGTGACCCGCAAAACACTTCTCGCCCTACCCCCAACTACCCCGGAACCGACCGATCCGCCGCCAGCCCTGCCGGACCACCCCGCCTACCAGCGGATCCTCACCGTCTTCGCCGACACCGCCGGGCCGATGCGCGCCCGCGACCTGTGCGAGCGCCTCGACCTCGCCATCATGCCGAAGAACATCGAGAGCACCCGGCACAAGCTCAAGCGCCTGGTCAGCCTCGGCGTCCTCACCGAGCCCGAACCCGGCTTGTTCACCCAGCACCGCCCGAGCACCACCAGCCCACCTGCCCCAAACCGGCGGCTGAATCGGGCTGGCGCCCCGCCCACGGGCGCCGCCGTGCTGCCCCCGGACGCCCCGCCTCGCCGACGCCCGGCCCCGGTCGCGAGCGCAGGCCCCTCCGGCTGACGTCGAGGCCGGTCCGAAACCCCTTGGACGGCACGGGGACGGGCTTGCTGAAATAGGAGACGGCGGCTGTTGGAGTCGAAGGGATGCGGCGATGACCGAGATCAGGCTGCACCTGTCGGTGCGCGGCCTCACCGACGCGGACCTGCCGTCCTGCGGCTGGGCCGGCTCCCCCAAACACGTGCGCGAGCTCGTCCACCAGATCCGCCGCGCCGAGGCGGGCGAGATCGACTACCTTGCGGTGTGCACGCCGGTCGGGCTCCCGGTGGCGGTCGGCGGCATCGACTACACGGTCAAACCCGGCGCCGGCATGCTCTGGCAGCTCGGCGTCCACCCGGCCCTGCAGTCCTGCGGGATCGGAACGCTGCTGATCCGCTCCGCCGAGCAGTGGATCGGAGCCCGGGGCCTGACCCACGCCGAACTCGGCGTCGAGGAGAGCAACCCGCGCGCCCGCGCCCTCTACGAACGCCTGGGCTACCGGGCCTTCGGCCACGAGCTCGACTCCTGGGACGTGGAGGCCGAGGACGGCTCGCTCCAGCGGTACGAGACGATGTGCACGCTGATGCGCAAGGACCTGGCGTGACGCTGGATTTCGCGGCGTTCGTCGCCTACGCGACGGCCGACCAGGCCGTCGTCGGACTCGTCGTCAAGGGCTCCCAGGCCCACGACGGCATGACCACCCGTCACTCCGACCACGACCTCTACGTCATCCTCGCCGACGACGCGGCGAGCGAGCTGGCTGCACTCGACGGCTACCGCTCCGCGCAGCTCGACCTGGTCGTCACCACCCTCGAACGGTTCCGCCGGCCCGCCGACTGGGAGCGGTACGCCATCGCCCGCTCCAGGGTGCTGGTCGACCGCCGCGACGGGGAGGTCACCCGGATCGTCGCCGCGATGGGGCGGCTCGGCGCCGAGGAGGCCTTCCGGTCCGCCGCCGCCCTGCTGGACGCCTACGCCAACTCGCTCTACCGCTCAGTCAAGAACCACCGCGATGGCAACCCGCTCGCCGGCCACCTCGACGCGACCGTCAGTGTCGGATTCCTGCTCGACCTGCTCTTCGCCCTGAACCGCCGACCACGCCCCTACAACAAGTATCTGGCCTGGGAGCTGGACCGGTTCCCGCTGCCCGGCTGGGAGAGCGCCGCGCTGCTGGACACCGTCGCCCGGATCGCCGCGACCGGCGAAGTGGCGCCGCAGCAGCGGCTCTTCGCCCAGGTCGAGGCGGCTGCCCGGACCGCCGGCCACGCGGCGGTGCTCGACGCCTGGGGCGATGACCTGGTACTGATGCGGACCCACCCGGACTCCCCAGCCCACCAGCCCTCCTGACCCGAGCCAACAGTCCAATCGGGCAAAGCGGCTCAGAGCGTCCTCCAAGGTTCATCTGGGGCGCCGAGAGCTTGGTGCGACTACTGCGCCCAGCGTCCCATGGTCGGCGCGGTGCCGATCAGGCACTCGATGTCGATCTGGAAGCCAACGAGGGCGTGGGCGGTCAGGCGCAGGTGGCCCTCAAGGCAGACCAGATTGTCCTCACTCTCACCGAGGAGGATGAGCGGAGGAAACCGCTCGCCTCCGATGAGCGCGTGGGCTGCGTCGACGAACGGTTCGTTGGGAACGTCGAACGCCCGTATCCCTGCCTTGATGCGTGAGGCCGCGTCGGCTGGCCGGCGGCTGCCACCCGACAGTTCGACCCAGTAGGAATAGTTGAGGTAGCGGACTCTGGCGGCCTCGTCGGCGGACAGGAGTGCCCTGGTCCACGTGACTTGAGTGGGGAAGTTCTCGAACAGGTCGCAGTTCTCGCCGTACCCGCGCGTCGCAGCGAGCAGAGCGCGACGTGCGAAGTTCGCTCCAGTGTCGGAGAGGTCCGGATGCGTCAGCAACTGCTCGGTCTGTCCGGCTGCCGCCAGGTGGGACCGGAGGTTCTGGCCGAACCTCCGACTGGACAGCTCGCCGCGCAAGAAGCAGGCGACCATCTCGTCCTCACTGCTCATACCCAGTACCTGCACGACCGTCAGCATAGAATCGACCCCGTTCGCCCGGCACCGCCCAGGCAACTCCGTCACTCCGCGCCACCAGCCCACCTGACCCAAGCCAGCGGTCGAATCGGGTAAAGCGGTTCAGAACGCCCTCTGAGTGGGCGTTTAGAGAGCTTTGTTCCGTCATGCGGCTTTCATTCCTGACCGCATTCGTGATGATGTGCCTGATACAGGAAGTCTGTCCTCGCCCTGGCCACCAGCATGACTGTCCGTCTCATCCGCTTCTGAGCCTGGAAGTCCGTCTGGTTTGAAGAAGTCATAGAACCGCCCATGGGGCAACGGAACAGAGCCTTCCGCCACGTTCATGCAGACGCTGTGTCGTGAGCCAGCGGAAGCCGCACCCCAGTGACCTGTCCGACGCCCGATGGGCCCTGATCGAGCCGAAACTGACGGCCTGGAGGAAAGCACGGCTCGACCGCAGGCCCACCGGACAGCCGGCAAAGGTCGAACTGCGCGACGTGTTCAACGCGATCCTCTACGTCAACCGCACGGGAATCCCCTGGAAGTACCTCCCGCACGACTTCCCGAACCATGGCACCGTCTACGCCTACTACGCCGCCTGGCGGGACGAGGGAATCTTTGCCCAGCTCAACTACGACCTGACCGGCCTGGCCCGCGTGAAGGAGGGATGCAACCCCGAGCCGACAGCATCCGTGATCGACACCCAGAGTGTGAAGACCTCCACGAACGTGCCCCTGGCCAGCCAGGGAACCGACGCCGCGAAGAAAATCGTCGGCCGGAAGCGCGGCATCCTCACCGACACCATCGGGCTGATCCTCGCCGTGACCGTCACTGCCGCGGGCCTGTCCGAGAACGCCGTGGGAATACACCTCCTCAACCAGGCCAAGAAGACCTACCCGAGCATCTCCAAAAGCTGGGTCGACACCGGCTTCAAGAACGCCATGGTCGAGCACGGAGCCAGCCTGGGAATCGACGTCGAGGTCGTTCACCGGAAGTCCGACGTCCCCGGATTTCACGTGGTGAAAAGGCGGTGGGTGGTCGAACGAAGCCTCGGGTGGATCATGCAGAGACGGCGCCTCGCCCGCGACTACGAGACCCTCCCGGCCAGCTCCGAGGCCATGATCCACATAGCCTCGATCGACAACCTCACCAAGCGCATAACGGACGAGAGCACACCAACCTGGCGAGGCACCTACTAGGACATAAAGGGCAAACTACTCTCACCAAATGCCCTCTCAGAGCCGTCTCGTGGTGAACAGGGTGGTCCCGTACACCGCGTCCACTTCCTTCCGTTCGGTCTCGGTGAAGCCGACCTTGGCCAGCACACGGCGAGAAGCGGTGTTCCAGTCCCAGACTGTGGCCCACAGACGTTCGAACCCAGACGATCTCGCCCATTCCAGAACCGCCAACGAGGCCTCAGTCGCGTATCCCTGACACCAAACTCGGCGTAGCAGCTCGAATGCCAGTTCCGGTTCCCCTACCGATCCTCGCCCGCTGTCGACCAGCCCGCAGTAGCCGATGACGTCACGAGAGGCCTTCCGCTCGACCGCCAGCAACCCGATCGACCACAGCTGGTTAGTGCGGATCGAATCCTCGAGCTCCGCGACCGTGGGGTGTCCGTCCGCGTCGATTCGGCGGTGCGGCGGCACTCGTGGATCACGTTCGGTCCACAGCTCACGCTGGACGACAGCCTCGGCTACCCGCCAAGGTCTGAGCAGCAGGCGACTCGTCTCGAGTACAACCTCGCTGCCCGGAGTCGCGCCAACTGTCATGACAGCAACCATCTCACGGGCGAACGCGCTGTCGTGCCACGGGGGGAGTGTCCAATTAACGGCTCTGGCCCGTAATCGGTGGTAACGAAGGGTGACGGCCGTCGTTGGCATGGTGTGCGCGATGTCAATGAGCTTGTGAGTGTGGTGTTTTCGGGACTGTCGGCCCTGGTCGTCGAGGGCGTGACGGACGAGGGCGAGGTTATCCGGGTGTCGGCGCGGACCCGGGACAATCCGGTGCCGTGCCCGGTGTGCGGGCAGCCGACGGGGCGGGTGCATGGCTTCCACGGGCGGGTGGTCGCGGACGTGCCGGTGGATGGACGGCGGGTCGTGGCGTCGGTGCGGGTCCGGCGCCTGGTCTGCCCGGTGCTCGGCTGCCCGCGGCAGACGTTCCGCGAACAGGTCCCCGGCGTCGTGGAGCGCTACCAGCGCCGCACCAACCGCCTGGCCGACCAACTCGGCTCCGCGCGGTCAAGGAGTTAGCGGGGCACCGCAAGGCGCGGCTACGGGGCAGGCCGCGCCCCGGGGACAGCGGCCGGGAAGAAACGGCCCAGATGAGCCGGGCGGACCCGGACCGCCGGAGGGCTCAGGGCCCGCGCGGACCGTCCCGCGGTGTGCCGGGGCGGCCGGTGTGTACGTCCGGCCGCCCCGGGCCCGACGCGCGAGGTGCCCGGGCCGTGGGGTGTCGTCCCGGGCCGCCGCACGACGGCGCCCTGCCGCGCCCCCGCAGGGGCGCTCCGCCGAAACCAACGAGCGCACACCCCACAGGGCACGGCCCGGCCCGGCAACCGGATCCGGTGCCCGGCTCCGGAGGCGAACCCGAGGTCCGGTTCCGGCGGCCGGCATCACCGCGACGGCCCTGTGCCGGAAGGGATCGCGGCGCGGGCCCTCCCTGGGTGGGAATTTCCGGCGAATCGCTGGAATCTGCGGGTGGGGGCCGTACATTCGGCTGCTACGAGCGGTAACTGACGATCCGGTAGGAGTGGTTGTGGCAAACCCCAGCACGTTCGGCGCGGACAGCGGTGTGGGATCGACCCTCGGCCTGCTGGAGGCGAAGCTGCCCGCCGTACGAGAGCGGCGCCGCCACCTCGAGGAGCAGCTCGCGGCCGTCATCGCGCAGGAGAGGGCCATGGTCAGCGTGCTGGAAGGCCTCGCAGCGCTGGCAGACACCTTGCTCGACCACGGCGACCCCTCCCCCGCCGCACCGGAAGCCGTGATGGTGGCAGCGGCGCCGGAAGCACAGGCCGAGCCCGACGCGACGGACGCGGCGGCGGCGGATGCCGGAGCCGACGAGCAGGCCGCCACAAACGCCGCACCCACACCCGAGCCCGAGGGGGCGAAGCCCGCCCGCAAGCGCACCACCACGCGCAAGGCCCCAGCCGCCAGGAAGAGCACTGCGGCCGCGGCTTCCGCCGCCCCGGGCGCACCGGACGCGGCACCGGCCAAGGCAGCTTCCACCCGCAGGACGCGGGCGAAGAACCCCACCACGCCCGCCACGGCGGCCAAGGCCGCCGCCGCTCCCGCACCGGAGCAGGACGCGCAACCGGCCACCGCAACCCCGGCGGGGAAGGCCCCGGCCCGAGGAACGGCCAAGCGCGCGGCGAGGAAGACGTCGAAGCCCGTCCAGGGTGCGGGGGCGAAGGCCTCGCCGGCGGCCGCGAAGCCCGCGAAGAAGGCGGCCCGCAGGACGGCCGTGGCGACGGGCGAGGTCTCCGCCCCGGCCCAGGCCGCGGCCACCACCGTCAAGAAGACCACCGGGAAGCGGGCTCCGAGGAGCGGCACGTCCCGGGCGGCCGCCGTGGCTCCCGCGCAGACCGGCCCGGCCGACAGCCCGGCCCCGGCGGCAAGGACGCGGGGGCGGCGGACGACGGCCGACCGCCGGCAGGGCCTGACCGACGCCGCCGTCGTCCTCGCGGTGCTGTCCGAGGCATCCGGACCGCTGCGGGCCCGGGACGTGGCCGACCAGCTCGGCCTGGACGTCCTCGAGTCGAACGTCAACGCGGTCCGCACCCGCCTCGAGCGCCTCGCCAAGGCCGGCCAGGCGCAGCGGACCGGCCGTGGCCTGTACACCGTCGCCACCGCGGTGGCCGGGACCGCGGACTGACCGCCCATCGGATCCGGCTGACAGCCGTCCGCGCGGGCGGCCGCTGTCGGCCGGGGCGAAGAAGAAGGGGTGCGCACGGGCGGTGGCCGGCCGGGGCGGGTGTGCGGCGGCGCCCGACGGGGTGAGGTGTGCGTCTCGTGCCCGGCGGGCGCCGCCGGTCACAGTAGCGCGGCACAGGGCTATGCCGCCGGGCGGACGACGTTCCAGGGGCAGCGGGCGGCTGTCAGGGTTCGTCCGGGCGGTCGGCGGCGAGCCGGTGCAGGGCACCGGCCTCGACGGGTCGACGGCATGTCCCCACCGCATCGTGAACGGCGGTCTGTCGGCGGGTGGCCGCCCGGCCCGACGCCGCCGGCCTGCCCGGTCCGGCCGACGGCCCGTTTCGCGTCCAGTTCCCGCATGGCGGGATGTTCGCGACGGGGGTACCCCGTTCGGCCCCATACTGGCCCCTGCCCACGTCAGTTGAGGAGAAGGAAGCCCATGCTCTCGAAGCGTCTTGTCGCCGCCGCCGTCGCCTGTTCGGCCCTGATCGTGGGAGCGAGCGGGTGCGGCCAGGACAAGGCCCCGGCCGCCGCCACCGCGTCCGCCCCCGCGGCGACCTCCTCCACGAGTGCGGGCGCGGCCGGGCACCTGGACACCGGCAAGCTGACCGCCGCCGAGATCGAGAAGCAGGCCCGCGACGCGATGGCCTCGCTGTCCTCGGTCAAGGTCGCCGGAAACCTGGTGACGGACGGCCAGAAGATGACCCTCGACCCAGGGCTGATGCGTTCTCAGCTGTCGAGATGAGCGGCTCGGCTGGGTATGGCCGGTTACGGGTGATTGGCCCGACTGGAAACGACGAACGCGACTCCTGATGATCAAGGTTGTCGAAGCCATAGATCATGAACAGGGGTCGCGTTCGCGTGCCATCCTCCCTGATCGACGTCCTCCTGCGCCACTGCGAGGACGTCGACCTGCCGTGCCCGCCCGCGGAGCTGTCCGAACTGCACACGCTGGCTGAAGTGCTGGACCGGGTCCCGGATCCACGCCGCGTCCGGGGCCGCCGCTACCGCCTCGGCGTCCTGCTCGCACTGTGCCTGGTCGCCGTGCTCAGCGGCGCGACATCGCTGGCTTGCATCGCGCGCTTCGAGGCCGACAGCAGCCCGGACGTCCGCAGGCGCCTGGGGCTCCCGAAGCGCGCGCCGGCCGCCACGACTCTGGGCCGGCTCCTGGCCCGCCTGGACGGTGACGCCCTGGACGACGCCGTGGGCGCATGGCTCGCCCGGCTGTCCGCCGATCCCGTCTCCGAGCCCTCACCCGTGCCGACCGGGCTGGCCGTGGACGGCAAGACCGTGCGCGGAAGCCGCACCGACGGCACCGCCGTGCACCTGCTCGCCGCCGTCCTCCACGACAGCCAGGCCGTCATCGCCCAGCGCCAGATCGAGGCCAAGAGCAACGAGATACCGGCATTCGTACCACTGCTGGACCCGCTTGACCTGCGCGGCGTGGTCATCACCGCCGACGCCATGCACACCCAGCGCGACCACGCCGAGCACGTCCTGGCCGCGGGCGGCCACTACATCCTGATCGTGAAAGGGAATCAGAAGAAACTGCGTAAACAGCTGAAGGCGCTGCCCTGGCGCGAGATCCCGCTGCAGGACCGCACGAGGGACACCGGCCACGGTCGGCGCGAGATCCGCCGCCTGAAGGTCTGCACCGTCCGCCCCGGCCTGCTCTTCCCACACGCCCAACAGGCCATCGAGATCAAGCGCCGCCGGACCAACCGTCGCACCGGGAGGACCAGCACGAAGACGATCTACGCGGTCACAAGCCTCAGCCCCTCACAGGCCACCCCCGCTCAGCTTGCCGCCCTGATCCGCGGGCACTGGTCGGTCGAGGCTCTGCACCACGTGCGAGACGTGACCTTCGCCGAGGACGCCTCCCGCATCCGCACCGGCACCGCACCTCGCGCCATGGCCACCGTGCGCAACCTCGCCATCGGCCTCATGCGCCAAGCCGGCTGGACGAACCTCGCCGCAGCCACCGACCACTACCGGTCACGGCCCGCCCACGCATTCGAACTGCTTCGTCTCGCAGCCTGAGAACGCATCAGCCCTGCGCGCGCCCTCCGCGAGGGAGGAGATCGACGAGCACCCACCGAGCAGCGCCATCCCCACACGGTGCACTCACGCCACCCCCAACGGACGAATCGTCAGACTGGACACGGCCCACCAGCCCCACAGCCACAAGATCGTGTTACGAGCTCTATGACAACGCCGTTGCGTTTACGAGCGGTGTCGTGATGCAAGTCCGGCTTCCATGACGTGGATCTCGGCTGTGACGGTGTAGCTCTGGGAGGTTTGCGGGCGTTTTCCCGCGTTTGGCCCGTACTTGCTGGTGGGGTTCTTGCGGCTGCGGGCCTTGACTCGCTGGCGGCGCGTGGCGGGCAGGAGGCCGGCCAGGACTGCTCGGCCGATCACGCCTACGAGGTCGGCCGGTCCCTGTGCGTGTATGCCGGCGGCGATGGTGACCTGGTCGGCGGCTGACTGGAGCAGGACGGTGAAGCTGATCCGTTCCATGGCCAGGCCGGGCCGGGTGGCCGCGGCGTCGGCGGCGGTGCGGATGAGTGCCTGGTAGGTCGCCAGGAGTGCGTAGACCTCCTGGTCCAGGCCTGGGATGCTGCGCGAGCGCAGGACGCGGCCGTCGAGCATGGTCGCCTTGATCGAGAAGTAGCAGGTCTCCACCTGCCAGCGGCGGTGGTAGAGCTCCACCAGTTCACGAGCGGGGTAGCGCTCGTGGTCGAGCAGGCTGGTGACCAGGCGCCAGGGCTCGCTGCGGGTGGTGCCGTCGGCCAGTGTCACGGTGATCCATGCCTCGATCACCCGGACCGGCAGGAGCCGGTAGCCGACGCCGGCCCTGTAGACGGCCGTGTTGAGGGTCGCCAGGTAGGAACCGTCGGGCAGGCGCTGCTGGATGACCGGGCAGCGACGGGCGGAGGAGCGCACGAGGAAGCGGGCTCCGGTGTCGTCGAGGTCGTGCAGGAAGTCGATGGCGTCGAAGTTCGCGTCCGCGAGCAACAGCATCGAGCTGTCCAAGCAGTCCAGCAGGCGTTGGGCATAGGGAAGTTCGCCCGTGCTCTCGGGGCCGAAGCAGGCTGCCAGGACGGCCCGGGTGCCGCATTCGACGATGACGAGCAGCCGCAGTAGCGGGTAGCCGAACTCGATCGTGTCCCCGATCCGCTTGGGGTAGCGCCAGGTGATCTGCTCGGTGTCCGGGGCGTGCAGGAAGGTGCCGTCGATGGCGACGGTACGCAGACCCCGGTAGAAGGAGCCGGCCTGACCGCGGCCGGCGACCGGCCCGGCCAGGATCTCGAACAACCGTCGCAGCGGAGCAGTTCCGACCCGGCGCCTGGCCCGTGCGAGCGAGGACGCGGCCGGACGGACCGGGGCGAGTGTGCCGAGGGCCGCGGTGAGCTTGTTCCACACCGCCACGTAGGAGCAGTCCTCGAACAAGGCCAGGGCCAGGACGAAATACACCACTACCCGTGACGGCAGCAGCCGCAGCCGCCTCTCCCGCGCCCCGGTCTCCTCCAGCACCGCATCGACCAGCTCGAAGTCCACGATCTGGGTCAACTCGCCCAGATGCCCCGGCGCGAACACACCCCCAGCCGCGGAGACCACACGCGTGATGACAGACTTCTCCTGCAACGGGACCCCTGAATCTTGATCATCTTGCTCGACACAAGTGATCTACCAGGGGTCCCGTTCTCACTGATCACCGGCTTGACGAACCATCCACCGGCCAAACGCAACGGCGTTGAGCTCTATGACTTCCGTACCAGCGACGCCAGTGATGCGGTCATCACGCGGGTGGGCTGATAGTTGATCTCTGGCGGACGATTGTCGCCTGCAGCCGAGCTCCGACAATTGCGCCGATCAAGGCCAGACCACAAAGAACAAGCTCAGACCCGGTGCAAGACGCCACGGGCGGTCCGCGCATGATTGGCGCCATGGGGAACGCGGTCGAGAAGATCAAGGTCTGGTTCCGGTTTGTCCCCCGCGAGGGCTGGATCCCTCAGGACACAGAGGGCCTGTGGGCGACCGGACTCAGCGCTGACACGGCCACGATTGAGAGGACGTTAAGTCCGTTTCTGGTAGCGGCCGCGTCCAGGTTGGGCGAGGAGTCCCTGACGAACGAGTCGTCCCAGGCGGGAGCGGGTGACGTTGATCGAGGGCTCGTCGGTGGGCAGCCCGAGGAGTTCGTGTAGGTCGCGAACCCGGAAGACCTGCCCGGGGCGCTGGTTGAAGGCGGTCACGATGCGCTGGTAGACGGTGGCGGATCCCTCGGGAGATGGTGCGCGGTCGGGCGGGGTGAGGCCGTCGATGACCTTGCCGGTGGTGACGATCTCGGCGAGGCGGGCCTCGACCTCGGCGGGGGCGCTGGTGGGTTGGTCGATCTGTTCGCGCAGGCAGTCGGCGCGTGAGGCGGTCTCGTCGTGTTCGGCCTGCAACAGCCGCAGGAGTTCGGTGACGTTCACGCGGCCAGCTCGACGTCGTCGCGCCAGGCGGGGCTGGGGGTGGTGAGGCGGCGGAGCATGCCCGCGGTGGAGGCCCAGTAGACGCGGGAGGCGGCGTTGTCGGGCCGGTGGTCGTAGTCGCGGGCGAGGCGCCGGTGGAGCATGAGGGTGCCGTTGACCTGCTCGACCATGCACCGCTTCGGTTGCGGAACGAAGCCCTTGCCCTGGTCGTCGGGCTTGCGCCGGACCACCTCGACGGTGATGGCCTTCAACGCCCCGTGGATGATCACGGCGTCCTTGAAGCCCTGGTCGACCAGGGCCTTCTCCAGGCGCATCCCGCACCGTTCGGCCGCCTGGTCCAGCAGAGCGATGCCGGCCTCGTTGTCGTGCGCACTGGCGGCCAGGACCACCACCCCGATGACCAGGCCCAGCACGTCGACGGCCAGTCCCCGCTTCCTGCCGGGCGTCTTCTTGTTCGCATCCAGTCCCGTCGTCTCCTTCGGCACCCCCGCCGCCACGCGGACGGACTGGGTGTCGATGATCACCAGGGACGGGTCCTCTAATCGCCGGGACCGCTCCCGCACCTGGCAGCGCAGGATCTCCTGGATCCGCTGGTCAAGACCGTCCTGGCGCCACAGGGTGAAGTAGTAGAACACCGCCGACCAGGGCGGTGGGTCATGCGGCAGAAGCCGCCACTGACAGCCGGTCCGGTTCTGGTACAGCAGCGCGTTCACGACCTCACGCAGGTCGCAGGAGCCCGGGTCCCCGGTCGCCGAGCGAGACACTCGCTCCTGCTTCCAGGCGGTGACCAGCGGCTCGATCAAGGCCCACTGTCCGTCGGACAAGTCCGTTGAGTACGGCATTCGTTTCATGCCCCGAGCCCATCATGCACACGACACCGTGGTCAGCCTGAACGACTCCGTACCCAGGAACGGGCGACACCAGATCATTCAGAAATGGACATAACACCCTCTGAGATCTAAATCTCGGTCTCGGCAACCACTTCCTCGGCCTGGATGAGTTCATAGTTCTTCCCTCTCAAGGGCCCGCTCAAGAAGGTTTCGAAATCTCGGCCCGTGACCTGGAACGAGGCATTCGGGAGCATCAGGACCTCCTCTTCCTGGCCGTTCAGCGAGAAGGCGTCGATATCGCGGCCACTGCCGCCTCGCAAAGCGAGCTCCAGGACCACCGGTCGCGTATGGGCGCCCCCGTATTTCGAGGCGAAATTCAACGCCGTCGCTTTGTCTCTGGATGCGCTGGCGAACGTGTTGGCCGCGAAGCGGTCCCCGCTGTACATGCTCGAGACCGGCAATCCGGTCACAGCCCAGTCCCCCCTCCAGACCGTCATGTCCCTCGCGGCGGGCAGGTTCTGCAAGGCACTGATGAGCATGTCCGCATGGACCCGCGCTTCATCGATGATCTGCGGCAGCAGGCGCGTCTTGGTCGCCATCATTTCGTCCCGGAGCAACGAGAGCTGCTCGGCGACGTCAGGCTTCGGGTTCCCCTCCTCGTCGTCCAAGAATGTGAACAGATGCTCGTAGGCTCGCACAGCGCCGGCGAACTCGCGGGCGTTCATCAGAAGCGCGGGCATTTCCGTGCCAAAATCCTTCAACCGCGCGTCGATCAGCTTCCCGAGAATTCGGTCGAGAACCATGGAGGAAATTCCTTCTCCTGCGATTCTCCCCATACCCCCCAGAGTACTCTCCACGACGAAGTTGATGATCTGATGCGACGATCCGGTGTACGCCATGATGGCCATCACATGGGCGGGAGTGATCCGGCTCCTGAGCTCGCTGATAGGGGTCCCATTACGCCCCAACCAATCCAGGAGCCGTCTGAGGTCGTCAGGGTCGAACCGATCACTGAGCTGCATGCCGAGCAGATCATTGGCATAACTAATCTCGACAGGCCCGTTCTCGATGAACCCCTGGTCCCTAAAGTCGGCCGCCGCCGCCTGCAGATATACCTCCTCGTCCGGCATCAGGCCTCCATTGCGCGCGCGGAGTACGGACGGCGCAAAGAATTCGCCCAGCGCATCGAGGGTGCGATACATGGAAACGGCATCCGTGAGGTCAAATCGACGCCCGTCGAATCCTTGGAACCCTGCCAGCTGCGCACCCCGAAGGACTTCGTACAGCGAATGGTCCCGCGCCGGCACCATCCACGAAATGAGCCCGACGAGGAACTCCTCCGATGCCGAGTCGGGCACGTTGAGCCAGTCGTAGGCACTGAGCATTCGCGTGGTCGTCCCGGATACGCCAGAAATCATGGGGAAGCCCCTGCCCTGCACGTCGCGCACCCATTGGGAGTTCTCGTCCATCTCGAATCTGGCGCGACCCTCGATAGATTGCAGCGGGAATTCCGGCCCCGCGAACTCCGGGTCCAGGTCCGCAGCTCGCAGATCGAGGGACTCGCGGCGCTCCACCACCACGGCAACGGAGGCGAGGTTGACCGTGGCCGAGTGATCGTCTTCCTCTGCCCGGGTGTACTTCACCTCCACCGCACCTGGGTACCGACTCATGAGCACGTCCGCGTCGGGTCTCCCGTCGGCCAAGCGGGGGACCTCACTGAGCGGCACGTCCACCAGGTCCATGCCGACGATGCGTATGAGTTCGGCGTTCCTCTCCAGGAAGGCAAGTTCTCGCCCACTGAGCTCCGCACTGGCGAGAAGAAGGTCCCGCGGCGTCAGCTTCCTCGGAACCCACAGCTGTTCGTCTGAGGACCGCTCGCGGCGTCCGATCTGGCTCATGGCCAGTTCCAGCGCATCGGCCCTCCACTCTCCGCGCCACGTCGACAGGCGGCCGAGCGCGAGGGGATCGTTGTCGAAGATGTGCCGAACCTGCGGTGCGATGACTCCGGTCGCGCCTCGCATCAGCTCGACGACCGTACTGCCCATGTGCCGGGAGTAGAGACGAAGGGCTTCCACGTCGAGCCCCAGTCGCTCGGCAGCGGCCCAGTCCTGCCGTGCCAGGATGGACTGGATCACAGCCTTGAAGGTCATCGCGCCCGGTTCGTCCGAGTTGTAGTAGAGGGCGTTGTAGAGAGCCGTGAATTTCTCGCGAGGGTTCCCGGACTCCAGAAGTTCGGCGTGGTCATAGACGGTGAGCCGCCGTCCGACCTGCCCGGCGCTGGCGACGTCCTCCTTGGTGAACGAGGCGCCAAGGCCGTCGATCGTCGGCTCGAAGTGCTGGTGGAGAACCGAGCGCAGCTTGAACAGAGCCCGTGTGACCGTGTTGTTGCTCCCGGTGACCGTGGTGAGGAAGTGGGCTGTCTCAGCCACCGTCCGCTCGAACCGCTCAGCCGCCAAGCGCCATTCCGGGCGCGTCAAGATCGGCGATCGCCGGAACACCCGCAGCGTTCCGTCGTCCCGTGTACCGAACGCAGGCAGCGGGACGACATCCGAGCTGGCGTGGTAAAGCGACTCGTCGTATGTACCTCCGCCCCTGAGGAGCTCACCCTCGAAGGTCCGGACATGGGCCCAGATGTTCGCTTCGGCCTCGCCCGGCCGGCCGGCGAGGAGATGTGCCGCCGAGTCGTACGGCTCGACGACGTGCCACTGGGGGTCGATCACACTGATCGACCCGGTGGGCTCGTGGATGAGGGTGAGTACGTGCCCGACGGCGTCCTCCCGCGCGGTGAGCAGCAGGGCTCGTGCCAGCGGCCCCGCCTCCCTGAGCAACGCGACGACGCGTTCGACTCCATCCAGACCGCGGCCGTAGTGCCAGGCGGGGCCGAGTGTGCGCGACACCACCCAGACCGCGTGACGCTCCGGTTGGGCGTTCGGAAGAGTGCCCGCTACGCGGGGCGCGCCGTCCAGGAGGTCCCACAGCGCGAGGTTCGCCTCGACGCAGTTGAGACCCCCCATGTTCGGGTTGACGTGTGCCAACAGGTCCGAGGTCACCTGTCGGTGGTCCGTGTCGGCCACACCGAGATGCGCGAGGTGGGCCTGCAGGGCGTGCTCCTGCTCCAACGTGGGTGGCAGCAAAGAGCGCTCGAGAAGATCGCGGGTGCTGGTGGGCGTGGCCAAGCGGGGGCGCCGAGCCTCTGGAGCGTGCACTTCACCGTCATGGGTAACCGCGTGCTCTCGTGCAGCCGCCCGGGACGCCTCGGGGTAGGGCACGGTCTGCTTTCCGGACGAACGGACCTGGGTCGCGTCGGTGTGCTCCTCTGTCCGCTTGCGCTTGGTGCCGGCCCTCTCGCCTCGTGAGGCCGGGTCGAGGGGCGGGTTGTGCTCGAACGTGAGCTCCGGGCCGTCGTTCTCCGTCCTGCGCCGCAGGCGCCCGGGTTCGGTCGACTGGCGAGATCCGTCGAGCTCGCGGAGGTGGTGGACACCATCCGTGCCGTCCGCACGAGGGGCTCCGGCGTGCGCACCGGCGGGATCCGTCGAACGGTCACCCGGAGGGGTGGCTTCCCTCCCAGCAGAGCGGCTCAAGGCCTCCACGTGAGCCGGGGCAACCTCGGGGTGTCGGACGAGGGTCTCCGGGTCGGGGCCGTAGAGGCGTTCGAGGAGGGGCAGGAGTTCGGGTTCGTGCTGCCGGACCCACTGCGGGCCGTTGTTCCTGGTGCCACCGGTGAACGGGTCGGTTCCGTGGTTGGTGCCGAGGTAGGCATTGGTGACCTGGGCGAAGTATTCGCGCTCGTTCCGAGCCGCGTAGATGTCGGGGGCACCGCTGTCGAGCTGGCGGACGCCGTCCGACCAGGCGACCGGGCTCGGTTCGCCGAAGACGGACGTCAGGTGGTCCAGCTCGATCTTCGCGCGGTACGTCTGCGAGACGAGCCCCCGGTCGGCGTCGGTGAGGCCGAAGTCGTGGATCGTGTGGGCGAATTCGTGGGTGGTGGTCGAGTATCCGTCGGGGTACGCGGACGGGGTGCGGCCGACGGTGGTGTGCTCGCCGAGCAGGTTCTCCTCGGTGACGGCCGCCCGGAGCGCGCCGGATCCACGGACCTCGTCCCAGCCGCGACCGCCGCCGGCCTCGCCACCGGCCCTCCGGCCGGCCAGGTGCCGGAAGTCCGGTACCTCGGTCATCGGAACGTCCCGGGGCACCACGGTCGCACCCGCGCCGTCCAGCAGCATGCGACGGGCGACGTCCGGATCCTGCAGCATCCGGGCGAGCTGGTCGCGGGCCTCCTGCCGGGCGCTGACGGGGCGTTCGGTCCGCGGGTCCACGGCCACCATCAAGTCGGCCGCCACCCGGGCGAACTCCCGGGGCGGCAGCGACGTGTACAGCCCGTCCACGATCTCCGGATCGCGGGCCACGACGCGGCGCTCCTCGTCCGAGAGCGAGACCAGGAACCGGGTACGCTCCCCGGCGCCCATCGTCGGCAGCCGGGAGGCGTCCGAGGGCAGCGCGACGGACTCCACGGTCCGGTCCGACGGATGGTCCGCCGACTCGACAGCCCGGCCGGAAGGCGGCACGACGGGGTCCACGGGCCGGGGACCGGTGGAGGCGAGGGCATCGCCGGGGACGGTGGCGGCCACGTCGGCGGGGAGGGTCAGGGGGACGTCCGGACCGGCCCCCGGCGGGCGCCGGATCAGCTGCCCGCCCGCGGAATCGGGATCGGCCTCGGCCGGGTGGGCCTCGGTGGACAGCAACCGACCCTCGTGCTCTGCCTCGTGGGCCAGCCAGCGGTCGCGGTCGAGACCGGCCGGACCCCAGTGCTCCCGGTAGGTGGTGAACCAGTCCTCACCGAACTCCTCCCTGAGCGCGGAGAGTTCGTGCTGCTGGACGTCGCGGCCCTCGGCGAGCCGGTCGAAGCCGCGAAGCGCCGCTTCCAGCCCGGGCACCACCTCCGACTCGAACGCGGCCCGGACGGTCAGCTCGGCGTCGAGTGCCTCGCGGCGCTCCCGCCAGCTCTCCAGCCGTTCGGCGAGACCGTCACCGCGCAGCGCGTCCGGGTCGGGGAAGATCTCGTCGAAGGCCGTCCGGACGCGCTCGGCGTGGGCCTCGCGCACCCGGTCCGACGAGTCGGCGGACAGCGGGCGGCCTCCGGCAGGGGCGGCGGCGGCCGCCCGGGCGGCAGCGTCCGCACCGAACACCGCTTGCTCGCGGGCCGATTGGAGGGTGATCAGGTCGTGGATCCGGGCCGGGTCGGTCAGCCCGTCACGGGTCTCGGCCCACTGGACCGGGTCGCCCTCGGCGGCGCGCATCAGGCGCTGGTCGGCCTCGGCCGCGACGGCGGCGGCGACCGCGTCGACGGTGCGCTCCGGAACGGTCGCCGGGATGCCCAACGCCTCGGCCGCCTCGGCGTCCACCCGCGGGCGCCCGCGCTCGGCCCAGGTCTCTGCGCCGGCGCGCACGGTGTCGACGGCGGCGGTGATGGTCGCTTCGCGGGCGGCCTGGAGCGCAAACTGCCCCGGCAGCTCCTCGGCACGGGAGGCGAACCGGTCGTTCCACTGCGTAACGGCGGTCGGCAGATCGCCGTGGAACTCGGCGGTCGACTCCGCGGAACCGAACACCTCGGCGAAGTCCGCGGCCAGCCCGTCCCGCAGCCGGTCGACGAGCAAGGTGTGGCTGGCCTCGGACAGTTGGGCGTCGGAGGTGACGCCGGTCTGCTCCAGCAGGGTGGCGTCCACCGGGTCGAGGGCGGTGCGCCAGTGCACGGCTGCCTGGTCGACCATCCGCTCGGCGCCGCCGACCGCCGCCTCGTACCCGGCCCGCAGGTCGAGGTCGGCGGTCAGCCCGCCCGTGAGCGACGCCAGTCTCTCCTCGCCCAGCGCGGTCCGGGCGTCGAGTCCCCCGCGGACGTCCGAGGGGGTGCGGTACGTCTCCGCGGCGGCCGTCTCCAGCCGCTCGCGGAACACGGCGGCCATGTGCGTGCGGACCCGGTCCAGCGCCTCGGGCGGCAGGTCCGGCGCAGCCCCCGGCGAGCCCTCGCTGCCGCTGGTGAGCCGGTGGCCCCAGGAGTCGGCCACCCGATCGAAACGCTCCATGCCGACCCGGACGGCGGCCTCGCGGAAACCGGCCAACTCCAGCCGTCCGGGCAGGTCCTGGAGGATCCGGTCCCGCTCTGCCGGGTGCTCCGCCAGCTCGGCCGCCACCAGGTCGCCCGCCCGGCGGCGGACGGCGAAGGCCACCTGGTCCGGCGTCCCGTCGGGCAGCCGCAGGGACCATTCGGTGAACGCCTCGTCCAGGCGCGTCCGGACCTCCGCCTCGGCGGTCCAGGTCCGGGCGGCCTGGTCGAGCCTGGCGTCGTACTCCTCGTAGAGGCCGCGCTGGGCCTGTTCCCAGTGCTGCCGTTGCCCGGATGTCGGGTCGGTGTAGGCGGGCGGTGGGACCAACTCGGGGGTGCGGGGATCGGGTTGGTGCGCGGGTGGAGTGTCGGCGGGCGGGACGTGGTCCGGCTCGGGCCCGCCCGGCTCCGGGTCCAGGGGGTGGTGGGGGTTCGGATCCGGGTCCGTGACACCCGAGTGTTCAACCGCGTCGGCTGCCAGAGGCGTTGGCTCCGACAGCTCGTGTGCGGCCGGACCGCTGGCGGCGGACGCGGTCTGTAGACGACCGGAAACCCCCGCCTGCGACGCCGGAGGGCCGGCCTCGGTGCGCAGGGCGGTGGCGGTCGCCGCTCCGGTGCGATCGGTGTCCCGACCGCCCGGCGTCGAGCCCGGCAAGGCGCCGAGGGGATCAGCTGCGCGCGGCGCACCACCGGAGGTGGCGATCCGGTCGGGGGCGCCGACACGGTCCGCGGCATGGGCGGCAACGGGCGGACCCGCGGGTTCGGCATGGGCCGTGGAAGGCCCGGTGGCTCGGGGGACGGTTGAACCACCGCCGGGGTTGGTGGGGACGGTCCCGGCCGGGCCGGTGTGCGCCGTCGGTGCGGCGATCGCCTCGGGCGCGCGGAACGCACCCGTGGACGGCTCGGCTGAGGGCGCCGAGGCGGCTGACCGACTCTCACCGCGCTCCGAGTCGCCGAACGCCCGGCCGGCCGACGCGGCCGCGTCGGTGGCCATCGCCGGACGGCCCGCCACGCTGTCGGCTGCCGTCGGGGAGACTGCGGCACCCGTCTCGCCCCGGTCGGGCGTGGGCGCACCGTCCGCCGTCCCGTCGGCGGCGCCGGGGGTGCTCGGAGTGATCGGCGTGCTCGGCGTGCTCGGCGTCTGCGGGCCGTGGGCCGTGGTCGCCGGCTCGCCGAGGCCCGGCAGTCCGGCGTACGGCGGGGCCTGCGTACCGGGCGACACGCTCGCGGACGGCTCCGACGGGCTGCCGGGGGTGGCCGTGTCGACGGCGCCCGGGGTGGAGGCGGGCCCCGGGGTCTGCGTGACGGTATCCCGCAGGTGGGGGGTGCCCGCCGCCGCGCTGTCCGGGAGTCCGTCGGTCGTGCCGGGTGTCCGCGGACCGGCGGCGCCGTCGGGAACCGTTGCCGCGGGTCCGGTGGTGGCCGAGCTCTCGGGCGGGGCGCCGGCGGTCCCCTGTGCCTGGGCAGGCGGCTGTACGTGGACGGGCGCCGGCGTCTGCGCGGGGGCTGCGGTCTGGCCGGCCGACCTGGCGGCCGACGCCTCGGCGGCGGCACGGCCGGCCGGTGCCTCCAGGCCGGGCAGGCCGGTCGCGGATGACGCGTCGGCGTCCACGCGGTGCCCGACGGCGCCCGGATTCTCGGTGAGCGGTCGGCCCGCGCCCGCGGTGGCCGGGGTCGTCGCGCCGGCGGAGGCACCCGACCCGATCGCGGCCTCGCGCGCACGGGCGGCTCCCGCGGCGCCGTCGGACGCGCTTTCCGAGGCGCCACCGGACGCCGACGTGGCCAGCCGCCCTGCCCCTGAGGTGGCCGCCGCACCGGCCTCCCCGCCCGGCCCGGCGTCGCGGCACCTGGCGCCCCGACACCCAGCGGCGCGGTGACGGCTGCCGGGGCACCGGCGGCCACCGGCTGTTCGGCGACTGCGGGCGATCCACCCGGAGAGCCGGCGGCGACGGCGCCGGGCGAGCCCGCCTCCGTGCCGGTCGCCGGGCCGGCCGTCGCCGGGATCGCCGCACCGGGTTCAGCGCCCGAGCCGGCCACGCCAGACCCGCCAGCCGAGCCCTCCACCGCGCCCGATGGCTCGGTGACGGGCCCGGTGGAGGTCCCGCCGTGCCCGCCCGCCGCGGGGCTCTCCGTCGGTGCCGCCACCGGTACGAGATCGTCCAACCCGGCGGCGATCTTCTCCACGGCGGGCGCCCCGCCATGACCGCTGCGCCGCCAGCCAGCCGCGCCGCCGATGGCCCCGGCCGCGGCCGCCAGCCCGAGGTCCTGGCCGGCGTCGAAGGCCGCGTTGGAGACGGCTCCGACCGTGACGCCTGTCGTGGCGTGGATCCCGGCCATGCCGACGATGTTGGCGGCGAGCTTCGGGGCCGTGATCTCCGCGCCGATGACCATCGGACCGGCGATGGCGCCGCTGATCGCGCCCATCTCCACCGCGCCGATGGTGGCGGCGGTGTCCCACTCGGCGCGCACGCCCATGAGGAACTGCACACCCTGGACCGCGGCGTCGATCGCGGCCTGGGCGACGGTCTCGGTGATGACGGCGGTGAAGGCGCGCCGGAGGATCATCTGGACGTTCCACCGGACGGCCGCGACCTGGGCCGGGACCAGCGCCGCCCCGTACAGGGACTGGATCAGGGCGGCGATCTCAGCGGCCAGCCAGGCCGTCTGAGCGATGATCATGTACTTCGCGTAGCCGACCTGCAGGCCGGTGTTGGCGCTCATCCGGCCTACCTGGCCGGCTCCCCGGGACATCGCGGGGATGCCCTGCCCCAGGCGTCCCATGAAGGAGCTGAACTCGGCTCCCGCCGCGCCGCGGACGCCGTTCAGGACGCGGGCGGTCACCGGGTCGACCGAGGTGGCGACCCGTCCCAGCGCCACCGAGGCGTCGGCCCAGGCCCTGCCCATCGCGCCGAGCTTGTCCTCGTCCGGCTTGGGCCAGTCCTGGCCCGCGGTGACCTGGACGAGCCAGTTCAGCTCCGAGGGGATTTCGACGCCCATGGATCAGCTCACTTCCGGCCGACGGTGGGCGCCTTCACCGGACGGGCGCCGGTGTCGTGCGGGACGCCGTGGACGCGGATGGCGTCGAGGTTGTTCTGCTCGGTGCGTTCGAAGCCCTTCGCCATGCCGTGCACGCCGTCGGCGGTACGGGCGATCACGGTGGAGGTGTCCTCGAAGCCCTGCTGCAGGGAGCGCGCGGCCGACTCGTACTGCTCGGTGAAGGCCTGTCCGATCGGGTCGTCCCACTTGGCCGGCCCGATGGCGGAGAGCCGGGCGATCAGGCTCGTGGACACGTCGCGGGTCTCGCTCGCGAGGGCGCGCACGGCGGGGGTCGCCATGGCGATGGCGTCGGTGTCCACGGACAGCTGGTCGGTCATCTCACGCCTTCGTCGTCCTACGTCGTTCGGTTCCGGTGGCGGCCTGGCCGGCTCACACGGGTGGCCGTCCCCGCTCCACGTAGGCGCGGACGGCGTCGAGGACGGGCGGCTCCTCGGGGAGCAGCGCCGTCAGGTCGGCGGTGCCCTGGAGGAAGTCCACGGCCGGTACCTCCTGCGGCAGGTGCGCCGCGATGGCCTCGCCGGCCAAGCCGAGCGCCTGCTGCCGGGCGTCCCGCGCGGCGGCGAGGATCGCCTCGGCGAGCTCAGCGGGGGCAAGTCGGCGATAGGCGCCGGTGGGAAACGCCACGGCGGTCAGCTCGCCCTGGGCGCCCACCGTGACCTTGACCGTCTGGCGGGGGGCCGTGGCGCTGGCCGAGATCTCGCGGAGCCGGCGCTGGAGGTCGCCGGCGGCTGCCCGGCGGCTGCGGTACTCCTCCATGAGCTCGTCGATCCGCTGGTCGTACGGCGTGCTCACGGCGGGCTCCCTCGGGGCGAACGGACGGTCGGCGTCGCCGCAGGGGCTCGCGCCCGAGGGGGGAAGGCGAGCGCGTTCCCTGCGGCTGCACCAGTCAACCGGGCCGCGGCGCCGCACCACCGCGATCCGGGGCCCCGCGGCACCTCCGTACACCGCGTGCTGCCCCCGGGGGACGCCGACATCCCGACGGGTGGCGGGCGGCCTCCTGGCAGGCGGTCGGGGCGGGTCAGTCCGGGATGCCGTCGGCGTCCTCGTCCCAGCTGCCCCACTGCGTGGTGCTGCCGGCGAGGAGTTCGGCGATGCGGCTGCCCTCGGGTTCCTCGGCCCGGTCGGCGCCCGGGGCATCACCGCCGCCAGAGGCCTCCGAGGGGTCGTCCTCGTCGGCTTCCTCGCCGTTCGGGTCCCAGTGGCCGGAGCGGGGGGAATGGTCCGGGGCCGGGCCCTCGGCTGCGCAGACCGGGGAGGGTCGCCAGCTGGTGAGCGTCGGGCCGTCAGGTTCGGCGTCCGCCGCGCGGTCGTCCGCGGCGGGGGCGTCGTCGTCCGGCGCGGTGTCGGCGCTCTCGCCGGTACGCGGTTCGGCACGGCCGCGTCCGCCGAGTGACCGCCAGAGCAGCGGAACGAGGGAGGAGGAGGCAGCGGCGTCCCACGCGGCGACCTCCTCCAACGAAGCCGGCTCCGCAGTCCGGTGCGGACGCCGCGGCTCCGCCGGGTGGGAGCCGTCACCGCCGGCCGACGCCTCGACACCCACGGGGCCGGGGGTCGTGCCGTCGGGGACGCCCCCGCGTCGGAGTTCGGTGGCAGGCCCGGCCGGGGTGGCCGAGGTCGTCCCGTGGCCGCTGACGCCGGATGTCGCCCCCGGAGCAAAGGCTCCGGCCGGAGCGGACTGGACACCGGTAGCAGCGGTGCGACTCGGAGCGTGACTTGAGGAAGCGGTTGCCGTGGCCCCGGTGACGGCGGGCGCCGCAACGGGCTGGATCCCGCCGACGGGCGAGGCAGGAGCCGAGGACCCGGACGAAACCGGCTGGCCGACGGCATGGGCTGACGCCGCCGCTCCCCCGGTGGCCGAGGAGGCGGGAGCGACGGTTCCCGCTGCAGGAGGAGCAGGTGTGCTCAGCGATGGGCCGGCAGGCGCGGCCGCGGGCACCGCGACCGGATGCACCGCGACGGCGACCGGGACCGCCGGCTCCCCCGCGGCGGCCACCGCGCGCTGACTGACCGTGGCGTCGCCCGCTGCACCGGCTCCGGCCTGCGAACCCATCGTCGAACCGCCGGGCCCGGTGGCGGCGCCTGCCGCCGTACCGAGCGCCGTGCCCGTGGCCGGAGCCGCACCCGGTTGCGCGTCGGGCGCCGTACCCGTCGATGCACCAGCGGCTCCTGCGTGGGCAGTTGTGTCCGAGCCGGTGCCCACGTGTACGGCGGCCCTCTCGCCCGGCGCCGCGGCGGCCGCCGTCGTGCCGGAAGCGGCTTCCGCCGCTGAGGTCTCACTTGCCGCCGCACCGGCTTCCGGGGCGGTGGCGCCCTCCGTGGCGGCAACGGTCCCGTCGGTCGCCGACCAGGGCGCAGCGCCGTTCTCCAACAGGCCGAGGGCGTCGAGCGGTTCAGCCGCGATGCCGGCGCCGTCGGCCGGGGCCGCTGCCGCATCCACCGCGCCGCCCGTCGCAACGCCCGTCGCGGGTACGTCGGCTTGGGCCAGGCCGGGGCGGACCGCGGCGCGGCCCGCGGCCGCCGGGGTGCCCTCGGGTGCGCCGATCTCGTCCTCGGCGTGGGTGGCGCCGGCGTCGGTCCACGGCCTCTCGTCGGGGGTGAGCAGCCCGGAGGCGTCGGAGCGTTCGCCGTCCTTGGCGCCGCCGGGCGCGCCGCCCGGCATCATCGGGGCCATCGGCATCATCGGCGACTGCGCTCCGCCGGCGACCGCGGTCTCCGCGGCGGCCGGTGCGGCACCGGTCGTCGTGGCGCCCGGCACCGAGCCGAGGGTCGAGGAGGGTGCGTCCACGGCGTACGGCCGGCCGGCTGCGTCGAGGCCGCCGAGACCAGGGGTGGCCACGCCCGAGCCGATCGGGCCGCCGACCCCAGTGCTTCCGGGGAAGGGCCGGGCGAGGGATCCCTCACTGGGGAGGCCCGCACTGCCGAGTGACGGCAGTGAGGCCCCCGCGCCGGGCGTCGACGGGCCGGGAAAGGACAGGGGCGAGCCGCCCCCGATACCCGGCAGCCCACGGCCGCCGCCGCTACCGATTCCGGGGAGTCCCCTCCCCGTGCCGACGCCACCGGTCGAGCCGGGGAAGGGCAGCGGCACAGCGGCGCCCGGAATCCCCATCCCTGGCACTCCCCGACCGACGCCACCGGCTCCGGGCTCATCAGCCCCCGTCCCGCCCGGGAACGGGAGCGGCGCGCCGATGCCGGGCGGGCGTCCGGCGGTCGGCATCGCGCCGCCCGGGAAGGGCACCGGGGCACCACCGCCCGGCCCGTCCAGCGCGGGCAGCCCCCAGGTCCCTGCGCCACCGGGCAGACCGGGGAAGGCCCGGGGCCTTCCCGCGCCGCCGTCCAGTTGCGGCATGCCGGGCATCGCGCCGCCGCCGGGGAACGCTGCCGGGGCGGGCACGGCGCCGCCGCCCGGGAACGCTGCCGGCATCCCGCCGCCCGCCGTACCGGGCAGGCCGGGGACGGGCGGCGGGGCCGCGCCCGTACCGCCGGGGAAGTCGGCGACGCGCGGCGCCGAGCCGCCGGGGAACGGCGCCGGGGACGGGACGCTGCCCGCACCGGGGCCGATGGCCGGGGGAACGGGCCGGTCACTCGCGCCCGGGGCCTTGACCGGCGGCTGGACGGGTGGTGGGGTGCGGACGGCGTCGATGGTGATCTGGTACTGGCCGGCCAGGCTCGTGAGCACCTCTCGCATGTCGCGGTTCATCAGCCGGACGATCTCGGGCTTCTTGCTGACCGGGATGAGCCCGTTGCCCATCGCCGTGACGCCCAGCCGTTGCGCCTCCTGCGCGTACCAGGCGTCGATGTCCCGGATCCTGGCCTGCGCGCGGGCCAACTGGTTGCCGTTGGCGACGAGTTGGTTGGGGATGGAGTCAATGCCCGCGGAGCCGCCGGAGAGCACGCCGGCGACAGCGTCGACCTGGGTGGAGAAGGTCCTCATCGCCATGCGGAAGGACTGCGCCGCCTCGCCGCGCCAGGGTCCGTCCTCGCCGGCCAGCGCCTTGGACTGGTCGTCCAGGCTCTTCGCGACCATCTCCAGGACGAGCTGTGCCCGGTAGAAGTCGTTCCCGGCGTTCACCAGGGAGTTCGGGTCGGCCACCGCGGCAGCCCGGGACGTGTCGGAGGTCGCGGCCATGGCGGCGCCGCCGTTGATGGCCGCCATGATCTGCTTCCAGTCCCAGCCGTCGTAATCGGAGGCCTTGCCGGTGCTGCCCGCGGAGCCGTAGACCGCCCCGTCGTCGCCCTGGCTGAATCCGCCCGTGTTGTAGTCGGCCACTGCCGTCCCCGCTCCTGCCCGATCCTTCGGTCCGCCTGGTGGTTGCCGTTCCGGCGCGGTCGGCCCCGGTCGGCCGTTCACGCCGGAACGCCGGGCGCGCGGCCACCGGCCCATAGCCGGCGGGCCGCGCCGCCCGGGTCCTGCTGTTGTTCCGTCCTCGCGACGGCGCTCCGCGCCTGCCCATCCCGAAGGGCCTGTCCGGAGCGGGAGTTCGGCCCGGCTACGCGGCCGCTGGAGGTGTGCCGCCGCCCGCGCCCGCGCCCGGTGAACCGCCGGAGTCCTTGAGCATGGCGGCGAAGTCGCCGCGTGCGCCGTCCAGGAACTGCTGGAAGTCGGTGGCCTTGATGCGGTTGGCCTCCTCGGCGCCGGAGTACGTCCGGCTCAACTCGGCGACGCCTTTGCCGACGGCCGTGAGGCCGCTGTAGACGTCACCGAGCGCCTTGACCATCTGCTCCTTCAACCCGCCGTCACCGTTGGGGCCGACGGTCCGTCCCCGGATCTCGTCGGCGTGGTGGAACGCGCCGGGCGCCACCCTGGTCTGGCGGAGCTTGTCCATCGCCTCCTTGACCGGAGGCAGCAGGCTCTGGATGTTCCGGGCGAAGACATCCAGCGAGGGGGTGCTCACCGCGGTCTGCCCGCCGGCCGACGCGGCCCCCGGGACGGGGGGCGCGGTCGGCGCCGTTCCCTCCAGCCGCTTGTCGGGCGGGAGTCGCGCATCGTTGGGGTACTCCTCGGGATGGGAACCGGGCTTGGGCTTCGGCCCGTTCTGGAGGGCGTTGACCTGCCGCTGGATTCCCTGAGGGCTTTTGTCCTCCCCCATCTAGTGCCCCCACATGTTCGATCCCGTGCGCTCGGCCTGGGCGTAGCTGGCGTGGATCTCGGTCAGCGAGGTCTGGGCCTTCTGCGCCTGGGTGGCCATGTCGGCCGAGGCGGCGTCCCAGCGGGCCTTGGCGGCGGCGTAGGCGCTCTGGGCCTCGCTGGTCCACTCGGCGAGGTGCCGGCGGGCGTTGGCGTCCAGGTCGGCGAGCATGGCGCTGATGTTGCGGGAGATCAGCTGCATCTCCTCGGCGACGTGCTGAACGTTGCCGAAGTTGACGGTGTACGTGGGCATCTGTGGTGCTCCTGGAGGTCGGGCGGGCTTACAGGCCGGCGAGGGGCGTGTGCATGGACGAGGCGACGCCGGAGGCGATCTGGTCCGCGTTGGCGGTGGTGGAGCGGTAGACGCCGGTGTTCTGCTCCAGGGTGTGGGTCATGCCGTCCAGGGCGGAGACCACGCCGTTGAAGTCCTGGAGCCAGGTCTGCATGGCGCCGTTGAAGGTGCCGGCGGCGTCACCGGTCCAGTTCGAGCCGAGCATCGAGACCTGCTCGGTCATGGCCGCCAGCTGGGAGCGCGCGCTGCTGTGCGCCTCGCGGAAGCTGTTCTGCGCGGCGAGCATGCCTTCGACTGTCACCGAGGTGGGGGTAGTCACCCGTGTTTCCTAACGTTGCGTCAACATCGTGTTCTGTCAGAGCTTTTGTGGCGCTCATGCCGACTCTGTCGCATCCCGTGCGGCGGTCGGGCGGCGGCGGGCGGGTAATGCCCGAGCCGCCACCGCGCCCTGCCCGGACGGCCTTCGGGTCGGCGCGGGGCAGCCCGGGGCAGCCCGGGGCTCAGGCGTACCCCCAGGCCGCCGTGGGTGCCGCGGCCGCCGCCGGGCCGAGGTCGGCGGGCCGGATGGTGCGGGAGGGCGCCAGCCGGGCGAGGCGGTCGGCGTAGCGGTGCGCGCCGTGGGCTCCGTCGGGCAGCGGGTGGTCGGCGAAGTGCTCGCCGAGGGCGCCGGCCAGGTCGGCGTCGACGGCGCGGCCCTGGCGGGCGAGGCGGCGCAGCACCAGTTCGGCGAGTTCCTCCGGCGCGTACGGGGTGAGCCGGAGGTACTCGGCGAAGCAGCCGGCCAGGGCAGGGCTCTCCCGCAGGACGTCGGCCAGGGGCGCGGGTTCGCCGGAGAGCACCAGGACCAGGTCGGTCTCCTGGGCGCGGGCGCGGACGGCCTCCAGGACGGCCCGGCGCTCGTCCTCGGGCCGCTCGGCGAGGGCGCGGTCGGCCTCCAGCAGGAGCACCCCGCCAGCGGCCTCCTCGAACAGGGCGGCGGCGTAGGTCTCGACCTGGCCGTGCCAGCGGGACGGGAAGGCGGACAGCGCTGCCTCGTGGACGGCGCCGGTGGCGGCCAGGTCGAGTTCGGCGAGGGCCCGCCCGTACAGCCGGGTGATCGAGCGGCGACCGCTGCCGGACCGGCCCTCCAGGACCAGGTTGGCCGAGAGCGCGACCGGCTGGCCGCCGGCCTTCAGCTGGACCAGCCCGTCCAGGCGGGCGGCCAGGGCCTCGCGGACGGGTTCCAGACCGACCAGGGCGGCCAGGCGCCGGCCGCCGCGGGCGGCGCCGGCGCGGCCGGGTCCGGCGGGGTCGGCGCCGGGGTGCTCGGGGGCGGGGAGGGCGGGGACATCGGCGGCGGAGAGCCGGCTCAGGTCGGTGTCGCGGGCGCCGGGCTGCGCGGCGAGGCGGGAGGCCTGATTGCTGACCATCGCCTCGAACACGCCGCGGGCCACCCGGCCGTTGCCGAAGGTCCCGCCCTTGGGGATCAGTTCGAAGTAGCGGGTCAGCGCCTCGTGGCCGCTGTCGTCCAGTTCGTAGTAGTGCCGGCCGCACATGTTGCGGGTGATGGTGACCAGTTCGGCGGGGGTGTAGTTGGGGAACTCGACGGTGCGGGAGAAGCGCGAGGCCATGCCCGGGTTGGAGGAGAGGAACTGCTCCATCTGCTCGGAGTAGCCGGCCACGATGACCACGAGTTCGTCGCGGTGGTCCTCCATCAGCTTCATCAGGGTCTCCACCGCCTCCTGGCCGAAGTCGGGGCCGCTGCCCTTGGCCTGGTTGGTGAGGGTGTAGGCCTCGTCGATGAACAGGACGCCGCCGAGCGCCCGGGTGCAGACCTCGGTGGTCTTGATCGCGGTGCCGCCGATGATCTGGGCGACCAGGTCGGCCCGGGAGACCTCGACCAGGTGGCCCTTGCCGAGGATGCCGAGCTCGGCGAGGACGGCGCCGTACAGGCGGGCGACCGTGGTCTTGCCCGTGCCGGGTGGGCCGGCGAAGACCAGGTGACGGCTCATCGGCGGCATCGGCAGGCCCATCTCCTCCCGCCGCTGGGCCATGGTGTTGAGGTTGATCAGGCCGGTGACCTCCTGTTTGACGCTGTCCAGGCCGACCAGCGCCTCCAGTTCGGCGAGCGGCCCGGTGCCGGGGTGGGCAGCGCGGTCCGCGGCCGGCTGCGGATGGCCGGACTCCGACCGGGCGCCCGGATCGTGCCGGGCCGCGGGGTCGTGCCGGGTCCCCGTATCAGGCTCCGGCGCGGGGAGGTCGGCGGCGGGCGGCCCGCCGTCCTGGTGGGGGCGGGTCCGCCCGGGCGGGACGGGACCGTCGGCTCCGCCGAGGTCGCAGTCCCGGACCTGGACCGCCTCGCCGGCCAGGCTGTGCAGCGGCAGGCCGCCGGTGCGGTCCGCCGTACAGCCCTCCAGGCCGCCGCGGGCGGCGGACTCCAGGCTGAAACCGTGGCCCCGGGCGCCGTGCACCCGGCAGCGCAGTGCCGTCAGCGTGCCGCCGTCGAGCACCCGGACGCCGTCCTCGTGGGCGTCCGCGACCTCGACGTCGGTGAGGGCGGCCTCGGCGTCCGGGCCGATCTCCACCCCGGCGCCGGTGAGCAGCGAGGAGGTCACCGCCAGCCGGGCGCCGCGGCCGGCCCGCAGCCCGGTGCCGCGGGTGGTCCGGACCCGCAGGTCGGTGAAGGTGCCGATGCCGCCCTCTCCGAGGTCGACGGCGTCGCCGCCCTCGGCCAGTTCCACGGTGGCGTCGTCGAGCCGCAGCCGGGCGCCGCCCAGGACGCGCAGGCCTGCGCGGTCGGTCCGGACGGCGAGCCGCCGCAGCTCGGCCGAGGCGCCGCCGCTCACCAGCAGGGCGGCCTGCTCGGTGCCGGTCACGGTCAGCCCGTCGAACCGCGGCGCGCTCTCGCCCTCCAGCACCGCGCCGAGCGGGGTGTCCGCGACGGTGCAGTCCTCCAGGTGCGGCCGGGCACGGCCGGTGACGTGCAGGCCGCACTGCCGGGCGCCCGTCAGCGTGCAGCCGCGCAGCCGGGGTTCCGCGCCGCCGGCGATGTGCACCGACTGCCCGGCCGAGCCTGTGAACTCGCAGTCGGTGAGGGTGCTGGGCCCGCCGCCGGTGAGGTAGGCGTCCAGGGCGGCGCTGCCGGTCACGGTGACCCGCAGCAGGTCGGCCCGGCCGTCCTGCTCGACCACCAGGGCGGGTTTGGCGCTGTCGGCGACCGCAGTGTCCTCGACGGTGGCCCAGCCCTGCCCGTTGACGCAGAGCGCGTTGCCGCCGCTGCCGGTGAGGGTGGAGCCCCGGACGGTGAGGCGGCCCTGCTCGGCGACCACCAGGGCGGAGGAGCCGACGCGGTCGACCTCGGTGCGCTCCACGGTGTTCCCGCCGCCCGAGGTGACCACGATCCCGGCGCCGACCGGGTTGGCGATCCGACAGTCGCGGGCCACCAGGGTGCCGTCCAGCCGGGCCAGCACGGCCGTCCATGCCGCGCCGGTGACCGTGCAGCCGTCGAAGGCCGCCTGGCCGCGGCGCAGGTCCACCACCGGGTACTGGTCGTCGTCGCCGGACAGCGCCAGGCCGCTGAACTGGACGGCCTCGCAGTCCACCGTCACCGTGCTGCCGTCGGCGGCGTGGATCTCGACGCTGCCCGGCGTGCCGTCGGCGGCCAGGGTGACCGGCCGGTCGAGCAGCAGCCGCTCCTCGTACCGCCCGGGCGCCACCGACACCAGGGCGCCGTCGCCGGCCTGGCGCAGCGCCTCGCCGATGGTGCGGTGCGCGCCGGGGCGCTGCGGGGAGACCACGAGGATCTGGCGGTTCACAGTTGGGTTCCCTTTCCCGGCACGGGAGTTCCCGGATGCGGGATGTGCGCCGTGCGGATGAGTCCTGGGGGGTTGCCGAAGGCGCCGGCACAGGCGTCCGGCAGGGGCGTGGCGGCGGCGAGCGGTCGCCACGCGAGGGCGGCCCGGTCGAGGCCGGTGCGGGCGAGGTCGTCGAGCTGCGCGACGGCGGTCCCGGTACTTGTACCGGATTCCTGGGCCGCGGGGGCGAGTTCGGAGGGGGCCAGCTCGCGCAGGAGGACGGTCCGGGGTGCCTCCCCCTCCGCCTCGGCGACCGCGAGCACCTTGAAGGCCGTGCCGGGGAGGAAGACCACCCGGTCGGGCAGGTCGGGCTCCAGCAGGGCGGTCCGGCGGGCCGTGACCGACCAGAGCAGGAACTCCACCGTCCCGGGCAGGCCGGGCCGGGCGGAGTCCAGCGCGGACGCGAACCCCCACTCGGTGACCGTCCGCCGCTCCCGGTACCACTGCCACTGTGCCTCGGTGACCTCGGCCCGCAGGTACGCGGCGCCCCGGTGGGACGGCAGTCGGCCCAGGCCCGCGTAGGCGCAGCGGGCCAGCGGGACGTGCGCGCCGACCGTGCCGCCGCGGACGGCGGCGGCGATCCGGTCACCGCCCGCCGACAGCAACAGCCGCACCGCGACCAGGTCGGTCAGGGTCTCCTCGGACGGCTTCCGGGCGTCCCCGCGCAGGCCCGGCGCGACCGAGAGCACCCGCGCGAGCGCGCCGGCGGCGCTGTCGTACTCCTGCCGCAGCGTCTGGCGCAGCCACCCGCGCTCCCGCTCGATTCCCCCGGCGGGCGGCACGGCACTGGCGGCGGTCTCCGGGACGGGCTGCACACCGACCTCGGCGGAGGCCGCGGGGGCAACGGGGGCGGGCGTGGGTACGGCTGCCGGTGGCTCCGGCAGCGGGGTGGGGTCGAGGGCGGGGGCGGCCGGGGCCGGTTCCGCCGAGGTGGAGCGGGAGGTGAACACGGGGAGTGCGGGCAGCGGACCGGACTCCAGCCGGATCCGCGGCGGCGGCCCGGCGGGAGCCGGCTGGGTCGGGACGCCGGCGGCGACGGAGGCGGAGACGGAGGCCGTACGGTCCTGGCCCGCCGACTCCCTCGCCGCATGGGTGTCCGGGGACGCCTGAGCGGCCATCCGCTCCCCGACCGCGCTGTCCGCGCGCCGATCGGAAGCCGTCAGGGCCACGTGGGCGCGGTCCGTGGACGGCTCGAGACCGGCCGGGGTCGTCGACCCCGTCGCGACGGGAACACCCGCCACAGCCCCAGCTGCCGGCCGTACCTCTGCCGCGACGCCGGCCCGCGCGTCGGGCATCGCCACGTTGCGCGCGGGGGCCGACGATTCGGTCGCCACACGGGCGTGTCCGGTGGGCTCCCCCGCTGCGCCGGCGTCCCGACGACCGGGCGCCGGCGGCGCCGTACGGAAGCCGGAGGCGGGGGCCTGACCGACGGTCAGGTCGGCTGCCCCGGCACCCACCAGGCTGGCGGGCGCAGCGGGCGGCACGGCCTCAGCCCTCGGTGCGGTGATGGGCTTCGGCGGTACGTGTGCCGTGCGGACCGTCCGGACGGGCTCGACCTCTGCCGCCGGTTCACCCTCGACGGGCGGGGGCGAGAGGACTGCCGCGGGGTCCGCCTCCCAGGCCACGGCGTCCCCCGCCTCCGACCGGAGGTGAGGCGTGCCGGTCGAGGCGGAGTCCTCGTCCGGCGGGGTGGCGACGCCCCTCCGAGGGGCCCGGCGCGAGGTGGCGGGCCGGGTGGGCCGGGCCGGACCGAGCACCTGGGCGTCGAGGTCGGCCGATCCCTCCGTCTCGGGTGCGCCGGGCGAGGTCGCCACCGGTCCGAGCCGGTACCGCACGGGCCTGGCGTCCGGCGCCGGCTGACGGTCGGTCGACTCGGCGACCCCGGGCGTCCGGACGGGCTCGGCCACCGTGATGCGGGGGGCGTCCAGCGCAGGGGACCGCCACGGCATGGCCGGCCCGGTGGCGATCTCGGCGGCGAAGTCCTCCCCCGGCCGTGAGGTGGGCCCACCGGCGCGCGCTGTCCCGGCCTCCGCCGCCCGGCGCTCATCGCGCGCGGGCGAGGCGGGCGAGCCGGCGCCGACGGTGCCCACGGGCCCGGTCGCCACCGCTCCGGACGCGCCCGAGGGCGTGACCAGCCCGCTCGCGATCTCCGCCGCGAACGTCCCGCCGGCCACCCGACCAGCCACCGCCCCGGGAACCCCAGCCGCCACACCGGTACCGCCAACGCCGCTGACGCCACCGGCGACACCGACACCCCCGGGAACCCGGATGCCCGCCGGGACGGCCGCCGTGCGCCCGGTGGCGATGTCGGCCGAGACGACCCGGGCGGTCTGCCGGGTGGCGGGGTCGAGGCGCCAGAGGGCGTCGAGGGCGAGCAGTTGCATCCGGTCGGCGGTGTGCCGGTCGCCGTCGTCGAAGACGATCTTCACGGTGCCCGGTTCGACCGGGAGTCCGCGGATGGGGGCGGCGTCGGGGAGGGCGGCGTCCGGGAGGTCCGTGGGCGGTCGCATCCAAAGGCCGCTCTGGGTGACCTCCAGGACGGCGTCCGGGGCGTACCGGTAGACGCCGGGGGCGAGTTCGGGCAGGCCGTGGACGGGCTGGCGGCCGGTGACCACCACGGGGGCGACCGCGTGGCCGCCGGCGGTGCCGCGCGGGACGTAGCCCAGCTCACGGGCGAACAGCCGCCAGCCCAGGGTGCCGTCCTCGCCGACGGCGTGAACCTCCACCTCGTGGGTGCGGGTGCGGCCGGCGCCGGGGAGGCCGGGGTGGAGGGCGACGGACTGGCCGAGCAGGTCGGCGAGGGCCTGGCCGAGCGGGGTACCGGCGGGGACGGCGACCGGACCGTACCCGACGAAGCGGACGGCGGGCCGGTGGGCGGCCGGGACGGCGGTCCAGAACCGGGCGATCTCCTCCAGGCCGAGGGCGGCGGCGCCCGGGTAGCCGAGCACCACCGCGAACCGGTCGGGCCGGCAGGGGACGAAGCCGGTGAGCCGCCGGCGGTGGTCCTGCCGGGGCCGCGGGTCGTCGTCGTGGGCGGGGCGCAGCCAGGCGCCGCCGGGCAGGGGTTCGCAGATGCCGAGCGGTCCGGTCTGCCAGCGGTGGTTGACGGCCGGGGACTCCCAGGCGGGCCGGGGGGCGCGGCGGGAGTCCCACTGGGCGGGGCCGCCGTGCGGGCGCAGCCGGATCCAGCCCTGTTCGGGATCTCCGAGGGCGAAGAGGGAGCCGTCGGCGGTGCGGGCGAGTTCGCCGGCGGGGACGAGAACCTCGCGGCCGAGCCGGTCGGCCAGCCACTGGCCGACGGGTCGGGGTTCCTCGGGTGAGCCGGGGGCGGTCAGGAGGCGGATGCCGCCGGGGTGGCGGGCCAGGCTGCGGGCGAGCGGTTCCCAGGAGGTGAGGGGCTGGCGTTCGGGGACGTCGATGACGACCAGGCGGTGGTCGGGGTCGTTGGTGAGGCTCTCGGCGAAGACCCGGGCCTGCCAGAGCCCGCGGGCGGGGGTGTCGCCGGACCGGGTCGCGGCGGAGCGGGAGGTCTGCCGGGGGCGGACGAGGAGGGCGTGACGGGCGGTCAGGCACTCCAGGTCGGGTGCCGCGGACGGGGTGCGGCCGAAGGGGCTGCGCATCTCACTGCCCTCCTGTTCCGGCCGGGGCGGACAGCACGGCGGTAGAGGCGGGGGAACCCGCCGCGGCGGCGAGCACCGGACCGGTCGGCAGCGCGTCCAGCACGGCCGGCGGTACGGGCTGCGCGGTGGCCCGCCCGTAGCCGAGGGCTCCGGCGGCGGTGTCGTCGGCCAGCGGGTACTTCCGTCCCTGGTCGGTGATCAGGTAGCGCCGAGGCCGGCGGTCGCCGCCGGGGGGCTGGAGTTCGGTGGCGTAGACGCCGTGGCCGGGCGGGACCAGGGCGGCGCGTCCGGAGGTGTCGGCGGTGTCGCGGAGCACCACGGTGGTGGCGGTGCTGCTGCCGGTGGCACGCTGCCGCACGCACAGCCGACCGCGGTCGCCCTGCCAGACGGGTGCGGCGGCCAGGTCTGGGATGCGGTCGAGCAGGCCGGTGTCTGCGGAGGAGGGTGCGGCGGCGATCTCGGCGGTGCCGAGGTCGGTGGCCTCGGGCCGGCCGGGGTCGGCCTGGAGCAGGGCGAACTCGGTGCGGGAGACGGGGGCGAGGCCGTCGGGTCGCAGGACGAAGTGCTGGCGTCCGTCGGCGGGCCCGGTCCGGTACAGCCGGCCGACCTCGGCGGGCCGGCCGGCGACCGGGGGCCCGGGCCGGCCGTTGCCGGGGATCTCGGCGGCGGCGAGCGGGGTGCCGGTGGGCAGGGCGGCGAGCCAGCCGGCGGGTGCCTTGACCGGGCTCTGGTTGCCGAGGCCGAGGGCGACCAGTGCGGCTCGGCCGGCGACGGGGTACTTGACGCTGTTCCACAGCACGTACGGGGTGCCGTCGGGGCCGGTGAGCAGGACACGGTGGCCGTCGTCGAGCGGGCTGCCGGGGCGGGGGGCGAGGTCGGCCTGGACGGTGTCCTCGGCGGCGGGGGTGAGGCAGAGGTTCCAGGGGCCGGTGAGCAGGGCGGAGGGCTGCGGCAGGGTGTCGGGGGCGTCGGGGGTGCCGACGGGGGCTCCGTGCGGGACGCCGTCGAGCGAGTTGCGGGAGACCAGGCGGACCTTGGCGCCCGGTCCGGCGCCGAGATGGGCGGAGGCGAGGTTCGCGGTGGGGCGCAGCACCCCGCCGATCAGCAGGTACCGGTTGCCGGTCTCCTTCTCGACGATGATGGTGCCGGGCTTGCGCCAGGCGGTGTTGCCGCCGGGGCTGATCAGCCCGTAGAGGGCGAAGCCGCCCACCAGCAGCAGGCCGGCGGCGAGTCCGGCGGCGGCGCCGAGGTCGGCGCGGCGCAACGGGGCCTCGCCGGTGCCGGGTTCGCCGGTGGCGAGGGCGCTGGACAGCCGGTGGGTGGAGAAGCGGTAGGCGTGGACGTGGTCGCGTCGGCTCTGCATCGGTCCTCCCTCAGCCGGCCAGCGTGCGGACGTAGCCGTACACGTGCAGGAGGTGGAGCAGGAGCGGGACGAGCAGGACGGCGGTCCAGGTGTCCAGCAGGTCCCCGGCGTGGCCCCAGACCGGGCGGGGCGGGGGGCCGGGGCGGCGGCCGGCGGCGAGCAGCAGGGCGAGGGCGGCGGCGGTCAGCAGGAGGAGGACGGCGGCCCGCAGCAGGGGGTGGCCGTGGTCGGCCCGGGCGAGCAGGACCAGGGCGGGGGCGAGGGTGCCGGCGAGGGCGGCGGGGACGCGCTGCCAGGGGCCCGGCAGGGTGCGGGCGCGGAGCAGGGCGGTGGCGCCGAGGGTGGTGGCGAGGGCGGGGGCGGCCCAGCCGGGTTCGCGGGCGAGCAGCAGGCAGGCGAGGGTGACCACGGCGCAGACGGCGACCGAGGCGGCGCCGAGGAGGGCGTCGGCCGTCCGGGTGCGGGCGGTGGTCCGGGCGGCCGGTTCGGGTTCGATGTCCTGCTGCAGTTCCTCGGCGCTGCGCGGCAGCTGGGGGACGCGCAGGCGGGCGGCGCGGAGGGCGAGGCGCAGGCCGGGGCTGGCCGCGAGCAGGGCGGCGACGGCGAGCAGGGCGGTGGCGCGGGTGGCGTCCAGGTCGAGGGCGGCGGCGAGCAGGGCGCCGAGGACGGCGGCGAGTCCGGTCGCGGCGGCGCTGCCGAGGACGCGGGTGGGCAGGCGGCGGCCGAACAGCAGCGCGGCGGTGGCCGTGGTGGCGGCGGCGAGTCCGGCGAGGGCGAGGTCTCCGCGGCCGGGGGTGAGCACGGCGGCGCCGCCGTGCCGGGCTGCTGCGCCGGCCAGGGCGGCCAGCAGGGTGCCGCCGAGGCCGGCGGTCAGGGCGGCCCGGGGGTCGGGGCGGAGGCGGCTGGTGAGCACGCAGCCGGCGGTCAGGGCGACGGCGGCGGCCGCGGCGTACCCGGCGGCGGCGCGGCCAGGCTCGACGGCGGGGACGGCGGCGGCGAGCAGCACGATGAGCGTGGCGCCGAGGCCGGTGAGCAGCCGTCGGGTCAGCTCGGGCCGCCAACGCTCGGCCGGGGTGCCGATCACCTCGGCGACGCCCTCGGCGATGTCGTCGAAGTGGACCTCGGCGAGCGGGGATTCGGCGGGGCGCAGGTGGAGGACGTCGCCGTCGCGCAGGTCGAGGGCCTCGGGGGTGCCGTCCGGGTCGAGGGGGGCCTCGCCGAGGCGTTGCAGCACCCAGCCGCCGCCGTGGGCCTCGGGTCCGGCGACGTGGCGGAGCAGCACCGGGAGCAGTCCGGCGAGGGTCACCGTGGCCGGTACGGCGAGGTCGGCCCGGCCGGTGGGGCCCGCGACGGTCAGCCGACGGACGTCGTGCCCGCGGGCCGCGGTCGTGCTCGGGGTGGTCATGCTGCTCCTGGGATGCGAGGGGTGACGTGCGAGGAAGAGGGGGTGACCCGCGACGAGGGACCTGCAGGGGGGGCGACCTGCGGGGGCGGTGAGGGCTGGTGGCCCGGTCAGCGCGCAGCGGGCGCCGGGCCCGCGGTCGGGGCGAGCCCGGTCTGGACGAGTCTGACGCCGCGTCGGGTGACCAGCTGGGCCCGGCCGCAGGGCAGGGTGCGGGGCTTGGCCTCGCCGAGGAACTTGCCCTCCTCGTTGGGGTAGGACAGCAGCAGCGCGGGGCTGCCCAGTTCCCACATGCGGCGCAGCAGGGGGTCCATCATGGCCCGGACGGCTCCGGAGGTGCTGCGGGCGACCACCAGGTGCAGGCCGGTGTGGACGCCCTGGGCGAGGTACGGGACCAGAGCGGCGAGCGGGCCGCCGACGGCGGTGCCGGTGGTGAACAGGTCGTAGTCGTCGACGACGACGAACAGGTCCGGTCCCTCCCACCAGTCCCGCCGGTGGAGGTGTTCGGGGGTGATGTCGGGTCCGGGCAGCCGGCGGTGCATGGAGACGGCAGCGCTGTTGGCGAGGGCGGCCAGGGCGTCGGTCTCCACGGCGTAGCCGACCCGGTAGGGCTCGGGCACGGCCTCCAGCAGGGCGCGGCCGGGGTCGGCGAGCAGGATCTTGGCCTGGTCGGGGGTGTGGTGGCCGGTGATCGCGCGCAGCACCAGCCGCAGCGCGTTGGTCTTGCCGGTCTCGCCGTCGCCGAACACCGACAGGTGCGGGGTGTGGGCGAAGTCGTGCCATACCGGTTGGAGCCGCTGCTCGTCCCAGCCGAGGCAGATCCGGGGGCCGGGCTGGGGGGCGGGCAGCCGGTCGGCGGGCAGTTCGGTGGGCAGCAGGCGGACGCCGGGGGCGGCCGGGCCGGTGCGGAAGGCGGCGATCTCGGCGACGGCGGTGCGGGTTGCCTGGGCGAGGTCGGCGGGGTCGGTGGAGCCGTCCAGCCGGGGCAGGGCGGAGCGGAAGTGGTGGCCGGAGCCGGCCAGGCCGCGGCCGGGCTGCTGCGGGACGCCGGCGGCGGCGCGGCTGCCGACCTCGGACTCCAGGGGGTCGCCGAGGCGCAGTTCCATCCGGGTGCCGATGAGGTCGCGCAGCCGGGGCCGGATCTCCGACCAGCGGACCGCGGAGACCACCAGGTGGACGCCGAACGCGAGTCCCCGGGCCGCGAGTTCGGCGATGCGGGCGTCGAGTTCCTCGAAGTCCTGGCGGAGCGAGGCCAGGCCGTCGACGACCAGGAACACGTCCCCGTACAAGGAGTCGATCGCTCCGCGGGCGCGCTGCTCGCGGTAGGCGGCCATCGACTCCAGGCCGCGATCGGCGAAGAGCTGTTCGCGGACCTCCAGCAGCTGGGAGACCTCCTCGACGGTGCGCAGCACGCGGTCGCGGTCGAGCCGGCCTGCGATCGAGCCGACGTGCGGCAGGCCGCCGACGGAGGCCAGGCCGCCGCCGAGGTCGAGGCAGTAGAATTGCGCCTCGGCCGGGGTGTGGGTGAGGGCGAGGGCCAGCATCAGGGTGCGCAGCAGGGTGGACTTGCCGGTCTGCGGGCCGCCGACCACGGCGGCGTGGCCGTCGGCGCCGGACAGGTCGGCCTCCAGCAGTTCGCGCAGCTGCTCGTAGGGGCGGTCGACCACACCGAGCGGGACGCGCAGGGCGCCGTGCCGGGCGGGTTCGGGGGCGGCCATGCCGCGCGCCGGGTCGGGCACGATGCCGGGCAGCAGCTGGTCCAGGCTGGGCGAGGAGTCGAGCGGGGGCAGCCAGACCTGGCGGGCCGGCGGGCCGGCGTCCACCAGGCGGTCGATCAGGACGTCCAGCAGGCTGGGGCCGTCCTCGGCCGGGCCGGCGGGCCGCTCCGGCGCGCCGGGCGCGGGGGCGGGGGCGGCGGCCGGGGCCGGGGCCGGCGCGGCGGGGCCCCGGTCGGCGGGCGGCAGCAGCCGGAACGGGACCACCTCGCCGGCCGCCCGGGCGCTCTCCGCGCCGGGGTCGGCGGGGGCGGGGGCGGCGGGGCAGGGCCCGGAGACGTACGCGGCCTTGAACCGCACCAGGTTGGTGGTGTCCACCCGCAGGTAGCCGTGGCCGGGGGCGGAGGGCAGCTCGTAGGCGCTGGAGGTGCCGATGACGCTGCGGGACTCCATGGAGGAGAAGGTGCGCAGCGCGATCCGGTACGAGAGGTGGCCCTCGACCCGGTTGATCCGGCCCTCGTCCAGGCGCTGGGAGGCGAGCAGCAGGTGGATGCCGAGGCTGCGGCCGACCCGGCCGATCATGACGAACAGTTCGGCGAAGTCGGGCTTGGAGGCGAGCAGTTCGGAGAACTCGTCGACCACGATCAGCAGGCTGGGCAGCGGGGCGAGGCGGGCGCCGGCCAGGCGGGCCCTCTCGTAGTCGAACAGCGAGGAGTGGCCGGCGTCGCGGAGCAGTTCCTGGCGGCGGATCACCTCGCCGGTGAGCGAGTCCTGCATCCGGTCGACCAGCGGCAGTTCGTCGGCCAGGTTGGTGATCACCGCGGAGGTGTGCGGGAGACGGTCCATGCCGAGGAAGGTGGCGCCGCCCTTGAAGTCGACCAGGACCAGGTTGAGCACCTCGGAGGAGTGGGTGGCGGCCAGGCCGACCACCAGGGTGCGCAGCAGCTCGCTCTTGCCGGAGCCGGTGGCGCCGATCAGCAGGCCGTGCGGGCCCATGCCGCCCTGGGCGGACTCCTTGAGGTCGAGCTCGACCACCTCGCCGTCCTCGGTGACGCCGATCGGGACGGCGAGCCGGGCCTGCTGGGCCTGGCGGCGGCGCCACAGTTCGGCCGCCTCGACGCTGTGCGCGTCGCGGATGCCGAGCAGGGTGGTGAGGTCGAAGTCGCTCTCCAACGGCTTGTCGAGCAGGTCCACGGTGCCGCCGGTGCGGCGCGGGGCGAGGGCGCGGGCGAGCTGCTCGGCGCCGGCGGCGGTCAGCCCGTCCGCGGCGGCGGTGGCGGTGGCGGCGCCGCGGGGGAAGGAGACCTGCCCGTCCTCGACGGTCAGCCGCAGCACCCGGGGTCCGCCGGGCAGGGCGCCGGTGGCGTCCAGCAGAACGGCGCAGCGGACGCCGTCGGCAAGCAGCCGGGAGGCGGGCGGCAGGGGCGCGCCGTCGGCGACGATCACGGTGAACGGTTCGGTGACGCCCGGGACGGCCGCCCGGTCGTGGTCGGGCCGGTCGGCGAACTCGGGACCGAGCAGGTCGAGCAGCCCGTCGTGGTCGGCGGCGGCCAGGCGCAGCCGGCCGGTGGCGTCCTCCCGCTGCGGGTGGGCGGTGTGCGGCAGCCACTTGAGCCAGTCCCAGTCCTCCTGGACGGTCGCGTCGGCGAGCAGGGCGATCCGCAGCTCGTCCGGGGAGTGCAGGGTGGCGAGCTGGCCGAGGACGGCGCGCAGCAGGCCGAGCACCCCGGGGCGGTCGCCGGTGAGCTCCACCCGGCTGAACTGCCGCAGGCCGACGGTGACCGGGATGCCGGGGACGGCGCGTACGGCGCGGGTGAAGCGCCGCAGCGAGACGGCGGCGAGCGGTTCGAGGTCCTCCACCGGCCGGGTACGGGGCGGGACGAACTCCAGGGCGGCCCGCCGGGTACCGACGCCGATCCGCACCTGCGCGAAGTCCTCGTGGCCGGGGCGCCGTTCCCACAGCCGGGGGCCGAGCGCCAGGGTCGGCAGCTGCCCGGGGCGGGGGTGGTCCCACCCGACGGCGGCCCGCTGCTCGGCGGCGGCGGTCCGGGCCTGGCGGCGCAGCTGGGCGAGGTAGCGCAGGTAGTCGCGGCGTTCGGCGCGGATCCGGCGCTTGCGCTCGGCGCCGGCCCGGCCCAGCTGGCCGAGCGTCATGCTGGCCATGGCGACGCCCATCATCCCGGACATCAGGTAGGTGCTCGGGGAGCCGTCGGCGGTCGAGAACATCAGCACCATGGCGGTGGTGCCCAGGCCCATCGGGAGGTACAGCAGGACCGATCCGAGGTCGGCCGCGGCCGGCTCGCCGAGCACCGGGGGCTCGGCGAGCTCGACCCGGCCCGAGGGCAGGGGAGGTCCTTCGGCTCGCGGGGATCGCCGTACGGTCACGGGCTCCGGGGTCAACGCTCCTGCGGGTGGTGGTGCCATCACTCCGTGGAGGCTAGGCCTGCCGGGGGCGGTCGGACGGCCCCCGGGGCCGCCGCTGCCCGATCGCCCACCGGCCGCTGCCCGGCCGGCCGGAAGCCGGCCGCCCGGTGCGGGCCCGGCGGGCTGACCGTCCGTCAGGCCGCCGCTCATAGAAGATCAAATCACCGTGCCGATTCCAACGCCGTTGTGTTTGGCTGGATGGTGGCTCGTCAAGCCGCTGATCAGCGAGAACGGGACCCCTGATAGATCAACTTGTGTCGAGCAAGAAGATCGTCGGGGGTCCCGTTGCAGGAGAAGTCTGTCATCACGCGTGAGGTGTCCGTGGCCGGGGGCGTGTTCGCGCCGGGACATCTCGGCGAGCTGACGCAGGTCGTGGACTTCGAGCTGGTCGACGCGCTGCTGGAGGAGACCGGGGCGCGGGAGAGGCGGCTGCGGCTGCTGCCGTCACGGGTGCCGGTGTACTTCGTCCTTGCCCTGGCTCTGTTCGAGGACTGCTCCTACTTGGCCCGTGTGGGGCAAGCTCACCGCGGCCCTGGACACGCTCGCCCCGGTCCGCCCGGCCGCGCCCTCGCTCGCGCGGGCCAGACGCCGCGTCGGAACCGCTCCACTGCGACGGCTCTTCGAGACCCGGGCCGGGCCGGTCGCCGACCGCGGCCAGGCAGGCTCCTTCTACCGGGGCCTGCGCACAGTGGCGCTGGACGGCACGTATCTGCACGCGCCCGACGACGCGCAGGTCACCTGGCGCTACCCGAAACGGGTCGGCCAGGTCCTGGAGTTCGGCTACCCCCTTCTGCCTTCGCCGAACTTCAGGCCGCCGCGAGCCCGCCAACGACCATTCGCTCGTATGGGATGGATCTTCTGCGCTGGTGGCGCTTCCTTCTCTGCACCAAGTCAAGTGGTGCGTTCGTCGGGCCTTGACCGGTTCGTGGGCGAAAGCCAGTCGTCTGCGGGTCGAGTCCGACTGCTGGCTTTGTAGGTCAAAGGGAGGAATGGCCGCGTCGCGGGCCGAGTATCGTTTCTCCGCATGATCCATACCGAGATAGAGATCACAGCGGAGTTGGCCCGGGATCTGCTGCGCGACCAGCACCCCGACCTGGCCGATCTCCCCGTGAGCCTCGGCGCGCGTGGTTGGGACAACCAGCTGTGGCGGCTCGGCGACGACCTCGCTATCCGTCTGCCCTGGGCAACGCAGTCCGCGGACGAGCTGCTGCGCAAAGAGCACGCCTGGCTGCCCGTTCTTGCCCCGTACCTTCCTCTGCCGATCCCCGTCCCGCAACGCCTCGGCGAGCCCTCTGAGCGGTTCCCTCGGCCCTGGATCGTCACCACCTGGGTGCCCGGCGATCCCGCTGACCGAGTCCCCGTCACCAGCGCGGAGGAGGCGGCCGACACCCTGGCCGCCTTCCTGACTGCCCTTCATCAACCCGCGCCAGACGGAGCACCGGCCAGCCGTCTCGGCCGCGGGAGGCCGCTGGCCGAGCACGCAGAGGGGTTCGCCGAGGGGCTCGCCTCGGCCACCGAGCTGGGGCTGATCCCCGACCCGGACGCCGTCCGCGCGGTCTGGGACGACGCCGCTGCCGCGCCCGACTGGCAGGGCCCGGCGCTGTGGATCCACGGGGACCTGCATCCGGCCAACGTCCTCACCGCGGACGGCACCTTCTGCGGCGTGATCGACTTCGGTGAACTCTGTGCAGGCGATCCCGCTTGCGACCTTGCCGCGCCCTGGACACTGCTGCCGGACGGCGCCGCCGCCCGCTTCCACGATGCCTACCAGCTGGCCGCTGACGCCGCGACTCTGCGCCGCGCCCGCGGCTGGGCCGCGATGCGTGCCCTCGGCGGCATCCTCATCGGAGACGCCGGCGTCCACGGCCGCCCCGGCGGCAAGCCCACCTGGGGCCCGCCGGCCCACGCCACACTGCGCCGCCTCATCGCAACATCCTGACCCTGACCAAGCAACTTCTTTCGGTGGTATGTCCGGAATATGCGCTAACCAGACGGTCGAAGTGGGGTCCGGTTACCACTGACGCAGCCAGTGGCGATGACCGCCTGTAGGCGGTTACATGCCCTCATTCTGGCCTGCCGGCTGATCGCAGGGCGATGCCGGGCATGCCGAGGCCGACCGGTGCGACCCTGGCGAGTCGACGGGCCTGGTCTCGCTTCTGGCGCAGGAAGGACAGGGTTAACGCCGGTGCCCACGACGATGTCCACGCGCCCGGGATCGCCCGGCGTGGGCCACTGGGCCAGAACAGCCGTGTCCTCCAGGTCCCAGAAGCGGGCCGGCCCGTCGTTCGAGGGATCCACAGGCTCGATCGGGAGCATTCCGTCCCCCAGCAGCCGCACCGGTTCGGCGCTGGCCGCCACGGCCTGGACCAGCAGGCTCTCGCGCGGGCAGCCGCGCAGCGTCAGGACCTCTCGCGGCAGCGGAGGCGGGTCCATGAACAGGCCCTCGACCTCCGCGCAGTCCCGCTCCCACCCCGCATGTTCCTCAGACCGCACGCTTCTCCCCTGCTACCAGGCTGTCTTGGCGCGCCGACCCTACGGCTCCTTGACGCCGAAGCCCTCCGAATATCGCTTGCTTGGAATGACGCTCCCCGCCAGTCGGGGCCTCGTTGGACCGCGGCCGAGCGCCAGACCTACGCCAACGACCTCCAGGAGGAGCGCGCGCTGATCGCCGTGACCGCGGCCTCCAACCGCTCCAAGGCCGACAAGGACCCGGCCGACTGGCTGTCCCCGGCCGTCGCCAACCGCTGCACCTACCTGAACGACTGGGTCACGATCAAGACCCGCTGGCACCTGAGCGTCGACGCCCGCGAGCACCAGGCACTCGCCGACATCGCGACCGGCTGCCCCGACGACGACATCACCGTCACCCTCGCCCGCTGACCCACTCCGCCTCGCCGGTGCGGCCCGTGTTGGGCCGCAGCGGACGGAGCATGCGGGAAGCGGCGGTGCCGCTGCTCAGGTTCACTGGCACCTCCTCATGAGGTGACGGCCTGGCTCGCGGAGGAGCACCTCCGGCTCTCGGGTTCGCGCAACCGGGCGCGGCGCCGGGCTTCGAGGATGTTTCTGCTGGCGGGTCGTCAGGCACAACGGTGACGCCACCGGACGCCGAAGCGGGGCGGGCGGGCCGCTGGGCGGTCGCGGTCCCGGAAGGTCTGCTGTCGGGGGGATGTGTCAGAGTCTGCGGATGCTGAAGATCGTGGTGGAGACCGAGAACGGGGAGCGGCACGTCGGTGTGTCCGCCGAGGAACTGGCCGGGCTCGTCCGGCGGATCGGCGGTGACGGGGACCGCTTCCTGGTCGTCCAGCGGATACCCGATCTGCCCGACGTCTTCACGCAGGTCTGGCACGAGGCCGGCGGGGACTACACGCTGCAGCACCGCACCGGCCCCGCCGGTCAGCACTTCCAGGTGATGGTCGACAGTCCCGAGACGGTGACCGCGGCAATGACCGGCTGGGCCGCCCGGACGCCCGGCTGGGACACCACTCTGGCCTGGTCGCTGCTGGACCTGGGCCCCACCCCCGAGGTACCACCGCTCGACCTGGACGACGACGACCGCGCGGTGTTGGAGCAGCGCCTCCGCGAGACGCTGGCCGGCGGCTACGTCACCCGCGCCGCTCTGGCGGAGCTCGCCGAGGACTACCTGGTCACCGCGGAGCGCCGGCCCGTTTCGCGCGAGCAGGCGCGGGTACTGGCCGACCGGATGTGGCTGGAGCGCCTGGCGGAGCAGGCCGACTGGCAGGGCGAGACGGACCCTGAGCGGCTCACCCGCGCGTTCACCGCCCTGCAGGAGGCCGGTATCACCGCCCGCGAGCACTTCGCCTGCTGCCGCAGCTGCGGCCAGTCCGAGATCGGCGGCGAAGGCGGCCCCGACACCCGCGGCTTCGTCTACTTCCACACCCAGTGCACGGACTCCGCCGCGGCCGGCCACGGCCTGACGCTCCTCTACGGCGGCTTCGACGGCTCGCCCGCAACCACCACAGCCATCGGCCACGAGGTCGTGGCCGCCCTCGAAGCAGCCGGCCTCCGTACCGACTGGGACCACGACCCCGGCCAGGCCATCACCATCACCCCCCTGGACTGGCGCCGCCGCCTGGTCGGATAAGACCGCCCTTCCAGGTCATCTGGGTCGGCCGGCACAGCCGGACGCACACAACCCAACAGCCCCGCAGGGCCGAACCACCCGCCAGCCAACAGCATCCGGGTGCCACCTGCAGTGGCGCCGACGTGCAACCCGGGGCGGGCCCGCAGAGGGCCGGCCCCGGGACGTGGTTCAGGCGAGCCGCCGGTCCAGGGCGACCTGGACCAGGCGAGCGCGTAGGTCGCCTCCCGGAAGAGCCAACCGTCCGGGCCGATGGCGCAGCCGGGCGGTGACGACCCCCGTCTGCCGGACGAGGAACGCATCGAACGCCGGCGCCCCGGGGGGGGGTGGAGGGTCTTCGTCTCACGGCCGTCGGGAGTGGCCGTCGTTCCATCGGCCGCCGGCGGCTGCCTGTTCAGCCGCTGCGCCCCGGCCGGTCCGGCACCGGGTGCGGCAGCGGCGCCCGGAAGCCGCTGGCGGTGGAAGCTCCTGCAGCGGCGTCTCGGGTCAAGCGCCCCAAGATCAGTAACGCCCCTTCCATCCCTGGGCGAGGGTCGAGACTCCGCCGGTGTTCCGGTCATCCGCGCCCTTTCCGGCCTCATGCGCGGTGGCGGCAGCGATGCTGCCGAGGAAGGCGAGGGCGCCGCAGGCCGCCATGAGCCCGGCGCGCGACGAGCGCGAGATCCGGCGAGCCTGCGGGGTGGGCGTGACGATGGGCTGCTCACTACGGGAATTCACGATGTCTCCAGTCTGTCAAGGCTTCGCCGGGTCTCCGGCGGGCCTGGTTCAAGTTCAACAGAGCAAGATCATCGTGACTACCGAACTTCCCGGGCCCGGGCCAATCTGTCGGTAGCCACCCCCGCGGCGTTTCGGTCACCTGAACCGGCCCACCGGAAGCCACGCCAGGCGGCCTGCACGGCACAACACGGCAGACCGACCCGGCCCGGCCTGCCGGTCCGGAGCCCCCGCAGCTGAACTGCGACGATCACTCGCCGATGCACGCAGGCGGGCCGGATGCCGACGGCGGCGGCAACGCCAGCCGTTGCAGAGCTGTGTGACGAGATGGGGATCGAGCCACGTGAGCGGGATTGAGCCCCGTGAAAATGGCTACGATCTGCTTATGGTCGATCACGAGACGGCGTTTCAGTCCCTGGACGGCACTGCGCTGTTCGGCTCGGTCTGCCCGGCGGAGACGCCGGGCGGGCTGGCGGTGCTGGTCCACGGGTCGGGGGTGACCCGGGAGGAGGGCGGCTTCTTCACACGCCTGGCCGCCGGCCTGGCCGCCTCGGGGGTGACGAGCCTGCGGTTCGACCTGCGGGCCCACGGGACCAGCGGCGGGCGTGAATCGGAGTTGACGATCGCCTCGGTGACGAGGCCCTGGACTGCGCCGGCGGCCTCTACCTCGACAGCTCCCGCACCGTGACCGACGCTCCCGCGCATGCCGGCATCGGGCTGATCCGGGTACCGGTGGGACTCGTCGTCCTCGTCGGAGCACCGGCCTCGGGCAAGACCAGCTTTGTCCGGGCACTGATCGCGCGGCGGCAGATCGATGCCGAAACCGTGGTGTCCAGCGACGAGATCCGCGCGGAGCTCTTCGGCGACCCGCCCGCTGAAGCGGACTCCGATGCGGTGGACGCCCGCATCTTCGAGGAACGTGACCGCAGGATCATTGCCAGGCTCGCCGCAGGACGAAGTGCAGTCGCCGAATCGACGAATGTCACCCCGCAGGCCCGCGCACGACTCCTCACCATCGCCAGGCGCTTCAATGCCCCGGTGACCATGCTGCGATTCACCGATGAAGTCACCGACCTCCTGCAGCAGCATGTCGAGCGGGGGCGCCCAGATGTCACTGCCGCGGATGTTCGCGCTTACGCCGCGATCATGACGAGGGACGCCAGTGCCGGCCAACTGCGCTCCGAGGGTGCAGCAGCCGTCCACGATGTCCCCGGGCGCAGACAAGGGGTCACCCCCGCCGAAGCCGCCGAACGCTTCACCTTCTGCTGACTGAACATCGAAAGCATTCGGACTCGCGTTCTAGGGCGCGTATCGAGTCTTGATCAATCTGTGGGATTTGCCCTCGCTCCGAGGCCTGATCCGGTAGATCGTCTTGCGTGACGCGAGTGCAACTGACTGACGAAGAGTGGGAGTTCATCGGGCCGTACCTGCCGATTGGTGAGTACGGCCCGTACCCCGAGCGGCTGCGCGAGCAGTTCGAGGGCGTGATCTGGCGGTTCAAGACGGGCGGGCAGTGGCGGGAGATGCCGCAGGAGTTCGGCGCCTGGTCGACCGTCTCCAATCGCTTCCGGCAATGGCGGAACGCCGGCGTGTTCGAGGCCCTGCTGGAGGGCCTGATCGCGGAAGCCGCGAAACGGGGCGTGGTGGACCTGTCCCTGGTCAGCATCGACTCCACCACCGCGCGCGCTCACCACGACGCCGCCGGGATGCACCTGAGCGAGGACGTGCTCACCGCCTTGGAAGAGGCTGCCGCCGAGGAGGAGAAGGCCAGGTCAAAGGGGGCGGCCTCGAAGAACAAACCGGGCGGGGAGCCGAAGCGGACCCCGATCGGGAGGAGCGACGACACATCCGGCGTCGACGAAAGCTGCGACTGAAGGCCGCCCTGCTCGGACGCTCGCGGGGCGGGCAGACCAGCAAGGTTCACGTCGCCGGCGACCGGAAGTGTCGCCCGCTGGCATTCATTCTGACCGCCGGACAGGCCGCCGACAGCCCGCAGTTCATCCCTGTGCTGAAGAAGGTCCGGGTCCGGGGACCGGTCGGTCGTCCACGGACCCGACCCGACGCGGTCGCCGGAGACAAGGCCTACTCGTCCCGCGGCAACCGCACCTACCTGCGCAAACGCCGCATCAAGGCGGTCATCCCGGAGAAGAGGGACCAGGCCGCCAACCGGAAGAACAGGGGCTCCAAGGGCGGCCGACCCGTCAGCCACGACGCCGAGCTCTACAAGGAACGGAACACCGTCGAGCGCCTGATCAACAAGCTCAAGGCCTGGCGAGGTATCGCCACCCGGTACGACAAGACCCCGGACAGCTACTGTGATGCGCCATAAATCACGAGGGTAAGTTGATACCCTTTTATGGTGTCGCATCCTGGGCCTTCTGCCGTGTCGATCGCGCTGTCTGACGACGAGCGTGCCGAGTTGCTGCGTCGGGCGGAGTCCTGGGACCGAAGAGCCGCTGAGCGGGCCCGGATCATCCTGGCGTGTGCTGACGGTATGTCGAATGCCGCTGCCGCGAAGCTCGTTGGCGTCCAGGACAAGACGGTGCGCAAGTGGCGCGGCAAGTTCGCGGCCGAGGGGCTGACCGGCCTGCAGGATGCGGGCCGCATCGGCCGGCCGAAGGCCGACCTGGTCCTCAGCGAGGCCGAGCGGGACCAGTTGACGCGCTGGGCGAGGCGGGCGAAGACCGCGCAGTTTCTCGCGCTGCGGGCCAGGATTGTGCTGCGGTGCGCTGAGGGCGGGACGAACCGGCAGGCCGCGATGGATCTGAGCGTCGACGAGTCGACCGTGGAGCGCTGGCGGGCGCGGTTCATCGACAAGCGGCTGGACGGACTGCAGGACGAGCCGCGGCCAGGCAGGCCGCCCTCGATCCTGCTCGACCAGGTCGAGGACGTGCTGGTGGCGACCCTGGAGTCCACTCCCGGGCGGGACACGCACTGGTCGCGGTCCTCGATGGCTGCCCGGTCGGGCCTGTCGAAGTCGACCATCGGGCGGATCTGGAGGAAGTTCGACCTCAAGCCGCACCTGCAGGACAGCTTCAAGCTGTCCACCGACCCGCAGTTCGTGGACAAGGTCGTGGACGTCGTCGGCCTCTACCACAACCCGCCCGAGAAGGCCGTCGTGCTCTGCGTCGACGAGAAGAGCCAGATTCAGGCGCTGGACCGGTCCCAGCCGGTCCTGCCGATGATGCCGGGCATGCCCGAACGGCGCACCCATGACTACCTGCGGCACGGCATCACCAGCCTGTTCGCCGCTTTCAACATCGCGGACGGAACCGTCATCAGCGAACTGCACCGGCGCCACCGGGCCCTGGAGTTCAAGAAGTTCCTGGTCACGATAGACAAAGCGGTCCCTGCCGAGCTCGACGTACACCTGGTGTGCGACAACTACGCCACGCACAACACCGCCGAGATCCGGGCCTGGCTCGGCCGGCATCCGCGCTTCCACGTGCACTTCACCCCGACCGGCTCGTCCTGGATCAACCAGGTAGAACGCTGGTTCGGCCTGCTGACCGACAAGCTCATCCGCCGCGGCGTCCACACCTCCGTCAAAGCCCTCGAAGACGACATCAAGGCCTGGATCGACACCTGGAACCAGGACCCGAGACCGTTCACCTGGACCAAAACCTCCGACGAGATCCTCAAGTCCCTCGCCGACTACCTCGCCAAGATCAACCCAGCCACCCAGTCATAACGGTAATTGCTAGCCTCGTGATTTATGGCGCATCACACTAGAGGTCCGCGCGCCGGACGGCACCTGGCGGGCCGACGTGATGGCCTCCTCCCCGGACGGCAGCCGCCGCATGGCGTGGGAAGCGCAGCTGTCCCCGATCACTTCCGACGAGATCCGCGAGCGCACCAGCCGGTTCGCGGGGGACAACGTGCAGGTGTGCTGGGTGGGGATCCACCCACGGCCGTGGGTGGGCACCGTTCCGTCCGTTCTAGGGTCTGTTGCGAAAGTGGATCAGGAGTCGTGGTCGGCTCGGGCGGCTGTCTGGTCTGACCAGCCCCGCGACAGGGGGAGACGGCCGGATCGGAGCGTGTCGCGCTGTTCGGTCACCCATTGCTCAACCTGATCTACGGATTCCGCGACAGGCTGGTCCGTGGTGTCGAGCAGGTGGGTGCACCATCGCCGATCGTCGGCGGTCCACCCGGTCCAGCGGTGCCAGGCCATGCGGGGCCAGCTGTCGTCGATGATGACGTCGGGTCGGGATCGGGGATCTTCGGCGTGCTTGCGGTGCCAGGCGGCCCAGCCGAGGAAGGCGTCGACCGCCGGAGCGTCCCATCGGTCCGAGTCGCGCTTGGTGAGCCTGCCGCGCCGGGCCTCGTCGGACACGTCGACCAGACAGACCGCGATGCCATCCAGCAACGGGGCGGAGGGGCTGGCCAGGACCTCTCCCAGCGGGGACTGCCCGGTCAGCAGGAGGTCGACTCCGCGGGCCTGGTATTCCAGCGCGCGACGCACCCACATCTCGGTCATGTGGTTTCGCCACTGGCGATCGGCTCCTTTCGGTACGCCGAGCTCGTCGAAGTCGTGCACGGCGATCCGCCCCAGCCGCTCGCCCACGGAGTAGGCGAGCGTGGTCTTGCCCGAACAGCTGGAGCCGGTCAGTTTGAGCAGCATCTCACCAGGGTGGCAGGTCAGTAGTGATGTCCTCGAAGGGTTTTCCCGGAACCTTGCGCCCCGCTCTGGTGCTTGTCACAACCACTCATTGATGGCAGCGACCAGTACGGTCGCTTCGTAGCGGACAGCCAGCTTGTCGTATCTCGTCGCCACCGCGCGGTGCCTCTTCAGCCGGTTGATCCCGCGCTCCACCGCGTGTCGCTCGCGGTAGTCGACCTTGTCGAACTTCGGCGGTCGGCCGCCACGGGAGCCGAGCTTCTTGCGATTGCGGACCTGGTCGGCCTTCTCCGGGATCGTGCAGCCGATGCCACGTCTGCGCAGGTAGGCGCGGTTCGCGCGGGAGCCGTAGGCCTTATCCGCCCGCACCTTGTCCGGCCGGGTGCGCGGCCGGCCCCGACCCATCCGGGACACCCGTATGGCCTCCAGTACCGGCTGGAACTGCGGGCTGTCATGCCGATGCCCGGCGGTGACGATGAGCGAGAGCGGCTTCTGACCCTGCTCGACCGCCAGGTGCAACTTGGTGGTCAATCCGCCGCGCGAACGCCCGAGGCCGTGGTCGTCGGGCTCGGTGTCGACGCCGCCGGGAGACTCCTTCTGCTCTGCCCCTTTTTACGCGCCCCGGCGGCGTGCTGGTGCGCCCGGGCGATGGTGGAGTCCACGCTGATGTCCCATGTGATGAGGCCCTTCGCGTCGGCTACGGCCTGGAGCTGCTCGAAGATCCGCTTCCAGGTGCCGTTGCGCTGCCAGCGGCGGAACAGGTCGTAGGCCCGGTCCCACGGCCCGTACCGGTCCGGAACGTCCCGCCACGGCGCACCAGTCCTGGTCCGCCAGCGTATGCCGTCGATCAACTGCCGACGCGTCCACGTCGGCGGCCGCCCCGGCTTCTTGCCCAGCGGCAGCAACGGCTCCAGCCGAGCCCACTGGCCATTCGTCAGATCTCCGCGCCCCACAGCGCTTGATCATCCACGACCTTGATCGACTTTCACAACAGACCCTAGTCGCCCCGCCGCCCGCCGACGACGCCCCGTGGAAGGTCGTGAGCGGGCTGGCCCGCTTCCACCTGCCGAATTGGTTACCGGCGAGTGCGACGCTGCGGGACTTCGTGGCCTGGGTCCTGACGGACCGGGTGATCGGGCACCGCTTCGCACGCCCGAAGCGTCTCGACGGCCGCACGCTCTGGCCGGCGGCCTGGACAGCCCCCCGCTACGCCGAGGACGCGGCCTCGTGGGAGGCACTGCAGCATCGGCTCGACGGGCAGCGTGCCCAGGCGATGGTCCGCCAGCTGCAGCCGGGAACGGGCTGGCGCGGCACGTCGCAGCCGACGCGCTATCCCCTGCGCGATCCGCACCGGACCATGGTGCGGTCCTGGCGGCTCTCGGTGCCCGCGCAGGAGCGCCAGCAGATGCGCGAGGCGGCAGCCACATGGGTTCTCGCTCACCACGGCACGGCGCCGTACTTCGGGCACGAGGACTACGACCCCCGCTGGGCGGGAGGCATCCCACTGTGCGCCGGCCACGCGGACGGGCCCGTCGTCGCACTGCTGCGCCCCAAGCCTGTCCTCCTCCGGTGGGAGCAGCTAGCCGGGATCGTCATCCTCGCCGCGACCGTGGACGACCGTGAGAAGTTGGCCGCGGCAGCACCCCGAGGTACCCGCGTCATCGGCTTACCCACGCTGCGCTGATGCAGGCACCCGCAGTCCCGACCTGCGCCACCTCCTCGCCCGCCGCGCCCCGGCCTGGCCCTGGCCCTGGCCCTGCGCGAGGCCGGTCCAGAGTACGTCCTGGTCGACGGCACCCTCGCCGCGTGCGACCGCGTTGGCGACGGCCGCGCCGACTTCAGCGGCAAGCACCGTCACCACGGAGTGAACCTGCAGGTCGCAACCGGTCCCGAGGGCGACCTCCTGTGGGTCTCCCGGCCGCTGCCCGGCCGCACCCACGACCTGACCGCGGCCCGGCGGCACCGGACCGTCGCGACCTGCGGCCGGCTGCAGATCCCGGCGCTCGCGGACCTGGCCTACACCGGAGCCGGCCCAGACGTCGCCGTCCCGGTCCGGCGGCGGCCCAAGCGCGAACGCGGCCCGCGCCCGGCTCCGGTGCCCGGTCGAACGTGGCGTCGCCACCGTCGCCGAGGCGCGATTCGTCCACGCCGATGGCGTGAAGATGGCCGGCCCGCCGCGTGGGGGCGGCGGGCCGGCGGGTGGGGTGGGGGCGGTCAGTTGTAGGTGCCGCCGATGGAGACGTCGTAGTGGTTGCCGTTCACGCCGTTCAGCTGGATCGCGGCCGCCGGGTCCCAGCTGCCCGAGCCGTCGCGGATGGTGTGCATGATCTGGCCGTCGTTGGTGATGAAGACGGCCTGGAACTCGCCGTCGATGTTGGCGGCGCTCACCCGGTTGGCGGTGAACGAGCCGATCACGGGGGCGAGCGCGTTGAACGGCTGCCACGAGCCGTTGCCGTAACGCGCGCCGTGGAACTGCTGGCCGCTGCCGTTCACCACGACGATCTGCGTGTCGGCACCGGTGCCGGCGACCGCGACGTCCTGGGCGGGACCGATGTTCCCCGCCGCGTCGTACACATTGCCCCAGCCCGACCAGGAGCCGCTGACGGCGCGGACGGTGTGGTAGAGCGTGCCACCGGCGGCGGCCACGACCTGGAGCTCGCCGTTGACGCTCGCGGCCGCGGCGCTGGTCACGGCGCCGCCTGCCGGGGTGATCTCGCCGAACCGCAGCCACGTGCCGTTCGCGAGCCGGGCGGTGTGGAAGAGCTTTCCGTCGGCGACCGCGACGACATGCAGGTCGCCGCCGATCGACACCGTGGAGATCTTGGTGACGCCGCCCAGCCTGTTGGTCTGCGGGCCGATGTCGGTGAAGCGGTCCCAGCTGCCGCCCGAGTGGCGGACGGTGTGGTAGATGTTCCCGTCGCCGCCGACGGCGAGCAGGTGGGTGTCGCCGTTGATTCCGGCGTCCGCGATGGCCTGGACCACGCCGATGTCGCCCGCGACGGCCTCCACGTTCCCGAAACCGGTCCAGGAGCCGTTCGAGGACCGGGTGGAGTGGAGGACGTCGCCGCCGCCGTTCACCACGACCTGGGCACCCCAGCCCACGGCCGCCTGCTTCGGCGGCAGCGGCGCGCTGTCGATGGTGTTGTCGTACCGGTAGGGCAGGTAGTTGTTGCTGGTCAGGTAGCTGCGCGAGTAGTTCGCCTTGCGGGCGGTCAGGCCGGGCTTCGGCTCCTCGTAGACCACGGCGGTGTTGTGGCTGCCGTCGGTCCAGCCGGCGAACAGCACGACGTGCGACGTGATGTTGTCGATCATGTCGCCTGGCTGCAGGTCGTCGAGGCTGCCGAGGCGCGTCGACACGTCGTCCAGGGTGGAGGTGACCCGGCTGGAGCCCAGGTGCCAGGCCATCGACACCAGACCCGAGCAGTCCTGCCGGTAGGAGCCGTTGCTGTCGCTGTGCCACAGGCTCTGGCTGTACGGCACCGCCTGGTCGACCCAGTTCTGGGCCCGGGCGATGATCTCGGAGCGGGCGATCTGGCCATTGACCGAGGACGTGCCGACGGCCTGCGCCGGAGCGGTGAGCGAGAGCGTGGAGGCGACAGCACCGAGGGTGAGCGCACTGGTGAGAGCGATGTTGGCGAACGTGGAGCGGTTGACGGACATTGCGGAACTCCAGACATGGTTGACGAGGTGATGGGCGGCCCTCCGCGAGGAGCGAGGACCGGAGAAATCCGGTGGACTGCCGGTACACGGGCACGGGAGTGCTGGTCGACTGCCCTGCAGGAGCAGCCGGTCGGCACGGCCCGACGGGCGGAGGCCGGAGCCGAGGTCAGGCCCGGAGCGAGCTGCCGGCCCGGGCCGTGGCGAACGTCGGCCCGCAGAGCGCGAAGCTGGCGACCGCGGTGGCCGTGATGATGACGGTGCGGAACATGGCGGTGTCCTCTTCAGATACGGCGAAGCGTTAGAAGTCCGGCGATCGCGTCCCGCGGTGACGCGCTTCCGGCCTGCCGTCCGAGCGGTGCTCCCTTCCGGCGATCACTAGCTTCGTCGCTGGTCACGTGCGGTAGAAGGGTTCTCAGCTGGACGGAATCGGCCCGGGACGGTTCCGGCCAGGAAGGCGGGACGCGGCCGGCCGACGGCGCATCGGTGGGCGCGACGACAGAACCCGGCCGCGCCAGCCTCCGGAGCCGCACTCGTTCCCACTGGTCGACTCCCCCGTGCGTGCGCCCTGCGGCCTTGCGGGCCAAAGCACTTGGGCCGAGGCCTGTCGGCGCCTGGCCGGTGGAGGGACGGTGTGCCCACGGCGTCCCGGCTGGTCGGTGTCCAGGAGGTCTGCTCGGAGCAGGGGGCGATTCGTCCGGGGCCGGTTCAGTTCGGACCATACGGTCCTGGCCACGGCTCTGCGTGCGGTGCCCCCGCGGTCGGCGCGGGCTCGACAACCTCGGTCCCGTAGCCCAGTGGCCGCCGTGGGCATCGCCGTCGTCGAGCGGGAGTTCGTGGTTCACACCGGTGCCAGGCGGTGCTCGTGCCGGCGCCGGCGCTGCTGCCGCGGTGGGGCCGGCCGGCGCCCGCCGGACCGCGGTGCTCAGCTCACACCTGCGGGGCCGGACCGAATCGGTCCTCAGCGGCCCTGCAACGCGGCCCGGAACGGGTGATGAAGGATCCTTCCCACGGCCGCCCTGCCGGTAAGGACACTGCGGGGCGAGCGGGCCGCTGACCGGCGCCGATCCGCGGCGGGTTTCCGGGCCGCCTCGATCGGTCCGGCGCGCACCGTCGCCGCGGCCGTGTCGGGCGAGCAGGCGCGTGTAGGACTACAGCGCCATCGGGTGCCCGATGGCCATCCGGGCGCGGGTGATCTCGATCGCCTCCTCGACGCGGCCCCATTCCTCCAGCAGCTCGGCGGTGGTCGCGACGGCCGTCCACCAGCCGGTGGCGAGGTATGGGTCGAGCACCTCCAGCGCCTCTGTCTGCCGGCCCTGCTCGCCCAGCAACCGCGCCCACTGCCGGGCGCAGAACCACTCCCCGAGGCCCGCCCAGAACTCCACCACCTCGGCATGGCCGCGTTCGAGGAGCCGGGAGACCAGATCCGGCGGGATGCATCCGGGCTGCGTTCGGGCCTGGTAGTCGAGATCAGTAGCGTCCACGGCGACGCGCCATAGCGCCCGCCCCTGACACCTCGCCTGCACCTGGACTCCACTCCGCCCCGCCCGCCACCACCTGTTCGACCGCGCTCGGGGTGACGTACAGGCGACCGGACGGCTCGCGCTGGTCGGTGGTGTCCTCGGCGACACGACGATCGGGCGTAGCGCGTCACACGCGGCGCCGCTGGGGTCGGCGGCGGCGACCGAAACCGCTGTGCCCGAACCCGGAAGTCGAGGCGGCTGGGGCACCGTTGGGGTCTGCCATGGGCGCCTGCCGTAGATTCCCAGTCGTGGGCGACGAGTGGATAGCCGAGTCCAGGGAGCGTCTCACAACGATTGCGCCGTTCTCCGTGAGTAGCCTCGCCGGCAGTCGGCGGCGCCGCCACCGGCGGTGTCCCCCGGGCGGCCCGCCGCGGGGCCGGTCCCGTTGACGGCGGATCAGGACGGTCGGGCGAGGTTGCGGACCGTCTTCTCGGCCTCGAACCGGTTGCCGCCGGCGGCCTTCCAGTAGGGGCGCTGGTACAGCTCCAGGCCCACGGCGGTGAACGCCTCGTAGGCCCCGCGTTCGGCGGGGTCCGCCTCCCACGCGGCCCGCACCGCGGCCGGGGCGGGGTCGACGCGGGCAGTGAGACCCTGGGCGCGGTCGTCGGTGTTGTCCGCGGACAACACACCCCAATCCAGATCACGACGAGCTCAGACGTGCGAGTACAGCACCTCCACCAGCGCGTGAAACGCCTCGTCGTCCAGTCCCGCACCCAGGGTAGCGGCCTGCTCATCAGCGGTCCCCCAGTGCTCGGACAATGCTGCACCGGAGTCGTCGTCTCAGGCTCCTCCGCCAGGGCACCCGTGTTGTCCGCGGACAACATCGCCCGAAGCGCCGGGCCGGGCCTCCGACCACACCGCCACGCCACCACTGGGCCCGTGGCCGTGACCCGGTTCCAGCCTGGCCGATCCCCACGCTTGGCCCTGTTACAGCACCAGGTCGGTGGGGTCGGTGTTGGCGCCGCAGAGCACCACGCAGACTTTCTCGCCGCTGCCCGGCCGGTAGCTGCGGGCCTGGGTGGCGGGGCGGGTGGGCAGGTCCCGGTGGGGCGTGTGCGGGTCGGCCGTGAGGAGGGCCGCCAGGGCGGTGGCTGCGCCGTGTTCCACGGCGATCCGCCGGTGGTCCCACAGCGTCCGGCGGGCGCGGACGATCTCGGCGTCGGGTACGAGCACGGAGTGGACGTCCTCGTGTCGGGCGGCGGCGAGGGCCATGGCGGAGGCACGGCGCGCGCCGAGGGAGTCGGCGGCGACGGACTCCACCGGGACGTCGACCGGGCGGCCGGCGGCGATGGCGGCGTTCAGCGCGCGGCAGTTGTCCGGTTCGACGGCGACGGTCCGGATGCCGTGGTGGCGTGCGGCGGTGGCGACGCCGGTGAACAGGCCGCCGCCGCCGACCGCGACGACCACGGTGTCCAGGCCGGGGATCCGCTGGTGGATCTCCTCCAGCAGGGTGCCCGCGCCGGCGGCGATGAGCGGGTGGTCGTAGGCGTGGGAGGCGAGTGCGCCGGTGGCGGCGGCGAAGTCCTCGCAGGCGGTCAGGGCGTCGGCGTACTGCGTGCCCACCAGGCGTACCTCGGCGCCGTAGCCGCGGAGCTTGGCGATCTTCACGGCCGGGGCGGTGGTGGGGAGGAAGACGGTGGCGTGAACGCCCTGCTGCCGGGCGGCCCAGGCGCACGCCAGGCCGGCGTTGCCGCCGGAGGCGATGGTCACCCCGGCGTCCGGCAGGGTGCCCGCGTCGCGGTAGGCCTGGATGAAGTTCTGGGCGCCGCGGGCCTTGAAGGATCCGGTGTGCTGCATGAACTCCAGGGCCAGCCACACCTCGCAGGGCTGCTCGGGCCGGTCGTCGAGGGGGTCGCGGTGGGCGGTGCGGATCGCGCCGGGGTCGATCGGGGCCAGGGTGACGGGGCGGATGTGCCCGGCGATCCGGTCGGTGGCTGCCTTGATGTCGCCGTAGGTGAGCTGGTGCACGTCGTTGCTCCTCGATGGGTGGGTCAGGACCAGGCGATGAGTCGGCCGGTGGTGGTCAGGCCGAGGAAGTAGGCGAACGCGATGCGGCGCCCGCCCGGGTTCGGCCGGACCGCGTGGACGTTGCCGGGGTTGAACAGGAGACCGTCGCCGAGCGCGGGGGTGAGGCTCACGTGCTGGCAGTGCTGGACCGTCTCGGGCCGGTAGCCGTACGACCGTCGGTGCCGCTCGTCGACGGGCTCCCACCGGTGGCGCCACACCGTGGTCTGGCCGCCGGTGGGCGGAACGGCGACCCAGACGTTGAACGCGAGCTGGGCCACCACCTCCTGGTCGAACAGTTGGGGCGCTTCGCGGTTGACGTCGTCGTAGTGGATGGGTGCGCCGGAGTTGATCTCGCGCAGGGTGCCTCCGAAGACCGCGCGGCCGCCGATGGTGGCCGGCGTGACGGCCGCTCCCCAGGCGGAGCCGAGGCGGGCCAGGGAGACGGCGACCGGGTCCGGCCGCATGCCGGCCCTGTGCCAGGTGGCGCGGGCGGCCTCCGCGTCGGCCCAGTACCGGTCGGCGTCCAGGTCGCCGTCCTGGCCGAGGTAGTCGTTGAGGGCCGGGCCGAACCGCACGATCGGGGTCGGCACCCGGGCCGGGTCGTAATCGGCGGTGGGCAGGCGGCCGGACGCCGCGACCGCCGCTCGGCAGGCGGCGGAGTCGAGGAAGCCGGGGACGCGGACGGCCGCGAGGGTTCCGGCCGCGAGGTTGGCCAGGTGCCGGTCGGTGAACGCCGCGCTGTCCACCGCGGTGAACAGCGGGTCGAGCGCCATGGTGCGGGGCATGTCGCCTCCGTGAGGAGCGGGGAGCCTAGCGTGACGATACGCCGTACCGTACGCTGACTCGCATGCCAAGGCAATCCGCTTCCCTGGACCTCGCGACCCCCGAACGGATCGCGGAACAAGCCCTGCTGATCGTCGATCAGCAAGGACCTGACGCGCTCAGCTTCCGCCCCCTGGCCGCCGCCCTGGACATCTCGGTGGCCTCACTCCAGCGCCGCTGCACCGACCTGGCCGGACTGCTCGACCTGGTCACCGACCACCTCGCCGCCCACCTGCCGGACATCCCCGCCGGCACCGGCTGGGCAAGCGCCACCGAGCGGCGCTTCACCGCGCTGTACGAGCTGCTGACGGCCCATCCAGGCCTGGTCGCCCTGCGCGGAAGCCGGCCATGGCTCGGCCCGCAGCTGCTGAAGCGCCTGGTGGAACCCCAACTCGCCGACTCCCTCGCCGCCGGCATGACGTCCCAGAACGCAATCCTCACCTACCGGCGGCTCTACCTGCTCACGCTCGGCAGCGCGAGCTTCGTCGACCACCGCGACCCGAAGTCCGCCCAGGCCGCCACCCGCCGGGCACTGGCCGCACTCGACCCCGAGGACTTCCCCACCCTGACCGGGCACCTCACCGCGATCCTGCCCGCCGTCACCGACCACGACGTCTATCACGGCGCGCTCCGCCAGCTCATCCACGCCGCCGACCCGCACCGCGCCGACGCGCCCGAAACGCAGGAGAGGTAGCCGGACATGCACAGCACCCTCGCCGCCTACCTCGGCCGAACCGCCTGGCCAGAGCTGCTCCACGGCCGCCCCGCCATCATCTACCCACGGCAGCTCCTCCCCCGTCCCGCACACAGCCGCGACGGCTGGTCCGACCAGCTCCAGCCGCAACGCTGGGCCGAACCGCGCCAGCCCTGGTCCGCCGTCCTCGACGGCCCACAGCTCACCGTCACCGGCCCAGCCGGCCCGTGGTACACCGGCCCACTGGCCGCCACCCGCGACTGGCGACGAGCCGCGCACACCACCGGCACCGTCCTGCAGATCACCGGCGAGTTCACCAACCCCCTGGACTTCCCGGCCGCAGCCCAGGCCGGACACCTTCAGCTGTGCACCGCGAAACTCACCTTCGCCGGCAGCACCTGGTAGACGGCCACCGACCGCACTTCACGCGGACCGCGCACCACTGTCAACGACTCCTGAAAATTGACCCCGTGTAGGTCCTTGGGTTCTAACGCTTGTCGCAACACTCCTTGATCATGATGGGTGTGTTGATGGCGAGGCGGGGACCCAAGCGCAGGCTCGATGTCGAGGCGGAGTACTGGCATCTGCTGCAGTCCGGGGTGGGCACGGTCGAGGCGTGCAAGCAGCTCGGGATCGGCAGGAGGACCGGCTACCGGTGGCGGGCGGAGAACGGCGGCCTGCCGCCCGAGCGGCTGCCGGAGCCGTCCCGGTCCGATCGCTACCTGTTGCTGCTGGAACGCAAGAGGATCGCGACATTGCGCGAACGCGGCCTGGGCATACGGGAGATCGCCGAACGCCTGGGCCGGGCTGCCTCGACCGTCAGCCGCGAACTCCGGCCCAAGACCCTCCCCCACGACCAGGACATCTACGATGCGGACCTGGCACACCACAGGGCCCAGGAGCGGGTGAAGCGGCCGCGTTTGGCGAAGCTGCGGCTCGACGCCGAGCTCCGCGCGGAGGTCCGGGCCAAGCTCGACCTGGAGTGGAGCCCCGAGCAGATCGCCGCCCACCTGCGCGTGCTCTGGCCGGACCGGCCGGAGCGGCACCTGTGCCACGAGAGCATCTACCGGGCCCTCTACCAGGGCGCCAAGGGCGGCCTGAGCAGGACGCTCACCAAGAAGCTGCGGACCGGCCGGCCTTTGCGCAAGCAGCGCCGCAAGGCCGACCAGCGCGCCCCGCGGTTCGCAGGCCCTCGGCGGCGGCGTGCCGAACGCGTGCAGGCCGATCCGGGCGCTGGTGACCAGCAGCATGGAGCGGTGCTCCACGGACTCCGGGAGCACCAGGCCGTGTCCGTAGGTCCTGTACAGCTGGCCGGGGGTTTCGCGGGCGACGGTGTCGAGTTCGTCGTCGCCGCCAGGGCGAGTTGGCGCAGGGCGAGTTCGGGGTTGAGCTGGTGCAGCAGGCTCCAGGTGATGTAGCGGTTCTCGGTGGCGGCGCGGTCGTTGAGTGCCCGCCGCAGGCTGTCCTTGTCCGGCTGGCCGCCAGGGACGTAGTGGCGGGGGCTCGTGACCAGGGTGGCGATGAGACGGTCGTAGGAGGCGGCAGCCGGCGTCCAGTCGAGGCATCCCGGCCGGCCGGGGACGGGCGCGAACGCGTCGAGCATCTTCGGGATCAGCGTCGCCAGGAGGCTGAGCAGGGTACTCGCCTCCGCGGCGCTGGCGTAGCCGTAGACGAGCCAGTCGTAGCGGGTGATCAGCTCGGGCTCGCGGTCCGGGCACGGGTCGCTCGGCGGACCGCGGTCTCGGACCAGATCCCCTCGTGGAAGTCCTCCGGCTCCTGGTAACCCCAGCTGCGGGTACGGCTGTTGTAGCTCTCGTTCCAGTGCGCGGTCAGCTCACCCGACTCGGGGGTGTAGGAGATCTTGATGTACTGGGTGGCCTTGCGTCCGCTGCCGTAGGCCTCGTTGTCCCGGGGCGGGCCGATCCAGGTGTCCAGGTGGACGGGGCGCACGGTGATGCGGTTGTCGGCGGAGCTGGTGTCGCGGGTGGTGGCGGTGGTGGCGGTGGTGGCGGTGGTCATGGCGTTCATCTCCTGGCAGCGCGCGTACGCGGTCGCGCGGCAGTGGTGGTTGGAGTCCGACGGTCGAGTCGACTGGCCCGCGCTGCCGGCGGACACCATCTTCGAGAACGAGCAGCTCGGACGGTGGATCGTGGCGCAGCGCGGCGGCTGCCCCGGCCTGGAAGCGGACCAGCGGGACCTGCTGGCGGCGATCGGCGTCGAGGAGGACCCCGGTCTGGTCGCTGCCAAGGCGGCCGCCGAGGCGAAGCCGGTCGTCTCCCGTGCGGACCGGTTCCAGCAGGGCACGGCGGCGCTGGCGGCCTTCGTGGAGCGGGAGCAGCACGCGGACGTCCGCCGGCCGCACAAGGAGCCGCTGGAGACCGTGGCGGCCGGTCCCGAGGGTGAGCAGGTGGTCGTGTCGCACTTCGCCCTGGGCACCTGGCTCAACAACCAGAAGAGTAGGAGGGGGAGCTGACCCCGGGCCAGCTCGCGCAGCTCGCCGAGCACGGCGTGGAGTGGCAGCGGAGCCGGCGTGAGCAGCTCCGTTGGGGCTCCCGGGACGCTCACGCGAATCCCACGCATCCGCGGAGCCAGCAGGTCAGAGGCCTACCTGGCTTGCCAGGCAGGCAGAGGCCCAACCGACAACGACAGCTCAGAGCCTCAACGGACGACCCAGCCGCGTCCCACCGAACCCACGAGACGGGCCGGTCACGGCCCACTCGAGCCTCGGTGTTGAGCCCAGAAGTCACACTCGGACATCGGCCCGGCGAGAACGGACTGGGTAGAGGGCGCCCTGACCGGCATGCAGCCCTACTTCAACGGCGACGCCTGACCTGTCGTCGCCCGTTCGTACGAGTGGCCGACGCCTTGTGGCACCTCCTGTTGGAGGTCCGCACGAGGACGTTCCTGGTGAAAACGAAGATCATCCGTCACAATGACGGAGGCCGGAGTTCCGCTCTCCGCATCTTCGTTTCCCCGGGGGATCTCGCATGTCCGATCAAGCCACGCCCGCGCCTGCCCGGAAGGGCTCCGCAAGCCTGGTCAGCTGGCTGACCACCATCGTCTTCAACATTGCCGCACCGATCGTGATCTACGGTCAGCTGAAGGACCACGGGTACAGCGAGTTCACCGCGATCCTGCTCTCCGGTCTCGGTCCGGTGATCGACATCATCATCTACCTGGCCTGGCACCGGCGGGTGGACGAGTTCGCGATCCTCTCACTGGTCTTCGTGGCACTGAGCCTGGTGATCGCACTCATTGGGCCGCACGACACCGAGCTGCTGCTGGCAAAGGAATCCCTCGTCACCGGCCTGTTCGGCGTGGTCTACCTGGCCACGCTGGCGATGCCGCGCCCGCTGATGTTCTACTTCGGCCGCAAGTTCGCCACCGACGGCACGCCGGAGAAGATCGCGTGGTGGAACGGGATGTGGCAGTACGAGGGCTTCCGCCGGGTGCAGCGCAACCTGACCATCGGCTGGGGCACGGCCTTCATCGCCCAGGCGGCGATCCAGATTGCCCTGGTGTACAGCCTCTCGGCCAGCACAATGGTCACGGTGAACAACATCCTGCCGTACGCGGTCCTCGGCGGGCTGCTCTACTGGACGGTCACCTACGCCAAGCGGGCCAGCGCTAAGGGTGCGGCTCGACAGGCCGCGAACGCGGAGCCGGCGCAGGCACAGACCGTCTGACGGCGGACACGAAGGACCCCGCTTCTGCGAAGCGGGGTCCTTCGTGCCGTCCTCCTCAGCGCGGGCCGCCGCCCGGCGGCGGGAAGTAGCCCGGTATCGGGCGGTAGTGGTCGCCAAGGTGGAGGTCCGGGCGCGGCGGCCGGTGGAACTCCGCGCACTGGAACCGGTCCGGCCGCCGGTCCAGTCGCCGCGACGGTCTGCACGATCTGGGACAAGGCCACCGGCCGGCAGACCGCCCACCTGACCGGACACACCAGCTCAGTGCAGGCGGTCGCGGTCGCCCCGGACGGCACCCGGCTCGCCACCACCGGCGACAACAGGACCGTGCGGATCTGGGACCCGGCATCCGAGCAGGCACTCACCACGATGCGAACCGAATCGATCCTCACGACAAGCGCATGGACACCAGACAGCCTCGGCCTCGTCGTAGGCGGAGAACGAGGCGTCTACTTCTACGAAGTCCGCCCCTCAGGAGCCGGGAGCACACCTGGCCAACCCACCACGGCCGCCCCTGGCACCTGAGCTCGACTCTGTCGGGGATCTTGGTCGCCGCGGCGTCAGCTGACGGCTCGCCAGGAACAGGCGCGCTGGACGCCTTGCTGGTCGAGGTGGTCCTGGAAGGAAGTCGGTGGTCGTGGGGACGTGCTTGTGGTCGCCTTCCCAGCAGGCGTGGCGCCACTGGCGGGGTCGGCACAGTTCGTGGAGCGGGAGTGCCACGCCACCGTCAAGCGCCCGCACAAGGAGCCGGTGGAGGTTGCGGAGGCCGGCCCAGGAGGTGAGGAGCAGGTGGTGGTGTCGCACTTCGCCCTGGGCGCCTGGCTCAACACCCAGAACGCCCTCCGGGCGATGCTGACGCCAGGCCAGCCGGCGCAGCTCGCCGAACACAGCGTCGAATGGGCCTGCCGTTGCATTGGGATTCTCGGACACCCACGCGAGTCCCGAGCACCAACGAGGTTGGCAGGTCAGGGCCGGTCGGGCTTCCGTCGTAGACGGAACCCGGACCGAAAACAGCAGCTCGACGCCTCAACGGACGAGCCGGACGTTTCCCGCTCGACTCACGAGATGTGCCGGTCCAAGCCCGCAGACCTCGGTCCAAAGCCCAGAACTCACAACGGGCTGGTCACGACCCACTCGAGCCTCGGTGTTGAGCCCAGAAGTCGCAGGGCACCTGGCTCAACGACCAGAAGGCCCGCCGGGCGAAGCTGACGGCAGGCCCGCTCGCACAGCTCGCCGAACACGGCGGTCGGCGACCTGGCGATCGTGATCGAGGACGTCCGCCTGACCGGGGCCTGCTGGTCGGTGTGCGGGAGGTCACCGTCCCGGCTACGCACTGGAACCTCCTGCGCGCGGAGCCACCTCCCGCAGCCGGCTGACCCGATTCGGACCGGCCGTCACCGCCCGCGCCCCCGCGGCGATACGTGGCGGATACCGCCACCGTCTACGCTCTCGAACTTCCGTCCGGGAACAGCCCTGGCGGGTCGGACGAGACTGGAGCGCAGTACCAGATGCACCAGCGAAGCAAGCGAACCGTCGCCCGGGCCGGAGTGCTGGCCCTGGTGGCCGGCGCCACCGCGATGGCCGTACCGACGACCGCCCAGGCGGCCTCGTACAACGGAGCCTGCGGCTCGGGCTACAGCACCATCGACCACCGGGACCTCAACTCCGGCGGCACGGTCTGGCTCACGTACAACCGCTCCACCGGCAAGAACTGCGTGGTGACGATCCGCAACAACCCGGGCCCCGCAGTGCTGATGCTCGCCGGCCTGAAGAAGGCCGGCGCCTCCACCTGGGCGGATCTCGACGAGAATTACTACACCTCCTACGCCGGCCCGGTGTACCTTTACGCACCGAACTCCTGCATCGACTGGGAGGGCGGCATCGGGGACAACGTCAGCGGCGGGTTCGACTCCCACTGCGGCTGATCGCTCGATCCTCCGGACAACCGATCGGCGCGCCGGCCCCCTCGCGACGGGCACCCGTCCGGACCGCGGCGCGCCTGGACGCCGGCCCGCTCCGTCGGGGCTCGGCGTTCCCGTGGACGGCCCCGGCGCCCCCAGCCCTCAACTCCCGCCACCAGTCTGGAGATCACTGCGACCGTCGAGCAACCGGAGCGCAACTCCCGCATCCGCTGGACCTGCCCGGCGATCGGTGAAGGGCTGCGCATCGACGGCGTCCGGGTGAGCACCGAGGAGACCCACACCGGCCCCCAGGTCGGCGCCGACGTCCCCACCGCCACCGCGACCCTCCGACAGGGCCTCGAAGCATGGCCGCAACGACCTGAGGACCACCGCCGAGGCCCATGCCCACGACCGGCCCCGCTGACGCGGATAGTGGCCCGGACCGCGGGCCGGCTGCGCCGGCGGCACCCGATCTCAGCGGCGAGCTGGGCCACCTCGGCCCTGCTCTTCGCACCGCACTCCGCTCGTAGCCACCCAGCCGACCCATGGCCTTGGTCGCCGTTGTCGGCGCACACTCTCGGTTCAGGTTATCCGGCTGGGGTTCGGTGGCCTGGACGGCTGGTTGCAGGTCTAGGGACTGTTCTGAATTCAGATCATGGTGTGGGCTTCAGGCTGCGGAGCCAAATGATGGAGCCGCGCAGGTGGAGACCTGCTTCGAAGCTGGCGGGCGTCTTGTCGTAGCGGGTGGCGAGGCCCCGCCAGTCCTTGATCTTGTTGATGGCTCGTTCGACGGTGTTGCGATCGCGGTACAGATCGGCGTCGTGGCTGACGGGCCGTCCGCCGCCTCGGCCTCTCTTCTTGCGGTTGGCGGCCTGGTCGTCCTTCTCCGGGATGACTGCCTTGATCTGGCGTCGGCGCAGGTAGGCCCGGGTGGTGCGAGCGGAGTAGGCCTTATCGGCGGCCACCGCGTCGGGGCGCGTTCGGGGCCGGCCGATCGGGCCGCGTACCTTGATCTTGTCCATGACGGCGGTGAACCGCGGGTTGTCCGCGCTCTGGCCCGGGGTGAGTACGAGGGACAGTGGGCGGCAGCGCCGCTCGGCAGCCAGGTGGGTCTTCGTGGTCAGCCCGCCGCGCGATCGCCCCAGCGCGGCCGCCTTGAGCCGGGCCCGGTGGCGTCGGCGTAGTTGGCGCTTCGCCTCCCGCCGGGATTCCTCCGCCTCGTCGGTGTCGTCGCCCCGGCCCGCTATCGCTCCGGTTCGTCCCTTCGCAACAGCCCCTTTTCCTCCGCGACGGCTTTCTCCAGCTCCTCCAGCAACTCGGCGTCCACGACCATCCCGGCGGCGTGATGGTGCGCACGAGAGACGGTGGAGTCCACGCTGACCAGTGACAAGTCGACCTGGCCGCGCGCGGCGGCCTCGGCGATCATCCCCTCCATCAGCGTCTGGAAGACTCCCGTGCGCGCCCAGGTGCCGAACTGGCCGTAGATCGTCGACCAGTTGCCGTACCGCTCGGGGACATCCCGCCAGGGACTGCCCACCCGGAACCGCCACATGATCGCGTCGAACTGCCGCCGCAGGTCCGGGATCGGCCCCGTCGCCGCCATCGGCAGGAACGGCTCAACCAGCTCCCACTCACTGTCCGTCAGATCGCCGCGCGTCATGGACTCGTTCTACCAGCCACCACACCACCGAGGAGCACGAACCGGCGCAATCATGATCTGAATTCAGAACAGTCCCTAGGCGGCTCGGCTTCCTCCAGCCGGCCCGACTCGGTGCGCAGCTCCTCTGTCACCCCGGCGGCGGTGACCTCCAGGTCGCCCCTCCAGGCCGGCAGGGTGGCGAGGAACGCCGTGCGCTCCGCACGGGCCGCGGCGAGTGCACGCTGCGCGTCCTTCAGACCGGTGGGACTCGAAGGTCTTCTGCTTCTTGGCCACCGGGTGATCGTACGCGCGGGCGACCTCGTCACCCGGCAGTGTCGTCCTGCGGGGGGCAGCGGTGCTCTCGTACGCGCTGGCCGGGTCATGCGGGGGTGGGGCCGAAGGGGTGACGGTGGGTCTCCCGCCACGCGGCGGCCCGCATCACCTGTTCCTCGTTCAGGCCGGTGATCGCGACGACCTGCTCGTACATCGCCTCGTCGTCCAGCGGGCCAAGCAGGCGCACCGCCCGGGTGATCTGCCCGGCCCAGAGTTCCTCGGCGATGAGGGGGCGGTGCTGGTAGTCGGTGGCGAGCTGGACCAAGTGGGGGCCCGCCGCACCCGCGCAGCAGCCGCTCGCCGTCGAACCGGGCGACCTCGCCGACCGCGGAGGAATCCGGTACCGACAGGACCAGCAGCTCGCGCACCGCGACCAGTGCCCCGCATGCGTCGCAGAGCTCCGGCGCCTCGTCGCCGGGCCCGGTCCCCGCGGCGGCGTCGGAGCGGTCCATGCTTCCGGTGTACGCCCCCGCTCCGGCCGAGCGCGACCGGAACCGGAAGGACCGTGAAGGGCGCGAAAGGCCGGCGGCGCAGAGCCCGCACCCGCCGGGAAAGTAGCCCGGACAAGCGCGGCCCGGCCGCCGGGGGGAGGGCAGGCCGGGCCGGACTCGATGAGGACACAGCACCAATGCCGGTCTCCGCCCTGACGCTAGGACAGGACGCCCCGGCCGGAGCGCAGGCACACCAGCGCCACGCCGAGACCCCACCCGGTATCAGTACGCCGCGGCCGCCACCTCCCACCCCGCCCGGGCCCGGGCCCGCTCCCGCGCCAAGGCCCCGTCAGCGTCCGCAATCGCGCTCACCCGGCCGTGCTCATCCGGGAGCAGCACCTCGACCCGACGGCGAGGACCAGGCCGGGGCGGGCGCACACCCGGGCCTGGTCCTCGCCGTCGGCCGGCTGGTCGGGTGGTGCGGTGACCTGCGGTGGGGAGTTTGGCGGGGTGAAACTCACCAGGTTGCGGGGCGGAACTCACCGGGTGTCGGCGTACGGTCTTGGCTCCCCCGCGGCGTACAGATAAACGACGTGCCCAGCCTGGCGGGCTGAAATGGTTCAGTGCGACCCTTCTCGCATGAGCCCTGAGAAGCCGTTGTCTTATCGGACGTGATCGGCGTATTTCCGCTGGTGAGGCACAGTGCGGGCGGTCGGGCGGCAGGGTTGCTCCATCGGGATCGTCTCGTTGGTGGAGGTGCCGGATGGCGTCGGTGGTGGGGCTGTTGGAGGAGCGGGAGGTGGCCGCGCGGCAGCGGGTGGAGTCGCTGCGCGAGGAGGCGGACCGAATCCAGGCCGAGCTGGCGGACGCGGAGACGGACTGGGAGCGGTGGGTGATCGCCCGGGAGAGGGTCGATCAGGTCCTGTCCGCGCCGCGCGGGCCGGACATCCCGGCGGTGCCCGAGGGCAAGCCCTCCGGGCGGGCCGAGCCGGCTCAGGTCCGGGTGGCGGTGGCAGGTTCGGTGGTGCCGGTGCGCCGGGAAGGACTGGGCGTGAGCGCGCTGGCACCGGACTACCAGCGGATCGTCAACCTTCTGGCGGACCGTCGACGATCCGGAGCGGACGGGGCGATGGGCTGCCAGGAGATCACGGCCGCGCTGGGGCTGGACGTGGTCCCGGCGAAGGTCGAAGGAGTGCGGTCGAAGGCGAAGCGCCTAGTCGAGCGGGGCTGGCTGACCGAGGACGTGCCGGGCCGGTTCAGCATCGCCGGCGGGCCAGCCGGCGGCTCATGACCATGGTCATCGACCAGAGGATCATTGTCTCGGCGGTATCGGTGCGGGCCTCGTAGTCCCGGGCAAGGCGGCGTGAGCGCATCAGCCAGGCGAAGGTGCGCTCCACCAGCCACCTCTTCGGCAGCACGACGAATCCGGACGTGTCGTCACTGCGCTTGACCACCGTCAGCGCGATCCGCCATGCCTGCGCGGCGAGGTCGACCAGGCGGCCGGTGTAGCCGCCGTCCGCCCACACCAGGGTCAGCCGCCAGAACCGCTCACGCAGCCGGGCCAGGAGCGTCCGGGCCGCGTCGCGGTCGGTGACGGACGCGGCGGTGACAACCACCGCCAGCAGCAGGCCGAGGCTGTCCACCACGATGTGTCGCTTGCGCCCCGGCACCTTCTTCCCGCCGTCGTAGCCGGACGTGGCCCTCGGTACCGACGCGGCGGCCCGCACGGACTGCGAGTCGATGATCCCCGCGGTCGGCTCCGGATCCCGCCCAGCCGCCTCGCGGACCCTGCCCCGCAGCCGGTCGTGCAACTCCTTGACCAAGCCCTGGTCACGCCAGCGCCGGTAGAAGGCGTAGACCCGGTCCCATGCGGGGAAGTCGACGGGCATCGCCCGCCAGGAGACGCCGCCGGCGACCAGGTAGCGCACGGCGTCGAACATCTGCCGGTGGCAGTAGCCCTCCGGCTGCCCGCCCCGGCCCTCCAGCCACCTCGGCACCGGCAGCGACGCACGGACAACCGCCCACTCATCGTCCGTCATGTCCGAGGGGTACCGGCGCCGCCTCTCGGGGCGGTCGGCCGCGTTGCCGTACACATGGGCGAGGCAATCACACGATCGGGCACGCGAGTTGGACTCCACCCGCACCCACACGGAAGACTGCGACACCAGGGCCTCCTGGAACCTCGAACGGCTTCGACAACCTTCGAGCTACCAAGAGGCCCTACCCCCATGCGCCGACCGGCCGACGATCACCCGAACGAGACTCCCGTTCGATCGACACGTCCCACCATCGGTACGACAACGGCTTCTGACGACAACGACTATTGGCAGCGCTGGATAGCGAGGTTGCTTGCCGTCCTTGCAGCTGATCCTTCCGATCAGCTGGCTTGGGCCGGCGAGCACCAAGTGAGAACTGCCGCCGTCGCCGACGACGTCGAGTTCATCCTGCATCTGGCCGAAGGCATGGTGGAGCGGGGAACTCTCGAACCGGAAACCTTCCAGGACCTCAAAATCATCGACCGGCTCTTCGGCGAGATGGATGCCCGCAGTCGTGCCAGCCGGTGGGCCGAGGCACTGGCTGCCGATGTGATCTGGAGTGAGGTGAGGACTGTGGCTCGCCAGATCCTCATCGCCCGGCTGGGCGAATGGTGTCTGCCACTGCCACGCCGCGTGCCGCCTCAGCACAGTTATGACTGAGCACGTTACGTCCCCAATTGTCGGGCCGCTTCGCTCTCTCCTTCCATCGCTTTGAGACGGAGGCCTCAGGGGAGGAGCAGACCGTTGGTGGCGGCGCGTGTCAGTTCCGGATGGCTGAGGACGTCCGTGCTGTCGACGAACTGGTCGACGGTGCCGATTGTCGGCAGGGAGCTAATGTCAGGGTCGGTGATACGGGTGCTCAGCGCCGCGGTGAAGCGGTCGGCGTGCAGAACCTGGAATGGTCTGGCGTGGTAGGGCCGCGTGGCGGGGTCGACAGGTTCGGTCAGGCCGAGCTGGTTGTGTGTGGCCGCGACCGCCTCGTAGGCGCGGGCCAAGTGGTGCTCGCGGGTGTGCCAGTCGGTGGCGGCGAGAGCCGCTGTGAGGACCGGGGTGAGGGCGGGTGCCTGGGGAGTGCGGGCGAAGGCGCTGCCGAGCCATTTGCTGTAGGGCGGGTAGCGGCGCTCCATCCCTGATCTTCGCAGGGAATCCCGGCCTTCAGCCGGGCGGGAATGCGGTCCCTGGCACGGAGGCGCGAAGCGCCGTAGGTCTCTGCGTTGTCAGTGCTCCGCCCCATACTGGCCACGCCGGGTTGAGAAGGGGGGTGGGCCGGGGTGATCCGTGCGTACAAGTTCCTCATGCGACCCACCGTGGGCCAGCGGCAGGCGTTGACCGAGATGCTGCGCGATCACTGCTCGCTCTACAACGGCGCCTTGCAGGAACGGCGTGACGCCTCCCGGCACGCCTCGAAGACGAGCGTCACGTACAGGATGCAGTCCGCGCAGCTCAAGGAGATCCGGGCGTTCGACCCGGACCGTCAGGGCCGCTGGTCGTTCTCCAGCCAGCAGGCGACGCTGCGCCGGCTGGAGAAGGCGATGCAGGCGTTCTTCCGCCGGGTCAAGGCCGGCGAGACCCCGGGCTGTCCGCGCTTTCGCGGGGGGAACCGGTTCGACACGGTGGAGTTCCCCAAGGACGGCGACGGCTGCCGCTGGGACTCCACCCCGCACGACCCGACCACCCGCGTCCGCTTCCAGGGCGTGGGGCACGTCAGGTGCGGCCACCGGGCGCACGCGGACACCGTGGGAGCACGCAACGTTCTACGGGCCGGGCTGGCCCGTCGCGAAGCCCAACCGGCCTAGCGAGAAGCCCCGTCCCTTCAGGGCGGGAAGGAGTCACGAGCAGGCAGAGCCGCATCAGATCGCGTACCAGGCGGGCGGCGACGACAGCGGAGCCGAGTTCGTCGCCCACTTCGCCGCAGCGGCCGACGAAGGCTTTCTCCTGGGAGACGCGCTGCCACTGGCAGGCGAGTAGGTAGAGCCAGAGGTCGTGGGGGTACCAGTCGAGGTTGGCGCGGGCTGGTGCGAGTTGACCGAGTCCGTCGTGGAAGACGACACCGGCAGTGACCTCGGCGAGGAGCTGAGTCGGGGTGGCCAGCCAGTCCGCCAGGGTGATGTCGGCGCGCGGGTCGAAGCCCAGTTGCGCGGTGAACCAGGCGCCTGGGTCTGTGACTTCGACTCGGTGGTGGACTGGCCCGTCAGTTGTCTGCATGACCCGGATGCCTGCTTCGCCGGCAGGGGCGAAGTGCGTCGGGTAGCCGCGGAAGGTTTTCGGCAGGCGTTCGGAGAGCAGTGCCGTGATCCTCGCGTGCCGTGATCCTCGCGCCACGTGTGACGTCCTGCGAGCGCAGGAAGATCTGTAGGCGGGGTCCCCACTCGTGGTCGGCGGAGCGGGCGGTGTCGAATCCGAGGACTTCCGAGCCGCTGCCGAGGCGGGCGGCGGAGTGCGTAACCCCCGGGGCGGCCTCGTCCAGCAAAGGCCGTACGGCTTCGAGGTAGAAGCGGTGGGAGAGTTCCAGTCCGGGGATGAAGGACGACGTGGTCATGCTGGAGAGGTTGCCGGATCGGCGTTCCGTCGGTCGAAGGTTTTTCCCCGTCCGGCAGGTGGCGGTTGACCGCGCGTACGGCCGGTCCGATCCGCCACCTGCGTCCACGGTCGGCCGCCGCCCGACATCGGCCAGCCGCAGACGGCCGAGCAACACCAGTGCATCAGCAACTGTCCGCATTCATCCGTACGCGGCTGAGGACGTTCACGGGTACGCCGACACCGGGTGGTGCGTGGCCTTGATGGTGCTGGTGAGGTCACCGGTCATGACGCGCGTCGGCTGGCGGAACGGTGCTCAGCCTGCGGACCGCACAGCGGCGGCGCACTGTTCGCAGATGTGCCCTTCCCAGCGTGGCGGGTACCAGCCGGCGCCCGGCCCGGCAGGCCGCCAGTGCTCGGTCAGCATCCCTGTGGTGTCGAGCCCGCACGCCGTCAGCGGGCCCGGATCACCTGGGACGTCCGGATCGGACGGCGCAGCGTGCACCAGCCGCACCGCCAGCTCGTCGACCGGCTCCTCGCCCACGCTGATCACACGCGCGTCCAACGGCTCGAGCAGTTCCAACAGCACGATCACGGCCATGACTCCACCGTGCGCCCGCGCGGCGATGAGCGCACCACAACCGCAAAGGCGACGCGCACTCGGCTTGGCGCCATTCGCTGCCCCGCTGCACGGGGCGGTTCCGGGGCCGGATGACGGTCCTGACCTGCGCCGTCAAGGTATGGCGGTGGTGGCCGTCAAGGTGTGCGCGGTCACCTTGATGCCCGCCCCTGGGCTGGGCTGGCGGTTCAGGTGGTCTGCTGGTCCAGGGCGGCCCGGAGCAGGGAGACCGCGTGCTGCGCGTCCCGGGAGAGCCAGGGATCGCCGTCGACCGCGTCGATGACCACGCTGCCGTTTGTAGCTCCCCCGTCCGTCGCCGGCCTTGGCGACCCAGCCCACCAGCCGGCGGTCCGGCCTCCGGACGGCGAACAGGTCGGGATCAGCGGCCCAGCCCTCCACCAGGTCGCTGTCCGGCAGCCTCCAGGAGTCGGTCGGAGCGCCCAGGCCCCAGGCGAGCGGCGACACCGAGGTGCGCTCCGCGGCGAGCACCAGGAACAGCTGCTCGGGAATGACCGGAGCCTGCTCAACAGTCTCCGGGTCGAGCGTCCGCCGGGCCGGCTGTTACACCGGGGGTTCGGCTACTCTGAGTTTCACTCTGGTATCTCTACGTAAGGATTGTCGATGCCGTACTCACCACTGCTGATCAAGCCGATGAGGGAGGAGCTGACCGCGGTCGGCTTCACCGAGCTGCTGAGCGCCGAGGACGTCGACCGGGCGATGGAGGAGGCCAAGAGCGGCATGACCCTGGTCGTCTTCAACTTCGTGGACGGCTGCTCCGCCGGCATGGCCCGCCCCGGAATCCGCCTGGCCCTGGACAACGGCTCCAAGCGCCCCGACCGGCTGCTCAGCGTGTTCGCCGAGCAGGACCTCGAAGCCACCGCCCGGATGCGCTCCCACTTCGCGGACATCCCGCCCTCCCAGCCCTCCATGGCCATCTTCAAGGACGGCGAACTCGTCTACTTCGTCCCCCGCCACCGCATCGAAGGCCGCGACGCCCAAGCCGTGGCCGCCGACCTCACCGCCGCCTTCGACGAATTCGGCCAGTAGCCCCCCACCCTCAGAAGGTCCCGCAGCACCAGCCGGCCCCGAAGTGCACCCACGCGCCCGGGGCCGGACTCGGCGACACCGTTGACGGTCCCGGACCGTCCTGGCTCAGACGAGCCGCCGACTCAGCGCCGCGTGCAGGAGCGAGAGCGCGTACCGCGGCTCGGCGGTGAGCGCGGCCTGCCCATCGTCGGCGTCGATGACGAGGTGGCCGTCGATGAACGTCCCCCAGCCGTTGTGACCCTGGCGGCCCTCCTCCACCCAGCCCACCAGGCGACGGCCGAGGCCGCGGACGGCGAACAGCCACGGGTCCGCTTCCCAGCCCTCCACCAGCAGGGTGGCGTTCTCGGCACTCCAGGTACCGGTCGGTGCGCCCAGGCCCCGGGCGAGCGGCGAGCGGCGAGCGGGACGTGCGCTCGCCGGCGAGCGCCAGGCGCAATCTGCCGAGTTCGTCGACGGCCTCGGCGACGCCCTCGGGCGTGGTCTCGGCGGCGGGGGCCGACGGTTCGCGGGGACGTCGGCCGGGGCGCTGCGCTGTACGGCGGGGGGCCGCACGTCGGGGTGCAGCGCGGTTGCAGCGCCGGGAGCGGGGCCGGCGGATTCGACGCGCGAGGAAACGGTGACCCGGGCGGCGGCCGCGGTGGCGGCACGCTCGGGGACAACCTGGCCCCGGGCCGGGACAACCTCGGGGACATCCTGGCGGGCGGCCGGAACAACGCGGGTGGCGGCCTCGAGGGATTCGACGCGCGTCGAAACGACGTGGTCACGGCCGGGGACAACGTCGGCGGCGGGGCCTGTGGATTCGACGCGCGAGGATTCGGCCGAACCAGCGGGCGGCGCCGCGAGGAGCGCAGCGACAGGCCGTGCAGTGGGCGCCGTCTCGCCGGGTACAGCGGCGGCACGCTCGGCCGGCCCCCGGGCAGAGACCATCGCGTAGCGCAGCACGTGGGACTTGCGCAGCAGGCGGGCCGGGCCGACGGCGGCCACCGGTCCACCAGGCAGACTCCACACCCGGCACCGTTCGGCGGGCGCCGGGATGATCAGCACTGAATCAGTCCGCGCCTACGCGTCCGATGGGACGATCCGGGCGGTCACGGGAACGGCGCCGGGGTCGGCGGCGGTAATCTGGAGGTGACGGGTCCGCGGCTTGTGAGCCATTCGCGCGGACCCGAAACCGGTTCACCAGGGTGTTGTCCGCCCCCTGGCCGGGGACTTCCTGGAGTCCCCGACGGAGGACCCGCGCGAGTCCGAGGACCGCGCGGATCCCCAGCCGGGATCGCAGCCACGGCCTTGAACACCTTGTTGAAGACACTGGTCAGTGGCCTGTGCGGCCGAACGCAGCCTGCCGGCGCTGTGCGCGGTCATCGACGGGGCGCTGGCCTCCGTCAGGACGTAGCCGGGCCCGGACAGGCCCGCAGCACGGCGAGAGTGGTCAGGCCCGGTCGTCCGGCCCCGGGGCGGCGAGGTGGCCGGGGCCGAGCCGACGACCACGAACACCCAGTCGCTACAGGTGCGGGCCGATCACCAGGACGGTGATGACCTGGACGGATGCGCCAGGCGCCGGGGGTGTTGCTCTCCACGTAGGAGTCCCAGACCTTCTCGCTGGTGTGGCCGGGGAACTTCTCGTACTGGTGGGAGTGCAGACCGGGGTAACGGGGGTCGGTCTGGAGCAGACCCAGCGCCTTGCGGGTCTTTGCGAGATCGGACCTGGGGATTTTCGCGGATCCTCATCATTGCGCAACCGGCGCCCAACTAGGCCGTCCCTTTCGGATCTTGCCCGGGTCGTCGGCGCCTGTCGGGAAGAAGTTCTGTCGGACCGTCACTTCCCGTGCCACAGTGGAGGTCCCGTGCCGGCCTGCTCGGTCCGGGAAGAGTGAGGGACGTCTGGGGGGGGGACGAATGGGTAGTGGAATTGACGTGTCCAGCGATGGTCGGTCGAACGAGCTGGTACGTGATCTGGTGCGTTCGGTCGTTGCCGCTATGGCACCGGAGGAACTGCCGCTCGTGGACGGGCTCCGCCACTTCGACGACGCGACGGTGGTGCGGCGTCTGAGTGGCCGGGGCAGGCGCCGCGAGCCGCTGGGATTCGGCATCGGCGAGGTCGCGATGCTAGTGACGCCGGTGGTGTGGCTGGTGCTTGACGGGGTGGCGCAGCGGATGGCGGCAGCGGCGGTGGACCGGACCGCGCAGGGGGCGACGGCCGCGCTGCGACGGATATTCCGGCGCCCGGCCGCCCCGGTTGAGGTTCCGTCGCTGACGCGCGAGCAACTGGTCGAGGTACGGGCGCTCGTCATCGTCTCAGCGGAACAGCGGGGCCTCTCGCGCGGTCGGGCCGAGGAGATCGCGGACGCTCTGGTGGCCCAGCTGGCGTTGTCCGACAGACTGGGCTCACCGGACAACCCAGCCATCCCGGACCCGAGCATCGGTCGGGACTAGGCAGATGCCGGTGCCAGTGCCGGATGCGCAGCCGCAGTCGCAGCCGCGCGTTGACGAGCGAGTGCTGGGCGCGGGAACGAGCGTACGTTTCGCCATGCTCCTGTTTCTGCTACTGGTCGCCAGCGGGTCGATGATGCTGACCGTGATCAGAGGGCTCTCGGACGGAGACCAGGAGGGCTGCCGTCTCGCCGCAGGAGTCGACCCTGACGACCAGGGATTCTGGGGGCCGACTGTCAGCATCACAGGCCAGGCCGTCGCCTTCACCTACTGCATGTCCAAATGGGCGCCTGCGCCGCCGGGGTGGCAAGTCGTCGGCTGGCCACTTCTGCTGACCGTCTCGGCCGGCCTGCTCTTCCATGCACTGCCACTGTGGAAAGCACGGCGCAGCCGGATCGTCTCGCTGGAGTCGGTCGACGCGGACGGTGAACTGCGTGCCCTGCTGTCCGAGCTGGCCGTTACGACGGGCGTTGCGCCGATGCCCCGGATAGTCGTCGACCCCAGTGCCGTCTCGTCGACCAGCGCAGTGGTGTTCGGTCGCGCCCGCCGCCCCATCGTGTGCCTGCACGGGGGTCTGCTCACCATCCGGCACAGCGATCCGAAACGCTTCCGGGCGGTGCTGTTGCACGAACTCGCGCACATCACCAACCGCGACATCACCCTCACATACGCGACCGTCGCCCTGTGGCGGTCGTTTCTGGCCCTGGTGCTCGTGCCCTACGTGCTCTGGCAGGGCTACTGGATCTATGGCTTCCTTACGGACGGCATCGTCCCGGTGCTGGACCGGACGATGCTGCTCGCCGCCGTCATGGTCGCGCTGGTCTACCTCGCTCGGTCGGACACGCTGCGCAGCCGTGAGGTCTACGCCGACCTGACCGCGGTGCGCTGGGGTGCGGACCCCCACGGCTGGGCCGTCACGGCCGCGCCGCCCGGCGGGCCGGTGCGCCGCGCCCTGACTTCGTTCCTCGACCTGTGGCGCACTCATCCGACCTGGGGACTGCGTCAGGGCGCTCTGGCTGACCCCGCGCCGCTGTTTCGGGCCGCAGCCCTGCCCCTGTTTCTGACCGGCGCCATTGCCGTCATGACGCCGTTACAGCTGATCTACCAGCTGGCACCGTACTACTTCAACGTCAGCACCAGCGTCTTCCAGGTGATGGTGCTGATTCCCGCCGCCCTGGTTACTGGAGTGGCCGGGGTCGCGCTGTGGCGGGCGGTGGCATACGCCGTCCTGACGGGCGGCCGGGTGCCCTTGGGCATGTGGGCAGGGGCGTGGCTGGGGGCCGGTATGGCGGCCGGCACCGTCCTTCACGGCTACGGCACAGGCTGGGCGTGGCTGCCCGTGCGGCCACAAGTCTTGCTGGTGCCAGTTGCAGCGGGGGCAGCCTTCGGGTGGTGGACCACGCAGTGCGCCCACCTGTGGGCCAGCACCTGGCGGGGCAGGACGCTACGGCCCGCGCTCCTGCTTGGCCTGGTCGCCGCCTTTCTCGCGATGGCGTCATGGCTTGTCTGGTGGTCCTTGATCGGCACGGTATGGGCGGGCGGGTACACGATCAGCGCTGAAGGGATGGCGCAGTCGCTTCTGGAGTGGCTTCCCTCAGCGGCCCCGGTGGGAGATCCGAGATCGCTGCCGGGCATCACCACCGTGATTCCGCTGCTGCAGCACATCGCTGGCACACCCCTGTGCGCTCTCTCGGTCACCGCCCTGTGGGTGGGGCCGCTGATCGCCTGGGCGGCTGGCCCGGTCATGGGAACCCCGCGCTGGGTGCCCGCCCCCCTGCCGCTACCGCTGCCGGGGGCCTCGGTGGTGCCGCTGCGAAGGGTGCTGCAGCCGGGCTTGCTGGGCGGTGTGCTTGCGGGCATCGCGCTTGCGGGCGTCCAGGCATACGTGCACACCGGGCAACCCGTTCCGGATGCGCGCGGCGGCCTGTACGCCCTGCGGTACGCGGGTTTGCTGCTCCTGGCCCTGACTGTGTCATCGACTCTGGCTGCCGCAAGGGCGAGCGCGGTGGCCGGGCGCTTCCGGCTCCTGGGCAGCCTGATAGCGGCCCAGACAGCCACTCTGCTTGGCCTCACCGTCATGACCGTCCTCGTGTCCCTGGACGGCTGTGTCGGTCCCCTCAGCGTCCTGCACGACAGTTGCGCCTGGCGCCCGGCCTGGGCGCAACCGCTGTTTCCGTTCACTTTCCTGCTGGACAACGCAGTTGTGCTCGGGGCGCTCACCGCTACAGCCGCAGCCGTAGCCGCCACAGTTCTTCGCCGCTTACGGCCGTCACTGCCCCGCACCTCCGGCCGCCCCGGCCCCCGCACCCGAGGCATCCACATTCGACGCCTCGCCGTAGTCCTGCTCTGTGTCGTGGCTGTCGGAGCCTCCGCGGCGACCGGCGTGTCCCAGTTGCGTCAACTCGGCATCCGTACGGATCTCACCGAGGGCCAGCGCAAATTCACGCAGCAGTTCGGCGTTCCCGACGCGCCCGTGTCCGACAGGACCCGGATGCGTCAGGTCCACGCCTGGTACTGGCTGGGCGGTCTCGACCTCCTGGATCTCACCACCTCCTACACCAGCGAGTTGGTCGCAGCCGGTCGTGGAGCAGACAGCGCACCCAACGAACCCTGGGACTCCGTGGACCGACGGTTCCGCCCGGTCTGTACGAGATGGAGAGGTCCCACGGTGTTCGAAGTGGTCTGGTTCCGGGTACCCGATGCCAGCACCCAGGCTGACTGGAAGGCACTGCGTACTCATGCCGAACAGGGCACCAACCGCTGCATACAGGCCCTCGACGCGCACGACAGGCCGGCCCTGCGAGACGCCGTCGGCGACTTGGCAGCAGCCGCCCGCTGCGCGAATTCGGTCAACGCCCGTATCGACGCAATCCTGCGCAACGCTGGCCGACGAGGCACGGTCCGCCCACCCGTGACGGGAACCGGGGCCATCTGCGACCGCGCCAACTAGGAGCTGTCCGGGCGATCATGTGTGGAGCCAGATGAGGAGGGCTGCCGCGGTGACGGTGCCGAGATAGACATAGCCGCGCTTGTCGTAGCGAGTCGCGACGGCTCGGGAGTTCTTCAGCTTATTGATGGCCCGTTCGACGGTGTTGCGTTTCTTGTACCGCTCCTCGTCGAAGCCCGGTGGCCGCCCACCTCGTGAGCCCTTGCGCAGGCGGGCGGCCCGGGTGTCGGCCTTCTCCGGGATCGTGTGCCGGATGCCCCGTTCGCGCAGGTAGGCGCGACACGGCCCGTTGCTGTAGGCCTTGTCGGCGGCCAGGCTGTCGGGCTTCTTGCGGGGCCTGCCCGGGCCGATCCGGGGAACACGGATCTTCTCCAGCACGGGCTCGAACTGCGTGCAGTCCGCCCGCTGCCCCGGGGTGACGACCAGAGACAGTGGGCGGCAGCGACCGTCCGCGCTCAGGTGGACTTTGGTGGTGAACCCGCCCCTCGAGCGGCCCAGGCCCTCGCGCGTGCTGGTGGGCACGCACGATCGTGGAGCCGACCGAAACGTCCCAGTCGATGTCGTCGGCCGCGTCCGCTCGGCCTGGACCTGCTGGAGCAGACGCTCCCAGGTCCCGTCAGCCGACCACAGCCGGTGACGCTCGTAAACGGTCTTCCACGGCCCGAACCGCTCGGGAAGATCACGCCACTGAACACCCGTCCGTACCCGGTGCAGAATCCCATCGATCACCTGCCGATGGTCCCGCCACCTGCCACAACGCCTGTTGCTGACCGGTAGGAACGGCCTCAGCCGTTCCCACTCCTCGTCCGTAAGATCACCCCGCCCACGCCCGGACCAACGAGCGAGACAGGCGAGGTCCTAGCCGTCTCCGCACCAGGCGGCGACCGGCCCGTCCGGAAACGCCGACGGCCTGAACCTGATCTCGGCGGAGGGCGCCGCGGTCGCCCTGGTGGGCGAGGCGTAACCGCCCCGGTTTCATCCGACGCCGCTTCACCGCCCGCCAGTGACCGGCCGTTCGGCGCGGGACGCCGGGCGGGCCGTGGCTCAGACGACCAGGACCCGGCGTCCCCGGGTGTGGCCGGCGCGGCTGTCCGTGTGCGCCGCCGCTGCCTCGGTGAGCGCGTACGACTTCTCGACCGGGATGTGGAGTCGGCCCCGGGAGATGAGGTCGACGGCCTCGGCGAGCGCGTCCGGCACGCTCCCGGCCACGCCGGAGAACCGGACGCCCAGCTGCGGCGCACCGAGGTCGGCGATGGAGACGACCTGGCGCGGGTCCCCGGTCAGCTCGACGAGTTCGCGGATCACGCCCGAGCCGGCCAGGTCGAGGGCCGCGTCGACCCGGCCCAGGTGCCGGACCCGTTCGACCCAGCCCTCGTGGTAGGTCGTGGCGAGGGCGCCCAGGCCGCGCAGGTAGTCCTGGTTCGCGGCCCCGGCCGTGCCGATCACCGTGATGCCGCGCGCGCGGGCGATCTGCAGCACCGCCGACCCGACGCCGCCGGACGCGCCGCTGACCAGCAGCGTCTGCCCGGGCCGCACGCCGACCTCGCGGATGATGCGCAGCGCGGTCTCCACCACCGACGGGTACCCGGCCGCCTCCTCGAAGGCCAGTCCGTCGGGCATCCGGGCCCAGGCCGACAGCACGGCGAATTCGGCGTAGGTGTCGGCGCCTTCGCCGAACACGCGGTCGCCGACCTCGACCCCCTCGACGCCCTCGCCGACCTCGTCCACCACCCCGGCGGCGTCCAGTCCGACCCCGGCGGGCAGCTCGACCGGATGGGCTCCCAGGACCTGGCCCTCCCGGATCCTCCAGTCGACGGGGTTGACACCCGCCGCCCGTACGGCGATGCGGATCCGACCGGGGCTCGCGTGGGGCTTCTCGGCTTCCACCAGTTGCAGGACCTCGGGACCGCCGAACTCGGCGAAGCTGATTTTCCTCATGCGGTCGAAGATAGCCATAACCGTTAGTGTTTCACAACGGTTTCGGATTCATACCTGGTAGTGTCAGATCATGACCGAACCGTCCGGACGCCGCGAACGCAAGAAGGCCGCGACCCGTCAGAAGATCGCTGACACCGCGCTGCGCCTCTTCCTGGAGCGCGGGTACGACGCCGTGGGCATCCGTGACGTGGCGGCCGAGGCCGACGTGGCCGTCACCACCGTCTTCGCCCACTTCGCCTCCAAGGAGGCGCTGGTGTTCGAGCGCGATGAGGACTTCGAGCAGCGCCTCACGCGGGCGGTGACCGAGCGGCCTGTGCACGAGCCGCTCATCCCGGCGCTGCACCGCGAGGTCCAGGCCCTGGTGCGGCACTGCACGGCGGAGGGCAGTGCCCCCGTCCGACGCATGATCGAGGGTTCACCCGCCCTGCGGGAATACGAGGAGTCGATGAGCCTGCGTCACGCGCAGGCGCTGGCGGCGGCGCTGGCCGCCGATCCCCACCTGTCCCGGAGCGCGACGGCCTGCCGGGCGACCGCGCGGTTCGCCATCGACGCCTACGCGCTGGCCTGCCGGGCGGACGATCCCGGGGCCACGGTGGACGAGGTCTTCCGGATGATCAAGGCGGCCTGGGAAGCCACCGCGCCCTGAGCCGGGGACGCCGGCGCGCTGCGGCCGGCGCCGGGGCACGACACGTGCGAGTTGCCCTGGGCCGCCCGTACCGGACCTGTTCGCCCGATCATGTGACTACCGCCAGCCTGGGTCGTCGGCTCGGGCGTCGGGTGGACTGCACCCAGTTCGAGCTCGTGCTGGAGAAGATCCGCGTCCCATGTCCCGAGCCGGCCGACCCCGAAAGACGCCCGGCAGCCTGGCCGCCGACAAGGCCAACAGCAACGGACCGTGCCACGACCACCCGCGCAGGCACTCCATCCGGCACACGATCCCGGAGAAGACCGGCAGTCAGGCCGCCCGCCCGCGGGAGGACTCCCCCGTGGCAGCCCTCGTCATCTGGCTCCATACATGATCGCCCGGACAGCTCCTAGACGATCAAGTCCTATGTCGGGGCGGGGAGTCGCCGAAGTGACGATTCCCCACGAGTGGGGCTGCCTCCCGCGTTCGGACTAGCAGATCAGCGGACTGAGGTTTCGGCGGTGACGCGGGCCCGGGCCCGTTCGATCTCGTTGATGTGGGCTTCCGTCCATTGCCGGAGCGCGGTGATGGGCCCAGCAAGGCTCTGGCCGAGCTTGGTCAGGTCGTACTCGACCTGGGGCGGGATGGTCGGGTGCACCGTGCGGGTAATGAAGCCGTCAGCTTCGAGGCTGCGCAGAGTCTGGGTGAGCATCTTCTGTGAGATGCCCTCGATGCGTCGGCTCAACTCGGTGTAGCGCATCGTGCCTTCGAGGAGGGCGTCTACGACCAGGATCGTCCACTTGCCGGCGATGTGGTCGAGGACCTGGCGCGTCGGGCACTTCGCAGAGTAGGCGTCGGCTGGCAGTCCGGAGGAGTCCACCACAGTCTTCATGGTGGGAGAGTAACGCACAAAAAGGTGCCCTCTTTCTACTGGAGAGAGACTCTCCAATAGTGAGTGTCATGAAGAACCAGACGCTCTCCGTCGCGGACGCGATCCGTACCCGCCGCACCGTGCGCCACTACCGGCCCGATCCGATTCCCGAGGCTGCCCTGTCCTCGCTGCTTGAGCTCGCCGTTGAAGCGCCTACCAGTTGGAATCTCCAGGACCGGTCGATCGTCGTCGTGGCCAGCGACGAGGCGCGTGAAGGACTCGCCTGGGCCACCGGCGGACAGCCGCAGCCGCAGGAGGCCCCCGTCGTGCTGGTCTTCGTCGCGGAGCCGCAGTCCTGGCGTGACGACCACAGCGATATCTACGACCGGGCCCGGCGCGATGGAGCATGGAACGACGACTTCATCGCCATGTTCTCCGCGGCGTCAACAGCGTTCCAGGAAGACCTCGACAAGCGCGGCCTGCTCCGCGAGTACGCGGTCAAGGACGCAATGATCGCGGCCTCGTTCGTAATGCTCGCCGCGACCGAGATGGGCCTGGCAACGTCGCCGATGAACGGCTGGGACGAGGACAAGGTGAAGAAGGTGATCGGGATCGAGGACCGGGGCGACCTGGTCATCGCACTGCTCGTGTCCGTCGGCTACCCGGCGGAGGAACGGCGCCATCCTGGCCGGCGTCCCCTGGAACACAACGTCTTCTACGAACGGCACACTGCACAACAGAGCACCGCACACCAGGAATAGAGATCCTGCCCAACTCCGCGTCCAGGGACGGCAAGCAGGGTGTCCAGGATCGATCTGTGAAGAATGACCTGGACACCCTGCTGGCTGAGCTTTGCCCTGCGACGTGGACACCCCTGACACTTGGATCTTGTAGATCCAGGAAGGGAAGTCCAGGTGGGACGTCCGTCGAAGTACTCGGACGAGTTCCGTCGTGATGCCGTCGCGCTGTACCGGTCCTCGGAGGGTCGGCGCACGTTCGCGGCGGTCGCGAAGGAGATCGGGGTCAACCACGAGACCCTGCGGAACTGGGTGAGAGCCGCCGACGCTGAGCCGGCTGCGGCCGGACCGGCGCTGAACGCCGACGAGCGGGCCGAGCTCGCGAGGCTGCGCAGAGCCGAGCGGGAGTGACAGGCCGAGAAGCGCGTCGATTCTCATACCTCGTAGCCGAGTTAAGGATCACGTGGAGGCCGCCCCGGCGTCCGCTGAACTCCCGTACGGGTGACGCGTCCGACCGCCCGTTCGAGGCCAGAGGCTGAATGGCAGGCTGTGGTCCCTCATTGATCACAGCCACAGTGGATGAGCTGGGGCGTTCAGGCTGGGGATAGCACGGTGGCACAACGGGACCAGACCCGCAGCTGGATGAAGTCGTGGCCTGGCCGGATCCTCTACCTTATCTGTTCATCGTTCGTCGCCACGGGCGCGGAGTCCGTCGTGGCGCGCTGCCTGGCCACCGCGATCATGGTCCTGGTGCTCTTTGAGATGGCCCGGGACGGTATCCGCTATTTCAGGGCCTGGCGACAACGGCGCGACCACTCGAACCAGATCCAGGGCTGATAGCCGCCCGACGCTTGCTGGAGTCCAGCCATCAACACCAGAGCCAACCAGTGCGCTCCGTAAGGACAGCAGGTCCCACAGACAGTTCGAGCTCAGACGTTAAACGGCAAGCTCAGGCCGGTGCGTTGGTGTCGTAGAAGGCGCGGGCGGCGAGGCCGATCCACTCGGGGCGTTCCCAGGAAGGCCAGCGGGTACGGGCGTTCTTGTCGATGGTGGCGGCCGTCTCGTCGGCGGTGGCGCCGCTCTCGCGCAGCCGCAGGGCCTCGTCGCGGACGTAGGCGAGGTAGTCGCGGACGTCGTGGATGAGCGAGGCGTCGGTGACCTCGCCGTGGCCGGGAACGACGGTCTGCGGGGCGAGTGCGGCGAGCTGGTCGAGCACGCCGATCCAGCCCGCGCCGTCCACATCGGTGTCGTGGGGCGGGAAGTACGGCGCGATCGGGAAGATGCGGGTCTCCAGCAGATCGCCGGCGAACAGCACCCGGCCGTCCACAAGGACGATCTGGTCGGAGCCGGTGTGCGCGGGGCCGACCTCGCGCAGCAGCACGGTACGGCCGCCGAGGTCGATCTCGACCTCGCCCTCGTAGACCAGATCGGGGTCGACCAGTTCGACTCCTTCGAGTTCGGCGGCGACTGCGGGGCTCAGACCTTTGAACATGCCGAGATAGCCGGCTCCCTTGCGCCGCAGTTCGGCGCGCTGGCTGCTGTTGTAGACGATCGTGGCGGCTCCCTTGAACGCCTGCGCGCCGAAGCCGTGCTCAGGATGGAAGTGGGTGAGGGTCAGGTACAGGCGGCGGTCGCCGGCCAGGCGCCGGGCCTGTTCCAGCACCAGCGCGCCGTTGCGGGGGCCGATGCCGGTGTCGATGACCAGCGCGGCCTTCTCCCCGAGGACGATGCCGACGTTGGGGACCAGCTCGACGCGGTGGTCCGGGATGACGAAAACGCCCTCGGACACCTCGACGGGAGCTCCCGTTACGACGGGCGGGGGGCCCTGCAGGACATCCGGTGCGCCGTCGGAGGCGAGAGGCGTGGGGTCGGTGGGGTGCATGGCACGAACTCCAGATCTGAACAGCGTTGAGATTGAGTCCGAGCGTATCACCCAATCTGAGCACTGTTAAGATGGGGGCATGGCGAAGAAGCGATATCACCACGGGGACCTGCGCGGCGCGCTGCTCGACGCGGCGGAGGCCCTCGTACGAGAGCGGGGTGCCGACGGCTGGTCGCTGCGTGAGGCATCGGCGCGGGTCGGTGTCAGCCCGAGCGCCGCCTACCACCACTTCGGCTCGCGTGACGCACTCGTATCCGCCCTGTCCGAGGTCGTGCTGGCCCGGCTGGGGAATCGCCTGCGCGACACCATGGACGCGGCGCCGGAGCAGGGTCCCGAACGCCTCGCCGCATGCGGGCGCGCCTATGTCACCTGGGCCGTCGAGGACCCGGCCGTCGCCCGGCTCGTCTTCCGCGGCGGCGCCACAACGGCGCAGTCCGCCATCTCACCCCACCCGCACGACGTGCTCACCACCGAACTCGACCGTCTGACCGACACGGGCCACCTGCCCCCGGGAGCCCGCCCGGGCGCCGAATTCGTGGTCTGGGCCGGCATCCACGGCCTGGCTGTCCTGCTCATCGACGGCCTCGTACACATCGACGACCGGCAAGGCGTCGAACGTCAGACCGAACGTCTGGTCCTCGCCGCCTTCAACGGCCTGGCGCGGGAAGCCGCCCCTGCGCCGGACCGGCCCATGCCCACCACCACGCACACGCGGCGCCTCACCCAGAGCCCGGCCCCCAGCCCCGCACCGCACACGCCCTCACCCTGAAGACCCAGAGAAGGGCACAGGCCGGAAGGGGGCACCCCGGAGGCAACGGCAGTCCCCCGGGGGCGGTGCGCCGTGGAACTCCACGCTGGCAGCGAGCCGGGCGGATTGCGCAGACGCGCCCGGTCCATGCTCCCGGCCACGGCACCGATCCCTCGATCACCCCGAAGTCGGCACACCGCGGTTGAACGACGACTCGAGGCGGTCATGGCCGGAATCCGGATCCCGAGAAGCGGACCCGGCATGCCCAAGGACGTCTGACCAGGAGGAAGAAACACAGGTGGACTTGGCTCACAACAGGAGGGGCTGGGCCTTACGGGGCTCCGCTCCCACTCCGTCGCGAGGGCGACACAGGCCCTCGGGAGAGGGAAGACCCCGGGCGGCAGGGCAGCGTGGTCCTGTCCCCCGCCGCGACCGCGCGTGGGGCGGGCGCTCGCGAGGCTGGTTCGCGGTCTGCGCGATACTCGCGCTCGTCACCACCACCCTTACCCTCGCCGGCCCGGTGGCCGCGCCCGCCCACGCCGTCCCCGCGATGAACGGGGCGGTGGCCCAGTTGAACATGCGGGGCCAGAGCGACTGGACCAATGGCCAACGCGAGTCGCGTTGGCATACCGCCGTCAGAGCAGCCCTGAACGACAGGGATGTGGGTGTACTGGCTCTGCAGGAGGCAGGCAACGAGCGATGGCGACCACCAAGGTCTATCTGCAGCCCGAGAAGAAGGTCGCGGAATCCACCATCGTCATCGACTCGTCCCCCTATACGTGGCTCTTCGAGTCCCCCATGGGTGACGACGATCTGGACAACCGAACTCCTCAGGACGTCGGCAACGTTCTCGTGGTCGGTGACTCGATCAGCAACGGGTACGAGGGCAACTCCACCTGGCGCCGGCGCCTGTGGGACTGGCTCCGGCAGGAGAGCGTGAAGGCGACCTTCGTCGGTCCCTTGACCGGGACCCACGTGGCGGACGAGCCGCACGCCCCCGAACCGCCTTCGGCCACTCAGCCTCCTAACGATCAGGAGCCGGATCCCGCCGGGTTCGCCGGCGTCTACGCCTCGAACTCGCCCGCGGAGTTCCTCGCCACGGGATCGCGCCACTACGCGATGTGGGGCCGTCAGCTGGGTCAGAGCACCAACACCATCACCTCGGTCATGAACCAGCTCAAGGACCACCAGCAGCTTCCCGACGTCGTCCTGGTCGAGCTCGGATTCAACGACATCGGGTGGCTCGGCGCGGGCCCCGGCCTCGTCCCCACGATGAAGCAATTCATCGACAACGTCCGGGCCGTCAACCCCAACGCCCGCATCGTCGTGGGCAACGTCCCCCACCGCACCACCCTGGGCAGCGCCAACCCGCAACTGCCGCAGCGCACCACCGACTACAACGAGGCCCTCGCCACGGCGCTCCCCACCTGGAGCACTGTCACATCCCCGGTCGCGCTGGCCGACATCGACGCCGCCTACGGCTGCGATCCAGCCGCCAGCACCTGCGAGTCGACGTACGACGGACTGCACCCCAACGCCTTGGGCGAGTACCGCATCGCCCGCGCGTTCGGCAGCACGCTGCACCGCTCGTTCGGCATCGGCGGCGAAGACCCGAGAGAACCGGCGGCACTACTGCCCTTCGGCGTCGTCACCCCGGCCAACCTGCAGTTCGACGGCACCCAGCAGGGAGTTACCGTCACCTGGTCGAAGATCCTCGGCGCGCACTCGTACGACATCGAGTGGCGCGACACCACCGGCGACCCCGACGCCGCCTGGAGCCGTCCTCCACCCCGGCCAACCGGTTCGACCTCTCCTGGCAGTTCAACGGCCAGCCCAACGAAGGCCACACCTACCAAGTCCGCGTACGAGCCGTGGCCGGGAACACGGCCGACCGGAGATCCGACTGGTCGCCACCCGTCGGCGGCACCGCACACCCCACCACCGCCGCGCCGCCGGAAACCGTCACCGTGACGCCCGACGCGGGCGCCATCAACGTCACCTGGACCCCGGCCACAGGCCCCCACACCGACACCATCACCCGCTACGCCCTGTGGGTGTACGACCAGGACACCCCCCTCGTGTGGTCCACCATCCACGGCTACGACCCCTCCACACACTCTGCCCGCGTGGAAGGGCTCACCCCCGGACACCACTACGTCGCCTTCGTCTGCACCTGGAACGCGGCGGGAGAGGGCAACCCCCGCATCCCCGACCCTGTAGTTGTCCGATAGCCGCACCGTCTGACTGATCATTTCAGAATGAGGTTCGGAGGCGTCGTCAGCAGATGCGGCCCCGCCCGGATACCGGGTCGACGAGGAAGCCTGCGCCGCCGCCCGTCACGCCCAGGCATCTGCTCCGGCCTTCTGCTCACGGCACCCCGGGCTGGGGCAGGGCCGTCCAGCACTGCCCTGCCCTGCCCGTGTCTCGGTATCGGTATCGGAGTCAACCACGAGCGAGTGGCTGGCCCGCCGCGGCAGCCGGTGCGCCTTCTGCGGCGCCACCGGGGCGGGCCGCCGGTCGCGACGTCGCTCACCCGGCCGGGTGGCTGGTTGCGGATCAGCGCGTCCGCTGGTCCCGGGACAGCCGGGCGGGGTCGGCCTCGGTCACGGCCGTCCTGTGGTCCAGCTCCCAGCCCATTCCGTACGCTGCGGCGAAGGAGTCCGCGCCCAGCGCGGCCTGTGCGCTGCGGGTGACGTCGCGCACCTGCGGGTCGGTGCGGTCGTGCGTGCCGCGCAGGCGAGAGGCTACGCCGAGCCGGACCGCGGCTTGGTGATGCAGTTCGAGTGCGTCGGCGAGGGCGGCCGTATGGACCGCCACGACGGCCAGGATGGGGAGGTCCCGGGTCCGCAGTGCCGCCGCGTGGGCCGTCGTCAGCGCCTTCTGCGCGCCAGTCGGGTCGCCCGTCCGCAGTCGGAACGAGGCGCGTGCGGTGCCGATGAGCGTCCGTGCGTGGTCCCCGGGGAAGGGGATGTCGTCGGGGAGGTCCCTTTCGGCTGTGTCGAGGAGTTCCCGCGCCCGTTCCAGCTCGCCGAGCCGCACTCGGAAGCCGGCCTCCCACGCGTCGACCAGGAGCCGCATCGCCGGAGCTCGCGTGCGCAGCGCCCGCTGCCGGGCCGAGTCGATCAACGCGATCACCAGGTCGGTATCCCCGCGTCGTATGTGCAGGTCGATCCAGCGCAGGTCGCCGAAGACCGTGTCGGCGAGGTTGAGCGTGCCGAACTCGTCTGTCAGTGATCGGGCCTCGCGCAGGTCGGCGAGCGCGCCGTCGAGGTCGCCGTCGTACTGCCGTAGCCGGGCCCGCAGCGGCAGGGCCTCGGACTGGCCCCAGCAGTCGCCGACTTGCCGGAAGCAGGCCAGGGCCGCCTCCACGTCGGTGCGCGTTCGGTCGAGTTCGCCCGCGTTCTCGGTGAACTGGGCGCGGAAGATGCGGGCCAGCCCGGCCAGCCACACGTCGTCGCCGTCGGCCAGCCGATCGATGATCGCGGGTGTGGTCTTCTGTCCCTGTGTCCTCTCCGCCTGTAGGAAGGCGAGAGGGAGCGCGGCGAGCGCGCCGTACGGGCCGGGCAGCTCCGGATATGCGAGCAGCCGGTCGGCCAGTTCGAGGATCCCGGCCCGGGCGTCCGTGGCCTCCCCGGTCGCCGTGACGGGCCGGGTGTCGCCCCGGTTGAGCAGGTATATCGCGTGCGCGCAGTCGCGCTCGGGCGTCGGCCCGCTGCCGGGCACCGCCAGCGCCTTGCCCAGCCAGTGGGCCGCGTCGGAGGTCCGGCCCAGCATCTGCCAGTACCAGGTCAGATCCAGGCCGAGCGAGAGCGCGCCGGGGGCGTCGTTGGTGTCGCATCGCCGGCGCAGGGCGGCGAGCGTGTTGTCGTACTCGGCGCCGATCACACGCACCGCTGCCGACTGAGCGGGCCCGCGCAGCTGGGGGTCGTAGCGGGCCATCAGACCGGCGAAGTGTCCGGCGGCCAGGTCACGGACGGTGCCGAGGCCGTTCGTGCCGGCCAGCCGCTCCGTGCCGTACTCCCGCAGTGTCTCCAGCATCCGGTAGCGGCCCGGCTCGGGTGCGAGCTGCAGTAGCGACCGGTCGACCAGGGCCGCGAGCAGGTCGGGGACGTCCGAGGCGGGCACCGCCGTACCCGCGCAGACGGCGGTGGCCGAGGCCGAGGTGACACCGCCGGGCAGGACCGAGACGCGATCGGCGACCATGCGTTCGTGCTCGCTGAGCAGGTCCCAGCTCCAGGCGATGACCGCGCCGAGGGTCCGATGGCGGGGCAGCGCGGTCCGGCTGCCGGTGGTGAGTAGCCGGAACCGGTCGGACAGCCCGTCGGCCAGCTCGGGCAGCGACAGCGTCCGCAGCCGGGCCGCGGCCAGTTCGAGGGCCAGCGGCATCCCGTCCAGGCTGCGCACCACCTGCCGGATCTCGGGCAGCGTCGCCTCGTTGACCTCGAAGCCGGGGCACACGGCTGCGGCCCGCTCGGCGAACAGGCGTACGGCCTCCGCCCTCCGGGCCTGCTCGACATCGTCGCCGGGGCCGGGCAGCGTGAGCGGGCCGAGCGGCACCAGCGCCTCGCCGTCGACCGCGAGGGGCTCGCGGCTGGTGGCCAGGACGCTGAGCCCGGGGCAACGCGAAAGCAGCGCCGTGACCAGGTGGGCCACGGCGTCGATCAGGTGCTCGCAGTTGTCCATGAGCAGCAGGCTCTCCCGGCCACCGAGCCGGCCGACGAGTACGTCCACTTCGTCGCCCTCGCCCCGGGTCCGGGCCTCGATCGCGCCGCCACGCAGCCCGGTCCCGGCGAGCAGGGTCACGCCCACCTTGGCAGGCTCGGTGACCGAGGCGAGGTCGATCATCCAGGCTCCGTCGCGGTACCCCTGGCTCCGGCGGCGGGCGGCCTCGACGGCGAGCCGGGTCTTGCCGGCACCACCGGGACCGATCACGGTGACCAGACGGCCCGCAGCGAGCAGCGCGTCGATCCGGGCGAGGTCGTCACGGCGCCCGACGAAACCGGTCAGCGGCGCGGGCAGGTGGTCGGCCGCGGTCCGCGAGGGGCCGGCGGCCGGGGCCGGCTGCTCGGCGCGCAGCAGGCGCGCGTGGCGGTCGCGCAGGGCGGCGCCCGGGTCGGTGCCGAGTTCGGCGGCCAGGGTCTCGCGGACCTGCTCGTACCGGGCCAGTGCTTCGGCCCGGCGGCCCTGGGTTGCGAGCGCGTCCAGCAGCAGCGCGGCCGCCCGCTCATGGACGGGGTGGTCGGCGAGAAGTGCGGTCAGCCGGGCGGCGGCGGCATCGGCACGGCCCAGGGACACCTCGGCGTCGGCGAGGGCGACCACAGCCTCGACCGAGGTGTGGGCCAGCCCGGTCGCGACGGCGGGTGCCACCGGGGCGACGGCCGTCGGCTCGGTGCCCGGGTGATCGCCCCACAGTGCCACGGCCTCGCCTAGCACGGCTGCCGCGGCATGACGGTCGCCGGCGCGCAGGCGGTCCCGCCCGACGGCGGCGAGCCGCTCGAACCGCAGCGCGTCCACGTCGGACGCGGCCACGTCCAGCCGGTAGCCGCCCGTGGCCCGCGTGACGTAACCGGCCGAGCCCAGGGTCCGGCGCAGCCGTGAAACGAGGGCCTGCAGGGCGTGGGCGGGGTCGGCCGGCGGCTTTTCGGCCCAGATCGCGTCGACCAGCACGCCCTGTGGGACCGGGCGACCGCCGGCGAGGGCCAGCCGTATGACCAGAGCCTGCAGCCGCGCCCCCGCGACGGGCAGGACGGCGTCACCGCGAGTCGCCTGGAACTCGCCGAGCAGCGTGATGCGAAGCCGCGTATCGCCGTCCATTCCCCGATCTTCCTGTACGCGAGCCTGAGTCCCCAAATTGCGCCGACCTGGCTTCCGGTCCGGCTGTCGGCACGACCGCGTCAGCGCCGTGTGAGCCCCGTGTGAGCGGCCCGCGTCACCGTTCGAGTGCCTGTCATTCCGCAGGTGCCGGCCTCACTTCGCCGGGCGGTCAGTTCCCTTAAGGAGCCAGCATCATGAACAGCCCTGTCACGATCATCGGCGCCGGACTCGGCGGGCTCGTCCTGGCCCGCGTCCTGCACGTCAACGGCATCCCGTCCAGGGTCTACGAGGCCGATCCCTCCCCGGCCGCGCGCGAGCAGGGCGGAATGCTCGACATCCACGACTACAACGGGCAGCTCGCCCTCCAGGCGGCGGATCTGATGGACGATTTCCACGCGATCGTCGTCGAGGGGCGCCAGACGATGCGGGTCCTCGACACGGACGGGACCGTCCTGACGGACAGGGCCGACGACGGCGGCGGCCGCCCCGAGGTGATGCGCGGGGAGCTGCGACGGATACTGCTCGACTCGCTCCCGGCCGGCACCGTCCGGTGGGACCACAAGGCCAGCGACGTCCGTGCGCTCGGAAAGGGCAGCCACGAGGTGACGTTCGCCTGCGGGTGCACCGTGGTCACGAGCCTGCTGGTCGGCGCGGACGGCGCGTGGTCACGGGTCCGCTCGCTGCTGTGCGACGCCACCCCCGAGTACGCCGGCACCTCGTTCGTCGAGACCTACCTCTTCGAGGCCGACACCCGGCACACCGCTGCCGCGAAGGCGGTCGGCGGCGGGTCGATGATCGCGCCCTCGCCGGGCAAGGAGATCTTCGCCCACCGGGAGAGCGGGGCCACCGTGCACACCTACGCGCAACTCACCCGGGAGCGGGACTGGTTCGCCGCCATCGACTTCACCGATTCCGCCACCGCCACCGCACGGATCGCGCAGGAATTCGAGGGCTGGGCGCCGGAACTCACCGCGCTGATCACCGACACCGACACCCCACCGGTACTGCGCCCCCACTACGCCCTGCCGACCGGGCTCCGGTGGGACCGGGTGCCGGGCGTGACCCTGCTCGGCGACGCCGCCCACCTCGCGGCCCCGAACGGCGAGGGTGCCAACCTGGCCATGCTCGACGGCGCCGAACTCGGCCAGGCCCTCGCCGCGCACCCCGACGACGTCGAGGCCGCGCTCGGCGCGTACGAGGAGGCCATGTTCCTGCGCCCCACCGAAGAGGTCATGTTCGACGGCGCCGAGGTCCAGGGCATCGACTCCGAGGGCAACACGGCTCAGGGCCTGGTCAACATGATCAACGAGCAGGGCCGGTGAGCGCCGTGTACGACGTGGCGATCGTGGGGGCCGGCCCGGTGGGACTGTTCCTCGCCTGTGAGCTCGGCCTGGCGGGCTGCTCCGTCCTGGTGCTGGAGCGGGAGCCGGAGCTCCGCTCCCCGTGGAAGGCGGACCCACTCGGGATGCGGGGCCTGTCCGCCGCGTCGGTCGCGGCGTTCCACCGCCGCGGCATGCTGCACCCGCTGCTGACGGCCTCGGGCGTCGCCGACGTCCCCGGTACGGACTCCGACAGGGACGAGCCGCAACCCCCTCGAAGCGCGGGCCACTTCGCCGGCCTGATGCTCGATCCGGCCGACATCGATGTCACCGCCCTGCCGTTCCGGTTGCCCGGCCCGGCGTCCGAGGGCGTGATGACGAACCTCGAAGCGGTCGAGACGGTGCTGTCCGAGCGGGCGGCCGAGGTCGGTGTGGAGGTCAGACGCGGCGTCACGGTCTCGGGCATCACCCAGGACGACGAGAGGGTGGTCGCGCGGGCCGGTGAGCACGAGTACACGGCGCGCTGGCTCGTCGGCTGCGACGGCGGCCGCAGCGCGGTGCGTGGGCTCGCGGGCTTCGACTTCGTCGGCAGCGAACCGCGGTTCACCGGCTACGTCGTGCTCGCCACCGTCGCCGATCCCGAGAAGCTGCGCCCCGGATTCCATCTGACGCCGACGGGCATGTACCTGCGGACGCCGGCGAAGGACTACATCGGCATGCTGGACCCCGACGGCGGCGCCTTCGACCGCTCACAGCGGCCGACCCGCGAACATCTCCAGACGGTTCTACGCCGGGTGTCCGGCACCGACGTGACGCTGAGCGAGGTCCGGCTCGTCTCGACCTTCACCGACCGGGCGATGCAGGCGACGACGTACCGAAAGGGACGGATCCTGCTCGCGGGGGATGCCGCGCACATCCACTCGCCCCTCGGAGCGCAGGGACTCAACCTCGGTATCGGAGACGCGATGAACCTGGGTTGGAAGCTCGCGGCGACCGTACGCGGTCACGCCCCGGGCGGGCTTCTCGACACCTACACCTCGGAGCGCCATCCGATCGGCGCCGGCGCGCTGGACTGGACGCGCGCACAGACCGCGGTCATGACGCCGGACGCGCACGGTCAGGCGGTCCAGCAAGTCATCCGTGACCTCATCGGGACACGGGACGGAACGACCTACGTGTTCACGAGGGCATCGGGGACGTCGAACCGCTACGACCTGGGCAGCGAGCACCCGCTGATCGGCCGTGACGCCCCGGACCTCCGTCTGGAGGACGGCACCCGCCTCGCAGATCTGATGCAGGACGGACGGGGCGTCGTACTGGATCTCACCGCCGACCGCTCCCTGCACGGTCCGGCCACGCGCCGCAAGAGCCGGATCCGGTATGCGGCCGGGCCGGTGCGAAACGACCTCGGACTGCGTGCCGTGCTGGTCCGGCCCGACGGCACGGTCGCCTGGGCAACCGCCGACGACCCCGACCACACGCAGTTCGAACAGACCGCGGACCGTTGGTTCGGTGCCGCCGACCGCTGAAAAGGGCTCACCGACTCTGACTGCCGGTCCGGCTGCCCGCGCCAGCCGCCACGGGTAAGCGGCCTGCAAGGGCTACCTCCCTCGTAGCCTCCCCCTGCCCCGGGATTGTTCCTGCCAGCCTTGGGCAGGCACGCTCTCCTCGCCGGTCGGGGGTGTCCGGGTCAGCCGGTCGTGGTGGTGAAGGGGCCGTCGTTCGCGAACACGAGCTTGGCGAAGTTCTCGCCGATGCGCTGGTGCCCTTCGGGGCTGGGGTGGATCGCGTCCGGAAGCGGGAACTCCTCGTGGTCGCTCTCGCCGTACAAGTCGCGTCCGTCGAGGTAGTGGAGGTTGGGGTCCTCGGCGGATCGCTGCTTGACGATGTCGGCCAGGACGTCGCGGACGATCGTGAGCGTCAGCCGTCCGGCGGCGGTCTCGGCCGGGTCGCCGGTGGCCTTGAACTTGAGGGTTCCGCTTGAGAGGTCCGGCATGAGGGGGCCGGGGGTGTTCTCGTGGGTCGGGCACAGGACGGGGGAGACGAGGAGCAGGCGGGTTGTGGGGTGGCCCTCGCGGATGGTGTCGAGAAAGCCGTGGATGGCGGGGGCGAAGGCGCGCAAACGCATGGTGTCACTGTTGACGACGTTGATGCCGAGCTTGACGCTGATCAGGTCGGCGGGGGTGTCACGCATAGCACGTGCGGTGAACGGGTCCACCAGTGCGCTGCCGCCGAATCCGAGGTTGATCAGTTCCACACCGCCTGTGGACGCGGCCAGGGCGGGCCAGATCGTGCTGGGGAAGACGGCGTTCGAGCCGTGGCTGATGGAACTGCCGTGGTGCAGCCATACTCTGCGCCCGTTGTCCGGCGCCGGCTCGACGGGGGCGTTGGTGTGCAGGGCGATGACCTCGGTGATCTCCGTGTGCGGGAGCCAGATCTCGATGTTCTTCTCGCCTGCCGGGAGGTCGGTGAAGTGGGCGGTGCCCGCCGGTCCCGCGGTGAACTCCGCGGTCTGGGTCTGAATGTCGGTGATCGTGCGGAGGTTCCCGCCTTCCACGGTGGACTGGGCGGTGAGCCGGCCGTCGACCAGCAGGTCGTACACGCCGTCCGGTGGGGGCGGGAAGCCCAGGTAGACGCGCTTGGTGGGCAGGGCGTCCAAGTCGATGGTGGTGGCGCTGGTACGGAAGGCCAGCCGGACCCCGGAGGGCTGGGCCTCGGCCACGGCCAGCAGGTCGTCGGGGATCTGGCGGCGCGCCCAGGCCGGCAGCCGGTGCGGCAGCAGACCGTGCGCGGTCTTCTCCACGTCGAGGTGCCCGCGTAGAAAGTCGGCGGTGATGGGGGTGGTGATCAGGTTCTGTTCGGTGCTCATGGCCTTGAGCCCTCTGGTCCTTTCTGGGTGAGGGTGGGGAGGGGCGTAGGGAATCGGGGTCGGTGTGGGGGAACGCCGGCCGGGTGACACATGGCCGGTCAGGGGGTGGACCGGCTCCGCAGTGCGGTGTCGAGGGTGTCCAGGGTCCAGGCCCAGGACTGCTGTGCGGCGATGTCCGTGTGGTCGAAGGCGCCGGCCGCCTCCAGGGCGGCATAGCCGTGGAAGACGCTGCCCAGCATGCGGACCGCGTGCGTCTGGTCCGGCTCCGCCAGGTCGTAGCCGCGCAGGATCGCCCGTGTCATCTGCGCGTGCCGGACGCCGGCGCTTGCCGCGGCGGTCTGCGGGTCGAGCCGGTATCGGGCCGCTTCGTACCGGCCGGGGTGCGCGCGGGCGTAGTCCCGGTAGGCGTTCGCGAAGGCTGTCAGGGCGTCCTTGCCCGCGCGTCCGGCCACGGCGTCGGCGACCCGGTCGGCGAGTTCCTCCAGCGCAAACAGCGCGATCCGGGTCTTGAGCTCGTGGGAGTTCTTCAGGTGCGAGTACAGGCTCGCGGGCTTCACATCGAAACGCCGGGCGAGCGCCGACAGGGTCACCTGGTCGAAACCGGCTTCATCGGCGAGTTCCACACCGGCGAGCGTCAGCCGCTCCGGGCTCAGTCCTGCCCGAACCACAACCATCACCTACTCTCAAATTTGCTACGTCGAATATGCATTAACCTACAAGGTATAGGCAAATCGGCGCACTCCCCAGCGAGGGTCGTGGCGATGCGCCGAGGCGCTCACCGGCCCCACCACCCCGGGCCGTCGCCCGCGTACAGTCGACCAACCTCCCCGCTGCGAGACCGGCCCCGGCCAGCTCGCCACCTGGGGGCCGCGCCACCACCGACCAGGCTGGTGCCTTCGGCTTCGCCTGGAACCGCACCGGCCAGTCCAGCAAGACCATCACCTTCGACTGGTCCGGGCAGGACCGAGGCCCCCACGATCGAAGCGGGCACGCTCGCCCGGGAGAACCGGGACTCGCGCGCCACAGCCGTGCGGTACGCCAGCAGTACCACCGAATACGACGTGATCCGAACGCATGCTGGCCACCAGCTATCCGTCTCGACCTGGGGATGGAACGGCATACCGGTGGTTGACGCTGCGGCGGCGCAGGCCCGGGCGCACCCCCCTGTACGCAGGCGTGCCGCGCGATGTCCACACTGGCCCCGTCGGCTCGATGAGTCTGCGCACGCCTGGAATCCGTCAAAAGCCCGGGCGCCGGAGTCGCACGGTCGGCGCAGCCGCGGAGGCGCGCACCACCGGTCGGCAGCGGCCGACACCGCCGCCGCAGTGCTTCGGGCGCGCCGCGGATGGTGTTCGCCGGTCAGCGCCTCTGCGCAGGCCGCCGTTCGATCCGTCCTCGCGGTCTTCGCCGCCGCCCTCGTCGACCCGTGCGCGTAGCCGGGTGCGGTTGTGTCCCCGGTGCGCCGGCCGAATTTTCCCTCCGGGCCTCGTAACGCGCTGCCGGGCCTCACGCGTCTACCTCCCGGACGACGGCACCGGAGGGGACGGCACGTGATCGGCATCAGACAAGGGGCGGAGAGCCGACGGGAGTTCGAGGAATTCGCTCATACAAGGGGAACCGCGCTCTTTCGGACGGCACTCCTGTTGTGCGGAGACTGGCACCTGGCAGAGGACCTCACTCAGAGCGCCCTCGCCCGGATCTACGCCTCCTGGGGACGGGTGAGACGGGCCGACAGCCCGGACGCGTACGCGCGCAGCGTCCTGGTCCGCACCTACCTCTCGCACCGGCGCCTGCGGCGTTCAGGCAAGCGGCCCGCCATGGGCGAACTGCCGGAGCGGCAGAGCGTCGAGGAGACCGCCGCCGCACTCGCTCTGACCGTCGGCGCGGTGCGGGCCCGCAGCCTGCGGGCCCTGAACCGGCTGCCGACGCAGCTGGGAGAACAACTGATCGACCTCGGTGGGTAGCCGCACCGCGCGGCCGGACCCGCCGGCTCATCGTGAATGACGACTCATCGTGAAGGACCCAGGAGAGGACGAGGAGCATGGACGGAATGGACGAATCGGACCGGGACGGGAAGACCTGCGAGAGGTGCTCGGGCAGGTGGTCGGCGGGGCCACACCGGACCTGGCGGCGCTGGTCGCCGGCGCGACCGCCGAGGGAAGGGCGATCCGCCTGCGACGACGGGTAGCAACGGCGGCCACAGTCACGGCGGTCGGCACGCTGGCGGTCGGCGGCGTGCTGGCGCTGCCGCACGCGCACCCGCAGGTCGCACCGGCGACGACCGCGGCCGCCCAGCCGCCCGGCCCGGCCACCGGCAACACCACGGCCAGCACGGTGCCGCTGACCGGGCGGGCGGCGGTCGGGAAGCTGATCGCGCCGCTCCCGGCCGGCTCGCCGATCGGCGCATTCAGCGGGCGCGACAGTCTGCCTGACCAGAGCCGGCCGGAAGCGCGGGGCGAGGTCACCTACGACGGCGGCCACGGGTCCGCGGCGGTCGGGGTGGTGGTCGAACCGGGCTGGACCCCCGATCCGAAGCACGCGGCCGGCGCCGACGACTTCTTCGCCTGCGCCTCCCGCGGCCCACTGGCCTACTGCCGGACCACCGTGCTGCCGGACGGCGGCAGGCTGCTGGTGTGGGAGGGACGGGTCTTCACCCAGATCCAACGCGGTGCCGACCTGCTGCGCGCGGACGGCGTACGTGTCGCCGTCAGCACCACCAGCCTCGTGACTCCTCCCCCGGCTAAAGCCGGGGGCTTCTCGCTATGCCGGTACGGCTTAGCGACGGACCAGCCCGGCCCGTAGAACATTGAGTGCTCCCACGGTGTCAGCGTGCGCGTGGTGGCCGCACCGCTGACAGTGGAACTTCTCCTGTGCGGGCCGGTTCTCCTTGGCGACGTGCCCGCATTCGGGGCAGGTCCGGGAGGTGTTGCGGGGGTCCACGGCGATCAATTCCCGTCCGGCACTTTCAGCCTTGGCGTGCAGGACCGCGAGGAACACCCCCCATCCGGCGTCGGCAATGCTGCGGTTGAGTCCGGCCTTTGAGGCGGACCCGTTGGGCAGGAAAACGCCCGGCTGATCGGGGTCGGGCTTCGGCTTGGGGGCCTTGCTCATGTTGCGGATCTTGAGGTCTTCGTGCGCGATGAAGTCGTGCGCGCGGACCAGTCCAAGGGCGGTCTTGTGGGCGTGGTCGAGGCGTTGGCGGCGGACCTTGCGGTGGAGGTCGGCGACCTTGGCCACGGCCTTGCGGCGGCGGTTGCTGCGCCGCTTGCACCGGGCAAGGGCCCGCTGTGCGGCTTCGATCTTCGCGGCGACGGTGCGGGCGTGGCGCGGGTTGGGCACGAACTCGCCGTTGGAGTCGGCAAGGAAGTTGGCTATGCCCAGGTCGATGCCGACCACGCTGCCCGTCGCGGGCAGCTGCTCGGGCTGGTCCTGCTCGGCGGTCAGCACGACGAACCACTTGCGGCCCTCGCGCTTGACACTGACGGTTCTGACCTTGCCGACCACGGCCCGGTGCTGATTGACCTTGACGTGTCCGACGCCTTGGAACCGGACGCGAGTGACGGGGTCGTGCGGGGTGGAGTCCCACCGGCAGCCGTCCCCGTCTTTCGGGAACTCGACCGTGTCGAACCAGTTCACACCCCGGAACCGGGGGTAGCCGGGCGTCTCACCGGACTTGACCCGGCGGAAGAACGCCGCGAACGCCTTGTCGAGACGGCGGAGAGTCGCCTGCTGGGAGGAGAACGACCACCGGCCCTGACGCTCCGGGTCGAATGCCCGGATGTCCTTGAGCTGCGCCGACTGCATCCCGTACTTGACGCTCGTCTTCGACGGGTGCCGGTAGGCGTCGCGGCGTTCCTGCAACGCCCCGTTGTAGAGCGAACAGTGATCCCGCAGCATCTCGGCGAGTGCCTGTGTCTGACCCACGGTGGGCCGCATGAGGAACTTGTACGCTCGGATCATCCGGTCCACCCCCTCCCGGTGCTGACGATTGATCATACTACGCTTGGCCCATGTCACCACGTTGGGAACCAGACCCCGATATACGGCGGGGAAACCATGTCATCTACAACCTGCACGCACACTTGGTGTTTGTCACCAAGTACCGGCGTGAGATCTTCAACGACGAGATGCTGACGCGCTGCGAGATGATCATGCGCGACGTGTGCGACGGCTTCGGCGCGGAGCTGCGGGAGTTCAACGGCGAGGGCGACCACGTCCACCTCCTGGTGCACTACCCGCCGAAGGTCTCCGTCTCCAAGCTGGTCAACAGCCTCAAGGGCGTCAGCTCCCGCTACCTGCGGGCCGAGTACACCGGGCGCATCAACCGGATCGGCATGGGGTCCGTCTTCTGGGCACCCTCGTACTTCGCGGGGTCCTGCGGCGGCGCACCGCTCAGCATCGTCAAGGACTACATCGAGAACCAGAAGCGCCCCGTTTGACCGTCACCACGGAGGCGCAGAGACCTCCGGCGCTCCGCGCCTCCGTGCCAGGGATCGCATTCCCGCCCGGCCTGAAGGCCGGGATTCCCTGCGAAGATCAAGGATGGAAGACCCGGCGCGAGACCGTCCTCACCGAGCAACCGCCCCTGAGCCTGGAGAAGTTGGAGGCCATCGTGCGCGATCCCACCTGGACGGCCCGGATCGACGAGCGGGAAGCCTCCCGGGCGGCCACCGAGATCGTCCCTTACACGGACCAGCGTGTCGCCTCTGCCGCCTCGACGCCCTGACGCGCCCACAGGTGGCCCGGTCCGTCGAGTCTCGAACGGCGTGCAGGGAGCTACTCCGTGAGTGCCGAGCAGGGGCGCTCAGCGCACCACGCTGTCGGGGCCCCGTCGTCAGCGGCTACAGCCTGCCGCTGACCGCGTCAGCCGCCTTCCGGCCCTGAAGGGCAGTCAGCCCTGGCTGGTCGTCACGCCACCAGACACGCCCGCGGCTTCCGTAGACGCTCAGCAGGCCTCAGTACAGATCATCGTAAGTGAGCTGGTAGGACGTGGTGCTGTGCACGGCGCCGCCCCCCTTACTGACATCAGCTCTTTGAGGTGATAGGTCTGCCGTTTCGCTGACGGATGGTCATCAGTCGCGGTCTGGACGAGCTCGGCTACGTCAAGCTCGACCGGCACGGCGCCGAGCCGCTGTTCCAGATCTTCACCGAGCGCAAGGAGAGGCACGCGATCGCGATCGCCTCGAATCAGACCGTTCGTCGAGTGGGACGAGACCTTCACCGACAAGTGGCTCTGCCAGGCCATCGTCGACCGGCTGACCCTCGACGCCCACACCATCGAGACCGGCGCCGAATCCTACCGGCTCGCCGGCACCACCGCCAAGCGCAGAGCCGCCGCACCCGCCATGACCTCGGTCGCTGACACGATGCCCGGCATGAATCCGCCCCCAGACCCCGTGTTCGTCTTCGACCAGCACGGAGACCTCATGGTGTTCACCTCCGTGCAGGACGCCGCAGGATGGATGGAGGCGATCGACGTCGACGAAGGTGAGTACGCCGCGGCCTTCACCTGCGATGGTGCGGCCATTGCGATGAGCACCGCGGACGAGGCCGTGGTCCTCCAATGCACCAACCACTTCGACAGGGAGGACCTACAGCGCAGGATCGTCCGCTACTGGGAGCGCGAGCAACTCAGCGACATGCCCGCAGAACTGCGGGAGGTCGCGAATCTCCTACTCGAACGGCAGAACCGGCCCGGCAGATCCATCTGGCAACGTGTCACCACCTGGTGGCGACACGAGAGCGCGTCCCCTGACCGCAGCACCGATAGCTGACCTGCAGTCATCTCCCGGACGGGTGCCGACATCACGGCGCCCGCCCGGACGCGCATCCTGTCGGGGCGCGGTGACGGGCGGGCGCTGCACATCACGCGCTACCGGCCACTGCACGCGTTTCGTCAGACTCCGCCACTCCGATGCACGGCAGGCCTTGAAACCTCACCCGATCGAAGGGGTGGAGCCGGCCGAACCCGGAACCCTGCCCTGACCGTTGTCGAGGAAGTCAGTCGCCGGGGATCCCGCTGACCTGCGCCAACTTGGTTGGATGAGACACAGGGCGCAATGTCGGTCGGCTATCAGTGGGGACAGCGATCTGTCGGTGGGATGTGAGTGGACGTTAAGTCCGTTTCTGGTAGCGGCCGCGTCCGGGTTGGGTGAGGAAGCCTTGGCGAGTGAGGCGTCCGAGGCGGCTGCGGGTGATGTTGACGGACGCCTCGTCGGTGGGCATGCCGAGGAGTTCGTGCAGCTCGCGTGCCCGGAATGCGTGGGCGGGGTGCTGGTTGAAGGCGTTCACGATGGCCTGGTAGGTGGTGTTCGTCTCGGGCGGTTCGGATTCGGTTCCTGCCGGCGTGACCTCCATGATGATCTTTCGGGTGGTGGCCAGGTCCGTGAGCCGCGCTTCGGTCTGGGTCAGATCGGCGGCGAGCTCTTCGATCCGGGCGCGTAGTTCTGCGGCCCGGGCGGTGGCCTCGTCCTGCCGGCTCTGGAGGTCTGCCAGGAGTTCGGCGACGTTCACGCCGCCAGTCCGAGGGTGTCGCGCCAGGCCGGGGCCGGTGTGGTGAGGCGGCGGGTCATGTTCGCGGTGGAGGCCCAGTAGACGCGTGAGGCGGAGTTGTCGGGCCGGTGGTCGTACTCGCGGGCGAGGCGCCGATGCAGCATCAAGGTGCCGTTCGTCTGCTCCACCACCCACCGTTTCGGCTGCGGGACGAAACCCTTGCCCTGGTCGGCCGGGTTGCGGCGGACGACCTCGACGTCGATATCCAGCAAAGCGCCGTGGATGACGACCTCGTCCTTGAAGCCCTGGTCCACCAGAGCCTTCTCCAGACGCATCCCGCACCGCTCGGCGACCTGGTCGAGCAGGGCGGTGCCGGCGGCGTTGTCGTGGGCGGAGGCGGCCAGGACGACAACGCCGATGATCAGCCCCAGGACGTCCACGGCCAGTCCCCGCTTGCGCCCCGACACCTTCTTGTTCGCGTCCAGCCCCGTCGTGGTCTTCGGGACGCCGGCGGCCGCCCGGACGGACTGGGTGTCGATGATCACGAGGGACGGGTCCTCTAATCGGCGGGCTCGCTCCCTCACCTGGCAGCGCAGGAGTTCCTGGATCCGCTGGTCGAGCCCGTCCTGGCGCCACAGGCCGAAGTAGTAGAACACCGCCGACCAGGACGGCAGGTCATGGGGCAGGTAGCGCCACTGACAGCCCGTCCGGTTCTGGTAGAAGATCGCGTTCACGATCTCCCGCAGATCGCAGGACCCCGGATCCCCGGTAGCCGACCGCGCCACCCGGTCCTGCTTCCAGGCCGTGATCATCGGCTCGATCAACGCCCACTGCTCGTCCGATAAGTCGCTCGGATACGCCCGTCTGTCCATGCGCCGCAGAACATCACCCGAACCCCGGCTGGCACGCCAGTACGGTCGACGTTCACACGAACGAGCGATCACGAACCGAAAGAAAAGGGACTTAACGTCCACTGAGTGGCCTCCAGGACCGTAGGGACTGGGCGGCACCGGTTTGTCAGGGTGCGATCCCGCCCGCCTCCAGATCACTCCAAGCTCCGGGAGCCCGCCATGCCCTCCGTACCCAAGGCCCCGCAGTGGGACGTCCACCGGCTGCCTCGCGCCGCGGGAAAGAGCTTCCTGATCACCGGCGGCAACGCGGGCATCGGGTACTTCGTCGCCGAGCAACTCGCCAGCACCGGGGCCACGGTCGTTCTCGGTAGCCGCGACATGGCGAAGGCCGAAGCCGCGATCGCTTCCATCAGCTCGCGCGTCCCCGCTGCCAAGGTGGAGCACCTGCCTCTGGACCTGGCCGATCTCGCCTCACTCGAGGGATCCGTGGACGCGCTCGGGCTGGACCGCCTCGACGCGGTCGTCTACAACGCCGGCGTGGCGCTCGACCATCCACCACTCCGCAAGACCAAGGACGGCCACGAGCTGATGTTCGCGACCAACCACCTCGGGCACTTCGCACTGACCCACTGGCTGGCCCCCCTGCTCATGGCAACCCCGGGGAGCCGGATCGTTACCACCGGCAGCTTCGCCGCCAAGTCCGAACGCCTGGACCTCGACGATCTCCAGAGCACGCACGACTACCAGCCCAAGCGCGCCTACGCGCGGTCGAAGTTGGCCCAGATGTTCTTCGCTTTCGAGCTCGACCGCCGCCTGAGTGCTGCCGGCAGCACGACGCTGAGCGTGGTCGTCCATCCCGGCGGCGCACTCGACTCCCTCACCCCTTCGCGCCCGCCAGTCCATGTCCGGACCACCGGCGAGCGGCTGCGCCACCTACCGCTCGGCCTTCTCGTCCAGGGCAAGGAGGCTGCCGCGTGGCCCGCTGTTCGGGCCGTGCTCGACCCGAGCGTGTGCGGCGGCCAGATGTGGAGCCCCCGAGTGTTCGGGCTGCGCGGTACGCCCACGGTCGAACCCATCTGGAACCACCTGGCCGACACCACGACCGCGGCACGCCTATGGACGGCCAGTTGCGACTTGACCGGCATCGACCTGAAAATCACCACCGCCCCGGTGCGATGAGACTGGCCAAGCGCCTGAGTTGGATCGTGGTGCACGAGCGGCTCGACACCACGACGCCCGGCGGCCGGCTGGTCTTCCACATCTTCGCCGGTTCATTCGCGAGCTGATCGTCTCCGGCACCCGCGAGGGCCTGGCCGCCGCGCCCGTGGGCGGCCGACCTTCCCCGCAGAAGCTTGAGCCCGGTCAGGCCTGGGCGCCGTACTGGACCGCGTAGGCCCAGCCCCGCGGCACCCGGTTGCCCTCGTCGGCGCGCAGCGCCTCGTAGGTGGTGGTCTGGAGACGGGCGACGGCGTCAACCGCGGCGATCTTGAGCCGGCCCCGGCCTACTGACTGACGGTGAAGATGGCCGCCCGGCCGCTCTTCGCTGCCGTGCTGTAGAAGTCCTTCAGTCCGGGCAGGAAGGCCTGGGTGTAGGCGATGTCCTCGGCGTCGCCGGTGCCCTGGTAGGCGTCGAAGGTCAGCGTGGCGAAGCGCTCGCCGATCCACCGGCTGTCCAGTGGTTCCAGGGCCGCGGCGACCTCGCGGACCTCGTCGGCCGTCACGTAGCAGACGATGTAGTCGTCGCTCTCGTGCAGGGGAACTCCGCCGAGGATGGCGTGCGACAGGGGAAAGTCACCGTTGTCGAAGGCGAGGTCGCCGTCGGTGAAGCAGCGGTGCAGGGCATCCCAGGACTTGTCGAGTTCGACGAGGTGGTCCAGGTCCCACCGCCCCTCGACCTCCACGACGAGCTCGAGTACCTCGTCATCGTCCTGGCAGGCGAGGAAGCGCTCGGCATCCTGGGCGTCCAGAGCGAAGATCACCGCGCGAGCCGCCATTTCGTCCTCCTACCACTGCGAAGATTCGTTCGGCGTGATCCAACCACACGACCGCCGGGCGGCTGCGATGACTGGCGGCTATCGGCCGGCCTGCTGCTTGGCTTGGGTCTGGGCGAGGCGGTAGGACTCGGTGCCGGTCTCGATGATGGTGCCGTTGAAGGTGCGGGCCGGGCATCAAGGTGTCGGGCCCGCCCCTCGCCAATGCTTTGACCTAATTCCTTATAGTGTCCTGCGCCGGAAATATCAGTCATAAGTCTGTAGTCTGTTTTTCGTGTCGCAACGAGGTCCGAAGGCTGTAGAGATTGTGCTCTCCTCGAAGGAGCGCATTGAGTTGTCGCACTGGGCGGCCGGCGGGGCGGGGGCCCGGCTCGCCGAGCGGGCCGGGATCGTCCTGGCCTGCTCGGACGGAGTGTCAAGTACGCGGGTGGCGGCCGATAGGGGCGTGAATGTGGCGACCGTGCGCAAGTGGCGGGCCCGTTTCGCGGCTGACCGACTGGCGGGCCTTGCGGACGAGCCACGGCCCGGCCGCCGCAAGGCGGAACTTGTACTCACCGAGTCGGAGCGGGAGGAACTGACCCGATGGGCGAGGCGGGCGAAGACGGCCCAGTCCCTCGCGTTGCGGGCCAGGATCGTGCTGCGATGCTCGGAGGGCGGCACGAACAAGCAGGTCGCGGTCGAACTCGGCACCGCCCAGGCGACGGTGAACCGTTGGCGGGCCCGGTTCGTCGAGGACCGCCTGGACGGTCTGGTCGACGAACCGCGCCCCGGCAGGCCACCCTCGATCCTGCTCGACAGGGTCGAGGATGTCGTGGCGGCGACTTTGGAGTCCACACCGAAGCACGCCACCCACTGGTCACGCGCCTCGATGGCCGAACGTACCGGCCTGTCGAAGTCCACCATCGGGCGCATCTGGCAGAAGTTTGACCTCAAGCCGCACCTGCAGGATTCGTTCAAGCTCTCCACCGACGCGCAGTTCGTGGACAAGGTCGTCGACGTCGTCGGGCTCTACCACAACCCGCCGGAGCGGGCGGTGGTGCTCTGTGTCGACGAGAAAAGCCAGATCCAGGCGCTGGACCGATCCCAGCCGGTGCTGCCGATGATGCCCGGCATGCCCGAGCGTCGCACCCACGACTACCTGCGCCATGGCATCACGAGCCTGTTCGCCGCGTTCAACATTGCCGACGGCAGCGTCATCAGTGCTCTGCACCGACGCCACCGCGCCATCGAGTTCAAAAAGTTCCTGATCACGATAGACAAGGCCGTGTCGACCGAGCTCGACGTGCATCTGGTATGCGACAACTACGCCACCCACAAGACCCCCGAGATCCAGAAATGGCTGGCCCGGCATCCCCGGTTCCACGTCCACTTCACCCCGACCGGCTCCTCCTGGATCAACCAGGTCGAGCGCTGGTTCGGCCTGCTGACCGACAAGCTCATCCGCCGCGGCGTCCACACCTCCATCCAGGCTCTCGAGAACGACATCCGCACCTGGATCCAGACCTGGAACGAGGACCCGAAGCCCTTCACCTGGACCAAGACCGCCGACGAGATCCTGAACTCGCTCGCCGACTACCTCACCAAAATCACCCCCAGAGCACCATAAAACCCTAGTGAACTTAGGCTTGGCACTTGCGGCGCAGGACAATAGTGGTCGGCTCTCGAAGTCCTTCGGGGGTTGACGTGAGAGCCCGAACCGTGCCGAGAAGTGATCGGCGATCTGGTGTCGTGCGGCGAAGGTTGGTGTTGCCGCGCCAGGTCAGGCGCATCGGCTTTCTCGGCCGGATCGCGCGTGTCTGACGTTCATGCCGAGATGGCCCGCCCATCGCAGTCGGCGTCGTCCGCGCAGGCGGCGGCCAGGTCATCCAGTGACAGGCCCAGCGCGTGGGCCAGGGCCGCCACGGTAAAGAAGGCCGGGGTCGGGGCCCGGCCGGTCTCGATCTTGCGGAGGGTCTCGGCGGACACCCCGGCGGCTGCCGCCACGTCGACCATGCTGCGGTCACCGCGGGCCTGGCGAAGCAGGAGCCCGAAGCGCTCTCCGCGTTGCCGCTCTTGCGGACTCAGAGGAACTCTCACCATACCCGTGATACTAATACCGGTATAAGTATTGGGTAGCGTCGCATCGCAGGGAGACACGACACATGGTCGAGATCAAGACCGACACGGCACTGGAGACGATGCGGGAAGCCGGACGCGTCGTGGCCCACGCGCTTGCGGCCGCCCGCGCATCGGCGGCCGTGGGAGTTCGCCTGCGCGAGCTCGACGAAGCCGCCCGCGCCGTCCTCACCGAGGCCGGAGCACGCTCTCCGTTCCTGGGCTACCAGCCCTCCTTCGCCCCCACCCCCTTCCCCGCCGTGATCTGCGCATCCGTCAACGACGCCGTCGCGCACGGCATCCCCGACGACTACCGCCTGCGCGACGGCGACCTGGTCAGCATCGACTGCGGAGCCGAACTCGACGGCTGGACCGGCGACGCCGCCATCAGCTTCACCATCGGCACCCCCCGCCCCGCCGACCTCGAACTCATCGCCGCCACCCAGCAGGCCCTGGACGCCGGCATCGCCGCCGCCACCACCGGCCACCGCATCGGCGACATCTCCCATGCCATCAGCACGGTCGCCCGCAAGGCCGACTGCGGCATGCCCGCCGACTTCGGCGGCCACGGCATCGGCCGCCAGATGCACGAAGACCCCCATGTCCCCAACCACGGACGACCCGGCCGCGGCCTCCCCCTGCGCCACGGCCTCACCCTCGCCCTCGAACCCATGCTCATGGCCGGAGGACGCAACGACTACTACACCGCCCCCGACGGCTGGACCCTGCGCACGATCGACGGCAGCCGCGCCGCCCACATCGAACACACCATCGCCATCACCGAGGACGGCCCCCGCATCCTCACCCTGCCCTGACCGCGAATCCGCTCACACACGGTAGCTGGACGAAGTCGCCCACTCTCGGGAAGCGCAGACCAGCGATCACAGCCTCCTACCAGCGCCAAGCTCCTGGTGGGCAGTCACGCGTCCTTGATCGCGGAGCGGACGGCGCGTCGGCGAAGGGTGCTTGACCGTCCCGAACAGGTTCCCGAGATTGGCCGTTGCCCTCCATGCCTGTGGCCCGAGCCGTGTCTCCTACCTTGACCGCCTCCGAGCGCCACCGGTTGAAGACGATAGCCTGCGGTCACAAGACCGAATATCAGGCCCGGCAGCGGGCAACTCTTTCCCCGGATCTGTTCCATGCGACAGGGCCATGCCTGCCGCGGATGGTGAACGGTCTTCTCAGTGGCGGCGTAGAGCTCGTAGGGGTACGCCCACTTCACGACAGCCGGCATGGGGCCAAGGACGATCACGATGCCGACCTGCACCGGGTGCGTAAGGAGCTTAAGGCCCCCCCACGCGAACGTCACCATGAGCGCAAAGCAGCGTCCCTCTACATACCCCACTCCCGGGATGAGTGTTGTCGGTGGCCGTGGGGAGGCGGGCGTCGCGGCTGGTGAGCGCACGCTCTGTGCGACGACGTCGGCAGCCCCCGCCGAGCGGGGTGAAGGTGTCGCGGGAGGACTTCCGGCAGAGGGCGATGACGTCCGGCTGTTCACACGCCTAGGCAGGGCATCCCGCGCGTACGGCAGGACCCCGCGTTGTCCCCCGAGCGCTCAGGAGGAGCCTTGCCTCGTCCCGCCCAGGAGCTCAGATGGTCCCACGCAGTCTGGCCAGTGCCTCGTTGAGCAGGATCTCGCCGTCTTCCTGGCTGCGGCGTTGCCGGACGTAGCCCATGTGCGTCCTGAAGGGGGCGCTGCCTTGGGCGGCAGGCACGTTGTCGGGGTCGGGGCCGGCCGGCAGACCGCAGCTGCGGCAGTCCCACGCCTGCGGGACCACTGCCTCGATCGCGAAGCTGATCTGCGTCCGGTGGCCGTTGCCGCACCAGAACGACGCCGCTGTACGAGGGGCGAGATCGCCGCGCTCGGACTCCCCCATCGGCCCCGAACCGATCCGCGCACCCCTGATGCCGCCACGTCCCTGTGCCACGATCGTTCTCCTCGGCCATGATGTCCATGCCTCGGATGTGCATGGGGACGCCCAGCGTACGGCCACCCCCGGCAACCCCGGCCCACAGCCCCCGCGCAGGCTCTCCGCCCGGAGCTGTTGCCGATCTCTGAAAGCCGACCCCCGGGAAGCCTTGGAACCCAGGGAGACGTCGAAGGAGCCAGCACGCTGGAGGCGGAACCGGAGCACGTGGACAGCGAGGTCGTCGCCGGCCCGCCGGCTGCACTGGTGACCCCCGCCCAGCGAGCGGGGCGACACTCTGACCAAGACACCTGGAACACCTCCGACGCGTCGGAAGGACGTGCGGAAGGTGATCCTCGCTGCGGCCGAGCGGCCATCCGCGCGCGCGGGGCGCTGACGGAGACGCTGGTGGACACCGAGATCCTGCTACTGCTCTGGCCGACGCGGACCGTGGACGACCTGCGTGCCACGGGCGAGCAACAAGCAGGCGAACAAGTGGAGCCGAGAGCGCCTCAGAAGGTCGAGGCGTATGTGAACGACCGCCAGCAGCGGCTGGAGGCGGAGCTGGAGCAGGTCGACGGCGAGGTCGACGCCGGTCCCCGCCCCGCGACCGGCCGCGCTGGTCGTCCCCAGGCCGACCGAACCGGGCAAGGCGCAGCACGGGGTGTCGGCGAAGGGAGGGTCGGGGAGCCTGCCCGTCCTCGGCGATCCGGGCGACGGCCCGCAGTGTCGACGCGTCAGTCCTCGCCGGTGGCGACGATCACCACCGTGTGGCCGTTGCCGATACCGACGACCGCCGCGTCGAAGGTGCCCGCGCTGCCCGGCGCCCCAGTGGACGTTGCCCGCGGCCCGCGGCCCACTGCCGGCAGGCGGCGTCGCCGTTGGCCCGCCAGTCGGCGTGGGGCCCGAGCAGGTTCACGAGACCCCAGCCGATCTGCTCCGCTGCGGGTCGCAGGCTGCCGTCGTCGGAGGTGTGGACGAGGTCGCGGACGAGCGTGGTCGCCGTCCACGGGACGATCTCCTCGGGCGGGATTCCGATCTTGAGGGCCGCGTCCACCCGCGCGGGGGCCGCGGGTGGGCCGTGCCGGCAGTCCCGGCAGTGCACCGCGAGCAGGCCGGTGGGCTCCAGCCCGTCCCAGCAGAGCTGCCCATGGCTCCGGCCGTCGTCGGGCCCGAGGCGCACGACGCGGTCCTGCCACTCCCCCAGTTCGGCCGGCCATCTCGGGACCGGAGTCGGGGCGGCGGCGTGTCGCAGGAGCAGCGGGGCGGTGAAGTGGGGCGGAAAGCGGGCAGGCGGTGTCGGCATGTCCAGGCGTTGCAATCGCCGTCGTAGCCGTGTCCGTGCCGGTTGCGTCCAGGGAAGTGGTGTCCCGGGTTCCACCCGCTCCGGGGGTTTGATCCCGGTCCGGTGTGGCGTCTGAAAGCGAGACGGCCACCGGTTGATCCTTCGAGAGGTAGGCGCAGCCCTGGTTCTCCGCGCGGAAGACCAGCACGTCGCGGAACTCGTCATGCACGAACAACTCGTCCGGGCGGCCGCGGTCCAGCCCGGCCTGGCGGACCGAGAGATCCGGACCGAGCCCGGGCACCTCAGAACGTGGACCACTCCGTCCCCGGGACGTGGTTCCAGGTGGCGACCACCCAGTCGTGCCGGATGAACAAGGGCCGGGTCAGACGGCGTCGCCGACCCGCTGCGCGCAGCACGGGCCCAGCTTCTGCGAGCCCGGATCGGCCGCATGCGTGTAGAGCACGCCGCCCTCCCGTGTGCCGCGGTCGAGCAGCCACTGCTCCAGCTCAGAAGGCACTTGTGCCCGACCAGCGGGGTGTCCTCCAGCGTGACCTGGGGGCCGCACCTCACGTCGACGGCGACGCAGGCCAGGCGCGGCCTGCTACCCGCGTAGTACGCCGAGACGCCCCGGGCGGGAAAGTGAGCCTCCTCGTGGCGGGGCTCACCACCGAACAGATGTGCCACCGGCGGGTCGTCGCCCCATCGCCGAGAGCCGCCGCCACTTCCTGCGGGCTCATGCCGAAGTGCACCGGCCCGAGGCCGACGAACGGGGTGAACACCCACCGAGCGCGGTCCTCGTCCTTCGTGACGGCCCAGACAACCGCCGACGGCTTCTGCCCCACGCCGGAGGCGGGCTGCTCCTCCTTCGCCTGCTGCGGGATGTGGTGGACGAGCTCCGAGGCGGCCAACAGAAGGCCGGCGGCCGCAAGCGCGGCCCCCGCACACGCCGGTCCGGATCGTCGAAGAACGCGGCAACGTCGGCGTAGACCGCAGGCCGGACGGCCTGGCTCGCCAGGTTATCCCCAGCCGCACCGGAGCCGTCCTCGGGCGGGTAGGACGCGGTGTCGGCGAACCAGCCCAGCCAGTTCAGGAGTTCCGCGCACAGCGGCCTGCGGCCCGCCCTGCAAAACTGACCCTGGGCCAGCCCGCGCCGCTCGCCGTGAGGTGAAGTCACGGGTCGGGCGGTGGGGCGGAGAGGGCAGGATTCGAACCTGCGCGGGCCCCCGAGGGGACCCTGCTCGGCCATCACTGGCCAGGCACCCGATGAACCGCTCCGGGCACCTCTCCCAGCACCGGGAGCCTCACTCCCGCTGCCTGACGTGCCCTCAGCATGCCCCGCCGCACTGACCGGCCGCTGACACCCCGCCGACCGCGACCCACGCCGGGCGGGCGGCCCGGCGGCGACCTACCGCCGGGCCGCAGAACCCGCCCTGCGCCACCTTCGCGCCGCGCGGGCACCGGCCGAACACCTGGGAGTGAGCGGCCGGACCTGAGGCGGGCCGCGCAGCCTGAGCGGTCCCCGCAGCGGGATTCGGCGACCGTGTCGCCATCGGCCGAACCCTCGGAAACCTCAGCACGCGCTCCGCCGGCACCCGCCGAGGCGACCGGGCACCGCCCTCGAAGCGGGTGCGGGGCGTGGACCCGGCCGAGCCGGAAGGCGGGCATGCGCAGGGCAGGCGCGGCCCGGTCGAAGCGGCGCCGCCGCCGCGACCGGGGCGCTCAGGAAGCCGCAGCGGCGGCGCGCTCGGCGGCGCCGCGCTCGACGCAGAACTCGTTGCCCTCGATGTCGGCCATGGTGACCCAGCCGCTGCCGTCGGGGCGACGGCGGTCGGCGACCAGGGTGGCGCCGAGGGCCAGCAGCCGCTCCACCTCCTCGTCGCGGGTGCGGTCGGTGGGCCGGAGGTCGAAGTGGAGGCGGTTCTTGCCCGCCTTGTCCTCGGGGACGGCGATGAAGAGCAGGTCCATCCGCTCACCCACGATCAGGGCCTCGGGGTCACCGGGCTTGTCGTCGTCGGCGAGCTTGCTGTCGAGGACCGCGGCCCAGAAGGACCCGAGCCGGAAGGTGTCGGCGCAGTCGATGGTCACGTGATGCACGAGAGAAGCCATGGCCGACACTATGACGCCCGGTCAGAAGATCGTCCACGGGTTTCGCGAGCCGGTGCCCGGTCGTCGGCGACGCTCCAGGTGACGTCGTGGCGGTCGCCGCCCGTGAGCATGACCGCGAGCGGGGCGCCACGGTGGTCGACGATCAGACGGCGCTCGAACCCGGAACGGGCCCGTTCGACGAGTGACAGGCCGACGTGCCACGGACGCCCGACGGCGCTTGCCCGCGCTGTCGCCCGTTCTGATGCGCGGCCGGGGACGCCAAGGCGGCCTGTGCCTGCGGGCGCCAGGGGCGACGGTCGGGACGGTGTTCGTCGGAGGTGGTCACAAGCGTGGGTCTGAGTCCCGGCCGTCGCCGACCCGGGTGAGGTCGGTGGCGTAGGGGCCGCGATTGTCGTCGCCAGGCCGGGGCCGGGCCTGACGGCCCCACAGGCGCGCGGCTCGGGGGCGGAGGGCACACCGTCAGAGCCAGGCCCACGGGCGGGCCGCGGCGCGGGCCGGGCCGAGCACCGGCCGACGGCAGGCCGCCAGCGGGAACATGCCCACGGGCCCGCAGGCCGGCGCCGGCACCCCGGGGCAGGCCGCCACCGCCGGGCGGCCCGGGCGGAAGACCGGGCCGGCGCCAACCAAACAAGCAGACAACGGCGTGGCACCTCACCACTGCCGGGGCCGACGTCACCGCGGCCTTCCCCGAGGCCCGCCGCCCCGACGGCCCGGCCGCACCCGAGCAGGCCGCCCTGCGGTACGGCCGCAGCCACCTCCTCGACCTCGGCCGCGTCCTCACCGCCTTCGTCACGGCCGGTCGAGGGACCGTCACCGAGGTGGCTTCCGCCTCACGGGATGCGCTATGAAGATCCCTCAGGAGGGCCGCGATCCCGTGGCCCGCACAGACGGGGGACGTCACGTGAAGCCCATCGGCAGCAGTCGCCGCACCATGGTCCTGGCCGGCCTGGCCGCGGTCGGCACGCTCACCCTGACCGCCTGCAGCGACGACGGGTCGTCGTCGAACACCGCGACTTCCGCGCCCATCGCCCCGGGGGCGACCCCGGTCGCCACTGCGAGCAGCACGCCCACCAGCCCGGCGTCCTCGATCACGGCGGCCGCCCCGACGAGCTCCGCGGCCGCCCCGGCACCGGCCGTTTCCGCCCCTGCCCCGGGCACCACGGTCAAGATCGGCGCCGCCGTCCAGCTCCCGTTCTCCTACGGGGGCGACCAGGGCGCCATCGCGCTCACCGTCACCTCGATCGAGAAGGGCGACCCGGCCGACCTCGCCTCGCTGAAACTCGACGACAACGCCAAGGGCCTGATGCCGTACTACATCCACTACAGGGTCACCAACATCGGCAACACCGACCTGTCGTTCACCAACGTCAGCCACATCAAGGGCCTGCTCGCGGACGGCACCGAGGCGCCGGACCTGATGGTCTTCGGCACCTTCGCCAAGTGCTCCGACGGCTCGATGCCCAGCGAGTTCACCAACGGCAAATCCGCCGACCTCTGCATACCGGCGATGTCCCCCAAGACGTCCAGGGTCGCGGCCGTCGAATACTGGGACGACCCGTACACCCTCGACAACGGCATCACCTGGAAGTGATCCACGGCCGGATCCGCGAGTGCCCGGCCCGTCCACCGACGTCAAAGGACGCGACGGCATGTGCGCGCGTCCTGCGGCCGTCCGATCACCGGACCCCTGACCGAACTGCCCGAGATACTCTCCCGACCGAACGACCAAGGCTTCCCCAAAACCGACGGATGACGGCACACGCGACCGCCACCGTGCCGCTCGGATACCTCGCCCCGGAGCCCGAGCCGTGGGGCGCTCCGCTCGTGCCCAGCGATGAGCCCCACCCGGTCCTCCCCGGCGGCCCCGGGGGTCGCCGACTCGGACGGCGACAGGTGGCTGGTGTCCGCCGGCACCCGCAACACAGTGGCCCTGCACCCCGACGACGCCCCCGGTCGGTGCGGGCTCAGTGATCAGCGGTATGCCTGATCCGGCGGTCAACTGCGAGCGTTTCAAACCGAGTTTGGCCCGATCGACCGGGCTCTTCCCGAAGATGGCGGCGATGGTGCAGCGGTGCGGGCCAGGGCGGGGGTCAGGTTTCGGGTGGCATTCGGGTGGTTGCGAGGAGTCCCGTCCTGTGGGCGAGGACTGCGGCCTGGACGCGGTTGTCGAGGCCGAGGCGGGTGAGGATGCGGTTGACGCGGCTTTTGACGTTCGCCTCGGTCAGGTCGAGGGCTGAGGCGATCCGGGCGTTGGACAGGCCCTGGGCGACCAGCACCAGTACCTGGAGTTCACGCTCGGTGAGCAGGTCGGTCGGCGAGCGTTCGTCCGGTGAGGGGGTGGGAGGGCTGGGGAGGAGCGCCGGCGGTAGGGCGGTGACGGTGCTGATGAGCCGGCGCGTGACGCTCGGGGCGAGTACGGGTTCGCCGTCGGCGGCGGCGCGGATGGCGTGGGCCAGTTGGTCAGGGGTGCTGTTCTTCAGCAGGAAGCCGCTGGCGCCGGCGTGCAGGGCCGCGTGTACGTACTCGTCGAGGTCGAAGGTGGTGAGGACGACGATGCGCGGGGCCTGTCCGGGGCCGGGCCAGGTGGTGGTGATGCGCCGGGTGGCCTCGACTCCGGTCATGCCGGGCATGCGGACGTCCATGAGCACGACGTCGGGCTGGAGCTCGGTCGCCAGGGCCGTGGCCTGTTCCCCGTCGGATGCCTCACCGATGACGGAGAGGCCCTCACGGCGGTCGATGACCAGGCGGAGTGCGGTCCGGACGATCTCCTGGTCGTCGGCGAGGAGCACTCGTACGGTCATGAGGTCTCCGCCGGCTGAGGTGTTTTCGCGGACAGGACGGCGTGCAGCCGCCAGCCTCCCTCGGTACGCGGTCCGGCCTCCAGCACGCCGCCGAAGGTCGTGACGCGTTCGCGTACGCCGATGAGCCCGCGGCCGGATCCGGGGACGGGCCGGTGGCCCGGTGGGGCAGGGTCGTTCTCGATCTCGATCGTGAGGGACGAGTCGTCGCCGCGCACGGCGATCCGTACGTCGACCGGTCCTGCGTGCTTGAGCACGTTCGTCAGTGCTTCCTGGATGATCCGGTAGGCCGTCACCTGCATTCCTGCGGCAAGGGTGGAGAGTGCCCGGATCTCCACTTCGGAGGCCACCCGGCAGCCCGCCGCGTGGGCGGCGCCGATGAGGTGGTCGAGATGGGTGAGGGACGGCTCGGGCGTGAGCTCCTGCTCCCGGGGTGACAGCAGCCCGAGGATGCGCCGCATCTCGATGAGCGCGGTGTCCGCGGTCTGCGCGATGTGGCCGATGCTCTTCCCTGCGAGGAGCGGATCGTCCTGCATGACGTCCTCGGCGGCGCGTGCCTGTAGGGCGATGGCGCTCACGTGGTGGGCGACCACGTCGTGCAGGTCGCGGGCGATGCGGGCCCGCTCGGTGATCACCGCCTGTCGGGCGTTGAACTCCTGCTCGGCTTTGAGACGCTGGTTCAGGTGGCGCAACCGGTGGGCGTCGGTGCCGATCCGCTGCCGGCCGTATCCCAGGGTCCAGGCCAGAGCGAAGAAGAAGCAGAACGTCGTGGCGCTGATCGGCTCGACCGATCCGAGCTGCGGAGTCTGCCAGTGTCCGGTGAGCGCATCGGTCGCCAGGGCTACCGCGAGGCAGAGCAGCGTGCCCGGGAGACTCCTGGAGGCCGGTGTGTAGCGGGCAACGGCATGAATGCCGATCATGAGCAGGAACGGCCCGGGTATCTTCCCCTGGATGGGGCTGAGCCACTGGAACGCCACGTACAGACCCGTCATGGCCGCCAGGACGGCTCGGGGGCATGTCCGTCTCCATATCAGCGGGACGGTCTGTGCTCCCCACAGCGCCAGGCCCCAGCCGGGCGGGGCGGGTCTGCGGTCGAGCAGCGTGGCGATGTCGAACAGGGTCAGCCCGCAGCCGAGCGCGACGTCCACGAGTCGTGGACGGTCGGCGATCCGTTGGTGGGCGGCTCGTACGGCCGCCGTGGTCCTGGTCATCATCTCCGGTGTCAGGCTAGACGAAGCATGGAGGTGGGCGGATCCTCCCTCAGGCGCGCATCGATAGTTGCGCCGCGGCGCGGGAGATCGCCGTTCGGACCGAGGCGGGCCGGGGCGGCGCTCTCCTAGCGTGATCGTTCATGACGGATTATCAGATATCAGGCTTCCGCAGTACCTTCTTGGGGAGGCGCAGGGCTTCGGGGCGGGCGGTGCGGTGCGGTCTGCTGGTGCTGGGCACCGGGTCGATGCTGTTCGCGGTGGGCGGGCGCTGGGACATCGCGGCCGCGGCCTGGATCTTCCCGGTGCTCCTGCTGCGCTTCTCCCGCCTCAGCCCCGTGTGGTCCGGGGCGCTGTGGGTCTGGCTGGCCCACGGCGCCGCCGCGGTCTTCTGGGTTGGGGAGTCGGAGATCGGCTTCAACCCGATGGTCCTGGTGGGCGCGATCGGTATCGCCGCCTTGCAGACGCTGCCGTTCCTGGCCGACAGACTGTTCGTCGGTCGGTTGCGTCCGTGGATGGCTGCTCTGACCTTTCCCGCGGGCGTCGGCGCCACCGAGTTCCTGATCACGTTGCTGTCGCCGTTCGGCACGGCCTACGGTTCCCTGGCGGTCACCCAGTACGGCGATCTTCCGCTCCTGCAGGTCGTCTCGATCACGGGCCTGTACGGCATCGGCTTCCTGGTCGCCTGGTTCGCCGGCACCGTCAACGGGATCCTGGATCGGGCCGGCGGGTGGCGAAGCGGCGTGCTCTGTGTGGCCGTGCTGCTGACCGTAGTCCTCGGCGGCGGCGCGCGCCTCGCCCTCACGTCAACAGTGGGCCCGACCGTACGGGTTGCCGCAGTCAGCCCCGACCAGGCCGTGGCCGACGCGCAGCACGCGGCGCTCGGACGGATCCCGGGCGGCCGCGCGGGCGTCGCCACCGCGCCCGCGGCGGACGTGGAACCTGCCATGACCGCCGTGGAGAACGACCTGCTGGCCTCCACCCGGCGTGAGGCCGCAGCCGGAGCGAAGATCGTGATCTGGCCCGAGGAGGCCGTCAGGACGCAGGAGTCCAACGAGGCCGCAGTCATCGCGGCGGCGCGGGATCAAGCCCGCCGGTCGGGCATCTACCTGGAGATCGGACTCGGCGTCTACAGCTCGGTTGGACCTGCCTACGGCCGGGACGAGGCGGTCTTCATCGACCCCCACGGGGACGTGCTCTGGACCTACCAGAAAGCCCATCCCATTCCCGGCTCGGAGAAGTTCCGGCCCGGCGACGGCCGCGTGCCCGTTGCGGACACTCCCTACGGCCGCATCGCCAATGTCATCTGCTACGACGCGGACTTCCCCGCCATGATGCGGACCCGCGCGGACATCATGCTCGTGCCCGCCCACGACTGGAAGGCGTACGGGAGCGCGCACACCCGGAAGGCGAGCCTGCGCGCCATCGAGGACGGCTACTCGCTGGTCCGCCAGGACTCGGAGGGCGTCTCGGCGGCCTTCGACAACAACGGCCACGTCCTCGCCACCACCGACTACTTCACAACCGATCAGCAGACCATGGTGGCGTACGTTCCCACGCGCGGCGTCACCACGATCTACGACCGCATCGGCGACACCTTCGCCTGGCTGTGCCTGGCCACCCTCGCCGCACTGGCCGCCACCGCCCTGACTCGTACGCGGCGGCCCACCGGTCACGGCCCGGGGACCGCCGGCGCCGCCACCGGCAACCGCAGCCTGGAGGCCGAGGGCCGCGCCGAGCAGATGTAGGGCGACGCCAAGCAGGCCGGTGCGAAGGCGAAGGATGTCTTCAAGCACTGACCGCCGGTCGCGCGGCCGGGGCCGCTGGGTCCCGGCCGCGCATCCACGGCCGGTATGCCGTCGCTGCGCAACGTCCTCTACTACCTGGAGGCGGCCGACCTGCGGCATGTTGCCGAGGCGATGATGTACAGCGCGGGCTTCGTGGACGGAACAGTCGATCTCTGGGGCGGGGAAGACAACGACGACCCCCGCTGAGTCGGGCCGAACAGCAGGGAGCAGCAGGAGCGCCGGGACGAGATCTGACCTGGCGGAGTCTCCCCCGTCCAGTGACTTCATTTCTCGTGAGCATCTGCACCGCCCGAGATCGCAAACTGCTGCCCGAACCGCTGTTCGCCGTCATTCAATCGAGGCGTTTGACGGCGAATCCAGTCGCTCAGGCTTCCTTGTCAGCGAACCTGGTCGCTCTTCGGCCCGATGCCTTTGATCCTGGTCGGAGTTCCGTCCGGGGCGAACGAGTCGTGGAAGGTGAAGGCGTGCGGCGCGGCGCCGTGGTCGTGGAGGTGCTCCAGCCTGGAAACCCCGTCCCGCCAGGTGGGTATCACGCCGTCGGAGACCCACCAGGACACGTAATTTGGGCGCCCTGTCCTCTCGAACCAGTCGTAACGCCTGTTCAGCGCCGCACGGTGCAGACCGGTGTAGACGGCGTCGAAGGCGGGGCGCAGGTCGGTCCAGAGTGAGAGGGTCGCGGCCAGGGCGGTGGTTTCCACCGTATGGCCCTTGCCGTACCAGGTCGGTACGGCGAACTCTCCCCATGCACCCCAGTCCGCGTCGAAGAGCTCGCCCCGGTCACCGTCTGCCGCTTCAGCACGCGCGAGGTATCCGGGGTGCTGACTGATCTTCCGGTAGACGGCCTCACCAATCTCGTAGAACTCGCGCGTGAGAGGTCCGGGATCGGCGAGAGGTGACTTCAGGACGCCGAATGTGTACAGAGCAAGATGGGGCATGCGTCTCTCCCTGGTTGGGGCTGCCTGGCGTGGATCCGGTTCGGTGACTTTCGCATGGGGGCGAGGGTTCGTGGGGCGTGACCCACGGGTTCCTTCAGGCTGGCCCAGCCTGAAGGAACCCCTGTGCGACCGTGGCGACCACCGAAGACCAGATGAATGTAGCTGCCTCGGCGAGCCATGTCGAAGTTGCAATTTCCCTGTCCAAGTGGCCTCTTGCACAGGTCCTTGCGGGAACTGGGACGGTGGCGCTGCCTGCCTCCGAGGAAGTCCGCATCGACCCATCAAATGCCGAGAAGCAGCATCGAAGGACAACCGCTTACCAAACGCTGCTACTTCACGCGGGCCGGTCGTCGGGTGCGGGGATGGCGGCGCGGGCGGGCGGGAATCGTCACCCCCAGGCTCGGGACAGTGCTGGGGCGGCCTCAAGGCCGCCCCGGCACATCGGACCAACCGAACGCGCCGATCGCGCGGCCGGTACCCGCAGCTGGCTTGTTCACCGCCGCGCTCAACCGTTCCCGGCCGCCAGGGCGGTGGCGCGTGGCCGGGCGATCAGGGCAGGACAGCCGCGGAGCCGGCCGGGTTCACCGGCCGCCGCCGGGCGGCTGGGCCCGGCGGCCCGAACTCGGAGACGCAACCGCGGTCGGCGGCGCTCGTTGAGCAGCAGAGCGGGTGATGGGCAGATGTCGGCCGCAAGTCCGAGGAGGGTGCCATGGCGTCGAAGGACCGTGCGGTGCGCAGTGTGGTGGTGACGGGGGCGAGCGGCGGGACCGGGACGGTCACCGCGCTGCGGCTGGCCGGGTGCGGCTTCGAGGTGATCGGCACCGTGCGCTTCGCCCGCAGGGCGAGCAGTCCCGCACCCGGCCCGGTCACGTCAGCGGTGACAGGGCGTACAGCTCTCGCCGCAACAGGCGCTGTCTGCGAAGACGCCGAGTCAAGCACACGATCCCGAAGCCGAGGGACCATAGGGTGAACACAACGGTCGTCGGCACCTCGCAGGCCGCGGCACACGGGGCGGGACTCGCCGCCTACCTGCTCTCCGCGTCGAAGGATCTGACCCCCGCGACCGTCGGAAAGGCCATCACCACTCTGGCTGTCCCCCGACCGCCTGCTCGATCTGCCAGTGGGCAGCCGAACCTGCTGGCGTTCAACAGGCTCATCGCATTTGAGGGTGTAGCCGGTGACTGAAGCCGCCAGTCTCGAGCAGGGATCTCGTGGGTTCTCCACAGCCGCGCCTGCTCCTGTCCGCAGGCATGGGTACCGACGGTGCTGTGTGGGGCGAGGTGGCCCCGGAGGCAGCCCGCCACGTGTGGGCGGTCATGACGTAGGGTCGATGTATCGGAGTAGAAACGTGCTCTGGGGCCGAGCAGATAGCCGGACAGGGAGTACGCGCACACGCGGCATCGGACGATCCGCCACTTCTTCCACGGAAGGAGTGCGTCATGAGGGCAGCACAGTTCAGCCGGTTTGGCGGCCCGGAGGTTCTTGAGATCGTCGACCTCCCCGATCCCCGTCCCGGCGCCGGAGAGATACGGATCAAGGTCCGTGCCGCGGGGATCAACGCCAGCGACTGGAAAAAGCGTCAGGGCCTGATGGACCAGGAACTGCCACAGACCCTGGGCTACGAGGCTGCGGGCATCGTTGACGAGATCGGCGACGATGTCTCGGGTGTCACGGTTGGCGACCGGGTCTTCGGAGCCTCACCATACGGAGCCGCCCAAGCGGAGTTGGCCGTGCTGTCCTATTGGGCCCCGATCCCGAACTCGCTCGACTATGCGAGGTCTGCAGCGATCCCTGCGGCAGCCGAGACCGCAGCGCGCTCGCTCGACCAGCTTGGCGTCACGGTGGGCAGCACCGTGCTCATCAGCGGGGCATCGGGCAGCGTCGGGAGTGCCGCTGTCCAACTCGCCGTGGAGCGCGGCGCGCGCGTCATCGGCACGGGTAGTCCAGGCACGCACGATGCCCTCCGCTCGCTCGGGGCTGAGCCGGTGGCATACGGCGACGGGATGCCGGAACGAGTCCGGGCAATCATGCCGTCGGGTGTGGATTTCGCACTGGACGTCGCTGGCAGCGGCGTCCTTCCCGAACTCGTGGAGCTCGCGGGCGCGCCCGAGCGCGTGATCACGGTCGCCGACTTCCGGGGCGCGCAGCAGACGGGCATCCGCTTCAGCCGCGGCGACACCGGCCGCGCCACCTACGCGCTGGCCCAGGTAGCTCAGATGACTGAAACGGGACGATTCTCCATCCAGATCGGCCGGACCTTCCCCTTGACCGAGGTGGCCGACGCGCACCGCGTCGGCGAAGCCGGGACTCTGCGCGGCAAACTCGTGCTGCTCGTGGACTGACCGGTCGTCGAGGGGACTCTTCACGATCGAAGGGGCAGTTGCGGCCGGAATCCGCCGGTCTCTAGCAGTGACCGTGCAATGCAGTTGGGCAGGTTGCGGAATCCGGGCGCGGATCCACGGAGGTGTTCGAGGCGGCCGTTGATCGCCTCCGTGGGACCGTTGGACGTACCGGGACGGCCGAAGTAGGCCAGCACATCGGCAGCTCGCTTCGTCAGGGTCCGGCCGAGCGTAACGACCTCGGCCAGCGCGCGAGGAACGCCGTGGTCTCCCGCTCCGTGCGAGAGGCTGAACAGCACGTCCACCACCGCTGGCGCCGGCTCCGCGCACGGGCCAACCCGCCGGAGTGAGCTGAGCGCAAGGGCGAGATCGGGACGCACAGCCTGCGATGGCCCGTCGCTCACCCTCGGCTGCGCCGTCTTGAGGTCGTGGCTCGTCGGAGTCGATACGCGGGACCGCGCGCACTGGCCCCGCATGCCGAGTCAGGTGCCCGAAGCCGCCGTCGTCGCCCACAAGCTGGCGGTGGAGCGAGCTGTGTACCTTCGGCTTGTGGATGCTGACCAGAGCGCTGCTCTTTCATGGCGTGTCGCTCACTCGGTCGGTTCCTGGTCGGTGAGCAGGTCGAGCAGGCCGGCGGGGGCGTTGTCGCCGAAGATGAGCTGGTGATTCTTGTCGGATTCGGCGGCGAACTGGGCACTGCGGGCGAAGAGAGCCTGCTCGTACTCTGCAAGGGCGGCTTCGATGTCGTCGGGATGTGCGGCGATGGCTTTGCCGAGTTCGGCGCCGTCGAGCATGGCGAGGTTGGCGCCCTCCCCGGCGAACGGTGACATGAGGTGGGCGGCATCGCCCAGCAGCGTCACTCCGGGAACGCGGTCCCAGCGGTGGCCGATCGGCAGGGCGCTGATCGGGCGCGGGGCGAGGGCGGTCTCCCCGTCAGTGATGAGTGCGGTGAGTTCAGGCGCCCATCCGGCGAATTCTGCCGCGACCTGGGCCGCCGCCGTTTCGGGACTGGCGAGGACGGCGGCGATCCATTCCTGCGGCTTGTTGAGCGCGACGTAGGTGTGAAGAACGGCGTCGGCCTCTCGATGGCCGAGGATCCCCTTGCCAGTCGTGACGGCGAACAGGGAACCGTCGCCGGTGGCCTTGGCCGCCGCGGGGTGGCGCCGGTCGGCGTCGTACAGGTAGGTCTCGATGAACGACGTGCCGACGTACTCGGGCTTCGCGTCGGAGAGCAGCGGCCGGACCCTCGACCAGGCGCCGTCCGCGCCGACGAGGAGGCCGGTCGTCACGGTCGGCCCGTCGGCGAACGTCAGCTCGTGCCTTCCGTCTCCGAGGGGGCGGACACTGCTGACTCTGTGTCCCCACTGGATCATCTCGCCGGGCAGCGAGTTGATCAGGATCCGACGCAGGTCTCCGCGGAGCACCTCGGGGCGCCCGCCCGTGCCGTCGTCGGGCTGGTCGAGCAGAACCGCGCCGTGCTGGTCGAGCACGCGCAGGGCCTCGCCGCCTTCGTGGATGATCGCGCGGAACTCGTCGGTGAGGCCGGCCGCTTCGAGGGCGAGCTGCCCGTTGTACTCGTGGATGTCGAGCTGGCCGCCCTGCGTGCGGGCGTCCGCCGATGTCTCGGCTTCGTAGATGGTCGCGGGGATGCCGTGCAGGTGCAGGACCCGGGCGAGGGTCAGGCCGCCGAGCCCGGCGCCGATGATCGTGACGGGAGTGGTCATGGTGGTTTCCTTTCGGCTGGACACGCTCTACTCGGGTACAGTGTTCGCAGTAATGGCGCCACGATAGCACTACTGCGAACAGTGAGCGCAGTAGTTAGGAGGGAAACCCGATGGACGACGCTCACACGGTGGTCTGGAACCGGCCGGAGCGGGCCGCGAAAGGCCCCGCGCCCTCGCGCACCCGGGCGGAGATCACCGCCGCCGCCATCGCGATCGCCGACGCCGAGGGCATCGAGGCACTGTCCATGCGGCGCGTCGCCAAGGAACTGGGAACGGGCACAGCCTCGCTCTACCGCTACCTGGCATCCAAGGACGACCTGCTCGACCTCATGCTCGACGCCGTAGCGGCCGAAGACGGCGGCCCGCCTGCCCCCACCGGCGACTGGCGCGGCGACTTGCGGACACTGGCCCATCGCTCCCGGGCCACCATCCACCGGCATCCCTGGATGACCTCCCTCGCGGCAGGGCGCCCATCACTTGGCCCGAACTCCCTCGATGCCATCGAACACGCACTCGCCGCCCTCGATCCCCTCGGCTTCGACATCGACGTCATGATCACCGTCGTCGACACGCTGCAGGCCTTCGTCCGCGGCTACGCCATCGGCGAGCTCGCCCAGCAGGAAGCCGTCCGACGCTCCGGAGTCGGCATCCAGGAATGGATGGACGCCCACGCGCCCTACCTCGACAAAGTCGTCAAGAGCGGGCGCCATCCACTCCTCGCCCGGGTCATTCGTGATGCCGAGCTTCCCCACGCGGCCGACAGCGCCGAGCGCGGTTTCCAACTGGGACTCGAACGACTCCTCGACGGATGGGAGGCCAACCTCCCCATCCGGCCCTGACGATTCGGCGGCGCCAACTGGAGGTTCCTCGGCGAACTCGGCACTCCGACGTCGGCCTCCGCGCGCCGAACCCCCGACGCAGCACGATTCCCAGAAGCGCCCTCTGCCCGGGCGAGATCAAGAACGTGACGCCAGACCGGCAGGTGATGGTGCGCAGGATGGTCGACTTGCCGGCGCCGGCGCCTGCGGAGATCAGGACGTGCGGGGAGTCGGCGTCCAGGTCGACGGAGACCGCCTTGCCGCCCGATCCGACGCCGATGACGGGTGCGGACTCCTTGGCCTTGGCCATCATCTCCCGGATCTTAGGATCCTTCAGCAGGGCCTTCGCCGGGGGCTTGCAGGTCTTCTTCACCATCACATATGTCTCGCGGCCGGCCACGTCCACCTGCTTGTCGAACTTCGTCTGCGCCATGCCGTGCCCCGGCGGTGCACGGTGCGCGGATCAGCGGGCGATCGAGATCGCGAAGGGCACGAATCCGCTGGACCGAATCACGTGCGGTACGAACAGTATCGCGGCCTCCGTGGCGCGGGCGGTCTGGATCCCGCCGAGATCAGTGATCCACTCCTTGCGCCAGCCGAGGTCGATGAGCAGTTCACGGACGGTCTGCTTGGCCTGCGGGTCCTCGCCGGAGAGGAACGCGGTCGGTGTCTGGGTGAGCGTGGCCGGTGCGGTCATCACCGGGAAGAGCATGGTGTTGAGTGTCTTGACGACGCGCGTTTCGGGGAGCGCTTCCTGGAGCTGTTCGGCGAGGCTCGAGCCGGGGTAGATCAGGTCGGCGGGCAGTCCGTCCGGTCCGTCGGTGGTGGCGTTGGAGACATCGACGAGGATCTTGTCACGCAGTTCCTCGCGCAGGGCGACGAGCCGGTCCAGCGAGCCGTTGCCCGGGGTGGCGTTGATGACGATGCGGGCTGTGCGGGCGGCGTCGGCGGCGGCGCCCGGCGTGCGGTCCGCCACGGTCACCTCATGCCCTGCCCGGACGAGGGCCGCGGCCAGGTTGCCGCCGACGCGTCCGTTTCCGAGAACTGCGATCGTGGTCATGATGATGTGGTCCTTCCGTGGGTGCGGGTTGTGGTGCGCGGTCAGCGGGAGAGCGTGGCGACGGCTTCGGCGTGGACGCCGGGCGCGGCGGCCAGGAAGCTTTCGCTCTGCGGGGTCCAGGGGCGGCCCTCGGCGTCGGAGATCTGTCCGCCGGCCTCGGTGACGAGCAGCGCTCCGGGGAGCAGGTCCGCGCGGGCGCCGGCGAACTGCCAGAAGGCGTCGATCCGGCCGGCGGCCACGTTCAGCAGGTGCAGGGTCGCGGGCACGGCGGCGCGGACGACGAGCGCGTCGAAGAGCATCGCAGTGATCGAGGAGCCGACGCGTCGCACGACCTTCTCGTCCTCGTCGGGCCGGGCCTGGCTGGTGGCCACGATGCTCAGGCCGAGGTCCGCGGTCCGGGAGACGTGCAGCGGCCGGCCGTCGAGGTGGGCGCCCGCGCCGGTGAGCGCGGTGTAGGTCTCGCCGGTCAACGGCAGGTGGACCGCGGTGAGCACCGGCTGGTTGTCGCGCACGAGGGTGGCGGTGACCGCCCACTCCGGAAGGGCGTGCAGGTGGTTGACGTTTCCTTCGGCCGGATCCACGACCCACCATTCGCCGGGCGGCAGCGCCCCGCCGTCCAGTTCGTCCTCCACCCAGCCGGCGTCCGGGCGCAGGCTCGTGAGGCGGGGGCGCAGGATGTCGAGGGCCGTGTCGTCGTTGGCGGCGAGCGCGCGCATCAGCTCTTCGCGGGTCTGGTAGCGGACCACCTCGCCGAAGCGCTCGCGCAGCGCCGAACCGGCCGCGCGCACGGCGATCGCGGTCTGGGCGAGCAGGTCGGCGTCCAAGGCGGCGACGTCAGTGGTCTGAAGCGTTTCGGACATGGTGGTACTCCCGTGTGAGGAGGGGTGATGAGGCCGGTCGAGGGCCGAACTGCGCGTTACTTCCTGCGCTTTCGCCTCAACGGTAGACAGCCCCGTAATTAACTTCAAATGCATGTCAGGCACGGCTAGGATTACTCACATGCAATTGGATTTGAACCTGCTCGCCGCGCTCGACGCGCTGCTGGAGGAGGGAAGTGTGGCCGGGGCGGCCGCGCGCCTGCACGTCACCGCCCCCGCGATGAGCCGGAGTCTGGGCCGAATCCGGCGCACGACCGGGGATCAGATCCTGGTGCGCACCGGCCGCACGATGACCCCGACGCCGTACGCGATCGCCGTCCGGGAACAGGTGCACGAGCTGCTGCACCAGGTCCAGGGGGTGCTGGCACCGAGCCGTGAACTAGATCTGGCAACGCTGGAGCGCACGTTCACACTCCGCTGGCACGACTCCCTGGTTGCCTTGAGCGGCCCCGCACTGCTCGCGGCCGTACGCGGACAGGCGCCGGGCGTGCGATTGCGCTTCGTCGCGGAATCGAGCATCGACACCCCCGAGTTGCGGCGCGGCGAGGTCGACCTGGAGGCGAACGCCAACCGCCCGAGCGCACCGGACATCCGTGCCGAGAACGTGGGCGAGACCCGCCTCGTCATCGTCGTGCGGCAGGGGCATCCCCTCACCCGCGTCAGGGCCGTGACCGCAGAGCGGTACGCCGCCGCCGAGCACATCACCGTCTCGCGACGCGGGAACCTCGGCAACGCCCTCGACGACGCCCTCGCGCGGCTCGGCCTCACCCGCCGCGTGGTGGCGACCGCGCCCACGGAAGCGGCCGCGCTGGAGTTCGCGCGCGGCTCCGATCTCCTGATCAGCGTCCCCGAGGCCACCACGCGGTCCGCGGTCGCCGACCTCGGCCTGGTCGTGCTCCCCCTCCCGCTCGAACTGCCGTCGGCACCGATATACCTGTCGTGGCATCAGCGCTACGACACCGACCACGCCCACGCCTGGCTGCGCGGGCTGGCGCGAACCGCGCTGGCCACGTGCGGAGCGTCGTAGTCGGCGCCGTCCGGCCGCTTCACCCGTACGTCCACGCGACCACCTTGATGCCGCACGGCCGGCCGCTGTGCGGACCCGCATTGACCCGCATCAGAGCACCAGACCTCGGCGGTAGGCATACACGACCAACCTGAACGCGGTCGCGAAGCCCGGGTTTGCCGAGAATGCAGGACGCGACGAACGTCTTGACGGTCTCCTGGCTGCTGACGTCGAAGCAGATCGCCGCCGCGTTCGGCGACGTGCCGAGCGACCGCGCCGCTGCGGGTCAAGACACCTAGCCCCGCCCTAAAAGGCGTTGTCCAGCGTCAGGGTGAGCTCGGCGATCCGCCACCCACCGTCGGACCGGCACAGGCCGAACGTGTAGACCCCGGTCGAGATCATCTGGATGCTCTCGCCGGTGTTCCTCGTCTGCACCAGATAGGCCCGCACCTCAGCGGTGGCGGCGTCCGTGGCCGTGACCACGACATTGCCCAGGTGGTGCCGCACCCTTCCGGTCTGGGCCGTGTACCCGTCACGGATGAAGTCGAGCACCGCCGCGCGTCCGGCGACCGGGCCGAGCACTCCCTGTCCGGGCATCGTGAAGGTCCAGGTGGTGTCTTCGGTCAGGACCGCCTCCAGCTCGGGCACATTCAGCTCGTCCAGGGCGTGGGCGTAGTTCGCCACCGCCTGCTGGAGTTCGGCGATCACGAGACCACCGTCAGCACGATCTTGCCTTGGATGTGGCCCTGCGCGGCTCGCGTGTGTGCGCTGCCCGCCTCGGGCAGCGGGTAGGTGCTGTCCACCCCGACCTGCAGCTTGCCCTCGTCGAACAGGCGCCCGATCTCGGCGAGCTGGGGGCCGTTGGAACGCACCTGGATGTTCGAGACTGTGATGCCCAGACTCGCTGTCTCTTCCGGGTCGTACTGGGCGAAGAACACCGGAAGCATCGTGCCGCCGCGCTTGAGCACGGTCAGGAGGCGTGAGCCGTCCGGGCCACCTACGGTGTCGATCACCAGGTCGACACCGCTGACCACGTCCGCGGCCTGCGTCCTGGTGTAGTCGATGAACTCATCAGCGCCGAGCTTGCGCAGGAACTGCTCGTGTCGGCCCGAGGCCACCCCGATCACGCGTGCCCCCTTCCATTTCGCCAGCTGCACCGCGAAGTGGCCCACTCCACCGGCGGCCCCGTTGACCAGCACGGTCATCCCTGGCGTGATCGGCACCGGCTGGTGCACCTGGCCGGTGAAAGGAGACGGCACGTCGTGGCCGAGATCAACCAGGTACTGCCAGGCCGTAAGCACGGCCATCGGCGCCCCAGCCGCCTGCACGTGGTCGATACCGGCCGGCTTGTGAGCCAGGTCCGAAGCCGGCGCGGCCACGTACTCGGCGTACGTCCGGCCGTCGAACCCGGGGAACCGCAGCATGCCGAAGACCTCGTCACCGACGGCAAACCCCAGCACGTCCGGAGCGACCGCCTGAACCACGCCCGACATGTCCGTTCCGGGGATCAGGGGAAACTCCAGGGCCGGCCTCATCTCGGCCGGCATGACCTTCAGCCCCTCACGCAGGTACCAGTCCGGCGGGTTGATGCCCACCGCGTGCACCCGGACGAGCACCTCGCCCGGGCCGATCCCGGGAACCGGCACCTCGTCATACTGCAGAACTTCCGGCCCGCCCGCTTCGTGGAACTGAATCGCCTTCATCGCGTCTGTCTCTTTCCTGGGGAAACGTTGCTCCTTAAGTCAAGGCCCACCGCGGCATCGCCGTCCAAGACCTGTTCGGCAACCTGATCATTCCGAAACGGCATGACGCGTACGCTGGAAGCGTGAACGATCCCGGACAGGACCTGGAACTACGGCTGGTGCGCTACTTCACCGTGGTGGCGGCGCACCAACACTTCGGCCGGGCCGCCGCCGACCTGCACGTGGCCCAGCCGGCGCTGAGCCGCCAGATCCAACGGCTCGAGAAGCATCTCGGCGCACGACTGCTGGACCGCACACCCCAGGGCACCCAGCTCACTCCGGCCGGCCAGAAGTTCCTCCCCCGGGCCCAAGCCCTGCTGCAGGCCGCCCACCAGGCCGAGCAGGCCGTGCGTGAACAAGCCAACACCGAACGAATCACCATCGGCTACGTCGAAGACCTGGTGATCACTGCCGCCGTACGGGAACTGCGCCGCCGTCACCCTGACGCCGAGATCGTCACCCGCTACCTGAGCTGCCGCGATGTCGGGGCGCTGCCAGACAAGCGCGTCGACGCCCTGATCGCGCGGACCCCGCTGCCACTCGCCGCCGACGACGTGTTCACCACCCCGCTGTACGAGGAGCCCCGGATGCTCGTGGTCCCGCGCGGCCATCCCTTGGCCGGCCGCGCGTCGGTGACCGCGGAAGAACTGGCCGGCGAGAAGGCGGCGCCGTGCGCGTTCGAGACCGCGGACTGGACTTCCTACCGGATCCTCGGGGCCGACGTACCGACGATCGAGAGCTACGAGGACAAGCTCGAACTCATCGCGAGTGGCAGGGCGATCGCCGTGCTACCGGTCGGCGATCGGCGTAGCTCACTGCGTCCCAACCTCGTCACCGTCCCGGTCGAGGGCGCTCCCCCCAGCCAGGTCGTCCTGGTCAGCCGCAAGGGCGACCCGAATCCGATGATCAGGAATCTCCGGCTGGCGGCCAAGGCCGTCCTGACCACCCCGGCAGCCTGACCGGGACCAGCCGACCCGCAGGGCGCTGAACTGCACCAAGCGGTGCTCACGCGCGCCGTGTTCGTCGCGCATCTGCCGGTACGGCTCGGGGTTAGGTCTTGGAGCTGGCTGACTTGATCCGCAGGCGGCCGTTGCCGGCCCCCCGGCGCCGGCTGGCGCCCTGCCACGCCATTGTCCGGTCGCGGGCGCCACGCCCATCGGTCCGGCCCGGGGGTTCCGTATCCCGCCGTTCTCTCCGGTGATGGGGATTCGCAGAAACCCCCGTTGCCGCTCGTTCTCCCAGATCGTTGTGCCTTGCCGTATCTGGGCATGCAAAGTGAACGGCGTCAGTTCTGCCGGGCTCTTATCGCGGCGATGCCCCGAGCGAGGTCGAAGGCCGCGACGGGGTCGCGCTCCTTCGTCCACGGCTCCGCGCCGCACCAGGGACCGATCAGACGGAACTGTTCCAGTGCAGCGTCGTAACGCCGTGCCCTGACCAGATACTGAGCCAGTAGGTGCCGAGGTCGGTGCGCACGCCGGTCTCCGTTCGGGACCTGGTTCAGTGACCGGGCGACGCTCTCCAACAGGTCCTTGGCCGCGTGCGAGGACGGGAGCGCCGAGAGGCCGGAGCGTCGGGTGAGCTCGTGCAGCGCGTGCAGGTAGATTCCGGCGAGCGGGCTGCCGGCCGGTACCTCGTGCGCGGCACGTTCGGCGAACTCCATCATCAGCTTGTTTGTGCCGGCCCACTTCGCGCACCAGTACTCCGTGGCCTGACAGTGGCCCGCGTAGTGGTAAGGGGCGCGCGTGACCAGCCCCTTCCAGAGAGGGCGGAACTCGTCGTGCTCATACCTGAGTCCGCGGGCGGCGGTGACCATGACCACCCACGGGCCAGGGTCCTCGGGCGCGAGCGAGGCGGCCTTCCGCGCGGCCTCCATCGCGGCGTTCAGCTGAACCATGAACCGGGCCATCCGACCGGCGGGAACACTGTGCGCGTATCCGTCTCCCCGTATCGCCCACGCGCGGTGCACAAGCACCTGGGCGTGGACGGTGGCGGCGGTGCAGTCCTCCGGTTCGGCCCGGAGCCAGTCGTGCAGCCAGGTGTCGCCCTCGTCGGCGATCTGCTGCAGGACTTCCAGCCGGGACCAGCGTTCGTCCCACTCCTGGCCCGCGGCGTTTACGTAGGCGGCCGCTGGCCGCCAGTGACCTTCCCACGCGTCGTGGGCGATGGCCTGTATTTCCTTGGAGCGGTAAGCAGGCAGGGGCGGCCCGGCTCGGTGCACGTCGAGCTGTTCACGGGGTGGGAGGCCATAGACGGCCGGGTCGAACCGGGCACGGGTCCAGAGCGTCGGGCCGACCCGCCTCAGGCGAGGGCCCACCCGGAAGACAAGCGGGACAGCGACGGCCAGGGCGACCAGGAAGAGGAGCGTCACGGCTGCGATCATCCTGGGAGATCACCACAGATGACAACAGCCATCATCGAGGAGCCCATCGGGTGGGTGGGGAATCACGCTGAGCAGGTCTGGCCAATGCCCGAGCACGGGTAGGGAATTCAACGGTCCTCATCACCGGCAGAGCCGGTCGTCACTTCCGGGGAACCGTGGCGCTCTCGATCACCTTGGCGCCCTCTGACTCCAGGATGGCCTGAGCATCGACAGCATTGTGGACGAGATGGTGACGGGGGTCCGCCGGATCGACCCCGAGGCGCTTCGAGGAGACACCGTGCCCGGAAGCGACGACGCTCTGTACGGCCTGCTCTACGGGTTCCTCGAGCGGGTGGTCACCGTCGCCCAGCTGGCAGAAAGCCTGCCCGAGGCCAACCCGATCTCCATTCTCGCGGAAAGGCTGCTCGCACGACTGAAGGCCGAGGGCTCGGTGCGGACCGACCGCGCGGCGTAGTGGTCAGTTCGCGGGGAGCTGTTTCGGGAGGTCGCGCGTGGGAATTCGGTCCGCTGCATCGGCGATGACGTCAGCGAGCGCGTCGGATCATCACCCGGGTCCAGACCGGTGCGGCGGCCTCGAACCAGCGCTCAGGCGGGCTCCACAGTCAGAGCGGCCAGGGCGGAGAGGGCGTTGGCCGAGCTGCGAGGCCGACTGGATGGCGGGCGGGCGACGTCAGGCCTGACCAACGTTCAGCTGGCCGCACGCGCGGGGCTGGGACGACCACTGGCGTCGTCGGCGAGGACGGCCGGGAGCTGGTGGCCGACGCTACGGTCCGCCCGCTCAGGTAGGGGCCGCCTTCCGTGGCCGACGGTGCGGTGTTCCAGCCTTGAGAAAGCACCGGCGGGCCGCTACTTCCCTGCAGGGGCGTAGCCGCTGTTCGACTTCTATCCACCAAGCCCGGCAGCGGCATCGCGGACGGCGCTGGCAGGCGCTGGCCGCGCAGGTAGCGCGCGAGAGGCTGGCGGCGCTGACGCATCCGGCCCACACCAGCTGGCGCTGGGTCATACCGGTGGTGGCCACCGCGTCCTGGAGTGCCCGGGCGAACGCCGCCACCTCCAGGAGTGTCCCGTCCTCGATCAGCCACGTACGCGTGCGCGGGCCCACGTCTCTCCTCCCGGCGCAGCAGGAGCGGCAGGTGGCGCGGTGGCGGCGCTCTCCGGTGCGGGGCGGGCATGCCGGCTGGCGAGCTCGGCGGTCCGCAGCCGGGCCCAGGTGTCGGTCCACGCCCGCGTGCCGGTGTCCTGCGGGTGGCCGCCAGCGCGGGCCACGAACGCCAGGCGCGCGGTCACGATCCCCTCGACGGTGTCGCGGCTGGGAAGGGTAGTGTGCGAGGGGGCGAGCGCCGCGCAGAGCGTCGACGCGGACACCGGGCAGTGGCGGGCCATCGAGTGGTAGGAGGGCTCGCCGGCCCAGATCCTCAGCTTCCGCAGGGCCTGGAGGAAGCAAGTCGAGCTTCTGGAGCTACCTGTGTCCGGCACACACCCACGGCGTTCTGAAGGGCGGGCGCGGCCTGTTCTGGTGCTGTGAGCGGCTGGCAGCCTCCATCGATCAGCAGCAGGATCCGGACGGCGTCCTGCTCACGGCTGGTCGGTAACCTTCCGATTCTCTACCCGCTCCGTCGTGATCCATTTGCGCCAGACCGGAATTCGGGGGTGCCCGTCAGGAACACGTCGCCGCCGCCGAGCGGAGCCTCGCCCGCCTCGCCCACCGCATGACCGGACAGGACCGGGTGACGATCCGGCAGGCCGCCGAGGGGCTGCTGCGCGCGCCGGACGGCCGTACCGGCAAGGACTACCTCGACCACCTGCACCCCGCCCACCTGCACTCCGTGCTCGCCCGGGGCTTCGCCGACCTCACCGCCCACAGGCTCTACCGTGACGCCGGAATCGGGGCCTTCCAGCCCGCGCGGTGAGCGATCCACTCCCGGCCCGCCTCCGCGGCCCGGCCCCGGTAGGCGCCCAGTGCGCCGCCGGGGCCGGTGCGCGCGTGCCAGGACCAGTAGCCCGTCAGCGCGACCGCGAAGCCCAGCACCCCCGCCTCGGGTGCGGCCCGCCAGGCGGGCACACGCTCGGCGAGCAGGCGCTCAGCCACCGCAGCGGTGTGCCCCGCCAGGACGAGCTGCGGCAGGAAGAACGCCGCGTCCACCCACGCGGCGCCGCGCGCGGTCCACGCCCAGTCGATCGCCTTCACCCGGCCGTCGGCGTTCAGGAGCATGTTGTCCGCGCGCAGATCACAGTGCAGCAGCGTCCCGCCGGCCGTCGCCTCCACGAGGGCCGCGGGATCGTCTAGGCCAACCAGGTCGCGGGCGTATGCGGTCGCCCACGCGTCCGAGCCTGCGTCCGCGGGGCCACTCCCCTGCAGGCGGGTCCAGTTGCCGGCCAGTTCTCGCGCCAGTTCCTCGAACGGCTTAGCGTCGGGCAGCGGACACGGCGTCAGCGTCCGCTCCAGTTCGCCGACAACATCCAATGCCGGCCCCACACCGGCGGCTCCGGGTGAAAGGTCGGGCGCGCCGCCGGACAGATCCTCGAAGGACAGCATCAGCCAGCCCCCGGTCTTGACCGACCACAGCAGCGCGGGGGCCACCGACTCGGGCAGCACGGCGCCGACCGCGGCTTCGGCCCGGTACATTCCCGCTGTGCCGTCGCCGGTCGGGATGCCCTTGAGGAACACGCGGCTGCCGTCGGCGAAGGCGGCACGGGCTGCGAGGCCGGGCGTGAACCCGCCCGACGGGTAATCCACCGAAGCCAACGGCGCCCCGACGCGGACCTCGACGGCCGCGGTGACGGCCTGCGGAAGGTCGCCCCATCCGGGACGGTTCGCGGGCGGGGTCCTTCCCATGACAGCCTCCGGGATCGGTTACAACGCACGGTACAGCGAGCACGCGGCCGATCACCAAGGATTGCGGCGCGACCCCGCAGTCGGCGAAGGCACGAGCACCGCACCCTGCTCACCGGCTTCGCCGCGACCGTCGAACTGACCCTCACTGAGCCGGCTGCCGACGCAGGAGGACCCGGCCGCCGGAAGCCTGCTCCGCCGTCATCGTTGTCCGCCTGATGCGGCAAACCGAGCCTCGTACCCGCATCAACGAGAAGGTCAGCGAGATCAGTTGCATCATCTTCGGCGTACTGATCGCCGCCACCCCGTTGGGGGCAGATGATCTCCAGATGGTCGGAGCCCAGGATTCCTCCGGAGCACTCGACGACGAGCACAAGCCGCTGCAAGGACGGCCTGCCCTCCGGCGAGGGCGTGTTCGTCGTCGACCGCGCGCCGGCCGGGTTCGAGTACCCGTCCGAGGTCGCCGGGGTGGCGTTCGGCTGGCGCCGCGGCACCGGCCCCAACGGGGGGCCAGCCCATGGGCGCCTCCACCACCCCGGACTTCGCCGGCTGGCACGAGATCGACAACAGCGACCTGACCGATCTGCTCGCCAACAGCCCCATCCCCGCCGACGCCACCCCACCACCAGGAAGACGGGAAGTCACCCCACGGACGTCGAGCCGGCCCCGGTGGGGGGAGAAAGCCACACGCCCCTGACCCACCCCCTGGAAGAACCACTGTCCACACCCCGCCGCACACCCGAACGGCCGAGCCCACGTCGGTATGGCGGCGGCCCTCAGACCCGGCCGCAGTAGCCGCCGCCCTCGGCGCTCACCTGCCGGTGCAGCACACCGACCATGTGCATCACGGCGGGCCGTCACCCCGGGCCGGATGGGCCGGAGTGGCTGCCCTGCCAGGCAACCGCCCGCATCAGCTGCTCCTCGTCGAGTCCGATCACCGCCACCACCCGGTCGTACATCTCCTCCTCGTCCAGCGGCCCGAGCAGGCGCACCGCCCGGGTGATCTGCCCGGCCCACAACTCCTCCGCCACGAAGCGACGGTGCTGGTAGGCGGCGACGAGCCGCGCCAGATGCGGCTCGCAGCACGCCCGCAGCAGCCGCTCCCCGTCGAACCGCGCGTCCATGGCCACCGCGGAGGAATCCGGCGCCCGCAGGACCACCAGAGCGTTGTCGAGCAGGCGGCCTTGCAGTGTGTCGAGCTGTCGGAGGAACTCGATCCGGGGGCCGAATCCAACGAACGCCCAGAAGATCGGCAGGTGGGCGGCGGCGCGCAGCGCGTCCTCGGCGGCCTGGCGGTTCTGCGGCTCGCCGTCGGTCTGGAAGTTGACCAGGGCCGGGGTCTCGGGGTCCGGGTAGGTGGTGGTGGACGGACGCCATCGCGGTCTCGTAGTTGGTGCCGCCCCAGGGCGCACGGCTGGAGTAGCGGGCGACCGCGCCGGCGTAGTCGTTCAGGCTGATCTCGGCGGGCTGTTCGGCCTCGGTGCTGAACAGCACCACGGGCACGATCCCGTCGTCGTCCAGGTTGAGCGCCAGGCCGAGGGCTGCGCACTCCTTGTGCCGGTGTTGCATGAGCAATTGGCGCTCTCGAAGCCTCGTCGTGGTTGCCGTGCGTAGGGAGCTGGCCGAGCAAGCAGCCGCGGCTCTATTGCTCACAGAAAGAGGACTCCAGCATTCCGCGGACATGGCACAAAGGGGGCCGCTAAAGTTTCCACATGGACGTTGGCACGGCTAGGCGCGTCATACGTGAGCAGGACATGGTGGCGCGGCGCCGGTTGCGGCCACTCCTGGACGAACTGGGAAGGCGCTGTGATGCGGTCGCGGCATCCCTTGAACCATGGCGGGGCAAGGCGTGGAAGTGGTACCCCGGGCAGGGGACCCTCTTGGAGCCGCGCGGATATGTCAGGCCCGAAGCGAACACGGCTCTCGGCGAGGCCCGGAGACTGTTGGACTCGACGGGCAGCGGCCGTTTCCAGCCTCTTTGGCGTGAGTGGGACAATGCAACCGGTTTTCTCTACAACCCTCCTTCTCTCTCCAGTATTGAATATTCCAACGGCGCCCGCAGAGCTCCTTACGACTTTCATTCAGGCACCAGCCACCTTACGAAAGATCATGTAGACCAGGCCGTGGCGGCGCTCATCGGAAACATCAGAAAGGTCGCCACGGCATGCAGGGAAGCTAATCCTGAATGCCTTATTCACGTGCCGGAGGGGATTCATCCACCCCGGCATGCGGTATTCGGGGAGGGTATTCTCTCACGGCTCTTCGCCGAAGATCTCAGCGCCTGTATCGAGAACTGCAAGGAGACAGTTGCAGCCGTTGCCACTGCGACTTCCGTTTCACCTGTCATCCTGGCCTGGCGCGACAGCACCTCCCGATTTCTGCAGCGTCACCTTGGGTCGGGCGTGCAGTTCGGATTCGATTCCGTTATGAAATCCGCTGGAGCGTGCAGCAGTCCCCTGGTTGCCGATCCGCATGCTCTGGGGCGAGCCTTTATGGCTCTAGGGTTGGCCTATCTGGAAGAGGTACGAGGACGTATGCCTGATTATGCAGAGGCATCCGGGCAGGCAGCTCCGGAGCCGCGGGTTTCGCTGACGTTCAGTGGCGGGAACTATTACGGCGGGCAGTTCGCTGCCCAGATCGCCAACATCCGCTCGTCCGTCGCCGGTGTTCACCAGGACGGCGGCGCTGGCATAGCTGATGCGCTGACAGCACTGGGGCAAGCGGTGCTGGCCCAGGAGAATCTTGACGACGATCAGCGCCGGGACCTGCTCGACAATGTCGAGTACCTCGCTGGGGCCGCAGGAGAACCCCCGGAGCGGAGGAACCGAGGAATCATCAGGTCTGCTCTCAACGCACTGAACGCAGCAGCAGCTGCCGGCACCGGGTTGGGCGCAGCGATGGAGGCATGGAGCGGAGTGCTGGACCGGCTCGTGCCCTGACACATGATTGAGCCCGCAGCTGGAGACGGATACCGTTCCAGTGTCGGCGTCACTCGGCCAAGATCGCGGTGGACAGCCGCTCCCCGGTCCCGTCCAACTCCCAGGTCCGGAAGCGGCTATACACCGTCTGCCGGTGATGCTCATCCCCTGCTGGTGCCGACAACCGCAACAGGAGACCGCGTTCTTGCTGTTCAGCGCCTCAACGCGCAGCCCAGGACCCCTTGGAATCAATCATCTAGTGATGTGCGGCTGTCGACCACGCAGACAGGCGCGCCTCGGCCGGGCCGCTTGGCCGAGCGCGCTCTTCCATAACCAGTGGCACGATCCTAACGTTGGGTCATGAGCAGGGTGCGGGTGGACCGTTCGAGTCCCGACGTGGTCGACGTGGTGCTTCGCGAGGGAGTCGGGCCGCTCGTGTTCGCCGCCAAGCGCTGGCCCGGGGAGGTGCTCGGGTCGCTCGTGGCCGGCGCCGTCTGCGGTATCCCGGTCTATGTGGTCATGGCGCTGATCTTCAGTCTCGAACCCGGCCGGATCTGGGCTCTGGTCGGGATCGCCGCCGTGCTGGGACTCGTCGTCAACACGTTCGTGATCCTGTACGGGGCCTTCCGGGACGTGAACCGCTTGCGGTTCTCCCCCGCCGCCTCCCCCGACACCATGACCGTCGTCCGGGGCTCCCGCACGGACCGGCCGAGGCCGCTCACCGACGTCCGGCAGATCTGGATCGACCACGCCATCACGGAGTCGCACGAGGAGGATCGGAAGCCCGTCAACGCCAAGATCACCCTGTACGTGCTGCTGAAGAACGGCCACCTGATCCGGCCCACGTCACTGCCCCGGTGGACGACCGACACCACGGCCCTGTGCCAGGAGCTGCAACAGGTACTCGCCCCCTCCGCCGTCCAGGTGGACCTGGTCGTCCGACGCCGGGTGCAGTACCCGTCGATGGGCGGTCACGGCGGCTCCACCGGCGGAGGCTCCTGAGATCCGTCTGCTCGGCTCCCTCCGTTACCTCATGGGGACCGAAGCCGGTGTATCGCTACCCGTTGCCCGGTTGAGCGACCACGCTGCTTCGCGCACCAGTCGGCGCCTGGGCCAGGCGTGGCAGCTGCCCCGGAAGCGTGAAGCCTGCGCGATCGCCTCCGTGAGCGTCCGGAGACCGCACTCTGACCGACGCGGCCCTCGGGATCGTCCGATGCGCTCTCCGGTCGGAGCAGCGGATCGGGCCGAGGGCCGCGTCGGTGTCCGGCGGACGCCCAGGTGGGTGACCGTGTACGGGGCTCCTTGGTCACCGCCGGGGTCCGATGGACAGGATCAGAGCATGTTCGTGTAGATGTTCCAGCCCCTGCCGAACAGCACCCGGGCGGCGAAGGTCGCGGTGCCGACGTTGCCCGTCGAGGTGTACAGGTACATGTCGCCGTTCTTGGCGCGGGCGAGCACATCGCCCTTGCTGTCCCCGTCGATGTCACCCGGCACGACGAGCATGTCGTAGACGTCCCAGCCGGTGGCGATCTGTTCCCGGGCGGCGAACGGCGCGGTGGAAGTCCCCGTGCCCTTGAAGAGGAACAGCCGGCCGGAGGTGTCCCTGGCGAGCAGGTCGGGCCGTCCGTCGCCGGAGTAGTCGCCCGCGCCGACCAGCGCGTTGTAGGCGTTCCAGCCGCTGCTGACCTTGATGGGTGTGCCGAGCTTGGTGTCCACCGCCCCGTCGCCGGGGTGCAGCCACAGAACTCCCGCTGAGTCGCGGCTGAGCAGGTCGCCCTTGCCGTCGCCGGTGAGGTCGCCGGGGCCGACCATCGCGTTGTAGTTCCACGTCGAGCTGACCTTCTTGCTGCGGATGTACAGGTCGCTGCCGGTGTTCTCCACATAGCTGGCGTGGTTGTGACTGTTGAGCGCGGTGGCGTACGTGTTGCGGGACCCCGGCTTCTCCTTGCCGACTCCGGTCGGCGGCGTCAGGTAGGCGCCGTTGGCCAGGGCGTAGTACTTGGCCAGGGTGCCGTCGGTCTGGGTCATGAGATTCTGGGCCTTGCCGTAGAGCTGCGTGGTGCCCGCACCGACGATGAACTTGTTGCGTTCGTAGCCGCCGCCGAAGTACGCCGGTGCGGCGAAGCGCCCGCCGCCGATCGACTTGAACCAGTACTCCACGCCGTCGCGGTCGCGGGCGAGCAGGTCGCTCAGGCCGTCGCCGTCGCCGTCGTCCGAGCCACTGATCACGTTGTACGCGTTCCAGCCGGTGCCGACCTTGACGCGGGCCTTGAGCGGGGCGGTGGCGCTGCCGGCCCCCTTGTGGAACCACAGCTCGCCGGTCAGGGTGCGGGTGAGAACATCGCCGAGGCCGTCGCCGTCGACGTCACTGGCACCGACGATCTGGTCGTAGATCCCCCAGCCGGTGCCGACCTTGACCCGCGCGTTGAAGGGCTTGGTGACGGTGCCCGTCCCCGTGTAGAGCCACAGGTCACCGGCGAAGTCGCGGGCCAGCAGGTCGGGGTGACGGTCTCCGGTGACGTCCCCGGTGGCGATGAGGCGGTTGTACTTCTGCCAGCCGCCGCCCGACCACAGGGGCGCCGACGTGGCGTTCAAGCCGGCCTCGTAGAGCGTCAGGACGCCGTCGAAGGAGAGGGAGAGCAGTTCCGGCTTGGTCGTGCCGCCGACATCGCCCACCGGCAGCAGGTCCTTGAACGAGGCGTCGGGGTCGGTCTTGGCGATCGTGTAGTCGCTCCAGGCCTGGATCGACGACAGGTAGACGGCCGTGGCCTGGTCGTACTCCATGACGATCATGTCACTGCGGCCGTCGCCGTCGACGTCGTGCCGCGGCTTGGCGGCGGCAGTCACCTGCTCGGACGGCCCGGACGGAGCGGGCATGACGACGGTCGGGTACTCGCCGACGCCGCGCGGCGCGGCGTCGGGGTCCGCCACCGGTGCGGAGTCGGTCACGGACTGCGCGACGACGGAGTCGGGCGCGCGGTGCTGCGGGGCGGCCGTGCTCGGGGTGGTGGCGAGAGCGCCGAAAGCCAGGGCAAGGACGCCCCCGGCGGCCAGGGCCCTCAGGCGTCCGCGGTACGATGCGGTCAAGATCCCCCCTCAGGATCGAACGTGTGGACCCACCCGGGCGCCTCGTGCCCAACGACCGGGTCACGCGTCGGCGCGTGAACGGTCCCCACTTCCTTCCCGCAGCGTACGGATCGATCCTGTGGATTCCTTGTGAAGCTGCTCCCCCTCCGCCTCTCCGACGATGCGCCGTGATCGCCGCCACCCGTGCCGGCGGCGCGGCGCGGTCGCACAGGTGGGAGGTTTCGACCTCCTCAGGATCCGGACCGCCGGGATTGGGGAGGCGGTTGTCGCCCCGCTCCGACAGCGCATGGGGTTGATGCCTGTCACCAGTCAGCTCCTCGAGGAGCTGACTGGATTGCCTACCGGCCAGGACGGCGCAGAGCCTGGGGAGTCAACCGTGCACGGCACTGCCCCCAGCCTTCGAGCAGACTCTGAGCCACTGGTCCCAGGGCGGGCCGATCACGTACGTGGAGGCAGACTTCCACGGAGCACACGGATACCGGACCGCTGCCGTGTGACCAGCCCCCGCGCACCACCTACCCGCAGAGTCGCTGCTGGCCGGACCGCACCGGGACCGAAGCGGGCGTTGATCCGGTCACCGACTTGCTCGACCAGGACACCGACCTCCCTGCGCACGTCTAGGCTCAGCTGCCGGCTGGCCGACTCCGCAGCCACCAACTGCTCAACCCCCGCCGCCATCCTCGCCCGGATGCTGGGCGTCCACATCCAGGTCACCGTCCACTGGCAGAAGGCATCGGCCGGCGACTGGGCCGCCTACGCAGCCGAGGTCAGCCGACGTGTCCCGGAGAATCGATGAGACTGCCCGTTACCATCCATCAAGCCCGCCTCGGGTCCGTGGAGTTCAGGGTCATCCGACCAGCCCAGCCCCTGGTCCGCGCCGTGCTCATCGACCACGACCGACACCTGGACGCCTATCTCGATCAGGATGCCGCGCGGCGAATCGGCGGACTATGGACGCTCGCCGCCTCCTCACCACGATCACTCGTTCACCTGCCGATGCGAGCCAACCCGGCACCCTTCCGCGAACTACCCGAAGTCGGCACACGTCAGCTTGACCTCGTGCTGCTGCATCACTCGCTCCAGTTCGCGCCGTCCCGCTGGAAGGAAGTACGCGGACGACTCGGCCCCGGCCGTCCGCGGACCGTGACCCTGCCCGACCCAGACCCCGCAGACGAAGCCGCGATTGACCACGAGGCACGGCACTACCGGGAGAACCGGGACCTGTTCCACCAGCATCTCCACGCCGAAACCCTGTTCATGACCGGCAGCGCGAAGGTCTTCGGGGAAACCGCCCGACACTTCCTCAGTGTCGCCCGGAATGGTCCCGGCTACGTCCCCGTCCATCCGAGCTACCCACACTTCTGCACGGAGCTCCACTCCAACGACGGCGTCCTCGGTGACGCACGCGAGATCCACATCGAGTACTGCGACCAGTGGGACTCGTGATCCGACAGACAGGACCCCGCCGACCATGACCTCCACGATCACCTCCGGCCCTCGCTGAGAACGCCCTCGCGACCATCCCTGCGGCCGACTCCGGCGACATCTACGCCGTCTCCTTCTGGATCGACAACGAGGACGACGATCCGCGCCGGCCCATCCTGACCATCGGCTACGACACCGAGGCCCAGGTCGGCCGCGAAAGGTCAGTCGGCCGACCCGTGCCGGTGCTCGTCCACGAGTTGGAGTACTACGAAGCGATCGCCCGCCGGACCGAGGCCGCCGATCCGCCCGGCCTCGCCGACGAGTTCACCGCTTGGGTCCGCCATGGCTGAGGCACTCAGACAGTTCCAATACCCGACTCCACCATTGCAGTAGTGCCCACTCCAGGCTCGGTCCTCGCACTGAGGGGCTGGGTCGGCCGCAACGAGCCCGGCCTGGGCGCAGTAGAACCGGCACAGGCCCAGGACCATGCCCGGATCGACAAGCCGGCGCCCGGCCGAGTGATCAATCGCCTTCCTTACGGTTGCGGGCAGTGCACCAGAGACCGACCCTCATCGGGCGAAGTTGGCGTGGGCGTGGCGGGCGGCCAGGGTGGCGTGGTGGTCGGGGCCGAGCACCCGGGCGTAGTCCTCGGCCAGCTCGGCGAGCAGCCGGGCCGCCTCCGCGCGGGCTCCTGCCTCCCCGAGGCGCAGGGCGTGGGCGTGGCGGGCGGCCAGGGTCACACGGTGGTCTGTGCCTAACACCCGGGCCAGCCCGGCGGACAGCAGGCCCGCCTGCGCCAGGTCTTGGGCTTTCCCGAGGCGCAGGGCGTGGTCGCGGTGGGCGGCCGGGGTCGAGGAATCCACGGAGCCGGTGTCGAGGAGCCGCGCGGGCGCAGAAGCCCCCGCGCGGTTGTCGCCCTGGCGCTGGCCGGGAGGCTCGGTTGCGGTGAAAGCGCCGGTCATCGGGTTGTCCTGGTTGTCCGGGACAACCGCCGGAAAGCCGGAGACGTTGGCCGGGCCGTCGTGCGTGGTGGTGTCCTGAAGTTCGTCGATGATGCGCCGCAGGGTCTGCTCGTCGGTGTCGTTGACCTCGGTCACGCGGGCGAGCGCCCGGTCGATGTCGCACCGTGGCCCGCAGCAGCGCGGCCACGAAGGCCGGCTCGGACACCCGCCTGCCGGACAGGAAGTCGCCGGCCTGCGTCGTCGAGTAGTTGATGCTCCCCGCGACCGAAGTCATCGTCAGCCCACTGCCGTCCACCCGCGCCCGCAGGAGGAGCGCCAGCGCCTTCCCCTCGGGTGTCTGCGCCCAGATCCGCCCCCAGGGCCTTCCGCCCCTGCCGCGCTGAACCATCGTCAACTCCCGCCCTTGCGCGGGCCCCCGTTCAGGACGTCCCGGGACAACCCGCGGTTGTCCGGACTTTACCTGCGGGAACACCCTTCCGGCTTGGGGACTACTGCGGCCACTCACACGCTTCTCCTGGGCCGGCGTCCGCCGGCCCGAAACCCTCGGGGCGACCGACTCGTGGCCCCGGCCGTTCGACGGAGAAGAACATGACGTCGTCCAACCCGACCCCGCGGAACCAGTCCACCGGTCCCGCGCCGCTCCTGACGGTCCGCACCACCATCATCCTCCTCGCCGCGGCCGTGATCGGCCTGGTCGCCGGAGGGCTGACCTTGCTCGGCGGCGGGCCCGCGCCGGACGCGGTGCTGGCCGGCCTGACCGGTGCCGGGGCGAGCGTGCCGGTGCTGCACAAGCTGATCGGGTGAGAGCCCCGCAGCGGCCAAGACAGGGAAGCATAATCCCCGTTATCCTTCCCTCCTCCCTAGGAGCGTGGGTCAGTGCGGTCGCGGCGGGCTCGTCGGGGCGTGTGGGGCCGGTGGGGGCCTGCCGCCGGGTGTCCGGTCGGCAGGGCTCGTGACGCGGCCGGGGAACCGATGCTCTGGTACGGGATGGTCAACCACATCTCCGAGCTGGACTTCCTCGGCGTCACCGGGGAGCGTGCTCCGGCCCCGGCAGCGGTCGCGGGCCTCGCCGCCGCCCTTGACGCGGCCGCCCTCGCCCTGGACGCGATACGCCACACCGCGCGGTGACACGCCACTCGGTGAGTCGGGCGGAGGAGGAGCGGCTCCCCCGCCAGGGGGAGCGGGTCCCTCCCCGCGGCGGAGGCCGCGACCGGGGGTGAGCTGGGAGGTTGGAGGCAGTCGGGAAACAGCCCGGCTCCCTTCTCCCCACTGAGGATTGACCATGCGAAAGCTCACCATCGCCATCGCGCTCACCACTGCGGCCGTGGCCCTCGCGGCCGGGACGGCCGGCACCGCCGCGGCCGCGCCCGCGCCGGCCACCCCCATACCGGCCCGGCACCTCGCGCTGCACAGCTGGACCCTGCTCAACGAGCACGGCCCGGGTCCCAACCCGGGCGAGCGGCTCACCGCGCGGGTCAGCGCCCGTACGGTCGACGGCCACACCCGGGGGCACGTCGTGGTGCAGCACGTGTTCGAGAAGACCGGCACCACCCGGGCCGAGTTCGACGTCGACTGCCTGACCGTCGACGGGAACGGCGCCATCACCGTGACCGGGCCCATCTCGCACACCGTGGTCACCCCGCTCGGGGGCGAGCCGTACCTCTTCGAGGAGGGCCAGCACCCCGAGGCCGGCCTCACCTTCTACCCGACCGACGAGCAGCACCAGCGCCGGGTCGGCTGGAACCGGACCAACGCCCAGATGCACTCCGAAGTCGTCAAGTGCGGCGCGGTTCCGGCCAGCCTCTGGGTCATCGACGGCGGGACCTTCCTGCGCCGCTAGGAGGCTGTCTCTGTGACCGGTAACCCACCTCCCGAACCGCGGAGCAGACTCCCGGGATGGACGAGCCAGGTCGTGTCCCCGACATGGTCGTGCCGCACCCGATCGGGCCACCGTGAGCTCTTGAACTCCCGTTCATCCAGGCGTTGCCCGCCACCGCGTGGGCCGGGTCGATACTGCTTCCCGACATCGGCCGACTCACCGGGAGACAGCATGTCCAGCAAGTTCTACGCGGCCGCGGGCCTCGCCCTCGCGATGACCGTGGTGCCGACCACCGCCGCGACGGCGGACGACGGCCGCGGCGCGCACGGCGCCCGCGCACCGTTCACGCTGGCCGTGTACGGCGACGCCCCGTACGGCACCTCGCCCACCGACACCTCCGAGTTCGAGGCGACCCCGGCGTTCATCTCCTCCGTCAACGCCGACCGGGACGTCAGCGCCGTGATCCACGTGGGTGACATCCACTCCGGTAAGCAGTACTGCACCGAGGCGTACGACCGGTCGATCGCCGCGCTCTGGAAGACCTTCGCCGACCCGCTGGTCTACACGCCCGGTGACAACGAGTGGTCCGACTGCCACAAGGCCGCCGAGGGCGGCGGCAAGTACAACGCGGCCACGGGCCGGATCGACCCGGTCCTCGACCCGGCCACCGGCCTGCCCGTCGACTACGCCGCCGGCAACCCCGTGCAGAACCTGGACCTGGTCCGCCGGACGTTCTTCGCCCGGCCCGGCCACACCCTCGGCAGCGACACCCTGCGCGTCCTGTCGCAGGCCCAACTGCCAAACTTGACGCACCCCCAGGACGCCAAGTACGTGGAGAACGTGCTGTGGGTCAAGAACGGCACCCTGTTCGTGACGGTCAACCTGCCCGGCGGCTCCAACAACGACGCCGACCCCTGGTACGGGGCGCCGACCGCCTCCCAGGAGCAGCTCGACGAGGCCGCCCACCGCACGGGCGCCGACCTGCGCTGGCTGGACACCGCCTTCACCCTCGCCCGCGTCGGCGGCATCTCCAGCGTGGTGGTCACCGCCCAGGCCGACATGTGGGACCTGGACGGCAAGCCGGCCTCGCACGTGGCGAACTACGAGCCGATCGTCGCCGGCCTGGCTTCGCACACCACCGCCTTCGGCAAGCCGGTCCTCTTGCTGATGGGCGACTCGCACGTCTACCGGTCGGACAACCCGCTCACCCAGGGCTCGGCCTGCACCGGCGACGAGGGCGTCTGCTCCTACGACACCTGGAACAGCCACCCGGGCTACCAGGTCCCGAACTTCCACCGCATCGTCGTCCACGGCAGCACCGTCCCGCTGGAGTGGCTGAAGCTGACCGTGACCCCGGGCGCCCACAATCCGACCACCTCCACCTCCTTCGGCCCGTTCACCTGGACCCGCATCACCAAGGGCTGACCCCACACCCGCTCGCGTGAGCGGGCCCGCCCGGCACTGCGGACTCGTCGGGATCTGCAGCACCCAGGTGGTGGTGTGGTGGCCGTCAGACGGAGACCTCGGCCCAGTCGAGGCCGGTGAGGGTGACGTGGAGGCCGGCTGCCAGCGTTCGCGGACGGCGTCCTCGACCTTCCGGGCGTTGTCCTTGCCGATGCCGCCGCCCACGCGCCAGCGTTCGACGGAGCGGATCGAGACGCCGAGTTCGGCCGCGACGTTTCGGGTGGTCTTGAGCTGCCGCACGAGGACGTTGACGCGGCCGGCGAGGGTCTTGGGGATGGGCTGGGTCTGCATGGCGCGTTCCGGGCCCCGGTCGATGGCGTCCATCAGCCACTCCCCCGCGGCGACGGCGTCGCCGCCCCTGATGTGGCGGCCCGGGCTGGTGTCGTCCGCGATCAGCTCCAGGGCCCAGTCCATGGTCTGGGCCTCTCGTGCTTGCAGTGCCCGGGCGAGACGCCGAGCCGCCGGACGGTGGTCAGCCTGCCGTCGCCTCCCCGCAGCAGGTCCAGCGCGGACGTGCCCGCAGCCGGGTAGGCGGTGCAGTCGGACAGGACCGCGACCGGGAACCGGCCGGTGACGGCGGCGTGGCGGCGGATCTTGCGGTGCTGCTTGACGGTGGCGCGGGCGCAGTCGGGCGGAGGTCCTGGCGCGGGCCGGACCCGGCGCAGCGGCGGGCCTCCGGGCAGCGGCCCGGCGGCGGGCCGGGACAAGGGCCGGGCCGGCGGCCTGGGGCTGCGATCTCGCCGGACGACAAGCAGGGCCTCGCGGTGGCGCGGGTACCTGGCTGGCCCGACACTGGGCCCAGACAGGAGCGGCACGGATCGAGTTCAGTGGGAGAGCGGATCAATGCGGACGAACATGGTGCTCCGCGGCGTCGGCGTCGTGGTCGGTCTGGTCCTGATCGCCGGCGCGTTCGTGCTCGCGTTCTTCGTGACGCCGAATTATGTGGCCCGGCTGCCCGACGACACCGATGCCAATCGCTCCTACACCGGCACCTTCAAAACGCTGCTCGACGCCCAGGAGGTCGCGAAGGGCAACCTGCTTTCGGCCGTCAAACGGAATGTTCCGCTGGCCATCGAACGGACCGTCAAGGTGCGGGACACCTCGGACAACACCGCCCTGGTCAGCGACAGCCGAACGACGACCGCCGCAGGCAACGCGGTCGAGAAGACCACCTGGCAGTATGCCGTCAACCGCAAGACGCTCGAACCGGCCACCGATCATCCGGCGAGCTGGACGGTGGTCGACGCCCAAGGCCTGACGGTCAGCTGGCCGTTCGGTGCGAAGAAGCAGACGTACACCGGATGGCGGCCGGAGACCAGGACCACGACCCCGCTGACGTACTCGCGCACCGAGAGCAAGTCCGGCGTCAGTACCTACGTGTACGAGGCCAGCCTGCCCGCCACCCGGATCACCGACGCCGAGGTGCTCGCCGGGCTCCCGCCGGCCGTCCCGAAGAGCACCCTGGCGCTGGTCACCCAGGTCGGGACCCTCTCGGCGGAGGCGAAGCAGAAACTGGCCGTGCTGCTGCCGACGCTGCCCGATCCGGTGCCGCTGAGCTACACGCTTCAGAGCGCTGACACGTTCTGGATCGAGCCCGAGACCGGCGTCGTGATCGACACACAGCGCTCCCAGCAGCGCACGGCCGGGGTCGTCGCCCCGAGCGACGGTGCCTTCCTTCCGCTGCTGCCGGTCTCCGACGTCTCGTACCAGCAGACGGCCGACTCAGTGAAGGAAGCCGCAGATGACGCCCGGGACGGCCGTGACGCCATCTCGTTCCTCGGCACCATCCTGCCTATCGTGCTGGGCGTGGTCGGCGCGATCCTGGTGGCCGTCTCCCTCCTCGTCCGGCGCCGGGGCACCCGTGGTGGTGCCACGCCGGCCGGACCGACCGCGCCGACCGCTCCGAGCGCACCCGGTGGTTCGAATGCACCGACCGGACCGACCGGACCGACTGGACCGAACCCGCCGGCCGGACCCGCTGCGGACGCGTGACGCGCTCCAGTTCGAGGTGGGCCACGCCTGCCTCTGGAGCGGCCCCGACGCGCTGGCCCTGATCGACACCGGTCCGGCCTGCTCCGCGCCCGCACAGCACGACCTCCGGAGTTGCCCGGGCTTGCCGATCGGCGTCACCTGCCCCGGGAGCGCGTACTACTGGCCGATCTCGGTGGCGAACAGCGCGCGTACACGAGCCCAGGAGTCTTCGGCTGCAGCCTTGTCGTAGACCCCGCGCCCAGGGAAGAAGAACGCGTGCTGCACCCCCGGGTAGACGACCGTCTCGTGGCGTACCTTGGCCGCCGTCAGGGCGTCACCGATCACGCCGCGCTGGTCCGCGTCGATGACGTGGTCCAACTCCGCGAAGAGCAAGAGCATCCGCACATCGCGGTCGGCGATGGCGCCGGTCTCCTCCAGCAGGGGTACCGGACGGCTCAGCGCAGTACCCGCCACCGGCAGCCAGCCGGGGTAGAAGATCGCCGCTGCGGCGAGGTCGAGGCGGCTCGCGGCGAAGTAGGCGATGTGGCCGCCGAGACTGAAGCCGAGTACACCGCTCCTCCCCGCGGCATCCGCGTGGTCGCGGACGTAGGTGGTGCAGGCGCGCAGATCCGCCTCGACGCCTTCCCGGGTCAGCTGGCCGAGCAGTTCGAAGCCGCGTACCCGGTTGGCATCGCTCTCCTCCAGTCCGGCGGCGGTCTCCGGCCCGGAGCGGTGATACAGGTTCGGGGCGATCGCGACATAGCCGAGTGCCGCAACCTGCCGTACCACGTCCCGGACCTCCTCGGTCACACCCCACAGTTCGGCGCAGACCAGCACGGCCGGACCGTGATGGTCCCCACACTGTGTCAGATCACGGCCAGCCATCCGGCACCGTGTCGGATCCGGACGACAGGGCCGCGCCGCACCGGCGACGCGCACCGCCTCAAGCTCCGCGTCATCCCCCGAAGGATTTCCGGGGGTGACTCCAGAGCCGGTCGCAGGCGCCGCCGCTCAGGTGTCGAGGTGTCGAGGACCGGTGATCTGGGTCCGGTTCGCTTCGGGTGAAGCTCGCGATCAAGCGGTGAGGGTGTAGTCCTGCTGGTCGAGGGTGGCTAGAGGCGGTCGTGCTGCCGGGTGACCTGGAAGCACCAAGCCCTGCCGCGACCCGCGGCTCCTGTTGGCTCGTCAGTTCCTGTGCGGAGCCAGTTCGATCATGGTTGAATGCTGCGCGTCGCGGTGCTCGGGGTGCTGATGCCGCGCGCCCGCTCCGCCTTCGCGATGTGATGCAGGTCACATCGGCTCCATGTCACGAACGGAAGGGCAGCTTGCGTCTGGTGGTCGTCCGCACGGCGGGAACGACCGACACGAAAGAGGCAGCAGAGCGATGAACGCGACAGCAGCGCAGCAGCACGAGGTCCTTGTCCTGGGCGCCGGCTATGCCGGGCTCTCCGCGGCAATCCAGCTCGCGGCCCGCACCAGGAGGCGTGGGAACCTGCGAGTGACGCTGGTCAACCCGTACGACACCTTCACCGAGCGGCTCCGACTGCACATGACCGCCACCGGCCAGGAGACGGCTGAGATGAACATCCCGAAGCTGTTGGACGGCACCGGGGCCGGCTTCGTCCGCGGCTGGGCCACAGCCGTGGACGCCGAGGCGAAGACCGTCCGGATCGACGACGACCGTGTCCTGTACTACGACACCCTGGTCTACGGCCTGGGCAGCATCGCGGACACCGTCGCCGTCCCCGGCGTGGACGACCACGCCTACACCCTCAACAGCCCGCAGGACGCCGCCCTCCTCGCCGACCGGCTGACCCGGCTCGACGGCGGGACCGTCGTGGTCTGCGGCAGCGGCCTCACCGGTGTCGAGGCCGCCGCGGAGATCGCCGAGCGGCACCCGGAGCTCCAGGTGGTGCTGCTGGGCCGGCAGGAGCCGGGCGCGAGCATGCACCCGAAGGCCAAGGTCCACCTGGACGCGGCGCTGGCCCGGCTCGGCGTGCAGGTGCGCAGCGGCGTCGAGGTGATCAAGGTGCTGCCAGACAGCGTCGAGCTCGCGGACGGCTCCTGCATCCCAGCGGCCGCGGTGCTGTGGACCAGCGGCACGCGCGTCTCGCCGCTGGCCGCCGCCGCGGGTCTGACCGTCGACGAGCGCGGCCGGGTGGTCACCGACGGTGCGCTGCGCTCGGTCTCCCACCCGGACGTCTACGCGGTGGGCGACGCGGCGGCGATCCGTCAGGGCTACGGTGTGATGCACGGGACCTGCCAGAGCGGCATGCCCACCGGCGTGCACGCGGCCCTCTCGATCCTGCGGGTGCTGGCCGGCAAGGAGCCCAAGCGCTTCCGCTTCGGCTACTACCACACACCCGTCAGCCTGGGCCGGAACGACGCCGTCGTGCAGTTCACCCACCCCGACGACAGCCCGCGCCAGCTCGTGCTGACCGGCAAGCGGGCCGCGAAGTACAAGGAGACGGTCACCGCCGCCCCGTGGCCGACCTTCGCCCGCATGAAGAAGATGCCCACCTCGGGCGCCCTCTGGCCGCACGGCGGCCGCTACACACGGATCCGGAGCGCCAAGTGACCCAGCCGCAGCAGGCCGGCCCCGACCAGCTCGCCTTCCAGCAGTACCGAAACCTGCTCTTCTCCGTCGCCTACCGCCTCCTCGGCACCGCCGCCGACGCCGAGGACGTGGTCCAGGACGCCTGGCTCAAGTGGTCGGCGGCCGACCGGTCCCAGGTCGCCGACCCCAAGGCCTACCTGACCCGGATCGTCTCCAACCTGTCGATGGAGCGGCTCCGTTCGACTCGCCACCAGCGCGAGACCTACGTCGGGCCCTGGCTGCCCGAGCCGATCCTCACCGGCCCGGACACCGCCGACGGCGTCGCCACGGCGGACTCGGTCTCCATGGCCCTGCTGGTCGTCCTGGAGACGCTGAGCCCCCTGGAGCGCGCGGTCTTCGTGCTGAAGGAGGTCTTCGCCTTCAGCTACGCGGAGATCGCGGACGCGGTGGAACGCTCGGAGACGGCGGTCCGGCAGGCCGCGCACCGCGCCCGCGAGCACGTGCAGGCGCGCCGGCCCCGTTTCACCGCGGACCGCGCCCGCCAACGCGACGTCACCGAGCGCTTCTTCGCGGCGGCGACGGGCGGCGACATCAACACCCTCATGGAGCTGCTCTCCCCGGACGTGACGCTGTGGACCGACGGCGGCGGCAAGGTCCGCCAGGCCCTCAAGCCGGTCATCGGCCTGGAGACCGTGGCACGTTGGTTCGCCGCGCTCGGCACCGTGACCTACCAGGGCGTCGAGCCCGGGCAGATGCGGGCAGAGCTCACCGGGATCAACGGCGGCCCGGGCGTGGTCTTTCGCGGCCCGGACCGCGTGATCGCCACGCTGACCTTCGACTTCGACCCGGACGGCCGCATCTCGACCATCCACAACGTCGCCAACCCGGACAAGCTCCACGCCGTCGCCGACGGCACTCGGCACGAACTCTCCTGAGCTGGCGGATCATTGTCGACGCCCTCCGGAATCCTCCGCGTCGGATATCGAACACATGCTCCCTTGCAAGCCTGTCCCGCTCGCGCCCGGCGACTGTCCACGCAGGTCAGGTCGCATCCCCGCCGGGCACGATCCCGGCAGCGCCGCGAGCTGACCCCCCTTACAAGCCGCCGGGCTCGGACCCCACCTCGCCCGTCCCCTCCGGGTCGGCCGCCAGCGCCTCCCAGAACGCGACATAGCTCTGCTCATGTGCGATCCCGAGTGTGATCAGCCGGAGGCGGGCAGCGGCGTCCGGGGCCTGCCGATCGAGCCGGGCACGAAGGTCCCGATACGTGTCGCGCCACCTCCGGTGCTGCGCCGCCTGGGCCGCGGCCAGCTCGGCCACCTGTCCGGGCGCGCCCAAGTCCGCGAACGTCAGCTTCAGCAGGGCCGGATTCCGGGTTTCCGGCTCGGGCGTCATCGGGTCGGCGAGCCAGTCCCGCAGGGCCTCCCGGCCGGCTTCGGTCAGGTGACTCCTCCCCCGGCTGAGGCCGGGGGCTTCTCGCTATGCCGGTACGGCTTCGCGACGGACCAGCCCGGCCCGTAGAACATTGAGTGCTCCCACGGTGTCAGCGTGCGCGTGGTGGCCGCACCGCTGACAGTGGAACTTCTCCTGTGCGGGCCGGTTCTCCTTGGCGACGTGCCCGCATTCGGGGCAGGTCCGGGAGGTGTTGCGGGGGTCCACGGCGATCAATTCCCGTCCGGCACTTTCAGCCTTGGCGTGCAGGACCGCGAGGAACACCCCCCATCCGGCGTCGGCAATGCTGCGGTTGAGTCCGGCCTTTGAGGCGGACCCGTTGGGCAGGAAAACGCCCGGCTGATCGGGGTCGGGCTTCGGCTTGGGGGCCTTGCTCATGTTGCGGATCTTGAGGTCTTCGTGCGCGATGAAGTCGTGCGCGCGGACCAGTCCAAGGGCGGTCTTGTGGGCGTGGTCGAGGCGTTGGCGGCGGACCTTGCGGTGGAGGTCGGCGACCTTGGCCACGGCCTTGCGGCGGCGGTTGCTGCGCCGCTTGCACCGGGCAAGGGCCTGCTGTGCGGCTTCGATCTTCGCGGCGACGGTGCGGGCGTGGCGCGGGTTGGGCACGAACTCGCCGTTGGAGTCGGCAAGGAAGTTGGCTATGCCCAGGTCGATGCCGACCACGCTGCCCGTCGCGGGCAGCTGCTCGGGCTGGTCCTGCTCGGCGGTCAGCACGACGAACCACTTGCGGCCCTCGCGCTTGACACTGACGGTTCTGACCTTGCCGACCACGGCCCGGTGCTGATTGACCTTGACGTGTCCGACGCCTTGGAACCGGACGCGAGTGACGGGGTCGTGCGGGGTGGAGTCCCACCGGCAGCCGTCCCCGTCTTTCGGGAACTCGACCGTGTCGAACCAGTTCACACCCCGGAACCGGGGGTAGCCGGGCGTCTCACCGGACTTGACCCGGCGGAAGAACGCCGCGAACGCCTTGTCGAGACGGCGGAGAGTCGCCTGCTGGGAGGAGAACGACCACCGGCCCTGACGCTCCGGGTCGAATGCCCGGATGTCCTTGAGCTGCGCCGACTGCATCCCGTACTTGACGCTCGTCTTCGACGGGTGCCGGTAGGCGTCGCGGCGTTCCTGCAACGCCCCGTTGTAGAGCGAACAGTGATCCCGCAGCATCTCGGCGAGTGCCTGTGTCTGACCCACGGTGGGCCGCATGAGGAACTTGTATGCACGGATCATCCGGTCCACCCCCTCCCGGTGCTGACGATCGATCATACTACGCTTGGCCCATGTCACCACGTTGGGAACCAGACCCCGATATACGGCGGGGAAACCATGTCATCTACAACCTGCACGCACACTTGGTGTTTGTCACCAAGTACCGGCGTGAGATCTTCAACGACGAGATGCTGACGCGCTGCGAGATGATCATGCGCGACGTGTGCGACGGCTTCGGCGCAGAGCTGCGGGAGTTCAACGGCGAGGGCGACCACGTCCACCTCCTGGTGCACTACCCGCCGAAGGTCTCCGTCTCCAAGCTGGTCAACAGCCTCAAGGGCGTCAGCTCCCGCTACCTGCGGGCCGAGTACACCGGGCGCATCAACCGGATCGGCATGGGGTCCGTCTTCTGGGCACCCTCGTACTTCGCGGGGTCCTGCGGCGGCGCACCGCTCAGCATCGTCAAGGACTACATCGAGAACCAGAAGCGCCCCGTTTGACCGTCACCACGGAGGCGCAGAGACCTCCGGCGCTCCGCGCCTCCGTGCCAGGGATCGCATTCCCGCCCGGCCTGAAGGCCGGGATTCCCTGCGAAGATCAAGGATGGAAGACCCGGCGCCGGCGGCCGTGCTCCTCAGCGTCCTCCCGCAGCAGACCAAGCTCGGCCACTCTCGGGCGGCCTCGACACCGGGGACGCCAACTGCCGCGACATCTGCCTGGCCGCCGAGGCAGTGGTCATCTCCGTCGACTACCCGCTGGCCCCCGAACACCCGCACCCGGCCGCCTTCGACGACTGCTACGCCGCCCTGTGCTGGACCGCGAAGAACGCCCACGCCCTCGACGTGGACCCCGCCCGCCTGGCCGTCGCCGGACGCTCGGCCGGCGGCGCACTCGCCGCAGCCACTGCCCTGGCAGCCCGAGACCGCGGCGGACCCGCCATCGCCTACCAGCTCCTGCTCGTCCCCGCCCTCGACGACCGCGGCGAGCTGCCCTCCGTCGGCGAGTGCGTCGACGACTGGCAGGCAGGGCCGCCTCGCGGCACGGCCCGCCGTTGTCGGCGTGCGCCTTCTATACCGGGGGCGGACGATGAAGCCCATGAACGGAGTAACCGCGCCCAAGGAAGTTCCCACCCCGGCCACAGGCGATCTGGTCGTACTGCGCGGAGTCAACAAGCACTTCGGCGAGCTCCATGTCCTCCAGGACATCGACCTGACCATCGCCCGTGGCGAGGTTGTGGTCGTCATCGGGCCGTCCGGGGGCGGGAAGTCCACACTGTGCCGCGCCATCAACCGCCTGGAGACCATCGACTCCGGCGAGATCGTCGTTGACGGCAAGCCCCTGCCCGCCGAGGGCCGCGAGCTGGCCGCACTGCGGGCCGATGTGGGCATGGTCTTCCAGTCCTTCAACCTCTTCGCGCACAAGACCGTGCTGCACAACGTGACGCTCGGACAGGTCAAGGTCCGCAGGAAGGACAAGAAGGCCGCCGAGGAACGGGCGCGACAGTTGCTCGATCGGGTGGGTGTCGCCTCCCAGGCCGAGAAGTACCCCGCGCAGCTTTCCGGTGGCCAGCAGCAGCGCGTTGCGATCGCCAGAGCGGTGGCCATGGACCCGAAGATCATGCTCTTCGACGAGCCGACCTCCGCGCTCGATCCCGAGATGATCAACGAGGTGCTGGAGGTGATGCAGCAACTTGCCCGTGACGGAATGACCATGATCGTGGTCACGCACGAGATGGGCTTCGCCCGTTCGGCCGCCAACCGCGTGGTGTTCATGTCGGATGGCCGGATCGTGGAGGAGACGACGCCCGATCAGTTCTTCAGCAACCCACGAAGCGAGCGGGCCAAGGATTTCCTTTCGAAGATCCTTCACCACTGACCGGGATCATGAACCCAAGGGATGATCACCATGAAACCTCGTAAGGTCACCGTCGCGGCCACCGCTGCGCTGGTGCTGTCCCTGACCGCGGTCGGCTGCGGTTCCGACGGTGGTGGCACGAGCAGCGGTGGCACGAGCAGCGGTGGCACGAGCAGCGCCGGTAAGAAGATCACCGTCGGTATCAAGTTCGACCAGCCGGGAATCGGCCTGAAGACCCCGGACGGCAAGTACACAGGCTTCGACGTCGACGTGGCCACGTACGTCGCCAAACAGCTCGGCCATGATCCCGGTGACATCGAGTGGAAGGAAGCCAAGAGCGCTGACCGCGAGACGCTGCTCCAACGCGGCGACGTCGACTTCATCGCCGCCTCGTACTCGATCACCCCCGCACGCGCGGAGAAGGTCGACTTCGCGGGCCCCTACCTCCTGGCGCACCAGGACGTCCTGATCCGGGCGGACGACGACTCCATCACGAAGCCCGAGGATCTGAACGACAAGAAGCTCTGCTCGGTCACCGGCTCCACCTCGGCGCAGAACGTCAAGACGAAGATCGCGCCGAACGCCCAACTCCAGGAGTACGGCGGCTACTCGGAATGCCTGACCGGCCTGGAGAACAAGGTCATCGACGCCCTGACCACCGATGACTCGATCCTCGCCGGTTATGCCGCGCAGCCCGAGTTCAAGGGCAAGTTCAAACTCGGCGGCTTCAAGCTGAGCAACGAGAACTACGGCATCGGCGTCCAGAAGGGCAGCGAGCTGAAGGCACAGATCAACACCGCCCTGGAGAAGATGGTCAACGACGGCTCCTGGGACGCGGCCGTCAAGAAGAATTTCGGCCCGGCCAACTACCAGAACGAGCCCGCACCGCAGATCGGCGTCGTCGTCAGCTGAAACGGGGTGACCCACGGCGCGCCGCCCTCGAAGCGGCGCGCCCCACCCGTCCGTCTCGCGGAAGGCCGGGAAACCGTGTTCGACTTTCTTGAGGGTTACAACGTGCTCGGGGCCTTCTGGGTGACGGTGCAGCTCACCTTCTACTCCGCCGTCGGCGCCTTGATCTGGGGGACTGTGCTGGCCGCCATGCGCGTCAGCCCTGTGCCCCTGATGCGTGGCTTCGGTACCTCATATGTCAACGTGGTCCGGAACATCCCCCTCACCGTGATCATCGTCTTCACGTCTCTGGGCCTCTTCCAGACGCTCGGCGTCACCCTCGGCGCCGACAACTTCACGACGATCGATTTCCGGCTCGCCGTGCTCGGTCTGACCGCCTACACCTCGGCGTTCGTATGCGAGGCGCTGCGGTCCGGCATCAACACGGTGCCCGCCGGGCAGGTGGAGGCGGCGCGTGCCATCGGCTTGAGCTTCCCCCAGGTGCTGAGGCTCGTCGTCCTTCCGCAGGCCTTCCGTTCCGTGGTGGGTCCGCTGGCGAACGTGCTGATCGCCCTGACCAAGAACACGACAGTGGCCGCCGCGATCGGTGTCGCCGAGGCGGCGGCACTGATGCGGGAAATGATCGAGAACGAGGCTCAGCTCATCCTCATCTCCGCCGTCTTCGCGTTCGGATTCATCTGCCTCACCCTCCCGACCGGGCTGTTCCTCGGCTGGGTGAGCAAGAAGGTGTCGGTAAAGCGATGAGCTCGTCGCGCTCCTCGTCCCCCCTGTACGACGCCCCAGGGCCTCGCGCCAAACGGCACAACGCGCTGTTCACGGTGCTGTTCCTGGTCGCTGTCGCTGTCCTGATCTGGTGGGTGGCCCAGAGCCTCGCTGACAAGAACCAGCTCGAATGGGCCAAGTGGCGGCCGTTCTTCACCGACTCCGGTGCCTGGGAGACCTACCTCCTGCCGGGGCTCAAGAACACGCTCATCGCCGCCTCTCTCGCCATGGCCATCGCGCTGCCCCTCGGAGCGCTGTTCGGTATCGCCCGGCTCTCCGAGCACCGGTGGGTGCGGGGTGTGGCCGGCACCGTCGTGGAGTTCTTCCGCGCCATCCCGGTGCTGATCCTGATGCTCTTCGCGAACGCGGCGTACTTCGAGTTCACCGATGTCAGCCCCGACCGCCGGCCACTGTACGCCGTGGTCACCGGTCTCGTCCTCTACAACGCCTCCGTCCTCGCGGAGATCGTACGAGCCGGAATCCTGTCCCTCCCGCAGGGCCAGAGCGACGCGGCCAAAGCGATCGGCATGCGCAAGAACCAGGTCATGCGCTACGTGCTGCTGCCGCAGTCCGTCACCGCGATGCTGCCGGCGATCGTCAGCCAGCTGGTGGTCATCGTGAAGGACACCGCGCTGGGCGGCGCACTGCTCGGCTTCTCCGAGCTCCTCGCGTCGGTTCGCCCCATGAGCGCGAACTACGGCGCGAACACCATCGCCAGTTTCACCGTCGTCGCAGTGATCTTCGTCATCCTGAACTTCGCGCTCACATCCTTCGCGAGCTGGTTGGAAGCCAGGCTGCGGCGCGGCAAGAGGTCCACCGGAGCGGTGGTCGGCGCGAACGCGGTCGAGGAGCTGGCGACACCAGGCGAGCACGTGAGCCACAACGATCTCGGCCGCGGGGACGGCGCCTCCGGCAAGTGACGACCAGCCGCGATGACGACTGCTCGCTCCGGGGCCGCGCACATGGCTCCACACCTCGCGGACCCGGCCCCTCCACGTCCCATCGTGCGGGCCACGTGGCGCAGCCGTTCCGTGCGGTCCGCCCGGGCAGGCCGTAGACGGGCCGGGTGGCCGGGAGTCCGAGGAAGTACAGCGCGCCGTCCCGCATCGCGTCGTCGCCGCTGCGTTTGGAGCTCGGCGACGAACAGCAGCCCGGGTGTCTCAAGGTCCCATCAGCCGCACCAGCGCAGGGCAGAAACCCCAGTTCTTTGGGGTACCGGTAGCCCGCGTACCGCCGAAGACTGTGGATATGGACACCATCGAGCAGAACCGAATCGAACAGAACCGAGAGATCGTGCGTGCCTTCATCGACCTGCTGTTCACCAAGGGCGACCCCGCAGCGGTCGACGAGTATCTCGCGGAGGACTTCCTCGACCACGACCCGCCGTTCGGCGCCGGCCCCACCCGCGAGGGTATGCGCCGGGCCGGCGCCCTTTTCCGCAGTGCCTTCCCCGACTGGCACTCCACACCCGACCTCCTCATCGCCGAGAAGGACCTGGTCGCGGAACACTTCAGCGCCACCGGTACACAGCGCGGCGAGCTCCTCGGCGCGCCGCCCACCGGCCGCACCGTCACCCTCCGCGGGATCAACATCTTCCGGATCCGGGACGGCCGCATCGTCGAACGCTGGGGCCGCCTCGACGAGCTGGGCTTCCTCCGCCAACTCGGGCTCGCCCCGGACCAGGAGTAGCGTCGTGTGCGTGGCAAGTGCGGCAGTGGAACGCCGACTCGCCGACATCGAGCAGCGGTGCCGGAGCGGGCTGGACACTGCCGCCCTGCGGACCGAGACGCTGAGCCGCCTGCGCCGGGTGGTACCGGCGGACGCGGTGTTCTTCGCAACCGTCGACCCGGTCACCCTGCTGTTCACCTCGGCGGCCGCCGAGGACCCACTCGGCCCCGCGACGGAGCTGTTCCTCGACAACGAGTTCGGGCGTGCGGACGTCAACAAGTTCTCCGCGCTGGCTCAGGCGGCGGATCCGGTCGCCTCACTGGACCGGGCCACCCGGGGGGACCGGTCGGCCAGCGCCCGTTACCGGGAGATCATGGCCCCGCTCGGCCTCGGCGACGAGCTGCGCGCCGCGCTGGTCACCGGGCACCACTGCTGGGGCGTGCTGTGCCTGCACCGGGCGGACTCGCCCGTCGGCTTCACCGGTGAGGAGCTGGCCCTCGTCCGTCGCATCGCCCCGCACCTGGCGACCGGGCTGCGCAGGGCGGTAACAGCCACACCACCCTCTGACACCCCCTCTCGCCCTGGCGGCGTGGGCCTCATCCTGCTCGACGGCGACCTCGGACTCGTCTCGATGAGCCCCGAAGCCGAACAGTGGCTGGCCGACTTCCCTGACACCGACCAGCGGGGTGCCGTCCCACTCCCGGTCACCGTCCGTGCGATGGCGGCCGGCCCGGTGCCCTCTACCGTCCGGATCCGCGGCCGCTCCGGGCAGTGGATAGCCCTGCACACCACACGAGTGGGCCCGCAGATCGGCGTGGTGGTGGAACCTGCCCGACCGGCGGAGCTCGGCACCGTACTGCTCAGTGCCCATGGGCTCACCGACGCGCAGACCCGGGTCGCGGCCCTGGTCGTCCGGGGACGTTCCACCCGCGAGCTGGTCGACGAGCTCCACATCTCCGCCAACACTGTGCAGGAGCACCTGACCGCCGTCTTCGACAAGTTCGGCGTCCGCAGTCGACGCGAGCTCGTCGCCGTGGTGCTCGCCGACCTGGCCGGGTAGCGGCAGGCAGGGCACGCGCCGCATCCAGGCGCTCGCGGGGCGTATCGACCATCACCGCCCCCTTGGCTGCCACCGCCCGGCCGGCGCCTTGGCCGGGCATCGGAGTAAGTGATCCCCACCGCGGTGGCGGTCGAGCACAGCTGGCCCGTCCAATTTCAGTTGTCGGTGCATCGTGTCGTTGACCTCGGGTGAGCAGAGATAGGAGCCGAATCCGACGGCGGCTCCCCGGCGATCGGGCGAACTCGGCGGCCAGGGCCTCCCAGAAGTCCACGTAGGTCCGCTCGTGCCGGGCACCGACGCTGAGCGGCCGGGCCCGGGATGGAGTGGCCGGATCCAGGCCGGCGAGTCGCTGTCCACGGGGGCAGCAGGCCGAAGAGCGGGTAGCGCCACCCCGGGGGGGGGCAGGCATGGGCTCACCCGGTCGGACGAGAACCGATCGCGTTGCCCGGCTGGCGGGCCCGCACCCCGACGGTCAGCTGTGGCTGACGATGACGGAGATGCCCCAGCCGATCGCTGCCAGCACCACCGCGAAGCACAGTCCGGCCAGGGTGTAGCCGACGGGCCCGGCGGTGGGCCGGTCCGCGGACGGCTCACCCCCGGGGATGGGCGGGTTGAGCAGACGCAGGCCGAGGGCGAACAGCGCGGGCAGGCCGGCGCCGGTGAGCAGGCCCACCACGACGATCTTCCAGAGCGCGTTCAGGTTGATCCAGGAGTTCACGGGTGCTCCTCGTCCGCGGCGCACCCCGGGACCACCGAACCGGTCCATGCGGCGTTGACGTTCTCCGGTGTCACGGCCGGGTGGCGGGAGGCGGCGAAGAAGGCCACCGAGGCGAGCACCAGCGCGATGAAGATCACCACCACGCCGGCGGTCCCGCCGATCCCGTTCGCGGCCCAGTAGGCCACCGCGCCGACCACCGCGGAGGCGGGCAGGGTGAGCGCCCAGGCGGCCACCATGCGGCGGGCGATGTGCCAGCGCACCACGGCGCCTTTCTTGCCGACCCCCGAGCCGAGGATCGACCCGGTGGCCACGTGGGTGGTGGAGAGCGAGTAGCCGAAGTTGGTGGAGGACAGGATCACGGCGGCCGAAGCCGACTCGCTCGCCATCCCCTGTGGCGACTCGATCTCCACCAGCCCCTTGCCCAGCGCCCGGATCACCCGCCAGCCACCGATGTAGGTGCCCAGGGCGATCGCCAGCGCACAGGAGGCGATCACCCAGGTCGGGGCGCTCGCCCCGGCCTGCAGGGAGCCGTTGGCGATCAGGGCCAGGGTGATGACGCCCATGGTCTTCTGCGCGTCGTTGGTGCCGTGGGCGAGTGAGACCATGGAGGCCGAGCCGACCTGGCCGATCCGGAAACCGTGCCCGCGCGGGCGTTCGGGCACGCCGCGGGTGAGGCGATAGACCAGGACGGTGCCGACCGCGGCCACCGCGCCGGCGATGAACGGCGACAGGGCTGCGGGCACGATCACCTTGGAGACCAGGCCCTGCCACTTGACGGCCGAGGCGCCGGCCGCCGCCAGTGTCGCCCCGACCACGCCGCCGATCAGCGCGTGCGAGGAACTGGAGGGGATGCCGAAGTACCAGGTGGTCAGGTTCCACAGGATACTGCCGGCCAGACCGGCGCAGATCACGGTCAGGGTCACGTCGTGGCTGTCGACCAGGCCGCTGGCGATGGTCGCCGCGACGGCGGTCGACAGGAACGCGCCGACCAGGTTCAGCACCGCCGAGACGGCGACCGCGACGCGCGGGGGGAGGGCTCCGGTGACGATCGAGGTCGCCATGGCGTTTCCGGTGTCGTGGAAGCCGTTGGTGAAGTCGAAGCCCAGGGCGGTGGCGACCACCAGCGCGAGGACCACGTCGTTGCCGGTCACGGGCCGAACCTAGCCCGTCGCCCGATCCGCCCAGGTTCTGCGGCGACCCGGCACGCCGCGCGGCGCAGACCCGTCATCCGGTCGGACCAACACCGGCGGCCCGAACTTCGCCCAGACTCGCCGTACTGACCCTCATGGAGCGCCTCTCGCCGCGGGTCTTCACCCGCGCAGGGTGAGGTGGCGCAGGAGCGAACGGGGGGCGAGGGCCGGTTCGACGCTGAGGAGGTAGCTGGCGGCGGGGGAGGCGCTGCGGAGACTGTTCCGGTCCTGACTGGCCGCCTGGCGGAGGGCTGACAGTCCGAAGGCGGCGCCGGCGGCGGCGCCGATGAGCGGCTGTCCGGCGAGTGCGCCGCCGCCGGCCGCGGCAAGTCCTGCCGGCAGTTCGAACTTGAGGTTGGCCGCACTGAACATGGAGTTGATTCGTGCGCTCTTCAGTGCTTTGCGTAAGTCCATGAGCGGTGTCTCGAAGCGGCGTTCGACTTCGAGCGCGGTGTATTGCGCTTGTGCGACGGGCAGGGAGACGTCGGCCAGTCGGTCGCGCAACAGGTCGACAGCCTCTCCGACGGCGGCATGAAAGGCCTCGAACTCCGCCCGGTGGCGACGGCGTACGGCCGCGATCCTGCCGGCTGCAACCGCGTTCAGATCGCGGGGTAACACGGTACGGATCGCCAGCAGCCCCACAGCGTCCGCCGGGTCGGGCCGTGCGACGTCGTCCTGTGGCGTACCCGTCAGTGCCGAGAGGAGGCGATCACCGGACCACCTACGGGCCTGGAGGTGGGCCTCGCTCTGGTCGGTGGTGGGTGTGAAGTGTCCCATCTCGGCGACCTGTGCGCTCAGAACGCACTTGTAGATCCACGCCAGGCGTGGATGCATGGTCACCCAGGGAAGCGGCGGGCCGCCGCCGGGCGCGAAGCTGACGGTTTCGACGGCCAGCCCGGCGCTGGTCAGCGCATCGCGCAGGCCCGCCTCCATCTCGTCGCGATGCACCGCCGCCGCGCGGGCCAGGGGTCCTTCCAGCGCAGTCACCAGGCGGTCCTGGTGTGCATTCAGGATCCCGAGGAAGAGCGGCGCCACAGCCCGGGCGGCAGCATCCGGAGGCACCGGGACGATGAACCCGAGCTCGTCGGTGAGCACACGGACGGTGTCCGTGTCGGCCACCGGATACCCGTCCGGGATCACACGAGCCATCCTCGGCCAGTACAGCGCCGCGGCTTTGAGCCACCGCTCGTCTCGGAATTGGATGTACGGGTAGTACAGGGCAATCTCTCGCACGGTCCACTCCTCCCCCAGCCAGCCGCACACCCGACTGGCACCTCTGAGTCATTCTGCCCAGCCGGGGCGGACAGAGAATCAGCGACGGGCCCGACCCATCCGAAGAGACGGACCGTCGGCGCCGACGGTGGTGGTGTGAAAACGGCGCTCCGGTGGACATGGCGCCGAGAAGCACACCGTTGGCAAGCGGGAAGCACAGCCTCGGCGAACTGCCTTTCGACGCCGAGGGCTACTTCGTAGTGCCTGACCCGTTCGACGTCTCCCCGTCTCCGGACGATGTCTCGCCGCTGCTCGCGGTGCTCGGCGATGTGCGGGGCCGCCCGGCCCGGACGCCCGCAATCGTCCAGCGCCGGCCAATGGCGGCCGGAGCCAGCCAGAGGCCGCCTCCCGGCCGCACGACTGTCCAAGTGCACTGCCGGGCCAGACACGTTCGATCCTCAGCGAGGAGCACAAAGATATGAGGCCGACTTCACGAAGCAAATGGCGATGTGCAAGTCTGCCCTGGCAGGACCGGTCGCGCTGCCCACGCCAAGGACGCCTTCCCTCCCGACGCGTAGCGGTACATCCGGGCCGGCCGCGTGGGAGAGCAGGCCTGGCGCAGGCCAGTCGCCCCGCGACCTCAGATCGCCCTTGCCGCCACTCAGCCGCTCCGTGACCTGCTCGTACTGCTCCCTGGTCCCACCCTGTGCCTCGTGCACGATGATGACCGCCATCGGGCGGCACCTCCTCGATTCGTCTTCCCACCAGTCCAGGCCCCCACGGCGGAGCCGCCCACAGAGTGAGCCGAATGCTCCACGGAGAACACGTGGCCAGGCCGATGACAGCGGGCCGGCGAGGGTGGCCGAGCGCGTTCGCTCGCGGGCCTCGTTCGCAGACGGTGCGGACGCACCGTCTCGCCCAGTGGCCGGTCACTTGGGGCCCCACTACGGTCGGGGCATGACTGATGACCAGCCGCAGGATCAGCCGACACCAGTCGCCGAGCAACTCGGCGAGCGCTACGCACGCGTCCTCACGCTGGTGGAGCGCTGCTCGCACGCGGTGGACGCCGGGAACTGGGCCGCGTTGGATGACACAGCCGGAGAGCTGTCCGAAGCGGCGAACGTACTCGCCTCGTCCGCGTCTGCGGCGACACGCGAGCCGGTGCCGGCTGAGCCGCGCGCAGTGCTGTCCACTGTGCTGGGCTTGAAGTCGCCGCCCGCGCTGTACGGGTACCTCCACCGCGCCTGACTCAGATTCGCAAGCCGGTGAGCATACACCCGATGGGTGCGACCACGGGCCGGAATTCCGAATCGCCCGCTGGCGTCCGGAGCGCGGGTCGCAGCTTCGCCTGCGGGACCGGCGGTCCGGTAGTCCGGCGCTACGCGTGGTGGTGGCGTGAGGCGAGGGCTCCGGAGGCGGGGCCAGGGAGGACCTTGACGACGCTGACCAGGTGAAGAAGGCGGCTAACCCTGCGGCCTTCCCATCGGGGCCACAGCGATGGCTGCGGGCGCCTGGTGTCCTGCCCGATCATGCGGATTCACCCTGCCGTCACCACCCGTCGCCACCTCCCGCACGCCGACCCGGGGCGGCTCCCGCTTCGGCGCCGGCACCTGAACCTGCACCTGCACCTGCACCGGCGAGGCATTCAACGAGCACGTCCTTGGCGACGCCTGGCCCTCTCTGGCCGTCCGCGCCGACGGCGGAGGACGCCGCGGCGGCGGAGCGGTCGGCGGACCTCCGGGTCGCCGGGACCTCCATCGACGCCCACCTTCCGGCTCTCGATGCCTCTACCCGCTCGGGTGCCCGGACCGGCAGCGTTTCAACGGGACCGGTAGCGGGTGCCCACCCCACGCTGGAGGCTCTCGCGGGCCGTGCTCGGCCACCCTGTGCTCGGCTACGATCACTCCCGGATACCGAGGTTGGGTCCGGCGGCGTGCTCACGAGTGTCCGGCCTTCGACCAAGTGCTCCTCGACATCGTGGACGCCGACAGCAACGACCGCGCCCGGGCCCGGACCCTGGAGCGGGACCTCGACCGCATCGTGGCGGAGCAGGGCGGCTCCGACGAGTGACCCGCGTACGCGCGACCACCGGCCGGGCCGTGCTCAGGCGGCGCGCAGTTCCCTCACCGCGTCCTTGGCGAGGCGGGCGCGGACCAGCGCGGCGGCCAGCCGGGCCAGTTCCTTCGCCGGAACCAGCTCACCCAGCCCGCGCGGGGTGTGCGGCAGCCCGAGCGAGGCCGCCGTCCCGCAGGTCCGCTCGTCGAAGTACGGGCGCAGCTCCGGCCAGACCAGCTGAGCCTCGCGGCAGAAGATGTCCGCGCCCACCGGGCCGATCCTGGGGATCTCCTGCAGCAGTTCCCGCAGCGTGGCCCGGTCTCCGTCTGCCTCCCGGCGCAGCCCGCGCAGATCGCCCTTCCAGCGCTCCAGCACCAGCTTGGCGCCCCTGCCGAGCGCGGTCGCGGTGCTCTCGTCGTACCGGACGTAGTGGGCCCGGCCCAGTGCGTCCACTCGGTCCTGCCAGCCGGAGTCCGCCATGGCCCGAGGGGTGCGCAGCCCCGCCCGGAACAGTTGCCCGGCGGCAGCGGTGGCCGTGTCGGCCTTGATCCGGATCGAGCAGAGCACCGTGAGCACCAGCAGCTGGTACAGCGGCGCGGGCGTGTCGCGGAGCTTGATACCCACCTGGTCGGCGTAGGTCGTCCCGTACTCGCGCAGCAGCCGCGCCGTCAGCTCTTCGGTCTTCATCGGGCGCCCCTTCCCGGTCCGCGGGCGACTTGTGCCCGGGCGTCTGCCCGATGGCCCTCGAAGCAATCGTCGAAGCGCCCGGCCCAGGTACTCCCCGCCTCATTCCCTGCCGGCCGGCGCGGTGAGCCGGCTCCGGGATGGCGGGCGCAGAGGACGGCGGCGAGGTCGTGGGCGAACACTCGGCCCTGGTCGGAGGGTGCGCGGCGGTCCAGCCACACTTGGACGTTCAGACCGCGCGAACCGGTGGTGGCCAGGTCGGGAAGAGACCGGTGGAGCTGGCTTCGGTTGCGGACCAGGGATGCAGTGGCCCACGCCCTGCGGAGCCGTTCCACCGTCGAGCGGGTCAGGGGCATCCTCGCCGAGACCGGCGAGGGGGTCACTCCTCGTGCAGCCGAGGGCCCCCGTCGGTCGTCGTCCGGTCACGGTCGGCGCTGCGGCTGTCCTTCTGGACCCGCCGGGCCCGCTGGAGGTGTTCGGTGTTCGTCTCGTCGGCCTCGTCCTTGAGGTGCGGCAGGTCGTCGGCCTTCCGGTGGGCGCGTTCCCGGTCGAACTCGTTCATGGTGCCTCCTCCTGGTGCGGGGCAGCCGCAGAGCGGCGGCTGCGGTGCGCCTGCCCAAAGCACACGCGGTCAATCGACTGCGCCCGGCTGGCCCCGGCACGCGCCCGCGTCCCTGCGTCCATGCGTCCCTGCGTGGCGATCAGGAGGCCAGGAGGTCGGTGAGGTCGTCGGCGTGCTCTTCCTCCTCCTCGAGGATGGATTCGATCAGGCGGCGGGTCGTGGGGTCGTGGTCGCCGAGCCAGCGGGCGATCTCCTGGTAGGTGGAGATGACGATCCGTTCGGCCAGCAGATTGTGCTCGAGCATGGCCTTGAGGTCCTTCTCGTCCGGCGCGGTGTAGTCGGTGTGGGCCCGTCGGGCGAGGGTGGAGGGGTCGAAGTCCGGTTCGCCTCCGAGCTGGGCGATCCGCCCGGCGGCCCGCAGGGCGTGCTGCATCTCCTCCGCCGCGTGTTCGGTGAACTCGGCCGCCACCTGGGCGCGGTCGATGCCGGTGGCGGAGATGGCGTGCCGGGTGTAGCGCAGCCAACAGACCACCTCGGTCGCCACCACGTCGTTCAGGACGTCAATCACCTTCTGCGTGTCCAGGCCGTAGGTGCTGGTCACCGCACCCTCGGACATCTTCTGCCGGGCCTCGTCCCGGATCCGGCTCACGTCGATGACGAAGTCGTCGCCTGCCACGGTGTGCTCCCAACGTCCGAGAAGAACTGACCGGCCACGCCTACCGTGCGGCGGGCGGCGTAATAGCGCCTGACGCCGGAGGCCACCGGTTCGCAGTAGAGCTACCGGTGGGCGCCTTCGCAGGGCTCAACCGGCATCGGGCAGGCGCGCCTGCAGGGTGCCGTCGCCGTCCCTGCGGGTGAAGCGCGGCTGCGGCGTGTGTCCGGCCCGCCCACGTTCCAGCCGGCAGGCGGAAGACACTGCCGTGCCAGAGGTAGGTCACACAGCCGTCGGCCACCTCGCGCCTGGATAGGGGGCCGGAGGAGTGGCGCGCTGTACAGCTACACCGCGGGAGCCGCCGAATCCGAGGCGCGCGCACCGCCTTACCAGCAGGCGGGACGCCGATCCCGCCGCGGTGGATGCCGAGCCGGGCCAGGTAGGCGCCCGGCTCGCCGACCGGCTTGGCGAACGGCGATCGGCGATCGGCGATCGGCGATCGGCGACCACAGTGCACTCCCTGCGGTCGCACAACTCACCGGGGAGCCGTGGGCCGGGACCTCGCGCCGCCACTGGCGAGTACCGAGGCGCTGACCGCCCGGTGCCAGCCGTTGAGCGTGCGTGCCTGGTCCGCCGCGCGCCGGGTGAGACGGTCGAGGTCGTCCGGATCAAGGCGCGGGTCCTGGTCGGCGATGGCGCGAAGTGCCCGCCACAGCGCGGCCTTCCCCTCGACGCCGGTGCGCATCGCTTCGAGTTCGATCAGGTCGGAGAGCGGAGCGCGGTGCACCAAGGTGCCGTTGGGCTTGAGCCGGGCGACCCGCTCGCCTGCAATGCCGAGCCAGGTGCGGTAGCGGCGCACGGGCACACCGAGCCGGTTCATGATCCGTACGAGTTCGTCCCGGTCCTCCTCCACCTCCCTGGCCAGCGAGCGCAACTCGCTGGCCCGCCTGCTGTCGGCGTGGGTGTCTGCCATCCGGTGGGCGAGTGCGGCGCCACCGAAGGCCCCGGTGAGGTGGTCGTTGAGGTAGATGCTCAGTGGCTGGTCCAGAAGTTGAGGAGACATCACGCGTCCTTGGGCGGGGCATTCGGGAGGGTCAGAGCCGCTCTTCCATGCGGATCGCCTTCCGCAGTTCTTCGTGAGCGTCCCCCTGGTGGCCTTCGTTCTGCTCCAGGAGGGCCGCGGCGATCGCGTCGAGCTTGCGCTGGAGAGCGTGCTCGGCGCGGCGCTCGGAGTTCTTGAGCAACGCCAGCAGGAGCAGCGTGATCGCGGTCATGGTGTCGCCCGCGAGGATCTGCCACTCCGCCGACAGGCGGGCCGCGTGGACGGCGATGAACGCGGCCACCAGCAGGACGCAGAACAGGGAGAAGGCCGGCGAGCTGGTGAGGTTGGAAGCCGCCTCGGCAAGCCGCTCGAACCGGCCGCGCTCGCCGTCGCTGCGGTCGGCGGGATGGGAGAGGGTCATGCCGCTCTCCCTGCCGCCCGCCGCCTCGGCGCCGACATCGTCAGTGCCCGAGTGCGCTGGCGAGCTGCTTCTTGTTCATCGTGGAGCGGCCCTTGATGTTGCGCTGCTTGGCTTCGTTGTAGAGCTGGTCGAAGGTCGGTCCCTGGGAGCCGGCGTGGGAGCGCTGCCCGCCTCGGCGGGCGGAGGACATGTCGTGGGTGGAGGAGCGGCTGGCGGTCCTGGACTCTCCGTGCCGGGCCCGCTCCTTGTTGACGGTCCGGGCCGCGATCTCCTTGGCTCGCCTGGGACTCTCACCGCGGTCCTCGGCACTCTCCTTGATGTGTTCGTACTGGCGTTCCCGTTTGGGACTCGATCCGCGCGGCATTGCGTGCCTCCTGCGTGTCGGTCGGTTCGACGAGCGTCTACCCGCCTACGGCTGCTCACACCGCCGTCCGGTCGCGGCGACGCTACGAGTTTCCCGACCCCGCGCTGTGGGCGCCCGTCATCGCGTCCGCCTGGCGTACACGGCGACGCCCACAGCGGGGGCGTCGCCAGTCGCGCAGGATTTCACTCCGACGGCCCACTCACCGCGGACATCCGCCCCTCGGCCCTCGTATCGCGTGCCCTGCGTTCAGTCCGGAGGCTCAGGCACGGCGGGCTGCGGGCCAGGGCCGCTCGGCTGCGGCCTCGGCCCGGGCGGCTCCGGGGGCGGGACGGGTACGCCGGGCGGCTCCGGCGGGTCCGGTGGCCTCGGCGGCCGAGCCGGGTCGGGCGGGTCGACCGGATCCAGTGGGCGTGAAGGGGACGGGGGATCGGACAGCGATTGGGGAGGGATGTCGAGGTCGTGCGGCACGAGAGCAGAGCCCATGATCAGAATTCCTTTCGGCCGATCGTTGCGGCGCGCGTCTACCCGTCATCCGTTGCGCCAATCCCTACCGCCACCCCGTGAGGCGGCCAGTTCTGCGGGCCTCAGCGCGAAGGACGGAGTGGCGCGGCCGGCGACGATCAGATCGCGCAGACGGTGGCCCGTGCCCATGCACGTCACTCGTTCCGGCTGCGGCTGCGGCTGCGGCTGCCCGCGACGCGGGCGCGGAGACGCCGACGTACCGCGCCGGGCCGAGGAGCCGGCCGACGGCCGGGCCTCGGGGCGGACCGTACGGACGAGCACGTCGCTGAAAGTGCTCGTCGACACGACGACCAGGGTCACCAGCGAGGCGAGTGCGCAGGCGCGGGCCGGCAACGGCGCCACCAGCGTATCGGCTTCGATCCGCAGCACACCGATCCGTTCGATCCCGTCCACCAGCGGGATCCACCCGACGGCCGGCGGCCCGGCGGTCGTCTCGGTGCGTCGCATCCGGTGTGCTCGCCCGGCCAGCGTGCCGTCCACCTCCAACGCTTGCGCCGGCTCCCGCGGCTGCGGATCGGGCAGCGGCACCGGCAGCCGTTGTTGCAGATCCGCCAGGAACACCTTCGCCCCCGTCAGGCCCAGTCCCCGCCAGGCCTCGTGGACCAGGGCGGGGAGGTCTTGCGGCGCGGCTTCGTGCGAGGCCTCCAGCACCGCACCCAACAGGCCGTCACCACCCGCCGCCCCCGCCTGCGACACATCTCCCCGACCAGGATCGTCCACCGGCCGCCTTCCTGCCAGGTACATGCCGCACGCACGCAGACCCGGCCCGTGCTTCTTGATGCCGGTGGAGTAGGCGTTGCCGGGTAAGGCCGGGGAAAGGTGGCCGTGGCGCCGGACACTCGCTCAGTGCTTCAGCGCGTGTGCCACCGGTGAGGGAGAGTCCGCAGGCGCGACGGTGTGACCGGAGGCGGCCGAGGCTTCGGTCACCGCGCGCACCAGCTCACCCGCCGACCGAGCCTTGGCCGTGAAGCACTGCCGACCGGTTCCCGAGCGCTGCCCCCATCCCGGCTCTGACGGTGTAGCGCAATCACTCATCGTCCTCCGCGTCGCGCGCCTCGTCGTCGTAGCCCTCGTCGTCGCCCTCGGGCTCGCCGTCCTCATAGTCCGCGTCGTCGTAGTCCTCGTCCTCGTCCTCCACCAGGTCCTCCGGATGCTCCTCCTCGTACCCGTCCGCGTCCTGGTCGCTCTCTGCGGCCTCGTCCTCCATGGCTTCGTCGTGGGTGCGGACGACCTCGCCGTCGCGGATCTCGCCGCGCCAGCCCTCGGCCTCGTCGTTGGTGAGGGAGACGTGCCGCTGGAAGTTCTTGAAGTCCAGGCGCAGGCGGCGGCCCTGGGCGCGCCAGATGTTTCCGGTCTTCTCGAAGAAGCCCGAGGGGTAGTACTCGACCACCAGGACGATGCGCGTCAGGTTCGGGGTGAGCTCGTGGAAGCTCACGGCCCCTCGGGTGCTGCCCTTGGCGCCCTGGGAGGTCCACACGATGCGCTCGTCCGGCACCTGTTCCTGGACGGTCGCCTTGAAGCTGCGCTTCGAGGGCCCGACCTTGACCTTCCAGTCGGTGGTCACTTCGTCGCCCTGCGAGACGTCCTGGACGCCTTTGGCGAAGCCGCTGAAGTCCTCGTACTGGGTCCAGTGGTCGTACGCGGTCCGCACGGGCACGCCGACGTCGAGGGTCTCGACGATGTTCATCGTCTTCTTGCCGGCCTTGCGACCGGCCTTACCGCCGCCAAAGGCGCCCTTGACCTTGTCGACGACGCTGTCCTTGATGCTCTTCGCCTTCTCGCCGAGGAACGCCTTGGCCGGCGAGTCGCCCTGCAGGACGCGCGCGCCCACCTTCGGCAGCACGCCGCCGCTCTCGGCGACGTCACCTAGCTGTCCGGTGATGTCGGAGACCTTGTCGCCGGCCTTCTCGACGAGGTTCTCCAGCTGGGCACCGAGGTAGTGGACGGCCTCTTCGCGAAGCCGGTCGAGACCCGAGACCTCGGGGGACTCCTGTTCCGTCGTGGCCATGGTCTACCTCCGCCTGGTGGAGCGCGTGGCCGGCTTGGCGGCGGCCTTCTTGGCCGCGCTCTTCTTCGCCGGCGCGGCGGCCCGCTTCGCGGTGGTCTTGGCAGCACTGGTCTTGGACGTGGTGGCGCGGGTCGACGACCGTTTCGCGGGCGCGGACTTCTTCGCCGGCGCGGCTGCCTTCTTCGCCGGCCTGCGCGCGGCCGGGGACTTCGATTCCGCCTTGGGCGCCGGCCGTGAGGAGCGCGGGCGCGGCCGTTCGTCCGCAGCGGAGTCGGATCGGCGGCGGCGCGGCGCGCGTTCGCTGTGTGGTGCCGGCGGGTCCTCCTCCTCTTCGTCCTCGGGCTCCTCCTCGGGCTCCCCGGCGTCCTCTGCCTCCTCCTCGTACTGCGCCTCCTCCTCGTCGTACGTGTCCTCCTCCGGCGGCTCCTCGTCCTCGTACGAGCCTTCCTCGGGCTCCTCCTGCGCCTTCGGCTTGCCTACCCTCAGGGCGCGCTCCCGCAGGGAGTCCGCAAGCTCTTCGATGCGACGGTCGGCCGCCGCGGCCACCGCGTGTTTGCCGGCGTCGAGCAGCTCTCCCCTGACCTGCTCGTTCAACTCGGCCACCTGCGGGACTCCGCCGAGTCGTCGCAACCCTTCGGTGGCAAGCTGGCGCGGATCGAGCCCGAACCGCCGGCCCGCGAGATACGTCGCGGCGGCGAATGCGAGCCGCCCCTTCTTGGCGCGGCCCAGCACGTAGCCGCCGGCGACCGCGGCCGCCAGAGCCACTTTGGTGATGTCATTCATGGGTCATCCTTTCCGGCACCCCTGGAGATTGCGTCTAGCCGCCCTCCGGCGAACGAAACCGAACACCGTGCGGATCGCGTTTCCGACCGCCGGACCGACGGCGCAACCGACTCCACGGGCGACGCCGCCGCGGCGATTCGCTCCATCAACACACTTATCCTCCAGGTGAGTTGAGGAATTCTCAGCCTCCCGAGCCGGAGATTCTCACCGGCAGGCGAGCCGAAAAATCGGTGTATTCACGAGGGGAAACGCATACGAACTCAGATCGGCATCCCACACCCCACCGCCTCCCCGGGCAGCTCGCCGAACTGCTGGGGCGCTCAGCCGAGTCCGTCTTGGCGCTCGAGCCCGCCGAGCAGCTGTCCCCCTGTTCGCGCGCGTGGCATGGGGCGTCACCGTTTGGCTCCCCCACACTCGGGCAGGCGCCCTGCAGCCAGCATGGAGGAGGACTGATGGACGACATCCCCCAGGGCGGGTCGGGCGGAGTACCCGGTCAGCACGACAGCGATTTCGACGACCGGCAGGAGCATCGGTCGCCGGAGCCGGACCACCAGGTGAAGACCGTCCGCGCCGGCGCACCGGTTGCCGAGCAGAAGGAAAATCGGGACCTGGCCGAGCAGGATGAGCAGGATGATGCTGAGGCGGACCGACCGGACTGACACGAACCGACGGCGGCCGCCGCTGCGCGCACCGAACCAGCTCGCCCGCACTTCACCGTCGGATAGTGCCCGGAGAGCCGCGCCAGCAAGTAGAACTGGCCGGTGTCGCTGGTCAGGCCGACAAGGCTCGGATGCGCCGGCCGCAGTCGCCCCCGCCGACGAACTCCGGCGGCGGGCCGCTGATCGGCCAGCGGCCGAACCGCCCGGCCGGGGACGCCCACACGAACGTGCATGCCAGTGATCAGTTGCTCGTCCGCCAGCCGGGCTGGGCTGCGTCGTGGTGCATGGTTCGGTAGCGAGCGAACGCCGTCACCGGGACCGGGGGCGGGAACGGTGCGGCGCCGGGGGACGAGTCGGCATCCTTCGGCGTCGGCAGCGCCGCGCCGAGGGCGTGCCGCAACGCAGGAGATGCTCGCCCACGTCCTTCAGCTCGTCGCAGACCGTTGTGGCCACTTCCAGTTTGGGATTGAAGGAACTCGCGCTGCACCTCTCCCTCCCGCGTGGACGGCTAGAGTTCGCAGCCGGCCCACATCCGCTCGGCACGCTCCACCGGCCTGCCGCCGACCGGGGTCCAGCAGGAGGAACTCCTCTGGGAGCACGATGCGCGGCTACCCCAGATCGACGCCCGAAGCGTGAGTCGAACGGCATCAGCTCGCCGGGGAGCGGTTCAGGTCGTCCAAAAGGAGGTGGAGCAGCGAGGCGACCGTCCGATCGGATTCGGCGGGGTGCCGCAGCCGGGTGTCGGGGGTGATGCGGTAGCGGTTGCGGCGCCCTTCCCGGGTGTGGGTGAGATATCCCTCCGCCTCGAGGTCGGCGACGATCCCCTGCACCGCTCGCTCGGTGAGATGACAGGCCGCGGCGACATCACGCAGCCGGACATCCGGGTCACGGGCGATCAACGAGAGCACCCTGGCGTGGTTGGTCAGGAACGTCCACGTCGGGCGCCGGTCGAGGTTGGACTCCATGACCTCATCGTACGATCGATCATTCCGGCAGGGCAATGCGCGCAACTATATTCCGGTATTCTTGATAGGCGTTTCGGCGACAGCGGACGAGCGAATTGCCAGGTTCCCGCTCTCGCGGGAGAAGCGCCCGCCATGTCCCGTCGATCCCGATCGACTCGACTCCGCGGCGACGTTCGGGGGGCGCGCGCCCCAACCCAATCCCGGCCCCTGCGCCCGCCCGCGTCGAACGCGACGACGCGCGCCATCACGCTCTGCGACTGCGCAGGCATCAACACCCTGCCGAGGGCGCGACGCCATGCGGATCGACCCGGTGCCGGCGGTCGTCAACGTAGGGAGCTGGTGGACGAGAACGTAGGGAGCTGGTGGACGAGCTGCTCACCCTCGACCCGAGCGTCCGCCTCGACGAGCCGGACACGGTGCACCGGATGCGCGTCACGGCCCGGCGGCTGCGGAGCACCCTCAAGGCTCATCACCGGCTCTTCGATCGCAGCCGCACCGACGCGATGGCCACCGAGATCCGCTGGCTCGGAGATCGCTGGGCAGCGCGCGGGACCAGGAGGTGCGGGGAGAGCACCTCCCTGGACGCCCTGCCCGACCAGCTTCGGCGCGGCTCCTCGCGCAGCGACGTCTCGGCGCACTACGCCCGCGCCTACCGGCACGCCTGGGAGCAGGTGATCCGCGACCTCAGCAGCGTGCGCTATCACAGCCTGCTGAACGAGCTGGAGGCATGCGCCGCCGATCCCCCACTCACCGCTCGGGCCGACCGGAACAAGCCGCGCAGGCGGCTGTCCCGAACGCTGCGCCACGAACAGCGGCGCACCCTCAAGCGGCTCGACACCGCCCTCGGACTCGGTTCCGGGCCCACCCGCGACGCCGCACTGCACGACGCCCGCAACGCGGCCAAACGGGCACGCTACGCGGCCGAGGCGGCCCGCCCCACCGCCCCGAAACGCGCTCGGAAGTTCGAGAAGCGGATGAAGCAGCTCCAGCGTGTGCTCGGCGGGCACACCGTCGTGGCCCGGCAGGCCCTGCTGGACCGCCCGGGAGAGGGCACCGATCATGCTTTCACCAGCGGCGTTCTCTACGCGATGCAGCAGCGGGACGCCGAGGAGGCCGAGCGCCGGCTGCCTGCACTGCGCCGACGCGTGAGCAAGCCGCACCTCGCCCGGCTCACCTGACACGATCTCGGCCGACCCCGCTCCGTCGGTCCGTTAGGTCCCGCCGAACGGGGGCAGGCGCTCGGTGGCACGGAATGTCCGGCCTGTCGATGCGGAAGGAGACGGTCGTGAGCACGGTGAAGGAGTTCATCGACGTGGAGGTCCCGCTGCACAGCGTCTACAACCAGTGGACGCAGTTCGAGGAGTTCCCGCGCTTCATGGACGGAGTGGAGGAGGTCCGCCAGACCGACGACCGGCACTGCCACTGGACGACGAAGGTCGCCGGCGCCCGCCGCGAGTTCGACACCGAGATCGTCGATCAGCTCCCCGACGAGCGGATCTCCTGGCGCACGGTGGGCGGCGACGTCCACCAGGTGGGGGTCGTCACGTTCCAGCGCTTGGACGACGCTCACACCCGCGTGAGCCTGGCGATGGATCTCGAACCGCAGGGCCTGGCCGAGAAGGCCGGAGCTCTTTTCGGGGTGCTGGACCGCCAGGTCATGGGCGACCTCAAGCGGTTCAAGGGATTCATCGAGGAGCGGGGCCGCGAGACCGGCGGCTGGCGCGGCCGGCTGGCACCTGAGGGCAGCTCCACCGCCCGCACGGGCGGCGGGCCCGCCGGAATCGGCGACGCGCCGATGCGCGAACGGCCCCAGGCCCGGATGACCGGAGAGGGCGCACCGCCCATGCCCGACCGGGACGACCTCCGGCACGGCTGACCGTCCCCGTGGGCACCGGGGCCGGGCCTGCTCTTCGCGGGTACGCGCCGCAGGTCCGGCCTCGTCGGCAGTCCGGTACGAGGTACGCCCCCGCAAACACCGGCCCTGGGGTGGTGGCTTCTCGCCGCTGCGGCAAGGAGCAACGCTCGGTCCTGCCCGCCCCCGCTCTCCACAACCTGTACGGCACGGTCGTCCCTACCATCGGCGCGCTCCCGGTCTGACCGGCCCTGCACCCGTCCGACCACGGTGATGCCGGGACGGGCCCCATGCGTCTGCACTTGACGGTCTGCCATGTCCGCAGGCCTGCCACCAGCAGTCCCGGCGGCAGGAGTCCGGGCCTGCCATCAGCAGCGTGCCGACCCGTACACCACAGACCGCCTCCCAGACCCGGGTCCGCAGGCCGGGCCCGAACCGGGGCAGCAGAGCCCCCGGCTCGCAGCCGCCGCGCAGCCCGCCGTCGACCCCGTGCAGTGCCGCCTGTTCCCACCGGTCCATCGTGCCGCCTCACGCGCAGTCGCCGTTTCTGCCGCCGGAGCGGGTGCCCCGCTTCGGCCGCGGCCAACGCACGGTCGCCGGGCGCCAGACCGGCACCGCCCACCGCGTGTCGACCCGGCGCCAGCGGGCAGACGCACCGACGTGAATCCGATCGAACGAACCCTGCGCGCGGTCGACAGTGTCCAGCAGCGCCGGCGCGCCGTGGGCCTGGTCGTCGGGGTCGTCAAGAAGTACGGCGACGACCGCGGCGGGCTGCTCGCCGCGCTGATCACCTACTACGGATTCGTGGCCCTGATCCCATTGCTGCTCCTGCTCAGTACCGCCCTCGGCTTCGTACTGAACGGCCACCCCGGCGCCCAGCAGGCGGTGCTCGACTCCGCGCTCGCCGACTTCCCGATCATCGGCGACCAGCTGCGCCAGAACGTCCACTCCCTCCAGGGCAGCGGGCTGGCGCTGGTCATCGGCGTGCTCGGGCTGCTGTACGGTGCCCTCGGCATCGCGCAGGTGCTCCAGCACGCGATGGCCGAGATCTGGAACGTCCCCGGGGTGCAACGGCCGGGCTACTGGCCCAGACTGGGCCGCAGCCTGCTGCTGTTCGCGGTTCTCACCGCCGGGCTGGTGCTGACCACCGCGGCGGGCGCGCTGGTCGGCTCCACCCTGGCCGGGACGCCCGCCCGCGTCGGCGGCCTGGTCGTCTCCGCCGTGCTGAATGCCGCCCTGTGTCTGGCCTGCTTCCGGGTGCTCACCCCGAAGGAGATTCCCACCAGGGCGCTGTGGCCCGGCTGCGTGCTCGCCGGGCCGTTGTTCACCGTCCTCCAGGCCTTCGGATCGCTGCTGGTCACCCACGAGCTGCGGCACGCCGGGCAGGTCTACGGCTTCTTCGCGACCGTGATCGGCCTGCTCTCCTGGATCTACCTCACCGCGCAGATCACCGTGTGCGCTGCCGAGACGAACACGGTGCTCTTCCACCGGCTGTGGCCGCGCAGCCTCCTGCAGCCGCCCCTCACCGAGGCGGACGAGGAGGTCCTGTCGGCCGTCGCCCGGCAGGAGGAACGCCGCCCTGAGCAGCGGGTGGACGTCTCCTTCAGCGAGCCGGACGGGTCGCTGGAGCCGAACGGGCCACCGGAGCCCGGCGGGGCCGCGCAGGACCGCGACCGATCTGACCGGTCCTGAGGGTGCGCGGCGGTGTGGCTGCCGACGAACCGGGCAGGCGCTCGGCGGAACGGCGAGCGCAGGAGGTCCGTCATGGCCGATCCGCCGAGGTTGTCCGCAGAGCACCTCCAAGCCGCGGGGCGCCGGACCGTCGGCGACTTCGACGCCTTCGCCGCCCTGCTCGACTATCCGGTGTATGTGGTCACCGCCGCCGTCCCCGAGCCGACGGGCTGCCTGGTGGGGTTCGCCGGACAGTGCTCGATCCATCCCGCGCGCTTCGTGGTGTGGATCTCCCGAGCCAACCACACCCATGCCGCGGCGCTGGCGGCCGACATTCTTGCCGTCCACCTGCTGCCGCCCGAGCACCGGCTGGCCGAGCTGTTCGGCGGCCGTAGCGGCGATGACACCGACAAGTTCGCCCGGGTCGAGTGGTACGACGGGCCGCACGGCGTGCCGGTCCTCGCCGAGGCCCCGGCCTGGTTCGCCGGCCGGGTGCTCGACCGAGTCGAGGGCTGGGGCGACCACACCGGGCTGCTGCTGGCCCCGGTCGCGGTCCACGCCCCCCGCACGTCGGTGCCGGTGCTGTCCTACCGCCACGTGGCGGACATCGACGCCGGCCACCCCGCCTGAGGCAGCCGTGCGGCACCAGCAACGCGCGCGAGGAGCGCACTCCGCAATCGCCCGTCGGCTCCCATCCGGTGGACCCTGCTGGCCGGCATGCCCCCGCTCCTCACGGTTCGTGCCGCGGTACCCGGACGGCACGGCCACCACTACGCCGAGGCTCCCGGCATCCCCCCGGGCTCGCCAGTAGCCTCGGACCCGGCGGGTACCCCAAGGGCGGAGGGACCGACGTGAGCGCAGAGCCGATGCACAGGATCGTGCTGGTTCGGCACGCGAAGGCGGAACCGAGACCGCAGACCGCGCACCCCGACCACGAGCGGCCCCTGACCCACCGCGGCAGGCGGGACGCCCCCCTCACCGGCCGATGGCTCGCCGGGCCCGGCCCTGGACCGAGTGCTGGTGTCGACCTCGGTGCGCACCCGGCAGACCTGGGAGCTGATCGCCGCCGAGTTGCCCGAACCGCCTCCGGCCGCCTTCGAGGAGAGCCTCTACCGGGCCGAACCCCACACTCTCCTCGCCCGGCTCGGGCAACTCCCGGAGGAAGCCGCCACCCTGTGGCGGTGGTCGGCCGCAATCCCGGAATCCTCGACCTGGCCCTGGGCCTCACCGGCAGCGGGACGGACGACCTGCGAGCCCGTCTGGAGGAGACCGGATTCCACACCGCCGGCGTCGTCGTCCTGACCATCCCCGGCCCCTGGGCGGAAATCGCATACGGCGCGGCCCGGATGGAGACCTACTGGTCCCCGCACGCCTGACCCAGCGCACCGCTCCGGCCACCACGGGCAGCGCACCCCGGCACTCCCCCGCCGAAGGAGACGAGACGGTTGGACCACACCCCGAACCCCTCACCGCCCGACCGTGGCGGGGGACCGGGCCGCGACGAGACGCCCCAGCAACAGGCCGACCGCCTCTGGACCGACGTGCTCCAAGAGGTACGCGTCGCGCAGACCGGCGCCCAGATCCTCTTCGGCTTCCTCGTCAGCGTCGCCTTCACCCCGGTCTTCGCGAACCTCGGGGCCTTCGACAAGAACCTCTACGTCATCACCGTCACCCTCGGCGCCTGCGCCACCGCCAGCCTCATCGCGCCGGTGTCGTTCCACCGCTTCCTGGCCGGCCACAACCTGAAACCCGCCCTCGTCCGGACGGCCTCCCGTATGGTCGGCCTCGGCCTGGCCCTGCTCGCCCTCACCATCAGCTGCGCCATGCTGCTCCTGCTGCGGACGGCCACCGGCAGCCCCACCGTCGCCTGGGCCGTCAGCGCCGCCGTCTCGGGCTGGTTCGCCACTTCGTGGCTGCTGCTCCCCTACCTCGTCCTGCGCAGCGCCGAGCACCCCGGAGCCGCACGGTGAACCGGACGCCCTCCGCACGGGCGAGCCACCGGAGCGCAGTGCGTCGGCAACGGTGTCGGCGGGACCGCCCGGTCCCGGTGGTACAGCTCGCGGTGTCGGCGGACCGTACCGTCCTGGGTACCACGAGAGCGGGTTCGGCCGGGCCGGCGTCGTCGCAGGCGGCGAGCTCGGGCCGGAGGTCTCCAGGACGCGACCGCCGTCCACGGACCAGGCGTCCGGCGTCCCGGTGAGCGGGTCGGGCGGCGCTCGCGTGCCGTCGTGGCGACCCGCGTACAACATCGCGGCGGACAACGTCCCTGGCCGGCGGCGGTTGTTCCTCGCGTCGACCTCGTGGCCGCCCGGGCGCCCGACGCACGCGCCTCACCCGATCGGAGGTCGAGGACCTTGCGGGCCTCGGGCGTCCGTGGGCTCTCCCTGACCGGGTTGCGCCTACCGGGTCGGCGCCTCACGTCCGACCGAAGGGGGCCGCGGCCGCGCCCTCACGGGCATGCGAGCGCATCGGGAACTACGTTCGGGGTAGGCGCCCCGGTGCATCCCCGGAGGAGGGGCTACGCCTCCCGGCCGGGCCAAGGCGGAGGACGACCAGGGCTCCCAGCCACCGACGGCCGATGCCCAGGCACCCTGAGTGCCGTCCTCGCCAACGCACCGGCAGCTCATCTCGACGGACCGGCCACGGCAGGGGCGCCGCCGGTGAAGGTCGGTCGGCGGCGAGCTGCGCGACGCACAGGCTGGACACGCCGTCGATCGCCCCCGTACGAACAAAGGATTTCCCATGGTCACCCTGCAGGGCAGGACAATCGCATTCCTGGTCGCACCCGAAGGCACCGAGCAGGTTGAGCTCACCGAGCCGTGGCAAGCCGTCCGGGAAGCGGGAGGCGCGCCACGTCTGGTGTCCACACGAAGCGGCAGGATCCAGGCCTTCAACCACCTGGACCGCGGCGACACCTTCGGTGTCGACGACGTCGTCGGGAACGTCTCGGCCGACGACTACGACGCCCTGGTACTGCCCGGAGGTGTGGCCAACCCGGACGCCCTGCGGCTGAACCCCGCGGCGGTGGACTTCACCCGGTCGTTCTTCGATGCCGGGAAGCCCGTCGCCGCGATCTGCCACGCCCCATGGACCTTGATCGAGGCCGACGCGGTGCGCGGACGCAACCTCACCTCCTGGCCGAGCCTGCGCACCGACCTGACCAATGCCGGCGCCCACTGGACCGACCAGGAGGTCCGGGTCTGCACCACCGGACCCAACACCCTGATCACCAGCCGCAAGCCGGGCGACCTCCCCGCTTTCGGCGAAGCACTCGTCACCGTGTTCGCCGACGCATAGCCGGCACTCGGCAGGCGGGCAGGCGGTCCGTGGGACCACCTGGACGAGCGATCCGGTCCCCGCTCCCGGCCCGACGGCGGCCCAGCCGTTCACCCGGTCCGTGCCGCTCCCCGAAGGACCACGGGCAGAGATCGAGGTCGACGAAGTCCGAGCGGCGCCGCCCCCGCCCGCTCGCCGTCCGCCGCTGCTCGCCGAGGCGCTCGAAGACCGGGTCCCGCGCCTCGACGATGGCGACTGGGCCACATCGCCGGTACCCGCCCGCCCGCCGGTAGGCGCTGGCGGTCGCACAGGCGGCCCGATCGGCCGTCCGCCACCCCATCCGTCCGCCAGCCCTGCGAGGACATCCATGACACCGCCCACCGCCCAGCCGCCGATGCGCCACCAGTCCCTGGCCCCCCGGTGGCCGAACGCGCCGGCTGGAGCGAACTGGACGTACACGCCGTCGACACCGCACGTCTGCTGGCGGCCGACGCCGTGCAGCGGACCGGCAACGGCCATTCCGGGACGGCGATGAGTCTGGCGCCGCTGGCCCACCTGCTGTTTCAGCGCGTCCTGCGCCACGACCCGGCGGACGACCGGTGGCTGGGGCGGGACCGCTTCGTCCTGTCGTGCGGGCACACCAGCCTCACGCTCTGCATCCAGCTCTACCTCACCGGCTACGGGCTGGAACTCGCCGATCTCCAGGCACTGCGGACCTGGGGTTCGGCCAACCCGGGCCACCCCGAGCACCGGCACACCCCCGGGGTGTTCAGGTAGATGCCCAGGGTTTGCGTCGGCGTTCGAGCAGGCATCGGGGCCTCGCATGGGTGAGTCTGTTGTGGGCCGGAGACCGGGATGGTCAGGGCCGTGCCGGTGGCTCCGAAGTGAACTGTCCTTCCATCGTGCGTCGGACTGTCGAGCGTTGCTCGCCCGCCGGATGTGGGGGCTGGTCCGCGTCGCCGGCGACGGGAGCCTGTCCGGCGCGCCGGCGGCATTCTCGTAGAGAGAGACCGACGCACGGGGGGAGAGGGTAGAGGTGAGGGGCTGGGTCGTGGGCGTCATGGAGGGTTCCGATGACACGGAGCGGCGGCTCCTGGTGATCCGGACGGCCGGTCGTCGGCTGGTGACGGACGAGCTGTCCAGCGAGGAGCAGGCGACGCTCGGCCCGTCGATTGCCCAGCGCCTTCGCCCGCCCCATCCCGGCGCGCGCTCGGTGGTGCGCTGGCTGCAGCCTGTGCTGGCCGTCACGCTGGAATTCGACGGCGGGCGCGCGACGCGTGTCGCAGTTCTGGACATCGGTGGCTGATCCTGGCCCGGTTGTCTGGCGCGGCCGAGCGTGGCGGCGCCGTCCGTCAAGGATGCCGGTCCAGCGAGCAGCTACGGGACGGTCCGGGCCATCACCAGGCGCTCCGCGGTGAGAAGCTGTTGGCCTACGGCAACAGGGCCTTGTCACTCGTGCGGCTTCGCACCCACGAATCACCAGGAGGCGCTGCTTGCATGCCCAGACCGCAGCAAGATCGCCCGAATCAGGCAGAGAGCGCAACCCGCCGCTGCGCGCGACAGCCAGCCTGTACGCCATCGGCGCCACGATAGGCAGTGCCACGGCCCCGAACGGCGGACAGGCTGAGGTTCCCCCGAGGTGCGGAAGGTTGCCGGACATGGCCTGATGGGCCGTGAGAAGGGAGCCTCTGTCATCCCACCCTGCGCGTACCGCATACCACCGGCATACCGCAGGGATCACTACCTGTCACCACCGACAACACAATGAAAACCTCAGTAATCAGCACCTCCCGCGCAGCGGGGGAAGCTCAGGCCGCCCGGGCGCGCGGCGTCAGTCGGGCCAGGTACCGGTCAGCCGGCGGGCGCCGACCGCGCCGCCTCGGTCGATCGCGGCCTTGACGAGGGCGAAGACCGCTCCTTGCAGGGCAGCAGCCGCCAGCACCTCTTTCCAGGTGCGGTCCCGGTCGGTGGCATGCGGCGCGTCGCCCTCATGCCCGAGGAGCGCCCACACACGCCTGAACACAGCGCCCGCGATCACCCCGCCGAAAGCCCCGAACACCAGGCCGAGCGGCTTGTACAGGATTCCTACCATCGCACTCTCCTCACAAGTGGCCCGCCGCCGGTCGGCTTTCCGGCCTCCGCTGCGCGTGTGTCCGATAACGGAAAGGCCAATCCGCGAAGGGCATTTGACCGGGTGGGTCAGATGGCCAGCAGGTCGGTGAGGTCGTCCGCGTGCCCCTCCTCCTCTTCGAGGATGGATTCGATGAGGCGGCGGGTGGTGGGGTCGTGGTCACCGAGCCAGCGGGCGATCTCCTGGTAACTGGAGATGACGATCCGCTCGGCCAGCAGGTTGTGCTCCAACATGGCCTTGAGGTCCTTCTCGTCCGGCGCGGTGTAGTCGGTGTGGGCGCGCCGGACGAGGGTGGCGGGGTCGAAGTCGGGCTGCCCGCCGAGCTGGGCGATCCGCCCGGCGGCCCGCAGGGCATGCTGCATCTCGGCTGCGGCGTGCTCGGTGAACTCGGCCGCGACCTGGGCACGGTCGATGCCGGTCGCGGAGATCGCGTGCCGCGTGTACCGCAGCCAGCACACCACCTCGGTGGCGACCACGTCGTTCAGAACGGCGATCACCTTCTGCGTGTCCAGGCCGTAGGTGCTGGTCACGGCGCCGTCGGCCATCTTCTGCCGGGCCTCCTCCCGGATCCGCGTCACGTCGATGACGAAGTCGTCGCCTGCCATGCTGTGCTCCCAGGGTTGGGGGATGAGTGTTCCGCGCACGTCTTCCCTGTGCCGGGACGTGTCATGCCCGCCGAGGGCCGCCGCCACCGGTTCGCAGCAGGACCGCCGAGAAGCGGCCGACGCGCTCAGCCGGCGTCGGGCAGGCACGCTTGAAGGTTGCCGTCGCCGTCCGTACGGGTGACGAAGCACGGCTGCGGGGCAGTGGCCTGCCCACCCACGTTCCAACCGTCCGCCAGACGGAACACGCTGCCGTGCCAAGGGCACGTCACGCAGCCGTCGACGACGTCGCCCTCCGAGAGGGGACCGGAGGCGTGACTGCACCGGTCGGCCAGGACGTGGAACACCCCGTCAGCTCGACGAGGTGCAGGACGGGCTCCGCCTTGTTCACGCCGGCGGCCTGCCGGTGGGCGAGGTGCCCGCCGACCGCCGCCCCGCCACCGAGCGCCGTCAGTCCGGCAAGCCCCAAGCGAGCCGCCCACGACGCGCCGTGCAGGCCCACCGCGGCCGCCATCGACGCGGCGTGGACCAGGCCGATGCGCATCTGCTGCTCGTGCTGCTCGGCCCAGTCGACCCACCACGTCCACGCCGCCGGGGCAGCGGTGACGACGCCGACCGCAATGAGGACACGCGCGGCCCGCGCGGAGCCGGGCACGAAGTCGAGAACGGCTGCGGACAGCCATGCGCCCACCGGCAGCTGGACGAGAGCCGGATGCAGTGGGTGGCCCAGGGGCCGGCCGTGCAAGACCCCGCGCAGCCGCCCCAGCGGCAGTCCCTGGACGGCGCGCTTCAGCGGCTCGGTGATCGCGTCGAGCTCTTCGGCCCCACCGACGGCGTCCAGCGCCTTCAGGGCCCGGACACCGAAGCCGTCGCCGCCGTCCGAGCGGACGGCACCCGCGATACGCGGTTCCCATGGAGACCACGCTGTCCGCTCCCGCGCCTGCGCGGCCCGGGCTGAGCCGGACGGGCGTACCCGGCCTCGGCCCGCGCACCGGGCATGGCCGCGGCGTTCAGCTGTCAGCCGGTCAAGGCGTCGAGCTCCTGGAGGAAGTCGCCGAATCCGCCGCGGGCACGGGCTTCGCGCCGCGCGGAGGTGGTGACCGGGTTCCGGGTGGTGCGTTTGACCCGCCGGCCGGCGGCTTCCAAAGCGGCCACCAGGGTTCTGTCCTCGCCGACTCTCCGCGGCTCGAAGCCTCCGGCCGCGCGGTAGGCGTCGGCCCGCACGGCGAGATTCGCGCCGTGGACGTGCCGATGCAAGTCAGCGGGCCACTCCTGCTGGTAGTGCCGCCGGAAGGCGACAGCGGTGCCTTCCATGTGACCGGTCCAGTCCGTGACGCGAATGGTTCCCACGACGGCATGCCAGCCCGCGGCCGCATGAGCGAGCTGCTGGGCGAGCCAGTCGGCCGGGACACGGGAGTCCGCATCGGTGTGGGCCAGCCACAGCCCCTCGGGTGTCAGACCCCGCCGGGATGCCGGGGCGGTGCCGATGGCATGGTCGCTGCCGGCCGCTCGGGCAGCCCCGACGTTGCCCGCGGTCAGTTGCAGAAGTTCTGCGCCGTGCCGACGGGCGACGGCCTCCGTGCCGTCCGTGCAGGCGTCGGCAACCACGATCATGCGCACCGGCAGAGCCCGTACACGCGGATGCCGGGCTGCCCGATGCAACGCGTCCAGGCAGCCACCGAGCAGTTCCTCCTCGTCGCGGGCCGGCACGACCACGGCCAGGGCGCTGATCACGCCAGCCCCTCGACGGCGGCGACCGACAGGCGCTCCGCGGGGGTGCCGCGCTGCTCGGGGCGGGTGAACACGTCGAGGAGGAAGTCCGGCTCGGTGTGCGCGGCGATCCGTACCAGTGCGGGGTGGTTGCGGGCCTGGTGGTGGACGGCGTCGGCGCTGCGGGCGTGGGCGGCGACTGGGTGGCGCCAGTGGACGAGCTCCAGGGTGCCTCCTGGTTCGAGCGACCGCACCGCACGGTCCAGGAGGCCGGCGGTGTCGTCGGCGGTGAAGTAGTACAGCAATTCGGAGAGGACGATGAGGTCGAAGCCTTCCTGCGGCCAGTCGTCGGGCAGCACGCGGTGTTCCACGCGCACGTGCGGCAACTGCGCAAGGCGGGGGCGGGCCTGCGCGAGGGCGCGTTCCTCCCGGTCACAGGAGAGCAGCGCCCGGCACCGGGCGGCGAGCAGGCCGGAGAGGACGCCGACCGAGCAGCCGGGCTCGAACGCACTGCGGTAGTCCGGCTTGGGGAGGGCTGCGAGCGTGAGGGCGTACTTGCGCTGTTCGTACCAGCGGTCGGCGAGCCGCCACGGGTCGGCCCCGGCGGCGTACATGCGGGTGAAGTAATCCCCCGGCGTGCCCGCAGCCCCGTCCACGGCGTTGCGTCGGGGCGCGGTCACCGAAAGACCACCTCGAAGTCGCGGCGGAAGTGGGCGAGTTCGGCGGGCGGCAGGATCGCCTCGTCCCCCGGCTCGTCGCCGAGTGGCTGGGTCTGGCTGCGGAAGCACTCCAGTGCCGCATGCTTGCGGGCTTGTGCGGCGGGCGGCAGCGGGATGCGGGCCGCGCGGTGCCACGGCAGCCGTGCGTCGCCGGGCGCCGCCCAGTGCCACGCCCACACCGGGTACTCCCACACCGGCACGCCCCGTGCCGTACCGGCCACCAGGGCGGCACGGCCGACACCCTCGTGGTCTGGATGCACATCCCGAGTGAACGGCACCACACACAGGTCGCAGTCCCGAAGCAGCTCAGCCAGTCGGCCGGCCAGATCCTGCTCATGCCGGGCGACCCGACCGTCGGGCACACCCAGCGCCACGCTCTGCACGTCGGCGCCCAAGCGGCCAAGGGCCTGGTGCAGCTCCCTGGTGCGGACGGCCGCCAGGTCGCGGGCCAGCGGGCTGCGGCTGTCCGGGTGGGAGGCTTCGCCGTCGGTGACGGACACCAGGCGCAGCCGGATGCCGGCTGCCGCGAGGACGGCGATCGTGCCGCCGAAGCCGAGGACCTCGTCGTCGGGATGGGCTGCGACGAGCAGCACCCGGGGCCGACGGCCCGAAGTGGCCGGCAGGTGGGCGAGCGGGTCGAGGACGGGCAGGCTGCGGAGCCCGGGCCAGGTGTGCCAGTCCTGTTCGGGGGTGCCGGGCGCCTGGATCGGGTCGGCCGGGGTCGGCAGCGGCCGCGGTTCGGGAGCGGACAGGGGCGGGGCCGGACGGCTCGTCACACGTCCTCCCAGTCCCGGCGGGTGGCGGCGGCGGCCCTGCCGAGGGCGGCGAGGTCGCGCTCCGCGTGGTGCTGACGCAGGTAGACGGTCAGGTCCGCGACGGCCCGCGCGTGGACCGCGTCGTGGCCGAGCGGAGCGGCGCCGAGCGCCCGGCCGACCCTGCCGAGGACATCGCCGGCGGCGTCCTCGACGGCCGCACGCACCCTCATCGTGCGGAGGTGCGCGGTACCGTCGCGGTCGTGCGGGTCGGCGTCGACGGCGGCGGCGGCGCCGTCCAGCAGGGCGTCCACGGTCACCAGGCGGGCGTCGACCGCGCCGAGGTGCGCCAGGGCGTGCGGGTCCAGGTCCCACTTCCGCGCGGCGGCCAGCAGCGTGCGGGCAACGGCACGGGCACCACCATGCCAGCAGGCGGCGACGCCGATGCCGCCGTGGTGGAAGCCCGGGCGCTCCAGATAGGCGCCCGCCTCGCCGACCGGGATGGCCCGGACGGCGTCGAAGGTCACGTCCAGGGTGTCGCTGCCCGCCATACCCGGCCCGGGCCAGCTCTCCGGCACCGGCGCGACGCCGGGCTGCGCGACCTCGACGACGTACAGGCGCCGCCGCTCCCCTTCCCGCGCGGTCACGAGCGCATGCGTGCACACCCGAGCGCCCGAACAGAACGGTTTGACTCCCGAGAGCCGCCACCCGCCGGGTACTCGCTGGGCCTGCAGGGTGTACCCGGGAGGCTCAGCCGCCCACACCCCCCAACGGGCCGCGTCCCCTGCCGTAGGCAGGTCCTCCGTGCCCGGGGCGTCGAGTTCGGCGAGAATCGCGACCGCGTCGGTATGGCCCTCGGCAAGCCGGGCCAGGGACAGATCCCACTGCGCCCAGCGGGTGAGCGCCTCCCACCGGGCGCGGGTCCGGCCGCCTCCGGGCAGTGGCAGATCCAGGTCCCCGCAGGCCGCCATGCGGGTGAACGCCTGAGCGACGCAGCGGCGGTAGTGCTCCGCATCCGCGCCCGGGCCCAAAAGCTCGCCGAGGTCCGTCGGTGGGCTCGCCGCCACCATGCCGGTACTCATCGGGTTCCGGCTCGGCGCGGATCAGGCTGGCGAGGCAGACGCACGGGCCACGGCGGCAGCGTGGACGGTCGGAAGGACGAGCCAGCGGTCACGGTGTGCTCCTCGGCACCGGTCCGGGCGCGCGGAGCGGGCACCCAGCCTGCTCCGGCTCTGCTCCGACTCTGCCTCGCGCGCCAATCGCCCGCACGCTCAGTACGACGGACCGACCCGGTCTGCCGACCCGTGCGAAGCGTGGAGCGCCTGCCGAGGGGAGTCTCTGCAGTGGCACTCCGCCGGTGGGCGGCGCCGGTAGGTGACGCCCGGGGGCGGTCAGCCGCGTCGCATGTCATCCGGGTCCTCGGGCATGGGCGGCGCTCCCTCTCCGGTCGTCCGGGCCTGGGGTGCCTGCCGCGCTGGCGCGTCACCGAGCCCGCGCGGCCCGCCTGCAGCAGGGGCCGATCCGCCGTCCGGTGCCAGTCGGCCGCGCCAACTGCCACTCTCGCGGCCCTGTTCCTCGATGAAGCCCTTGAACCGCTTCAGGTCGCCGTTGACCTGCCGGTCCAGGACGCCGAGCATGGCGCCGGCCTTCTCGGTCAGGCCGTGAGGTTCGAAGTCCATGGCCAGACTCACCCGGGTGTGGGCATCGTCGAGGCGCTGGAAGGTCACGACCCCCATCTGCCGGACATCGCCGCCCACCGTGCGCCAGGAGATCCGCTCGTCGGGGAGCTGGTCGACGATCTCGGTGTCGAACTCGCGGCGGGCACCGGCGACCTTCGTCGTCCAGTGGCAGTGCCGGTCGTCGGTCTGGCGGACCTCCTCCACGCCGTGCATGAAACGCGGGAAGTCCTCGAACTGCGTCCACTGGTTGTAGGCGCTGTGCAGCGGGACGTCCACGTCGATGGACTCCTTCACCTTGCTCACAACGATCTCCTTCCGAATCGACAGGTTCAGATACTCCGTGCACCAGCGCGCCTGCCCGCCACACGGGCATTCAATCGGCGCCCTGCGCTGTCCGTCCGAGCTACGAGGGGCGCCCGGACCGCGCTCGCGTTGGGCGCGGCCCAGTACAGCAGTGCGATCATCAGCACGACGAGGAGCACCACGACCGGTGCGTGGTCCATGAGGTCGGCACCGCGGTCACCGCCGTCCGGCGAGGTGACCGGGTGCTGGGCCCTGCAACGTCTCCTGCGGCAGAGGCGGCCGGAGCCGGGAACGCACCGCAGCGGGAGCAGTCCGCGCGCGCGACCCGGGGACTGTACGGGCACCCCCGGCTCTGATGTCGGGTTATGGACGTGGAGGGGCCGTCGGCCTTTCCGGCGGCGGGGATTGCCGGTCTCCGGTGTCGGTGGGGGGTGTTGCCCTGCCGGAGTCGTCGCGAAGGATTGTGGTGATGGTGATTCGGACGGTGAGGTGCTCGGCGGGGTCGAGTAGGCCGGTGGTGGTGAGGGTGTCGCGGATGCTTTCGCGTATCTGACGGGCGACGTCCAGGGTTCGCCGGTCGCGGTGGACGAGGCAGCGGACCTCGACGTGCCAGCCTTCGCCGGTTGGCAGTCGCTGGACCCGCACTGCGGCGGGGGGACGAGTCGCGTGGTGCAGTGATTCGGCGGCGGCGGTCAGCCGGTCGGCGAGGGTGGGTTGCAGCGCGGCGACCTGGGGGTGGGCGAGGGCGGCCTGCGCGGCGGCTCGCTGGATCTCGCGTGCCAACGCCGACGTCATCGGGATGCTCCCGGCCGTGGCAGTGCGGCCTCGGCGTCGGGGGGAGGCAGGAGGTCGGCAATGTGGATGTCGACGCGCAGTACCCGCAGGCCCACGTGGTGTTCGGCGGCTCGCAGGACGGCTGCGCGCACCTGGGCGGCGAGCGGGTGCAGGGGCCGGTGGGGGTCTGCCGCGAGTGTCATGCTCACATGGATGGCGGTGTCGCCGACGGGGGTCAGTCGGCAGCTGACGGCCTGGGCTCCGGGCACGTGGTCGGCGGCCTGTCGCAGCAGTTTGGCGGCGGTGTTCTCGGCGACACGCAGGTCGAGGGTGGGGTCGTCGAGGGGCAGGATCCGGCCCAGACGCATTTCGGCGCGGACGGCCCGCATCACGTCCCCCGCCAGGTGGTGGCCGCTGGTCTGTTCGGTGGCGCGCAGGGCGGCTGTCGCCTGCTCGAGGGTGGCCAGGCTCTGCAGGGCCTGTTGGCAGTAGGGGCATCGGGCGGTGTGTGGATCGGGCGTGTCCTCGGTGTGTGCGTGCCGCCAGACCTGGGTGAGGGGGCGCCCGCAGGCGAGGTACTGCGCGCGGTCGGCGTCGAGGTGCCCGGCGGTGGGTGGGTCTTCTATCGCCATGGGGACATCTCCTGGGCCAGGTTTCGTCGGGCGCGGTAGAGCCTTCCGCGCACGCTCTGTTGGCTGATACCGGTGACCTGCGCTATCTCGTCGTAGTGCAGGCCGTGCAGTTCGCGCAGTACCCAGCAGGTGCGCTGGCCGGCGTCGAGGCGGGCGAGGGCGCGGGCGAGCGCGTCGGTGGCGGCGTGGGTCTCGGCGGCTCGTTCGGGCTGGGCCGGCCCGGTGGGCTGGGCGGGTTCGGGGCTGGTGTGGAGGGGGGTGGCGGCCGGGGGGCGCCTGCGCAGGACACTGAGGCAGCGGTTGGTGACGATGCGGTACATCCAGGTGCGGAACGCGGCGTCGCCGCGGAACTGCGGCAGTCTGCGCCAGGCACTGAGGAAGGCGTCCTGGACGGTGTCCTCGGCGTCGTGGCGGTTGCCCATGAGATGGGTGGCCAGCGCGAGGAGGCTGGTGATGTGGCGGTCGACGAGGGTGGCGAAGGCGTCGTCGTCCCCTTCGCCGGCACGGATCGCCAGCAGGCGGTCCGCCTGCTCGGCGGCGCTCTCGGCCGACGCGGGTGAGTGGGCGGGCGGGCGGTATGCCGCCGGCGGAGGCCGAAGGGGCGGGCTGCGGGATCCGCCCCGTGCCCCGCCCTCGGGAGATGCGGGGTGGGGGCGGGGGGTTTGGGCTGCGGTCATGGCGGGCGCCGTGCCTCTGGCGGTCTGCGCACGTGGTCCATTCTCCTCCGCTGCAATGTGATGTGCATCACACGAGATGGGTGTGAGGATTCGCCCCGGTGCCCGTCCAATCTCTGACGGGCGCGCACCGACGCCCGTCCGGTCCGATCGAGGAGCTCGCCATGACGGACACCACTTCCGGGGGCACCAGCACCACGCGTGCCGCCCAGAGCCTCAGTCGTCCGCCGGACGATGGGGCGGAAAACCGCACGCCGACGGAACGCGGAAGAACCACTATCGCCGACAGCGTGGTGGAGAAGATCGCGGGCATGGCCGCCCGAGAGGTTCCGGGCGTCCACGCCCTCGGCGCCGGGATGTCCCGGACGATCGGCGCGGTCCGCGACCGGGTACCGGGCGGACGCCCGAGCGCCGGGCGCGGCGTCAAGGTCGAGGTCGGCGAGCATCAAGCGGCCGTTGACCTGGACATCGTCGTCGAGTACGGCGTCCCGATCACCGAGGTCGCCGGCGACGTCCGCGAGAGCGTCATCTCCGCGGTGGAACGCATGACCGGCCTGGAGGTCGTCGAGGTGAACATCGCCGTCGACGACGTCCACCTCCCCGACGAGGGCGAGGACGACGACGGCGGTGGGCGCCGGGTCAGCTAGCCCGGTGCCCGCCGAGTCGCGACACCGGAATCGACTAAGGGACAGGTGAGTGGGATGAGCACAGCCGCAGTGGGTCTGCTGGCCGGCATGGCCCTGGGTTTCGCCGGCTACTTCGGCGGCTTCTGGGCCTTCCTCCTGGTGCTGGTCCTCGGGGTGCTCGGCCTCGTGATCGGCCGTCTCCTGGAGGGCGACCTGAGCGTGGACGACTTGCTGCACCCCCGTAGCGGGGACCGGCGCAGATGAGCGCCGCGCCCGTCCCCTCCCGAGAGCGCGGCGCGACCACCGTCCCCGAACGCGTCGTCACCCGCATCGCCACCCGGGCGGGCCGCCAGGTCCTCGCCGAGCGGACCGGCGCGACGACCCTCCCCCGGGTCTCAGCCACCGTGCACCTGGGCGCGGCGCGCCTACGCCTGGCCCTCTCCCTGCCCTACCCGCTCGACCTCGCCCCTGCGTGCCGTGACATCCAGCGGGACGTCGCGGAGCGGGTCGGCCTTCTCACCGGACTTCGCATCACGGAAGTGACCCTGGACATCAAGCACCTGGACGCCGGCGAGGAACGCGGACGCGTCCACTGACCACCAGGGGACAATCCACCCGACCGCCCACCCTGAGGTGAAGGCGAGATGACCCAGCATCAGCAGATACCGGCCGCCGCAACACCCACTGCCGGCGACACCGACGAAGCAGGCGGCCCGCACCGGAGCCCGTCACGGTGGTGGTCCCAGCGCCGGATCCCCGCCGCCCTCGTCGCCCTCGTCCTGGCGGCGGCCTGCGGTGTGCTGCTCTTCGACACCATCCGGGTGCGGACCGGACACACCGCGGCGGCCTGGCGCAAGTCCCTCACCCACGAACTCGCCACCCGCCCCCTGAACGACCCGTGGGTCCTCACCGGCGCCGTGGTCGCCGCGGTGATCGGACTGTGCCTGATCACCATCGCGCTCACCCCCGGCCGCCGCCATCTGCTGCCCCTGGCAGGCCCGGACACGGCCCCCGACGTCGAGCTCATGCTCGAGCGCGACGGCGCGGCGGTGTTGCTGCGGGACGCCGCCCTGCAGACGCCCGGCGTCTCCGAGGCCCGAATCCGAGTTCGCCGACGACACGTCACGGCACGCGCGCGGATCACCTTCCGCGATCCCGAGACGGTCGAGAAGGAACTGACGGACACCCTGGACCAGCAGATCACCGCCCTCGGCCTCGCCACCAGCCCCCGGCTCACCGTGCGGGTCCGCCCGCGATCCGCCTGATCCGGCCACCCCCACCGACCACCGGCGCACCCCGAAAGGAGGAAGACGACGATGAAGACCCGCTCCGTACCCAACCGGATCCTGCTCGCCCTGGCCGGCCTGGTCCTGCTGGGAACCGGCCTGCTGGCCCTCGCCGGCGGCCTCGACCTCTACCGACGCCTGAACGTCACACCGCCCGGCGGATGGCCCTACACCGCGCCGAGCAGCGTCCTGCTCACCGATGCCCAGCGCACCCGCTGGGCGGGCGAGGGCTGGTGGTGGCCCGTCGCCATCGCCGCCCTGGCCGTCGCGCTCGTGCTGGCCCTGTGGTGGCTCGTCGCACAGCTCCGCCAACGCCGCCCCGGCCGCCTGCCGGTCGGCACCCCGCCCGTAGCCGGCGTACGGCTGGAGGGCCACGCCCTGGCCCAGGCCCTGACGGAGGACTGTGCCCGTCTGCCCGGTGTGAAGAGCGCCGGAGCCCACCTCACCGGGCCGGCCGGCAACCCCCGGGCAGACGTCACCCTCACCCTCGAACCGCACATCTCCCCACGCGGTGTGAGCGGTGCCCTCGTTGACGGACCCCTGCGCCGTGCCCGCCGCTCCACCGGTCGGCAGGACCTCTCCACCCGGGTCGTCCTGCGTGTCGCCTCCCACCGGCCACACCGTGCCGACTGACCTCTCGGCAGCACGCCCTTCCCGCTGACACCGAGCACGCTGGAATCACTCCGTGAAGAATCACCAGGAGCCCGACAGCCGCGCCCACCGCCCCTTCCACCCCTACCCGCCCGAACCCGGCCCCGGCCGGACGGTGTCCGCGGAAGAAAGCCAGGACGCGCCCGACGACACCATCGAAAGCGGCGGTCGGCGCGCCGAGGAGACCGCCAGGAAAGCCCCGACAGCACGCCCACGACACCGGCCCCCAAGGGCCCTCCCAGCGGCCCAGCGGCGGTCGCGGTGCGGGCGCCCACACCGGCGTCGACCCCCAGGAACCCGCCGGCCTCACCGCCGGACACCGTGCACCACCACCGCACGCCCGGCGACAGCCGGCAACCGACGCGCACGCGGCCCTCCCCTCACCCGAACGAGCGGGCGGACCTCCGTGCCCCGTCAGCGTCGACCACGCGACCTCACATGCCGGTACACGCACGACGTCCGCTTCCGAACCGGGGGGAGAACACATCAGCACCGGGGGGGGTATCGCAGGGAGGCACCAATGATCATCCTCGGAGTTATCCTCCTCATCATCGGCTTCGTCACCAGCATCAGCATCCTGTGGACCATCGGCATCATCCTCGCCGCCGTCGGACTCGTCCTGTGGCTGATGGGAGCCCTCGGTCACGCCGTCGGAGGCCGCAACCACTATTGGTGACGCGCCACCCCCAACGCCGGCCCGACGCACGCACACCTGCCTGCTGTCGGGCCGGCCACACGGCGCCTCACCTCCGCCACTTAACCCGGACCGCCGTCCGCGGGCGGGCCGCCACCGACACGGTGGCGGCCCGCAACCGAGCGCCGCGACGCCGTTCCGGCGTTGTGTCTCTCGGGTGCCCGGCGTCGTCGAACCTGCCGGCGCCCGCTCGGGCACGTGGAACCCGCTACTTCACGGCACCCGGCCAGTCCCAGGCCCACCCGGCGAGGCATCGCAGCGGCGGCCACTCAAGGCACCCAACCGCCCCCGCTTCCAGCTCACGGTGGAGGTTCACAGGCCACGCCGTCGCCGTCCTGGTCGAGTTCCGGCCGGCAGCCCGGCTCCGCGGTACAGCGGTGCGACGCCGGCTGCGCGAGCGTCGGCGCGCCGGCGGTAGTACACGCCCGGTGGTGCGGTGGCCGGTTCTGCGGAGGCGGTGGCCACGCTCGGCTCGACGGGTCTGACGGCTTCGGCGATGGCGGCGGCCAGCGACACCTGCACATGGGGGTTGGGGGTGCGCGCCTGCGGCCCTTCCACCGCTCGCCTCTCGTTCGTTCATGGTCGTGGCCGCCGAACGCGGCGTCCTGCGTCCCGGAGCGCTGCTTGCGGCGACCGGCCGCCCCGTGCCTGGCGAAGACTACCTCCCTAGCCGACACCGAAAAATCTGTCCTCGCCAGAGTAGACATTGCCGGGCGCCGTGGTTAGTGTTTCTCTCGTAGACGAGGTCAAGCGGTACCCGCCAGACACGAACTGGTGGGCAGCAGTACAGAAGTTCGCAGGTCGGCACGGTTGCAGGGTCCTGAAGCCAGGAATGGTGCAGTAAGGCGACAGGACCGGTGGCCGGGCCGGGTGGCCCGCAGGTATCAGGGGCCGCCACCGAGCGGTACCGCAGTCCAGCAGGTGAAGTTGAGTTGGGCAGTACCGGCAGTCGTAGTACGCGGTATCTCAGTGAAGGCGCCAGGACTGTCGGCGCGCGTGCTGGGAAGTCCGGGCAGTGGGGTTCCAAGCCGAGCAGGTGAGCAGGACGGGCGACGGGGCTGACTGTCGGACCCGGCGGAGCATCAGGACCGCCACAGCAAGACCGGGTAATTGGCACTACCGGGGCAAGTCGCAGTACGAGCAGTACCGAGAAGTACCCGTGTGAGCAGTAGCGAGCACGTCGCACTACCCGCAGTTCGCAGGATCAGGTCAGTTCAGAGGATGAACGGAGGGAGAGAGCGCCATCAGGATCGCCCGGCCCGTGAGCAGTCACCCGGGCGGACTCCGAAGACCCCAAGGCAAGGACGGTGGTTTCCGGTCACGCATACGCGATCCCCGCACGCCCCATCCCCCGGGGCGACGCGGACATAAGGAACCCGGCCACAGGCCGGCAGATGGTGTAGAACCCTTCGGGGCCCCGGGAGCCGCAACGGCCTCGGGGCCCCTCAGCGCGTCCCGATACAAGCAAGAAGAGGTGCAGTGACCACGGCAACCATCCGACCGCATACCCCCGACACCCCCGACCGCCTCGACGACGACGACTACCCCGCCTACACCATGGGCCGCGCCGCCGAGATGACCCGCACCACCCCCGGATTCCTACGCGCCCTCGGCGAACAGGGCCTCATCACCCCACTGCGCTCCGACGGCGGCCACCGCCGCTACTCCCGCTACCAGCTGCGCATCGCCATGCGCGCCCGCGACCTCGTCGACCAGGGCACCGCCATCGACGCCGCCTGCCGCATCGTCATCCTCGAAGACCAACTCGAAGAAGCCCTGCGCATCAACGAGCAGCTCCGCGGCTCCCAGCACGGCCAGGAACCCGCCGCCGACACCTGACCCGCCCACCCGCGGGAGCCCCACCCCCGACGCCGCAGACATTGGCTTCCTGGGCAGGCGTTCGGAGAAGTCCCGCGCCTGCGCGAGCGGCGTGCCCACCGCCGGGTCCGCTCGTTGGCTCTTGTATGACGGGCAGACCCGAGCCGACCGACCCGGAGAGGGACCTCGTCATCGCTGGGATCGTGCCCGCCGTCCGCGTTGGCGACGACGGCCTCATCCGGGTCCTGCTGACGCGTCTGACGCAGAGCGCGGAGGTCGCGGCGCTGTACGCACTGCGGGACGCACTGGCCGACGATCTGCGCTCCGGGCCGCCACCGGGGCGGGCTCGGGCACCGGTGACGGGCGATGACACAGCCACCGTGGAACAGCAGTAAGGCGGGAGACCGGGGCCGGGCGGATGCCGGCCTGGACGACCTGGTCCGGCAGGCCCGGGCGTGAGCGGTCCGACCCCCGCCGAGGAGGTTCCGTGTCCCCTGCTCGCATGGCTCGAGCGGGCGCGTCGGCTGGTGTCCGCGCGACGGCGCAGGCGCGATGAGAAGGGCAGCGATCGCAGGTTGAAGAGCGTCACGTGCATCGCGGCCTCAGCCGGCCGATCCGGGTTGCGGCGGTACGGCGAGGCCCTTCCCGCGGGGCGAATCCTGCGCTTCCACGGGAACTGCACGTGGGAAGGCACGCCGCCACAGCTGTCCCGGGAACAGGTGGAAGCGGTCCGGAAGGAACACGGCATCCGCCACGATCATGGCCCCGGAGAAGAGCGGGAGGCCCATGAGAACCGCGATACCCACGTGCATTCCGAGCAGCATCGCCAGGACGGGGTACTTCAGTCTGCCGAACAGGACGAACGGGAAGGCCACCTGGAGCAGCACGGTGAGGTAGGTGGCGGCGGCGGTCAGCAGGGGGTGGCTGTCGAGCATGAGTGACAGCGCGGGCCAGGGCCGGAAGAGGTCGAGGTTCATGACGTAGTGCAGGGCGGTCCCGTTCTCCCAGAGGCTGCCCTGGACCTTGTACAAGCCTGCCGATCCGTAGACGACGCAGACCTGGGCCGCGATGACGAACATGGCGCAGTTGTGCAGCACCGTGCTCAAGCGGTCGCGGGTGGTGCCGAGTCGATGCCAGAGGGTGTGCGCTCCCGGGCTGGACACCGGGCGCTCGGCCTTGCGTGCGGCCTGGCGGCGCGTCCTGCGTGCGTCCAGGGACCAGCGTCGGCCGCAGGCGGTGCAGGTGAGGTACAGGGCCATGAGGAGGATGAGGTTGTCTCCGCCGTCCGTCATGAAGATGGCCCGCGCGTGGAACGAGGCCACCACGACGGCGAACAGGATCGACACCACCCGGGTCCGCCAGCCCAGGACGAACAGTGAGGCGGTGACGACGGCCGTCGCGTAGCAGGCCTCGAAGTACGCCGGGCGGTCGGAGAGGGTGAGAATACTGAGCCAGCCGGTCTGGTCGAACAGCTCTCTCGCCAGGGCGGGCGTCCAGGGTGATCCCGGGCCCCAGATCTCGTCGCGGTGCGGAAACTCCCTCAGCAGGAAGGCCAGGTAGAGCAGGCCGTAGCCGATGCGCAGTACCGCCGACGCGTACAGGGACACCGGCCGGTCGGTCACGAGGCTGCCCCATGCGGCGATGCGAGCGAGCGTGCGCCGGCTGTCTGTGCTGCCGCCCGGATGGGCCGGCCGGTGCGCAGCGGGCGTCTCGGCCGGGATCTGCTCAGTTTCCATCGGTCGCCACCTTCCACCAGGGCAGGTACCTGGTTTCGGCGGGGGACTGCGCGGCCGGGCGGGGCTTGCCCGGCGTGGCGGGCACCGCGATGGGCCGAGTGATCACCCGCAACTGAACGGCCTCGAATGTTCCGTTCCGACTGGCGGTGAGTCGCTCCACCGCGATGTTGCGCAGGTACTTCTGCATCATCCGAGCGCGCTCCGAGTGCGGCCGGTCCCCATTTCCGAACGCTTCCAGATAGGCAGTCCAGGAACGGCGCAGCATATTCTGCGTCGTGTGACTGGGAAAGATATTGTGCTTGACGTCGGCGTCATCGACTGCGGTCAGGTCGTACCAGTCGCTGACCTGACGGGTGCCGTCCGCCGACGTTCGCTCCGTTCTCGCGGAAATCTGCCGGGTCACGGACTCCGGGTCCGGCGCGAAAAGCCGCCAGTTCTGCTCGAACAACGGATAGATCCACGCATTGATCTGCGTGCTGTAGTACTGGGAAAGCTGGTTCGGCGGTGCCACGAACAGAAAGACCAGGAAGACGTGGATGAGGGATGTCGCCGTGCACAGGGCCACGGCGATGCCCGTGGCCGCGCCCGGCGGGCGCGGCCACGGACGGCCGGCCCGCGAGCCGGGCTCCGGCAGGGACGGCTCGGCGACTGAGGCTGCGGTCTCACCGTCCCATCGGCGGCTCGTGTCCCTCGCTCCCCCGAGCTGTGTACTGCCCGTCGCCCGACCGGGCCCCGTCCTTGCCACCTGGGCTGCTCCCTCGGCTCTGTTCCCCTGGACGTTCGGGGGCGCGCGATATCGTCGGTGACGATCCGTCGCACGCCCCCGGCCTTCGCGTGTCAGCCGGGCCGGCGCCTCGGAGCAGCTCTCGGACCGAGAGCCGCCCAGAAGGGGCGCGTTCACGCGTCGGGGCCTGCGCCTGTGCGCACGGCTCTTGCGACGCGCCGGTTCGGCTAGGTGTGCGCGGGCTCGCTCCACGTGTCGTCACACGGGCACCCGTGGTCGCCCTCGTCGCCGGGCTTGCTGTGGTCACCCTTGCCGCCGTGGTCGCCGTGGTGACTGTGGTCGCCGTAGTCGCACTCGTCGCCGTGGTCACCGCCGCCGTGTCCGCCACCCGTGGTCCCACCGTTGGTGCCGCCGGTGGTGCCGCCGGTCGTCGTCCCGCCGGTGGTGCCGGCCGTCGTGGTCCCGCCGGTGGTGCCGGCGATCACGCCGCCCAGGAGACCGCCGGTGGCGCCGCCCGTGATGACACCGCCGAGCACGCCCCCCGTGGTGCCGGTGGTGGTACCGCCGGTGGTGCCGGCGGTGGTGGTACCGGCGATCACGCCGCCCGTGGTGCCGCCGGTGGTGCCTGTCGCGCAGGACGGCCGGGTGATCCGGTTGGTGTCAAGCGTCACGGAGCCGGCAGTCTGCGCCAGCGCCCGGCCGTCGAGACTCGCCCCGGTGTTCAGACCGACCGAGGCCAGCGTCATGATGGTGCCCACGAACGCCGTGTTGGTGTCGAGCGTCGCCGAGCTACCGACCTGCCAGTAGACATTGCACGGCGCCGCACCGTTGACCAGGAGCACATTGCTGGAGGGTGCGGTGATCAAGGTCGAGCCGACCTGGAACACCCAGACGGCATTGGGGTCGCCCTGTGCGTCGAGGGTGAGGGTGCCCGTGAGGTTGATGGACGACGCCGCGGTGTAGACGCCCGGAACGAGCGTCTGACCACCGAGGTCCCCGGGCGAGGTGAGAGTGAAGTCCGAAGCCTGCCCCGCAGCGTTGTTGTACGCCGAGGTCAGGTCGGCCTGCGCCTGGGCCGCGACCGCGTCCGTCTGGTGGATGGCACCGATCACCTGGACGGGGAGAAGACCCGTGATGGACGTCCCCGGACTCACCCCGACGTCCCCGGTGATCACGGACGGGCCCGTGTTGGTGACGGACTGACCGCCCAGAACAGCGAAACTGTCCGCTGCTCCGAGGTTGATCGCCGTGGCGACCGCCTGAGCCGGCGCAGGCGACATCGTGACTGCAGCGGCGACGATGAGAACAACCGTCGCGATCCAGCTGGAAATCGTGCGCCAATGGAGCGCACCAGGGATGTTCAGTGTCATCTGGAGGCCTATTCCTGAGGGGAACGACGGCGGGTTCACGATCGCCGATCTACGGCGATCCGCTGCTCCCTTCCCGTCGGCAGGCTTCGCAGACTTCGATGAGCCCGCCCCAAGCCTCCCGGGGAAGAAGTTCGGCTCACATTAGCCGACATTAACCAGTAAGTTCACGATCCATCTGAGTGAATTGCCAAGGTCGTCACCATTCATGAACACTGACTGTCATAAAAGATATGCGAACGCTCTTGACCTCTATCCACCCACACCGGGTCGGCGACGAGGAAGACACCCAGCCTTCGCACCCCCAGAACAAGGGGCGGGCAGGCTCGGCCGGTCTTGCCCTGCAGGCGGCAGGGCTGACGGAGGGACAGGATGGCGGTGATCGTACGGCTACGCTGCGTGTACGACCCAGAACAGAGTTGCACACCTCTGCACCGCCCCCGCTAATAGACACGGTCGTTCACCTGCATGGCCTGCCCGGTGGGGTGCCGGCAGGTACCGGCGTGGCCCAGGTGCTGAGCGTGAGCCCTGGCTCTGCGGCGACCACTCCTGCGAAGGGGGATCCCAGGTTCGGGTGAGGCCGCCCCGGCGCGTCCCCTGCCGGGATGAGGCCGCTGGTGGTGAGGGCAGGGCCGAAGCGGTGGCGAAGCGCTCTACGGTGGACCGGCGGCTGCCGGTTTCGGTGAGAGCGCCGCAGGCTCGCGGACGGGCCTGACCGTCGCCTTCGCCCGGTCGCGGACAGCAGGCGCCCTTCGCGGCGCGGATGCCGGCGCGTCGGCGCCGACAGGCCAGTCTAGAAGCTGAGCAGGCCGATGGCGTGGCCGTCGTGGTCCACCACCGGCCACGCGTCCAGGCCGCGGGAGCGCATGGCGGCGGCCGCCTCGGCAGCGGGCATGTCGGCGGTGGCGAACGGCGCGCGGTCGAGAACGATGTCGCGCACAGGGGTGCGCTCGGTGTACCAGGACCGGGCCTGGAACGGCGCGAGGTGCAGGCGGGTCAGCAGCCCGGCGCAGCGGCCGTCCTCGTCGCGGACCAGGACGTGGCCGGCGCCGGAGCTCTGCAGGATGTCCATCGCCGCGTCGACCATGACATCGTCGCTGATCTGCAGCTCTGGGCGTTTCATGAGGTCGCCGACCGTGGCGGTGGTCGCGGGGCGTTCGAGGGTGGTGGTCATGGGCGGACTCCTTCGTGTCGCTTCCGCCGAGGCCGGCGGTGATCGGGGCAGTGGCGGTGGGACGGGTCGCCGGTGTCTGCCGGAGCGGGCCGCGACGCTGGTCCCGGGTTCCGCGCGCGGCCGTCGTGGGAACCGGGTGTCGCCCACCAGCGAACGTTGAGGCCCGGCCCGCAGCGCGAGCCGGGCCCGTCGGGGTGCTACGCGGCGAGGGCGACGCGCCTGGGTGCCGAGCTGCGGGAGCCGGTGGTGGTCTGCTGGTTGCGGGCGGCGGAGGCGGGGCGGCTGCGACGGTTACGGCTCGCGGATGCGCTGCGGCGCGGCCGTTCGACCACGGGGTCGGCGATCACGGTGGGGATGCCGGTGGGCACGCGGGCGCCGGTGATGCGGGCGAGCTCGTCGTCGCCGGCGCTGACCCGGCTGGTGGTGGGGGTGATGCCGGCGTGGGTCATCATGCGGGCCATCTCGCGTCGCTGGTTGGGCAGGACGAGGGTGACGACGGTGCCGGACTCCCCGGCCCGGGCGGTGCGCCCGCCCCGGTGCAGGTAGTCCTTGTGGTCGCTCGGCGGGTCCAGGTTGACGACCAGGTCGAGCCCGTCGACGTGGATGCCGCGGGCAGCGACGTTGGTCGCGATCAGCGCGGTGACCTGGCCGGTGCGGAACTGCTCGAGGGTGCGGGTGCGCTGGGGCTGGGACTTGCCGCCGTGCAGGGCGGCAGCCTTCACCCCGGTGGCGAGCAGGTCCTCGACGAGGCGGTCGGCGCCGTGCTTGGTGTCGATGAACATGATGACGCCGCCGTCGCGGGAGGCGATGTGCGCGATCGTGGCGTTCTTGTCGAAGTTCTGCACGTGCAGGACGTGGTGCTCCATGGTGCTGACGGTCGCGGCGGAGGGGTCCACCGAGTGCGTGACCGGGTCCTTGAGGAAACGCCGTACCAGACGGTCCACGTTGCGGTCCAGGGTCGCGGAGAACAGCATCGTCTGGCAGCCCTCTGCCACCTGGTCGAGCAGCTCGGTGACCTGCGGCAGGAAGCCCATGTCGGCCATCTGGTCAGCCTCGTCCAGGACGGTGACGGCGACCCCGTCGAGCTGGCAGTCGCCGCGCTGGATCAGGTCCTTGAGCCGGCCGGGGGTCGCCACCACGACCTCCGCCCCGCGGTTCAGCGCCTGGGCCTGGCGGCCGATGGACATCCCGCCGACCACGGTCGCCAGGCGCAGGCGCACCGCGTGGGCGTAAGGGGTAAGGGCCTCGGTGACCTGCTGGGCGAGTTCTCGGGTGGGGACCAGAACCAGGGCCAGCGGCCGGCGGGGTTCGGCCTTCTGTCCGGCGGTGCGCGCCAGGACCGCGAGGCCGAACGCGATGGTCTTGCCGGAGCCGGTGCGGCCCCGTCCGAGGACGTCGCGGCCGGCCAGCGAGTTCGGCAGCGTCGCGGCCTGAATCGGGAACGGCGAGGTGACGCCCTGACGGGTCAGCACCGACAGCAGCGCCTTCGGCATGTCCAGCTCGTCGAAGGACTCGACGGCCGGCAGCGCCGGGGTGGTGCTCACCGGCATCGCGAACTCGCCCTGCGGGGACGAGCCGTGACGGCTGCCCCGACCGGAGGAGCGCTGGCCGCCGGCAGGCCGGTCGCCGTAGAAGGAGCTGCCGCCGGAGCGGGACCCGGAGCCTGCGCCGCTTGCGGAGCGGAAGCCTGCGGCGGAGCGGGAGTTGGCGTTCTGGTACGAGGAGCGACTGGAGCGATTCATGCGAAACCTTCCTGGAGCGGCACGTCGCGAGGAAGCTCCGCAGCGCGGGGCGCCGGCAGGAGGTCGCAAGGGAACGGGCCGAAAGTGTGGAGAGCGGGGCGTGGACGGTAGAACCGTGCGGCACGTCACCTCAGGTCTGCGCTCACCGCAGAGGGCGGAAGCGCAGAACCTCGAACCGTGAGATGTCACGGCAGGGCGCCGATCCGCACGCGGCGCAGTGCGCCTCGCGTGGAGATGGGCGCCGGTGGCGGAGCCACGGGCCAGAACGGCCGGGAATGCGTGGTGGAGCAATGCCAAGGGGCCCGCACCGGGCATGTACGCGGTGCGGGCCCTCGCTGCTAGGCGGGTGCCTCGGCAGAAAAACTACAGCGGACGAATGTTCTCGGCCTGCGGGCCCTTCTGGCCCTGCGTGACGTCGAACTCGACCTTCTGGCCCTCGAGCAGCTCACGGAAGCCGTTGGCGTTGATGTTCGAGTAGTGGGCGAAGACGTCCGGGCCGCCACCCTCCTGCTCGATGAAGCCGAAGCCCTTTTCCGCGTTGAACCACTTCACAGTGCCATTAGCCATAAAGAAATCTCCTTCAAGGGGCTGTCCGAAACCCGCACAGCGCGCGCTTCGAGTCGCCGCGATGAGCACCCACCCGGGGAAGAGCCGGGAAACAGAAACGCGCCTGCGAAACATCAGCAGGCGCACACAAGTTCATGGGAACCACTACTGCAACTAAGGTGACTCTAGCAGGCCCAGGCCCCCCGCGGGCGGAATTTCACCCCCGGTTCTGCGGGGCCCCTTCCCCGGGGCCGCCGGCTGCGAGGCGACAGGACCGTCAACACGCATGGATAGCAGCCCGGTTGAGCATGCACCCCCACCACTTCGGCGCCGACTACCCGCCCTCCCCAGGAGGGCGGGTCGCGCGGGCGCCGAGCGCCCGCCGTCGCCGCGACAGCCCCGCAAAAGCGACGCACCCCTGCCCACCGGCGCCATCCGGGGACGCGATGGACGGCGCACGCGGCATTCCTGTCACAACTCCGAGCTCGAATGCGCCGGAAAGACCCGCTCCCGCGATTTTCGGCGCATACTGCAGGAAATGACGAAATCTGCAGCAGTCCGCCGCCCCCTGCCCACCAGCCCCTTCAAGGCCCGGATCGAAGCACCGCGCAAGCACTTCACCGTCGGAGACCGCGTCACCCACGACCAGTACGGCCTCGGCCGGGCCATCGGCGTCGAAGGCGACAGCGAAATCGCGGTACTCGTCGACTTCGGATCGCAGCAGGCACGCATCACCCAGCCCTACACCGCCATGTTCAAACTCTGACCCAGGACGCACGCGCGGTTTGCAGCCGAGTTCGATGCACCACCCGCGGTGCGGACCCTGCCGTACGCCCCCTGGACCGTCGCGTCGGCGCGCTGTCCGGGGGACGCGCACCCCCGGGGCGGGTCGAACGGACACCCGCCGATCCGATCCCGGAGCGGTACCGGCGATGGCCGGAAAGTCATGTGACGAGCCGTCATTGATGGCCATCGGCGGGATGGGCGGGCGATAAACACTGCGTGTGGATGACAACACCTGTTTGAGTCCGTCTGTGCAATGCTCTCCCTCCGAGGGTTCGAGCCAGCACCGCCGCAGGCGGCCGGGCTCTCCGCCCGGCAGCATCCGGGGATCGGCGTGGTGCTGGATGGAGCCGGGCGAGGACCTGCTCGTCACCGCCGGCCCGCACGATCCGAGCACCGCCCCCACCCTCACGGCTGCTCCCACCTGCCCCACACCGCGGCGCAGCCGGCCGGCACGTCAGGTCGCCGCCGCGTAGCGCCCGGCCGAGCAGCCGATGGCAGGCCCGTTAGCCGCCATGGCCGCTGCCCCAGGCGCGTGGGGGCCCGGGAAGCCGTGTCCTATTCTGGGGTTCATGTCGAACCCTGACGGGCTGCTCGTCGACATCGCCGCGATGGTCGAGTCCGAGCACAGCAACCAGATGTCCCTGACCGTGGTGGTCCCCGGCGCGGTGATCACCGGCAGGCTCGCGCCGGTGACCCTGTGGTGGGAGCGGGTAGCGGAGGTCCTCCAGGCCTCGGAGCACCTGAAGCCGTTCGCCGCTCTCTTCGCCCCGACCGCGGACGGCCCGCCCCCACGGCCCACCCACCTGCATCTCCACCGGGCGAAGATCCTGCAGGGCGACTTCGCACTGCCCCACACCGGCGGCATGTACCGCATCGCCATCGAGGACGTCAGCAGCTGGACGATCGGCGACCTCAGCTACTCCGACACCTGAGAGCCCCGGCAGGCCGAACGACCGCCTGGCTTGGGTTCGACACCGACATCCCAGTTGTCGAGTACCGCGGCGAGGTGGGTGAGGAAGAGCACCGGGGCACCGGACCGGGGACCGAGTTCGCGGTAGGCGAAGGTCACTCCGTCGGCGGTGACGGTGCGGGTCGGTGCGCTGCGGTACGACGTCGCCCCGGCCTTCGTCTGCGTCGTTCATGGGGGTGCCCTACTTTCTTGGTCGTGGGTTCGAACTGGTCACTCGTAAGATCAGCGGAACCCAGGGGCTCTGGGTATGGCTGTCATCGGGTCGCCGTCAGATGGCTTGAAAGGCTTGGCCGCCCAGAGCCCCGCGACGACTCGACCGCCAATTGGGAGATGCGACTCGATCGCTGTGTAGGGCAACGTCGGCGAGGTCGTCTGCTGGGCAGAGGTAGCGCGACGAGCTGGCGGAGGTGACCGTGCCCCGGATATGGGCCGGAGTGGACATCGGCAAGGAACACCACCACTGCGTGGTGATCGACTCGGACGGCGGGCGGCTGCTGTCCCGCCGGGTCCTGAACGACGAGACCGCCCTGTTGGAACTGATCGGGGACGTCCTGGCCCTCGACACCGATGTTCTCTGGGCCGTCGACCTCAACCACGGCGGTGCCGCGCTGCTGATCGGACTGCTCCTTGGCCACGACCAGCCGATGGTCTACATCACCGGACTGACCGTGCACCGCGCCTCGGCCTCCTACCGAGGCGAGGGCAAGACCGACGCCAAGGACGCCTTCGTCATTGCCGACCAGGCCCGTATGCGCCGGGACCTGGGCCTGCTGCGGCCGGGCGACGAGGTCGCCGTCGACCTGCGCACGCTGACCGCTCACCGCACCGACCTGGTCTGCGACCGCACCCGTCAGATCAACCGGCTCCGTGCTCAACTGCTGGAGATCTTCCCGGCATTGGAGCGGGCGCTGGAGCTGACCAACAAGGGTCCGGTGGTGCTGCTGACGGGATACCAGACTCCGGCGGCGATCCGCCGCAGCGGAGCGAAACGGATCGAGACGTGGCTGCGCAACCGCAAAGTGCGCGGCGCCGCCGCACTCGCCAAGGTTGCGGTGGAGGCGGCCGAGGCCCAGCACACGGCACTGCCCGGCGAGAAGCTGGCCGCCTCGATGGTGGTTCGCCTCGCGAAGGGGGTGATGGCCCTGGACGAGGAGATCGCCGAGATCGACGCCCTGATCGAGGCCCGGTTCCACGAGCATCCGAACGCCGATGTGATCCTGAGCCTGCCCGGCATGGGCAAGCAGACGGGCGCCGTGTTCCTCGCCGCGACCGGCGGCGACATGGACGCTTTCGGCAGCGCGGATCGGCTTGCCGGATACGCCGGCCTGGCACCGGCTCCACGCGACTCCGGCCGCGTCAGCGGCAACCTGCGCCGGCCACGCCGCTTCCACCGCGGACTGCTCAACGCGATGTACCTCTCCGCGCTCTCCAGCCTGAAGAGCTGCCCGGCCTCGAAGGCGTACTACCAACGCAAGCGGGCCGAGGGGAAGGGCCATAAGCAGGCGCTGCTGGCGCTCGCGCGCCGCCGCGTCAATGTCCTGTGGGCCATGATCCGTGACGGAGCGTGCTACCAAGCCACACCACTTGCTACGACAGCGGCTTGACATCAGCATTGGGAAGCCTTTCGGGCTCGGATCCGGGAGTCCTTCGTCTGCGCGTAGGCGGGCTCCCGGGCCTGCCTGGCTGCGGGGGCGGTGTGCGGAGTCGACGGCCGGTTGCTTCGGCAGTGCGTGCGGCGCGCGCCCGTGGTCGAACTCGGCCTCACCGCATCGCGACGACGACCTTTCCGGCCTTGGCGCGGCCCTTCTCGGCGTACTCCATGGCTTCGCGGGTCTGGTCGAAGGGGAAGACGCGGTCGACGACGGGGCGGATCTCTCCGGCGTCGACGAGCCGGGTGAGTTCGCGCAGTTGGTCGCCGTTGGCCTTCATGAACAGGAACGAGTAGGTGACGCCGTGGCGCTTGGCGTGGTGCCGGGTCTTGAAGCTCAGGGCGTTCATCGCCTGCCGCAGGACCGGGTTCCCGCCGAGCTCGCGGGCGAAGTGCGCGTCAGGCGGCCCGGCGATGCTGATGACTTTCCCGCCGGGCTTGAGGACCCGCATGGACTTCTCCAGGGTCTCGCCGCCGAGGGTGTCCAGGACGACGTCGTAGCCGTCCAGGACCTGCTCGAAGTCCTGGGTGCGGTAGTCGATGACGACGTCCGCGCCGAGTTCCTTCACCAGGTCGGCGTTGGCCGCGCTCGCGGTGGTGGCCACGTGCGCGCCCAGGTGCCTGGCCAGCTGGAGGGCGATGGTGCCCACTCCGCCGGAGCCCGCGTGGATCAGGACTTTCTGGCCCGGCCGGACCCGCGCCTTCTCGACCAGCGCCTGCCAGGAGGTGAGGGCGACCAGCGGGAGGGAGGCGGCCTGCGCCATGGTGAGGGCGGCGGGCTTGGGGGCCAGGTCGTCCTGGTGGACGGCGATGAGTTCGGCGAAGGTGCCGATGCGGTCCTTGTCGGGCCGGGCGTAGACCTCGTCGCCCACCGCGAACCGGGTGACCGCCGAGCCGACCCGGACCACCACACCGGCGAGGTCGTTGCCCAGGACGAGGGGGAGGCGGTACGGCAGGATCCTCTTGAAGGCACCGTCGCGGATCTTGAAGTCCAGCGGGTTGACGCTCGCCGCGTAGATCTCGACCAGGACATCCTCAGGGCCCGGCTGCGGGTCGGGTAGCTCGGCGGCGTGCACCGCGGACTGGTCGCCGTACTTCTCGATCAGGTAGGTCTTCATCTCTCCGGCTCCGTGTCCCGTCCGCACCGGGACGGGATCTCCGCTCGCTTCCGAGCCTGGCCCGGTACGAGCCAGTTTCTGGTACTCACTACTGGTTCACGGCGCCCCACGCCGATGCGGCCGAGCGCGTCTCACGCCGCGTTCGGCGATGCGGCCAGGCTCCGCTTGACGTACCGGGCGGTCTCGTCGGCGAGGATCTCGGGCAGGCCCGCCTCGACGGCGGACAGGGCCTGGGCGGCGACCTCGGCGGGGTCGGCCTTCTGGTCGGCGGGAACGCCGGCGGCCATGTCGGTGTCCATGTACCCGACGTGCAGCGCCGTCACGGTGATGCCACGGGGCGCCAGTTCCTCCCGGGCCGCGCCGGTCAGTGCCCATGCCGCCGCCTTCGCCGCGGCGTAGCCGCCGAGGCCGGCCGGGTGCAGCCAGGACAGGACCGACAGCACGTTGAGCACGGCGCCGCCGCCGTTGGACTCGATGACCGGGGTGAAAGCCCGCGTCACGGCGAGCGGGCCGAAGAAGTTCACCTCCATCTCCAGGCGCACCGCGTCGATGTCGCCCGCGATCAGGGGCGTGCCGGTGGAGATGCCGGCGTTGTTGACCAGCAGCGTCGCGTCGGTGGCGGTGCGGGCCGCCGCCCGGATGGACTCCGCGTCCGTCACGTCCAGCCGCAGCGGGACGGCACCCGGGATGTCCACCGTCTCGGGGCGGCGGGCCGCCGCGTACACCTTGGCCCCGCGCTCCACGAGCTGGGCGGCCAGATGCCGCCCGAGCCCCCGGTTGGCGCCGGTGACCACCGCGACCGCGTCCTTCAGTTCCATGAGCACTCCCAGCGTCGCGGATGGCAGTCGGCCACCCGTAATAGATTGCATCCAACATCTAAATTGGAGTCTAGAATAGATTTGACTTAACATCCAACTGGGAGGGCGACCGATGGGCCGCGTATCGCAGGCACAGGCACGGGACAACCGCCGACGGGTCGTGGAGACCGCCTCCCGGCTCTTTCGGGAACAGGGCACCCACGTCAGCGTCGCCGACCTCATGAAGGCCTCCGGCCTGACCCACGGCGGCTTCTACAAGCAGTTCGCCTCCAAGGAGGCGCTCGTCGACGAAGCCACCGCCCACGCCTTCGCCGAACTCACCCGGCACCACAAGGACGGGCTCGACCAGCACGCCGGACAGCGCGACGCCGCCCAGCGGGCGCTGATCGACGCCTACCTATCCACCGAGCACCGCGACAGCGCCGCGGACGGCTGCCCCGCCGCCGCACTCGCCGGCGACATGGCCCGCGACGGCGGAGACAGTGAGGCCCGCCGTGTCTACACCCAGGGAGTGGGCGACTTCGCCGACTGGCTCGCCACCAAGGACCAGGACGGCATCGCCCGGCTGTGCACCATGGTCGGCGCACTCGTCCTGTCCCGGGCCACCAAGGGCTCCCCGCTCTCCGAAGAGATCCTCACCATCGCTCGCGAGGCGCTGACGGCCACCAACTGACGAGAGACACGGTGCAGGGCGGCACGCCGCAGGAAGGGCGCGTCGCTCCGCACCCTGTCGTCATCCACTTCTCGCGAACGGCTCTCCCGGGTTGCCTCTCGCTTTCGCACGCCCGATCTCCCTGACCGCCTCCGAGCGTGAGCGGCTGAAGAAGATGGCTTACGGCCACACGACCGAGCACCGGCTGCGCCAGCGCGCCCAGATCGTAGCCGCACCGGGCGGCGACTTCGACCATGACCGGGTGGGCGGGTTTGCCGACGTGCCAGTCCCGCAGGCCTGCGGAGCGGACCTCGACCGCCTGGCCGCCGTGCTTGGCGAGGACGGCGGAGGCGAGGCCGGTCGCATCTTGCCCGCGTGGATGTCGCGGCGCACCCCAGCGCGTGGAGGCCGACGCTGGCCGGAGAGAGCGGCCCGGCGCCGGCCGCCCTGCCACGCTGTGTGGCCGGGTGGCCGGCGCCGGTAGTGCCGCCCTGGTCAGGCCGCGATCGTGAGGTCGGCGCGGCCGAACAGGAGCGCGTAGCCGCGGGGCAGGTGGGTGAGGAGGCGATCGGTGAGTCGGTCGCCGACGAGGTCGGTGAGGGCGGCCAGGACGGAGGAGACGTCCCAGCGGGCGCCGGTGAGGCTGGTGTTCAGGGTTCGGGCGACGGCTTCGACGAAGGCGGGTGCGGCGACGGGTTCGGGCAGCGGGATCTGCGAGGCGAAGACGGCGCAGACCCGCTCCGGCAGGGCTGCGGCGAGGTCGCAGCGTTCCTCGCCGGTGAGCTGGCTTCCAAGGGCGGCCAGGACGGCGTGGAGGACGCGTTCGGCTTCCTCGTCGCTGGTGTAGCGGCCGAGGGTGCGGACCTGCTGGAGAAGGAGGCGGTACCGGGTCATGACGGTGGCCTTTTCCGGGCGGGCCGGCCGGGCGGTTGCGGCGCGGACGGGTTCAGGGGCGGTGGCCGGGCTGGGGACGGCCGAACAGGAGGTCGTAGCCGGGGGGCAGCTGGCAGGACGCGCTCGGTGAGCTCGTCGCCGGCGGCATCGGCCGCCGTGCTGAGGACCACGCCGATGTCCCACAGGGCGGTGGTTTCGGTGGCGCCCTCGATCCAGGCCGCGGTCGCGCGCACGAACCTGTCCGGGCTGAGCGGCTCGGCGGCCTGCAACGGGGTTGAGCAGGATCAGGGCAAGGGTCTCCGGCAGGCGGGCGGCCAGCTCGGCGCGCACATTGCCGACCAGGTGGGCGCCGAGCAGGGCCAGGACGACGCGCGCCCCCCGCTCGGCCTTCTGGGGCCTGTCGCACTCACCGCGCTCCCGGACCTTCTCCAGGAACACCTCCCATCGAAGAGTCACGGTTTCTCCTCCCTTCTTCCCAGGGCGTCGGCGCGAACGCCGTCGGTGCCCGGTCAGGGCTCGGCGGTCAGGCGCCGGTGCAGACCCGTGAGCTTGAGCAGCCGCACCACGCGGCGGCCGGCCCCGCGCAGGACCAGGCGCCCACCGCACTGGTCGGCCTGGTTGCGGGCCTGGACCAGAGCGCCCAGGCCCGCGCAGTTGCATGAACGTCAGCTCCGACACTTCGAGCGCCATCTCCCGGTGCGCCTTGAGCGCGGCGGTCAGAGCGCGGTGCAGCGAGGGGGCGGTGTCGAGGTCGATCTCGCCGCTGGCCCTGACCACGGCGGGCGCTGGCCCTGACCACGGCGGGCGCTGGCCCTGGTCGCTCGGGCCAGCGCAGCGTGGCGTGGCGGGGACCGCGGGCCGGGCGGGCTGGCCGGCTGGGGGGTGGCCGTCCCGCAGGGCCCGGGGGTTGGCGGTGCGGGACGGCGCTCCGGGGATCCGGTCAGGCCTGGATCTGCTTGCGGCTGCCGCTCTGGCTGATCTCGATCTTGCGGGGCTTGGCCTTCTCCGCGACCGGGATCTTCAGGGTCAGTACGCCGGCGTCGTAGTCGGCGCTGATCCCCGCGGGGTCGAGGGTGTCGGAGAGCATGACCTGGCGGGAGAAGACGCCGAGCGGGCGCTCGGACAGTTCCCACTTCACATCCTCGCCCTCGCGGCGGGGACGGCGCTCGGCCTTGACGGTCAGCATGTTCCGCTCGACGTCGATGTCGATCGCCTCAGGGTCCACACCCGGCAGGTCGAAGCAGATCACGTACTCGTCGCCGGTGCGGTAGGCGTCCAGCGGCATCGGGGTCGGACGTGACCAGGTGCCGGTCGTGCTCAGGAACTGCTGGGCCAGTCGGTCCAGCTCACGAAAGGGGTCGGTGCGCATCAGCATGGAAAACACCTCCAGGTGGTCGGGCTGTGGGAGCCAGTGCGCTTCACCTGAATCCGTTCTAACATGTCATCCATCCGATGACAAATGTCTGAGTCGCTGAAGGAGTGACACCATGGGAAAGCGGTCCGACGCGCCCGCCACCGACGGCAGCCCACCGACGGGACCGGCGTCCTTCCTCGCCGCCGCCGCCGCGCTCGCCGCCATCGACGACGCCGTCCGCACCGCCCAGAACACCGGGCGGCCCACCGCCCCGCCCGATGCCGGCGCACCGGACGAGAGCCCGGAGCCGGCCCTGGCCGCGCTGGTGCTGCTACGCGAGCTGCGCACCCAGCTCGCAGGCTGGGAAGCGGGCCTGGTGGAGACCGCCCGCGCCGGCGGCGCCACCTGGGCCGACCTCGCCCAGCCCATGGGCGTCGCCAGCCGCCAGGCCGCCGAGAACCGCTACCTCCGCCTCAGGCCCGCCAGCAGCAGACCCGAAGTGGCCGCGACCGGGGCAGAGCGCGTCAAGGCGGTACGCGACCGCCGGGCCGCAGAGCGCGCCGTCACCACCTGGGCCCGCGACAACGCCGCCGACCTGCGCGTCCTCGCCGCCCAGATCACCGCCGCACCCGGCCTCACACCCCGGGCCCGCCCCGCACTGACCGCGCTCACCACTGCCCTCGGCGCCCCCGACCCGGCCACCCTGATAGCGCCACTCACCGGCATGCGACCCCACCTAACCCCCGCCCACCCCGACCTCGCATCCCGCCTCGACAACCTCACCCAACACACCGAACGCCTCCGCCATGACAGCGACCAACGACGCACCTGAACCCATCACCGCCGAAGACCGCTGGCAGCACATCGAAGACCGACTCGCCGCCATCGAACGCCGCATCCGCGAGCACAGCAGCTCCGCCATCGCCACCATCGACGCCTGCCTGGCCAGACTCGACGCGCTCCGCCACGACCTGGCCCGCGAGCCACACGCCGTCCCCACGCCCGCGGCTTCTCCGGCTCGTCCCGCCGCAACCAGCGCGACCCCCACGGAGAACCCCTCCGTCCCGGCCGGCCACCGGCACGCACCGGCCGACCCGGACGCACCGCGGCACGGCCCGGCAGTCGGCCACCAGGCAGCCGTCCGGGTACCCGCGTGACAGAGAAACCCGGCGGGGCGGCGCAGCCGAGTGCACGCCCGGTCGCACGTACGATTCCAGGCCGGGGGCAAGCAGAAGACCTTCGAAATACCCCGACCGTCTTATCCGGGCGCAGCGGGCGCTCACGGCCGCGCAGGCCGAGCGCCGCGCCTTCCTCGCCCCGCTGCCGTCGTGGAGCGGTGATCTGGAGGCCGCCAGGCGCGGCCTGAGCGAGGAGCAGCCGGCGGCCTCCGGCCGGCTGGAGGAGGCCGAGCGGCAGGCCGCTCTGGCCGTGTGGGCGGACGAGTACTGGGCCGGCGAGGTGTCCGCCTTCTCCAGGTCGGCGGACAGCTGCATTGATTCGGCGGCGTTGCGGGCCAGGCGCTTCGTCTCGCGCACGCGGGTCGCCACCGCGTTCGCGGCGATGTGGGTCGCTGCGCGGGGGCCGTGCGCCACCGCTTCAGCGGTAGCGCCGGCCGGTGGTGCTCACACGTCGCTGTCTTGCCCCGCGGGGCGACGCAGTTGTTCGTTGAGGCGCAGGGCTTCCTCGAGTTGGTCTTCGAGGATGACGATGCGGCAGGCGGCGTCGATCGGGGTGCCCTGGTCGACGAGGTCGCGGGCGCGCATCGCGATGCGCAGCTGGTAGCGGGAGTAGCGGCGGTGTCCGCCCTCCGAGCGTAGTGGGGTGATGAGGCCGTGTTCGCCGAGGGCGCGTAGGAAGCCGGGGGTGGTGCGGGTCATCTCGGCGGCGCGGCCCATGGTGTAGGCGGGGTAGTCGTCGTCGTCGAAGGAGTCGGGGGTGTCGGGGGTGTGGGGCCTGTCGGTCGTCGTAGTCACTGCACCTCTCTTGGTTCCTGGGGAACGCGTCGAGGGGCCCCGGCGCCGTAGTGGCTCCGGGGCCCCGAAGGGGAACAACACCATCTACCGGCCTGGGCCGGGTTTCGTGTTCCGCACTGCCCCGGGGGTGGGGGTGTGCGGGGATCGCGTATGCGTGACCGGAAACCACCGTCCTCGTACTCAAAAGGGGGTCTGCGGTGTCCGCCCGGGCGATTACCTACCTCACGGGCCGGGCGATCCTGATGGCGCTCTGTCCCTCCGTTTCATCCTCTGTACTGATCGGGATGTGCGAACTGCTCGGTGCTGCTCACACGGGTACTTCTCGGTACTGCTGAACTTCAACCACCTGGTACTGCTGTGGCGGCCCTGACGGGCCGTCCGGTCCGGCAGTCAGCCCCGTCGCCCGTCCTGCTCACCTGCTTGGCTTGGAACCCCACTGCCGAACTCCCAGCACGCGCGCCCGCAGCCCTGGCACCTTTACTGGGATACCGCGTACCGCGACTGCCGGTACCGCTCAACTCGACTTCACCTACTGGTACTGCATCTGCACTTGCCGCGGTACCGCTCGCCGGTGGCCCCTGATACCTGCGGGCCACCCGGCCCGGCCGCCAGCCCCGTCGCCGTCGTGCACCTGCTCTGGCTCCGGAACTCCACTGCCGTGCCGTTGTTCGCGTCACTGCTTCACGCCCACCAGCCCGGCGTGTCCTGCGTCCTGCTGAACTGCGGTACTGCTTCGTGGCGGGCCCCTGATACCTGCGGGCCGCCCGGCCCGGCCGTCGGTCCTGTCGCCTTACTGCACCAACCTGGCTTCGGGACCCCACAACCGTGCCGACCTGCGAAATTCGGTACTGCGTCCCGCCAGTTCGTGTCTGGCGGGTACCGCTTGACTGCGCCTGCGAGAGAAACACTAACCACAGCCCCGGGCAATGTCTACTCTGGCCAGCACAGATTTTTCGGTTCGCCAGGGGAAGGTAGTCTTCGCCCCGCAACGGCGCGGACCAAGCACCCCGCGGCCCGCAACGATGAGCGGCACCACGAAGGAGAGGCGACCGGTGGAAGGGCCACAGGCCGAGCCCGCAGTGCGCGCAGCCGCGCCGCACACCCAGGCGTCGCTGCTGGCCGCCATCACCGAAGCCGTCCGCGACCGGGACCAGCGGGGCCTGCGCCGGCTACTGGCCCGCTTCGCCGAACAGGCCACCATCACCGAGCTACGCGCCCTGCGCGACGCGCTCGACCCCCGCCGCAGCCGACGGCCGGGCCCCCGGTAGCCGGCCGGGGCACAACCCCGCCGCCACGGCGTACCGGGTGTCAGGTGGCGCGGACGGCGGCGTCACAGGTCAGACAGATGTCCCCGGTCCGGTCGGCGCGCCGAGTGGCGGGTCCATCCCGCCGCCGGGTTTGGTGCCGGAGTCGTCGGCTGCCACTGGGGCCGCGTGACCGAGGCTGGGCTGTCGTCCGTGGCGCGATCCGTCCAGCGCGAGGGGTGGCCGGGTGGCTCAGCTCTGTGGGCGGGCGGTGGCGGCGGCGTGCTCGCCGAGGGAGGTGAGGATGTCCAGGAGGGCGGCGAGGGGCTGGTACTCCGGGCGTACCGCCGGGGAGACGCCCTGGGACTTGAGGGTGTCCCAGATGCCCCGGACGTGCTGCAGCAGGGCCTCCCTGGCCTGGAACTGGGCGTCGTAGGCGGCCTGGTCGAGGAGTCCGAGACGCGCTCGGTCCAGCGTCTCCACCGCTTCGGCGATCCTCAGGCCGGCCCGGCGGATGTCCAGGTCCTCACTCATGCCCATCAGCGGTCTGCTCCCGTTCGGCCTGCGGCGTTCGATGTGCGGCCAAGCCTAGGCAGTGGCGGTCGGCGGCGGAGCGCGTTCGAACGGTCCGGGCCCGAGAGGGACGGGCCGAGTTCCCCGGCGTCGCCCGTCGCCGGGCCCGGGCGGCGGCCGCCAGACACGCGGGCGGCGCACCGGTCGGGGGGTGTCGACCGGTGCGCCGCGCACTGCCGTGACGGGCAGCATGGTGCCAATCCGCAGTCCCGACCGTAGGCCCCTGCTGCGGCTCGTGCCGATCGCCGCGCGGCCAGGCGCCGCCGAAACCACCCGGGAGAGCGAACGGGCACGGGCCCCCGCGGCTCCCGGCGGTCGGACCCGGGAGCCGCGGCACGTCGCGGTGCTACTGCGGGGTAGCCGCCGCCTTGGCCTTGCGGGCGGGCAGGTGGTCCTGGAGGCCGTTCCACTCGATCGTCTTCTCGTCGGCTCCGTGCTCGCGGGCGAACCGGAGCACCTCGTCCTGGCCGTGGACCGGCCGGCGGGACTTGGGGGAACCGTCGAACGGCTTGAGCTCCACCACCAGGCGGGCCGGGTCCGAGTGGTCCTCGGTCACGACGATCTTCTGGGCAGGCTTGTTCTTGTTCTTGCTCATGACGTCACGCTCGGCACAGACCCTGCCACTCTGCGCAGTCACGCCCGCTGAACGGGTGATCGCGGGCGGTCACCGCGCCGAGCACCCGTGGGCCCCGGTCCCCGGGGACACCGCGAGAAGACTCCGCCGGGGACTTCTCGAACTCCCCGACCAGGGGATCGGACCACACCCTGGAAAACCGGTTCCACGGTCCGTTCCGAATGGCTCCTCCAAGGCGCGGACCTGCTCACTCTTACCGAGGCAACACACTGAGCCCACCTCCCAACTGCAGGGCGGCCACGCGAGCGCGCGGGTGCCGCAGGTGGCTACACGCGGGCTGCGGCAGACGGGCGGTGGCGCGCAGCCGGCAGACCGCGATCAGGTCGGCGAGGGCGGCGGCGCGGTGGGCCTGGCGGGGGAGGGCGGGGACGTCGACCGGGGCGGGGAGCGCGAGCTCCGCCAGGTGGCGATGGTGAGAACGTAGCGGGCCGACTGAACCGGCGCCCCGCCGTACATCCGCACCGATGACGAGCCCCTTGCTCCTTCTCGCCTACAGCAGGCGCTGCCGCGATAGCCGAAGGTCCCGCCTTACCGCCCGGCAGGCGGGACCTGTGGGTCTGTGTCAGAGCCGGCCGCGGTAGCCGCCGCTCTCGGTACCGCGCTTCTCGATGAAGTGCTTGAACCGCTTCAGGTCGCCCTTCACCTGCCGGTCCAGGACGCCGACCAGGTCGGCGGCCTTCTCGGCCATTCCGCCCGGCTGGAAGTCCATTTCCATCATGACCCGGGTGTGCGTCGCGTCGATCGGCTCGAACCGCACCATGCCGGTCTGCTTGACGTCCCCGCTGGTTGTGCGCCAGGCGACGTGGTCATCCGGGACCTGGTCGACGATCTCGGTGTCGAACTCCCGCTTCACCCCGGCGACCTTCGTCTTCCAGTGGTTGTGCCGGTCGTCGATCTGGGTGATCTCCTCGACGCCCTACCATCGCCCGTGCGGCCGGCGAACCGACCCTGGTGGTTCTTGCGCGGCGCAGCGCGCCTTGATCACCCCGGGCCGGGGCCGGACGGGTGGCCGTGGCTGTCCTGCCAGGCGACGGCCCGCATCAGCTGCTCCTCGTCGAGGCCCGTCATCGCCACCACCCGCTCGTACATCTCCTCCTCGTCCAGCGGCCCGAGCAGGCGCACCGCCCTGGTGATCTGCCCGGCCCACAGCTCCTCCGTCACGAAGGGACGGCACCGGTAGGCGGCAGCGAGCCGCGCCAGGTGCGGCTCGCAGCACGCCCGCAGCAGCCGCTCCCCGTCGAGGCGGGAATCCACGGCCACCGCGGAGGAGTCCGGCACCCGAAGCACCACCAGATCCCTCACCGGGGCCAGCACCCCGCACAGGTCACACAGTTCCGGCCCGTCACCGGAACCGGTGCCCGCCTCGCCGTCGGAGCCGTCCATGACTCCGGTGTACGCCCCCGCCCCGGGCGGCGCGAGCCACAGCCGTCGAATGCCGACGCGCCGCAGCACACCGGACAGGTAGATCGCCGGCAGAACAGCGCAGTGAGGCCCGACCGCCAGGGGGGCGGGCGGCCGGGCCGGGATCGGCGACGGGACCTGGGCACCGTCCTCCGGCCTCGACCGTACGACAGACTCCCCCGCGGCCGGCGCAGGCGCGCGGCCGGCCCGCGGTAGCCGCCAACCGGCCAGAAAGCCGCAGCCGCCAGATCCCACCCGGAGCGCATCCGATCCCGCACAGGAACCGAGACGACCGACCGCGACCATTCCCGCGGGCAACCAAACGCGCCGCCCGGGCCGCCGTTCCGGTCCTGCGATGTCCCGTCAGAGGATCAGCTCCGTAGGTGATGAGGGAGCCGGTTGCTGTCGGCCGAGCCGCTCAACGACGCGATCGCGGAGAAGCTCGTACTGCGCACGATGCCTGCGCCACTGGGCGATGGGCGGTCGGGGAACGACGACAGCGGCGGTGATGGTCTCCTCCCGCCGGAACTGCTCCCGCGTGAGGTCGATCTCGACGCTCATGCCCAGACGGTTCCACCAGTGGTAGTCCACACGTTCCCCAGCCACGTGGACCTCTCCGCGGACGAGCTCTCCACCGAGCAGGTCGTTCAGCACCAGGGCCGTCACGGCACACTGTTGCCGGGCCGGATTGTCCCGGTCCCAGTGGGGCCGGAACTCAGGAGGGCACGTGTCGGCCCCCCAACTGCCGCGAACGGCTCGTTCGATGTCGGACAGGAGCAGCACCGTCATGCCGACGATCCTGCCAGCCGGCAACGGCACGCCCGTCCACGAGCGCCGCAGGGGAGGCCTTCGTGTCGTCACCGGCCGGCCCCGCTCCCGGCGCAGGACGCGGTGAAGTCCGACCGCAGATCGCCTGCCGGCCTGCACCTCAGTCCAGGTGTCGGTGCCCGGGTCGTCGACCAGGAGCAGCGTGCCGAGGCCGTAGGAGTGGGCGGCGGCAGTCCGAGGTCGGGCATCCCGACGACCGCCGCCCAGGTCCCGGCGCCGCCGGCCAGCGCGAGGAGCAGCCCGGCGTCGGTCACCTCGACCGCGGTGCCCGGGCCCAGGCCGCCGTCGGGAAGCAGCGGCACCAGCTCCTGGTGGACCGGTGGGCTGGTGCCGGTGCGCAGCCGGGCGGCCGGGTCGGTCTGTTCCAGGAGGGCGGCGAGGCGCTCGGCTCGGGTCGGCTCGCCGGCGGGGACGGAGGCGGGAGTGGTCATGGCCGGTGGCCTGGTTCGGGTTCTTCGGGTGGAGTGGGGGCGATGCGGATGGTCGCGGGGTCGTAGATGAACCAGCCCCACGCCAGGTCTTCGCCCCAGCGAACGTGCGCGACCCACACGGCGCTGCCGGCCGGACGGGCCCAGACGGTGAGCAGGCCGGAGTGCCACTGGCCGCCGACGCGGATGTGGACCAGACGCCAGGTGCGGTCCTCGCGGCGCTGCCCGCCGGCGTCCAGGAGCTCACGCGGCGCGCGTTCCGCGTCCCCCGGCCGGTGCTCGAGTTGACGCGGGCGACCGTAGTAGGTCGGGGCGGGGGTGGTGCTGAGCATCGAACTCGTGTTCCCTTTTGCGCAAGCCTTCCCCGCTCGCTACTGGTAACTGTCCGCGCAGGTCAGGATTCATCCCAGCCGGGTATCAACCTGATGTGCCACCGTTCGAACTGCCCATCGACATCGCCCTGGCCCGGCCCGTGGAGGACTTCCCGACCGGCCCGGATCTGCTTCTGTCCGCGAAGGTCGACGGCTGGCGGGCCATCCTGCGCACCGGGCCGGACGCGCAGTTGGTCTCCCGGCACGGCACCGATCTAGGCCGGACCTTCGCCGACCTCCTCCAGGTCGCCCGCCGGCTCCCGGAGGCAACGCTGGACGGCGAGGTGCTCGCGGTCCTGCCCGACGGCTCACTGTCCTTCGCCCTGCTCCAGACCCGGGCCGGCGGCGGCCCCCGCCGCGGCGAGCCCTTCACCGTCCACTACGCCGCCTTCGACCTGCTCGGCCTCACCAACGACTGGCGCCCACGCCCCCACGCCGAACGCCATCAACGCGTGCTCGACGTCCTGGACAGCGGCTACCGCACCCTGCAAACGCTGCCCACCAGCGAGGATCCCACTCTGGCCCGAGGGTGGGTCGGCGACCTCGGCGGAGGCGTCGAAGGCGTCGTCGCCAAGCCCGCCGACCGTCCCTACCTCCCCCGCTACGGCTCCGGCTGGACCAAGTGGCGCCGCAGACACACCACCGACGCAGTCGTCGTCGGCATCACCGGCACCACCCCGGAACAGCAGGCCGCCGTCATCGCCCAACCCGACGCCCGCGGCCGGCTCCGGCCGGTCGGCGTCACCCTCCCCCTCGGCACCCGCCTGCGCGCCGAACTCGCGCCGCTGCTCCGCCCCGCCGGCGAGGGCCTCGCCGAACTGCCCGGCACCGTCGCCGGCCTGCCCGGCCAGCCGTCCTTCCTGTACCAGCCCGTCCTGCCCGACGTCATCCTGGAAATCGAGACCGCCCAGGCCACCCCCACCGAATTCGGCCGATTCCGACATCGGCCCCGACCGGTCCGCGCCAGAGCCGACCTGACCGCCGACCAGCTCCAGCAGCACTGACGCCAGCCGCCTTCTCGCGTGGTTGCGGGCCTGGATCCCACGCCGTCGGCGGCGTCCGGTACGTTGACGCGGCACTGAGACAGCCGACGTCGGCGCCGGGACGGTGAGCAGTACCGCCCCGGCGCCGTCTGGCGTCCTCGGCAGCTATCGATCCCCGGACGCGAGGATCGGATCCGGCTCGTCCGGGGCGGCCAGGCCCAGGGCCTCCAGGAGCATCCGGCAGTCATCCCGGTCCCTGGCACGGGACGCCACCAACCGGCGCACTCGCTCCTGCACCGACGGCGCGAGCACGTCGGCCGGCTCGATGGTCTCCCCCAATGTCGCGAGATCCCGACGCGTTGTGGTCATGAGGAACACCCCTGGTGCACGTGAAGGGGCCAACGGGGGCCCGCGGCCTGGGCGTGGCGATCCGGTGCGGCCGGCCTGTAATGGTCCGACTGGCCGGCCCAGGTCGAGCCGTTTGCCCAGGACACTGCTGGTCAAACGTCCCCGTGTGCGAACGCCTGCCCTGCGCGCCGCGGCCCGCGCCCCCGACGGCGCAGCAGTCCGTGCCGCCTTGGGGTCGGCCGTGCAGGCTGGGGGTGGTGGACCCCTGCTCTGTGGCTGATCCCCCCGAGGCGGAGCCGGGGTCCGCCTCCGTGCCTGCACGAATATCGATGGAAGGGGGCCGCGATGGCCAGGCCTGTGTGGACGGGTGTGCTGACGTTCGGGCTGGTGACGGTGCCGGTGTCGCTGTACACCGCCACCGACAGCCACACGGTGCGCTTCCACCAGCTGGAGCGCGGCACCTCGGACCGGGTCCGCAACAAGCGGGTCAACGAGCGCACCGGCGAGGAGGTCGAGTTCGGCGACATCGTGAAGGGCTACGAGCTCGCCTCCGGCGAGTACGTCATCGTCGAGCCGGACGAGCTGGAGCAGATCTCCCCCGGCCGCTCCCGCACCATCGACGTGTCCGGGTTCGTCGACCTCTCCGAGGTCGATCCGATCTTCTTCGACAAGACGTACTACCTCGGCCCCAAGGGCAAGGAGTACGCCAAGATCTACGGGCTGCTCACCAAGGCGCTGGAGAAGAGCAACCGGGTCGGCCTCGCGATGTTCGCGATGCGCGGCAAGGAGTACCTCACCGCGGTCCGCGCCGAGAACGGCCTGCTGGAGCTGCACACCATGCACTTCGCCGACGAGGTCCGAGACCCCCACCGCGAGATCGACAACCTCCCCACCGGCGAGACGAAGTACAGCGGCCAGGAGCTCAGCACCGCCGAGCAGCTCATCGACATGCTCGCCATCGACTGGAACCCCGACGACTACCACGACACCTTCGAGGAACAGGTCAAGAAGCTCATCGAGGACAAGGCCGCCGGCCGCGAGATCGCCGTCTCCCAGGGACCCCCGGCCGACATGGGGCTCGGAGGCATCGGCGCCGCCGCTGGCCCGCTGATCGGCGGCCTCATCACCTCCGCGCTCAGCTGGCGGGCCGCCTTCGTGTTCCAGGCCCTGGTCATCGCCGTGATCATCGTCCTGAGCCGTCGCATCGAGGACCCCCTCCCGCCGGACCCGACCCTCCCGTTCGACACCGTCGGCACCGTCCTGTCCGCCGTCGGCCTCGTCCTCGTCGTCACCGGCATCCTGGCCGCCGACAACAACATCTGGCTGATGCTCGCCCTGCTCGCCCTCGGCGCACTCTTCCTCGCGGGCTTCTTCCGATGGGTCCGCGCCCGGGAACGCGCCGGCAATGAACCACTGCTGTCCACCAGCCTGTTCCGCAGCCGCACCTCCAACCTCGGACTCGTCACCCAGAACACCCAGTGGCTGCTCCTGATGGGGGTGTCCTTCACCGGTCGTCCGCAGCTACGACGCGATCCAGACCGGCATCATCTTCACCGCCGCCACCCTGGGGATCCTCGTGTCCTCCCTCGCCGCCGAACGCCTCGCCCAGCGTCACCCCCAGCGCACCCTCATCCTCACGGGATTCGCCGTCACGATCGTCGGCATCGTCGTCCTGATCCTCATCGTCGGCGGCTGACGTGCCTGGACCAGCCAGGGATTGCCCAGGTCCTGATCACGATGGCGGTCGAAGCGCCGGTAGTCCCGGGGCACGTCGAGCACGACAGCTGGGCCCACGGGGACGGCGGGCGTGCGGGCTCCGTCGCGCGTCGCGCTCGCGGAGGGCGGCGGCCGGCTTTGCCGAGCAGAGGACCGGGCTGGCGGATGCGATGCATCCTGGCGAGGAACAGCTGCTGGTGCTGCAGCCGTGCAAGATAGGGCGCGAGAACGACGACCTCTCCGTTGCTCTTCGCCTCCAGACTCGCCTGGAGCCAGCACAGCCGGCGGTAGCCCTTCTTCGTCGGTACGGACCGGCGGCAGGCCGAGCACTCGCCCACCTCGTGCAGGCGAGCGAACGTGTAGCAGGCCCGGCAGGACCATCCAGGCAACTGCCCCCAGGAGAAGCAGGCTCTGCAGGATGCCGGCGGCTTGTCCGCCCGGGGCGGTGTCAACGTCCCCCGCCCGTCACATCGAAGGGAGTGATCGGCCGTCACGACGCCGGGGCACCACGGCGGACGTCCTCCCGCTGGAAGCCACTGTCGCCTGCAGCCCTTCCTCCTGGCCGGGCCGGGACACCTTCTGCGGCTCGGGCACCAGCAGCTCACCGACCTCGCAGCCGAGGACCACGCAGATCACGTCCAGGTCGTCGAGTTTGAGGGAGACCGGCTGGCCGGACCACAGTCCCGACATCTTCCCTGCCGAGATCACCAGGCCATGCTCGGCCAGGCTCCTTTGCAGGTCGGATGCCTTCCAGATGCCCCGGTTCGCCGCCGTCAGCCGGAGGTTCCACCTCATCGGACCAGACCTCCCAGCCGCTGTGCCGCTCGCTCGTGCCCGGCCGTCCAGGCGTCCTCGACCCGAGTGCGGTGCACGTGGACGTACCGCATCGTCGTGGCGATCCAGGAATGGCCCAAGACCTCCTGGATCGAGATCAGATCCAGGCCGTTCAGGTACAGCTCGGACGCGCAGAAGTGCCGAAGGACATGCGGCGTCAACTTGTCTGCCCAGCCTGGCAGATGGGCTGTTGCCGCATCAGCGAGGCCGGACCGCAGGGCATCATCTCCCAAACGTCGCGGCGATCCGTCCGCGCTCTTGCGTTCAGAGGGGAAGAGCGGGGCTCCGGGGCGAGTGTGGTCGCCGCCGAACTGGCCCCAGACGTCCTCGATGAACCATTGGAGCGTCCGTCCGGCATTATTGATCAACGGCACCATGCGCTCACGCGGGCCCGAGCCCCGCGAGCCCTTGCCGTAGCGGACGTGCAGTTTGCCGAACCTGCCCAGGTCCCACTTGATGTCCCCGAGGTCGAGGCGGCGGGCTTCGTTGACCCGCAGCCCGACCTCGGCCATAAGCTTGGCAGCCGCGTAATTCCGGGCTGTGGGGCCGGACTTCCGGCATGTCGCCAGGTCCCCGCCCCACCCGGTGAACAACGCGGCGACCTCGTCGGCGTTGGGCGGGATCCGCAGCTGAGCATCCTTGCTCCCGCGTGGCCGGTTCATCTCGTCGATCGGGCACTCGGCCACCCGGCCGGTCATTTGGTGGATCTCGACCTTGTGCCGCAGTTCCAGGAACGCGAAGTACGTGGTCAGGGCCTGGGACCGGGCCAGACGGGTCCCGCTGGGTGAACCACGCAGCACCCGGCCGAAGTAGGCGTCCACATCCTTCGGCTCCATGTCCCACAGCGGCTGACCGAACCAGGTCCGCATCTGTTCCAGGTTCCCGACGTCCCCGCGGATGGTGCTGTCCGCCAGGCCGGCCGAGGCCCGCGCCAGCACGAACCCAGCCAGCACATCCGTCTCGAGCCGCTCCAACTCCTCAGCCGAGACCGGCGCCCGCTGTTCGCGCAGATCCCGAACGATCGCCAGCGAAGCCAACCCGAGCCTCCTCCCCTTCGCCCGGGCCGTGGTTCGGTCGGACAAGATGAGAACGCTTCAGGAATCACGAAGTTACGTCACCCGGCACCAAGGCACTCGAAAGAGACAGAACCCCCTGGCCACAGGCTCTGAACCTCACCCAGGATCAGGGGAACTCGCGGGATGTCGCACATCACCGACGCCGAGACCGGTGAGCGGATCGACGTCCTGCCCGACCGCACCGCCCAGACCCTGGTCGCGTGGCTGCGCGCACATCCCGGAGCCGAGTACGTCTGCCGCGACGGCTCTGCCACCTACGGCGAGGCGATCTGCCAGGCCCTCCCCGAAGCGGTGCAGGTCAGCGACAGATGGCGCCTGTGGAGCAACATGTGCGGCAAGGTCCTGGCCGAAGTCCGCTCGCACGCCTCCTGCTGGGCCACCGCCGTCAACCCCGCCCGGCCCGGAGGCCCACGCGAGCAGAGCACCCGCGCGCGCTGGCACAAGGTCCACGACCTCCTCGGCAAGGGCGTCGGCCTGCTCGAATGCGCCCGTTGCCTCGACGTCGCCCTGAACACGGTAAAGCGGTACGCCCGCATGCAGGAGCCCACCGGCGACCGCCGCGCGCCCCGCTACAGACCCACGCTCGTCGACCCCTACCGCGACCACCTCCGCGACCGCCGTGCACAGGACCCGGCCGTCCCCGTCCTCCAACTCTTCCGGGAAATCCAGGAACTGGGCTACTCCGGCAGCCTCAACCTGCTCTACCGCTACATCACCCAGGGCCGCGCCGAAGGCGAGCGACCGGTGACCACCCCGCAGCGCTTCGCCCGCCTCCTGCTCACCCGCCCCGAGAACCTGCGGGACAAGGACACCGCGCTCCTGCGGGAACTCACCAAAGCCTGCCCCGAGATGACCGAACTCGCTTGCCTCACCCACGAGTTCGCGCAGATACTGGCCCCAGCCGAGGGCAACGACGCCAAGCTCACCGACCGGATCACGGCAGTCCGCGCCACCGACCTGCCCCACCTGCACAGCTTCTGCAACGGCCTCGAACTCGACCGCGCCGCCGTAGACGCCGGCCCCACCCTCCCGTACCACAACGGCCGCACCGAAGGCGTCAACACGCGAGCCAAGCGGATCACGCGCCAGACGCACGGCCGGGCCGGATTCAACCTCCTCCGCCACCGCATCCTCCTCCGATAGCGAGGACGCAGCGTCACCACCGACTACGGAACAGAGCCGAAAATTGTGTGGCGTCCTGCCCGCTCAACGAGCGGGCAGGACGCCGAAGGCTATTCCGGGTGTCGGTCTTCCGGGTGTCTATTGATCAGCTGGGCAGCGAGCCGACGTTGACCGCGGCCCAGGCGGTGGCGACCTGCTTGGCCTCGGTGGACCCCGCGCCGTACAGGTCGCCCGCGGCCTTGATCGTCGCGTCGCGGGCGCCCTTGTAGTCGGTGGTGGAGGTGAAGTAGGTGGTGAGCGCCCGGTACCAGACCTGCGCGGCCTTGTCCCGACCGATGCCGGTGACCGAAATGCTGTTCGCCGTCGGGCTGTTGTAGTCGAAGCCGTTGATGCTCTTACTGCCGCCGCCCTCGGACAGCAGGTAGAAGAAGTGGTTGGCCACGCCCGAGGAGTAGTGCACGTCGAGGTTGCCCACGCCGTCGGACCAGGAGTCGGCGGAGTTGCCGTCCTTGGACGGCTGGTCCATGTACCGCAGCGGCTTGTGGTCTCCGTTGAGGTTGATCAGTTCGCCGATCCAGTAGTTCGGCGGGTTGCCGGGCAGGTTGGCGTACCACTCGACCATCGTGCCCATGATGTCGGAGGTCGCCTCGTTCAGACCGCCGGACTCCCCCGAGTAGTTGAGGTTCGCGGTGGCCGAGGTGACACCGTGCGTCATCTCGTGGCCCGCGACGTCGATCTCGGTGAGCGGGGCGCTGTCATTCTGGCCGTCGCCGTAGGTCATGCAGAAGCAGGAGTCGTCCCAGAACGCGTTGACGTAGCCCTTGTCGTAGTGCACCCGGCTGAGCGCGCCGACGCCATCGTTGCGGATGCCGTTGCGCTTGAACGTGTTCTTGTAGAAGTCCCAGGTCTTGGCGGCGCCGAAGTAGGCGTCCACGGCCGCGGATTCGCGGTTGCCGGCCGTCCCATCGCCCCACTTGTCGGTGGAGTTGGCGAACGGCGTGCCGTTGCCGGAGGTGCCGTTAGCCATGTCGGTGGCGGACTGGCCGCCGCGGCTGTCGTCCTTCAGCTGGTACTGCGAACCGGACTGGGTGGTGGCGAGGTCGACACTGCCGACGAACACGCCCTTGCCACTGCCTGTCTCGATGCCCTCGAACTTCTGGAGCACCGCGCCGCTCTTGGCGTCGGCGACGACGTGAAGCTTGCTCGGAGTGCCGTCCTTCTGCCTGCTGGCGACCACGGTCTCCCAGGCGAGGGTTGGCGTGCCCTTCGCCGCCCAGACCACCAAGCGCGGCGCGGCCTGGACGGTGGAACCGGCCTCGGCGGCAAGGGCGGTGGCCTGCGCCCTGGGAGCGGACAGGGCGGGGGTGGTGGCGAGGCCGTCGAGCGAGGCCTTGGCGGCGCGGTCGACGCTCTTCGCCGAGCCGTTCGCGGCCTGGTGCACGATCAGGTCGCCGCCGAGGACGGGCAGGTCGCGGTAGGTGCGCTCGTAGCGCAGGTGCCGGGTGCCGTCGGCGTCACGGAACGCGTCCTTGGCGATCAACTTCTCCGGGTCACTGAGACCCAGCGACTTGGCGAGCAGGGCGCTCTGAAGCCTTGCGTCGGACAGCAGTTGGGCGCGGCTCGCAAGGGTCGGCGAGTCGGCGGCGGCTCCCGCCGGGGTGGTGGTGCCGGCCGTCGAGGTGGTGGCCTGCGCCAGCGCCGGTATGCCGACGAGGAGCAGGGCCGCCGAGGCGGCGATGGCCGCCTTCGGGACCCGAGTACGGGCGTGTGAGGACATGGGACTCCTTCGCACAGTGGGGTTAGGCGCACGGAGCTGCCAGTGGGGCGGGGCGCACCGAGAGCGGGAACTCTGCGGGGCGGCTGGGAAAATCCTGACAGCCCACCAAGGGGAAATGACATGGCCACGGCAGAACCTTCACGGAAACTCCAGTGTGCGAAGCCATTCGACGGGGCCAGACCCCCGCTGGTCGGCGGGGGTCCGATGATCCGTCAGATGTGCTCTCACGGGCGCGGCAGCACCTCGCGGGACTCGAGGTCCGCGAGGTGCTGCGTCGGTCAGCACGGCCGCGCTCATGACTCACGGCCGTCGAGCAGACCAACGCGGCGGGCGAGCGGGACTTCATCGCGCTGATCGACGGCGGCCACCAGCTGGTCAAGGCATCCATCGTGCTGGTCTGGGACCGCCTGAACACCCACGTCTCCCACGCCATGCGCGAGCTGGTCGCCCAGCGTGCCTGGCTGATGGTGGTCCTGCTTCCCGTCTACTCGCCCGACCTGAACCCGGTGGAGTGGGTCTGGGCACACGTCAAGCGCAGCCTGCCAACCTTGCCGTGGTCGCCCTCGACCGACTCGAGGTACTCGTACACAACCGGCTCAAACGCCTGCAGTACCGGCTCGACACCCTGGACGGCTTCATAACCGGCACCGGCCTGACCCTCGAGGCCTCAACATCACCCCGACAAGCCGAAGTCAGTAAGACCGACCGGCAGCAGGTGCGGAGGGTGGCCGCGACGAGGGGTGTCAGCAGAACGGGCACAGCCCCCGCGTGATCATTGAGCGGTGTGCATCGTGAAGTTGCAGGTCATGGCTCTGGTGTGCGTCGATGTCGGCGTGCTCGGGCTGGTCGTGGGCGTATGACTTCGGCGTAGATCGTCGGTCAGCGGGCGACTTCGCGGTTCGTCAGGACCAGCAGGGCCCGCACAGCACGGTCGCCCACTTCGGGTCGGTACGGACCTTGCCGAGGACGCGCCAGTTCTTCAAGTGCGCGAAGCCGTGCTCGACCGGCGCCCGGACCGCGGCCAGCGCCTTGTTGGACAGCTTCTGACCCCAAGTCAGGGGCCGGTTACGGGCGGCCTTGTAGCCGGTGATCACCGCCGGGTCGGCATCGGGGCCGCTGTCATCGAGGCCGACAAAGCCCAGGTCGGCGATCGCACCGAGGCCGGCCGCGCGCAGATGGGCGGTGAGTTTGTCGTGACGGCAGGCGGTGATCTCCGAGGTGCGTCCCGGCCGGACCGCGGAGACCCACACCAAGCGGCCCTTGTCGTCGGTGAGCGCGATCACGAGCAGGCCGTGGCATTTGTGCTTGATGCCCGTATGTTCGTCAAGCCGCGGTCGTGAGTGGACGTTAAGTCCCTTTTCTTTCGGTTCGTGATCGCTCGTTCGTGTGAACGTCGACCGTACTGGCGTGCCAGCCGGGGTTCGGGTGATGTTCTGCGGCGCATGGACAGACGGGCGTATCCGAGCGACTTATCGGACGAGCAGTGGGCGTTGATCGAGCCGATGATCACGGCCTGGAAGCAGGACCGGGTGGCGCGGTCGGCTACCGGGGATCCGGGGTCCTGCGATCTGCGGGAGATCGTGAACGCGATCTTCTACCAGAACCGGACGGGCTGTCAGTGGCGCTACCTGCCCCATGACCTGCCGTCCTGGTCGGCGGTGTTCTACTACTTCGGCCTGTGGCGCCAGGACGGGCTCGACCAGCGGATCCAGGAACTCCTGCGCTGCCAGGTGAGGGAGCGAGCCCGCCGATTAGAGGACCCGTCCCTCGTGATCATCGACACCCAGTCCGTCCGGGCGGCCGCCGGCGTCCCGAAGACCACGACGGGGCTGGACGCGAACAAGAAGGTGTCGGGGCGCAAGCGGGGACTGGCCGTGGACGTCCTGGGGCTGATCATCGGCGTTGTCGTCCTGGCCGCCTCCGCCCACGACAACGCCGCCGGCACCGCCCTGCTCGACCAGGTCGCCGAGCGGTGCGGGATGCGTCTGGAGAAGGCTCTGGTGGACCAGGGCTTCAAGGACGAGGTCGTCATCCACGGCGCTTTGCTGGATATCGACGTCGAGGTCGTCCGCCGCAACCCGGCCGACCAGGGCAAGGGTTTCGTCCCGCAGCCGAAACGGTGGGTGGTGGAGCAGACGAACGGCACCTTGATGCTGCATCGGCGCCTCGCCCGCGAGTACGACCACCGGCCCGACAACTCCGCCTCACGCGTCTACTGGGCCTCCACCGCGAACATGACCCGCCGCCTCACCACACCGGCCCCGGCCTGGCGCGACACCCTCGGACTGGCGGCGTGAACGTCGCCGAACTCCTGGCAGACCTCCAGAGCCGGCAGGACGAGGCCACCGCCCGGGCCGCAGAACTACGCGCCCGGATCGAAGAGCTCGCCGCCGATCTGACCCAGACCGAAGCGCGGCTCACGGACCTGGCCACCACCCGAAAGATCATCATGGAGGTCACGCCGGCAGGAACCGAATCCGAACCGCCCGAGACGAACACCACCTACCAGGCCATCGTGAACGCCTTCAACCAGCACCCCGCCCACGCATTCCGGGCACGCGAGCTGCACGAACTCCTCGGCATGCCCACCGACGAGGCGTCCGTCAACATCACCCGCAGCCGCCTCGGACGCCTCACTCGCCAAGGCTTCCTCACCCAACCCGGACGCGGCCGCTACCAGAAACGGACTTAACGTCCACTGAGGGTTGATGGGTCATCAGGGCGCTGGTGGCATATGATCATGTCGGTGCGTATCAGCGCGTAGACCTCGCGGGCCACGTAGCGCTTCAGGCAGCGCATAATCTCGCGCTTTCCTCGTCCCTCGGCGGTACGTCGCTCCAGGTAGGAGCGGGTGCGCTCGTCCTGGCGCATACGGGTGACCACGATTCGGTGCAGCGCGGCGTTGGCCTGTCGGTCCCCTCCCCGGTTGAGTCGACGGCGCCGGGTCTTTCCCGAGGACTTCTCGACAGGACTGGCGCCGCACAGCGCGGCGAAGGATGCCTCACTGCTCAGTCGCTCAGGGTTGTCGCCGGCAGTGATCAGCAGGGCCGCAGCACTGTCCGGGCCGATCCCGAACCGCTCCAGCAGGCTCGGCGCGCTGGCCTGGACCGCTGCGGTCATGCGCCGCCCGAGCTCGGCGACCTCCTGCCGAAGCCGCAAGACGCGTTGTGCGAGCAGCCGAAGTGTGAAGACTGCCGTGTCAGCTGCCGGGTTACCGTCGCAGGGGTCGGTCAGCTCCGCGCAACGCCGGACGAGTACCGCCGTCGAGAGCGGTTCCAGAGCCTCGCGGAGGGCGCATGGGGCGTTAATCAGCACGGCCTTGAGCTGGTTGAGCGCCTGGGTGCGGGCCTTGACCGCGGAGTTCTTCGCCAGCCGGAGCATGCGCAGCACCTCCACCTGCCCGTCGCCACTCTTCGGCAACGCCCGTGCGGTGCCCGACAGCGCGGCCCGGGCGGCGGACTCGGCGTCGACGGCGTCGGTCTTGCCGCGGCGACGCCGGGCGGATCGACAGCCCATCGAGGTGATCGGCGGGATCGACACCCACACCGACGTCCACCAGGCCGCCGTCATCGACACCATCGGCCGGCACCTGGCCACCGAGGCCTTCCCCACTACGCCTGCGGGCTACCGAGACCTGCTGGAATGGCTGCAGTCCCACGGCCGAGTGCTGATCGTGGGCATGGAGGGCACCGGCTCCTTCGGCGCCGAACTCGGCCGCTACCTCCGAGCCAACCAGATCGCCGTCATCGAGGTGGACCGACCCGACCGTCGAGCTCGCCGAGCGGCAGGGAAATCGGACTCCATCGACGCCTACGCCGCCGCCACTGCGGTACTCGCCGGCCGCGCCACCGGCACGCCGAAGCACCGCGACGGTGCGGTCGAGGCAATCCGCGGGCTGCGTGTCGTACGCGCCAGCGCCGTCAAAGCCCGGACCCAGACCGTCAACCAGATGAAATCACTGATCATCACCGCGCCCGCTGAGGTCCGCGAAGCACTGCGCTCACTGACCACAACCGAGCTGGTCCGGCGGCTGGCCGTAAGCCGTCCAGGCACCGATCTGGCCACCCCGGTCGCAGCCGTCAGACTGGCCCTCAAGCGCCTGGCCAGGCGCTACCGGCACTTGAGCGAGGAGATAGCAGACGCGGATGCCGACCTGCGCGTGCTGATCACCCGCGCCGCGCCCGGCCTTCTCGCGCTGACGGGCGTCGGAACCGAGACCACCGGGCAGCTGCTGGTCACGGCCGGCGACAACCCGGACAGGCTCGCATCCGAGGCTTCCTTCGCCCACCTGTGCGCCGCCGCACCCGTCCCGGCCTCTTCTGGACGCACTGACCGTCACCGGCTCAACCGTGGCGGAGACCGCCAGGCGAACCGTGCGCTGCACACGATCGTGCTGGTCCGCATGCGGCATGACCCGCGCACTCGCGACTACGTGGCACGACGCACCCTCGAAGGACTCAAGACGAAGAACATCTTCAGGTGCCTCAAGCGCTTCGTCGCGCGCGAGGTCTACCACCACCTCACCAGCGCAATCAGCGGCACACCCGGCCTGTCTCCTACAGCTTGACGATCTATAGAAGCTTCAGAGTCGCTCATTGGAAGGCCGTCACCTGGTGGCGGCCTTCCGGCTTCCACCGCGCGGTGTGCCTCGGCGGGAACGACGCTCGGCGGATGGTCCGCGGACGGGGGCCCCGTCGCGGTGTCGGGTCGTCAGCTCCTCAGGCGGTCGCCTTGAGGGTGTCGTCGAGCCAGCCGTAGATGCGGGCCTGGGTCAGGCGCATGGCGCCGGGGTGGCAGTGGGCGCCGGCGCCTTCCTCGGCGGTGAGCACCATCAGGGTCTTGGGGCAGGTGAGGTGGTCGTAAAGCTGTTCGGGCTGGCCCTTGAAGAACATGTCCTCTTCGGCGTCGCAGACCAGGGTGGGGCACTGGATCCGTTCGGCGATGCCGCCGGCCAGGGTGTAGTCGAGGTAGGAGGCGTTGAAGGCCCGGGGGGTGTCGACGCCCATGACGTACATGCCGTGGTTGATCGCCCAGCGGGCGATCGGGTCCTTGGCCATGATCTGTTCGAGCGCGGCGTCGAGTTCGGGAGCGGACTGTGCGCGCAGGAGCCGCTCGGCCTCCTCGCGGGTGCCGGGGATGTTGCGGACGGAGGTCTGGCCGAGGTCGTAGAGGCCGTCGACGGCGATCAGCGCGGCCAGGCGGTGCTCGAACGCGGCGGCCCTGGGGGCGAGGATGCCGCCCATGCTGATACCGAGGAGTGCGATGCGGTTGTTGTCGACGTCCGGGAGGGTCTCGGCGATCAAACCCATGCAGACCACCAGGTGCACAGGCGTGACGGGTGAACTGGTGAGCTGGTCGGCGCCCGGGGCCGGATCGTCGGCCTCGACCACTACGGCGCGTCGGCCAACTTCCAGCGCCTCTACACGAGTTCGGACTCACCGCCGAGGCCGCGTTCGCGGCCGCACACCAGTCGCTCGCGGCCACCGGCTGACGTGTTCTCCGCTTGGCCGCCGGAAATCGGGGCAGGCGCGTTGGTCCGGAGGTGTTCACCATGATTCCCCTGTTGCTGGTGCTTCTTCTCGCCCTGGTGCTGTTCGGCGCCGGATTCGCCCTGCACGTCCTGTGGTGGGTTGCGCTCGCCGTGCTGGTGCTGTGGCTGGTGGGCTTCGTGGCCCGTGGTGCCGGTGGCGGTCGTACCCGCTGATACCGCTGGTAGCCGGCTGCCCGGGGTGTGACGGTCCGTCCGTCACGCCCCGGGCTGCCACGACCCGACGAGCTCGGCCCACACGGTCTTGCCCGCCGCGCGCGGTACGGTCCCCCAGGAACGGCACAGTGTCCGGACGATCACGAGTCCGTGACCGCCGGGCCGCCCCCGGCGCGGCTGCATGGGCGACGGGGCTGTCCGGCTGGTGTCGGTGACCTCGATGCGTACGGTCCGACGGTCGAGCCACAGCAGGTGCAGCTCGCGCACCGCGCCGGCGTGCATCATCGCGTTCGCGACGAGCTCGGAGACGACGAGCACCACGTCCTCGTCGAGCGGCGAACCGATCTGCCATCGTGAGAGGACGCTCCTCGCCCACTCACGGGCGGTGGTCACCGGGTGGGCCGCGGCGGAGAGGTCGAGACGGCACAACCGCCCCTGCCGGCGTTCCACACCGCCGGTTCCCAGGAACGTCCTGTCACTCATCGGTCACCTCGTGTCCGCGGCCCTCAGCTCCGCTCGCACCTCGAAGGCCCTGTCAGGCGCCTGCCCGAAGCCCACGGCTTTACGCCCCATGGCCGACCGGAAATAGGGCAGCGACAAAGTCGGATCGGAGGGGGTCTCGCGGCGCGTCCTGAAGGTTTCGACGGGCCGCGTCCGGGTAGGCGCGGTTTCGGGGCCCGCCCAGGAAGGGATGATCAATGCCTGTGCCGTCCGCGGCGGCGCCGGAGGTCGAACCGGGAACGCGCGCCGAATCCGGCTTCTCCCCTGACCGACACGGTCTGCCGGCGATCGCCGATCCCCTGAACGCCACCACCGCCGACGCCCGGGAGCTGTCGAGGGTCCTCCTGCTCCGGCTGCAACAGGCCGAGCAGGGCACCGAACTCTACTCCTACGTCCGCGGCACCCTGATCGAGCTCAACCTCTCCCTCGTCAAGTTCGCGGCGAGGCGGTTCCGCGGCACGCACCAGCCGATGGAGGACATCGTCCAGACCGGCACCGTAGGCCTCATCAAGGCCATCGACCGCTTCGACCCGGGTCGCGGCGTGGAGTTCACCACTTTCGCGCTCCCGACCATCATCGGAGAGATCCGCCGGTTCTTCCGCGACACCACCTGGGCCGTGCACGTCCCCAGACGCCTCCAGGAGGCCCGGCTCGCCGTCGCCAAAGGCGCCGACGAACTGGAGCAGGACCTCGGCCGAACCCCCAGCAGCGAAGAAATCGCCGCACACGTCGACCTGTCACAGGACGAGGTCGCCGAGGCACTCCTGGCCACCAACGCCCGCAGCACGACCTCCCTCGACGCCCCGTCCGGTGACGGGGACGCCGACAGCACCCTGGAGAGCCGGCTCGGCCACTGCGACCCGGCGTTGGCCGTGGTGGAGAACGTGCAGTCCCTGAAGCCGCTGATCGCCGCACTGCCCGAACGCGAGCGTAGGATCCTCGCGCTGCGCTTCACCGAGGACCTCACCCAGGCCGAGATCGGCCGCCGCCTCGGCATCTCCCAGATGCACGTCTCCCGCCTGCTCGCCCACAGCTTCCAGGCCCTTCGAGCCGGCCTCACCGACCGCGCGCCCATCGACCAGGGGGAGGCCGTGCCCGGATCCCAGGGCTCCGCCTCGGACCGGGTCCCGCCGCATCCGTAGCCGCGCCGCCGGCAGCTGAAGGCCCGGCAGATCGTCGGCCTCCGAGCCGATGCCGTCACCGCCAGGACTGATTCGACCTGCTCGGGGCAGACGTCTGGCCGGTACCGGGCGGACCGGCCCGGTCGTGACCCTGGGAGGCCTTGATGGCCGGACATCTCTGCCCCGCAGCGAGCAGTCCGCTCTCGACCCTCGCCCGCCAGAACCCGGCGCCGCGGTGGTCGAGCCGATCCGGACCAACGTACCCGCCAGACTGGACCGCCTGCCCTGGTCGCGCTGGCACTGGCGGATCGTGATCGGTCTGGGCACCGTCTGGATCCTGGACGGCTTGGAAGTGACCATCGTCGGCAACATTGCCGGGCGACTGGCCCGGTCCGGCATCGACATCAGCACCGCCCAGGTCACCACCGTCGCGGCGGCCCTGTACGTGGCCGGGGCGTGCACCGGTTCGTTGTTCTTCGGCTGGCTCACCGACCGTTTCGGCCGGAAGAAGCTGTTCATGGTGACGCTCGCGGTCTACCCGGCACCGTGACGTCCGGCGCGGGCCCGGGCACACCGCGCTGAGGCGCCTGTAGTGATGGCTGACAGGGTGCTGCCCGGTGGCCTGGACACCGTGCGAAGGCGTGCGGGGACGGCGATGCCGTGCGGCGCCGGATCCACGACTCCCGGGCCCCGCTGGTTCGGGCCGGAGCGGCCGATCCGACAGGCGCACTAGCGGCGCGGGGCGATGGTCATGGGCGATCTGCGGGCACTGCTGCCGCAGTCGCTGCACCTCGCTCGCCAGGGCGGCCGTCGCGCACTCGGGCCACCAGGGCGATCCCGGTGGCGAGCACCATCACCGAGACGGGCGGCCCGGCCCGGGCACCGGAGCGGGCGGGAGACCGCCGTTCGGATCCCCGAGGGTCCCCCTTCCGGTGATTTGCGCAGGTCGCGCACGCCGCACGTCCCACGACGGGTACACCGTCTCCGCAGAAGACGGCCCAGCGATCAAGTGAGGAGATCAGCCATGTATGCGGTGGTTCGGCGGTACGAAGGGGTGACCGAGCCGGCCGAGGCGGGACGCCGCGTGCACGACGGGTTCGTGACGCTGCTCCGCCAGGTCCCAGGTTTCGTGGCCTACTACTGGGTCGACGCCGGGGGCGGGGTGATGGTCTCGACGAGTGTCTTCCAGGACCGGGCCGGCGCCGAGGAATCGAACCACCGGGCGGCCGACTTCGTACGGGACCACCTCGCCTCCCTGCTCCCCAATCCTCCCCAGGTCACGGCCGGCGAGGTCGTGGCCCATTCGTAGCGGCCTGCCGGACGCGGCACCGCTGTGACATCGCGAAGCGACGGGTCTCCGCGCACGGGCGGCACAGCCTGCCCGCGCTGCCGTCTGCCCGGCCTCCGCACGAAGACTCAGCAGGCGGGAGGGACGGCCGCTACCCTGCGGGCCAACCCCAGAGCTCAGACGGGCCAACTCGACTCAGGCACCTTCGATGTCGCCGACGACGGCCGCGATGCGTCCAGGTACCGGCTCAGCGCGGTACGTCCGGCAGGGGTGAGGGCCAACCGCCTCCTTCGAGTCGGCGATCGCACTGGCGGAGCCGAGCTCGCGGCCGGCCTTGCACTGGGCGGTGGACAGGAAACAGCCTCACGGCCGGACAACCCGGAGAGGTACCGACGCCCGTAAACGACCAGTGGAGGGCGCTTGCCCGCCGGACCTCGACCCGGTCCCCTTCGCGCCGTTCGTCGGCGGCAGAGCTGCGGCCGACCGCCGGCGGGTACGGCTGTCGGGCAGGTCGGACAGACCGGTTGTACGAGGAACCGGACACGGCTGGGGAACTTGAAAGCGAAGCGCTAACGCGTGGGCGGCCGGCATGGCGGCACCGCAGTGCACGCACTCCTGCTGGCGCGGGGCCGGCGCTAAGCGGACGGGGTCCGGGTGAGGTCGGTTTCGAGCAGGCGCAGGAGAGCCTCGACAGTGCGGCCGGCCTCGGCGGGGTGACGCAGCTCGGTGCCGGGGAGGATCCGGTACCGGTTGCGTCGGCCCTCGCGGGTGTGGGTGAGGTAGCCGGCACTTTCGAGGTCGGCCACGATGCCCTGCACAGAGCGTTCAGTGAGCTGGCAGGCAGCGGCGACGTCCCGCAGGCGGATGTCCGGATCTCGGGCGATCAGTGACAGCACGCGGGCGTGGTTCGTGAGGAACGTCCAGGTGGGACGGCTGTCGGACTGCGTCTCCATGCTCCAATCCTACGAGCCATACTTCCGGCAGCACAATACGCGCAAAATGTTTCCTGTATCCCTTGACAGGTATTCCCGCCCGGTCGGAGCATGGACCTGCAAGGTTCGCGCCCTCACGGGAGGAGCACCGGCATGTCCCCTCAGCGCGGTACGCCGCCCACCGCCGCAAGCCCGCTGCAGCCCACGGCCCCAACACCGGCCTTCCAGCTCCGGGTCAGCCAAGACAGCCACGGCCACACCCTGGCCACCGTCCGCGGCGAGATCGACTTCGACGGCGCCCCGGCCCTGCAACGCGACCTCGCACGCGTCCTCGCCGACAGCCCCACCCACTTGGACCTCGACCTCAGCGCCGTCTCGTTCCTCGACTGCGCCGGACTCAACGCCCTGCTGCGAACCCGCCGGAACGCGACCGCAACCGGCTGCGCGCTGCGCATCCGCGCCGCCGGACCACGGGTGAGACGGGTCATGGACACAACCGACACCACCGAGCTCTTCGGCCTGCGCCGCCCCGGCACGGCGGACAACCACTCACACCCCACCACACAGAACGGCAACCAGCCCCGGCACCCAGCCCGCACCGCAGCAGCAGCAGCAGCAGCAGCAGCGCCGGTGACCGCGGCGCCCGGCGGACCGTTCCGATGGGGTCTGACCTTCCCCGGCCCCTGCGGCAACCACCGCCAACAACAGACCCTGCTCGTGACCGGCACCGGAGTCCGGGGCCCGGGCGGCCACCCTGTCTACGCGAATCCGACCGACACGGTACGGGCGGAAATCAGCCCCGACGGGCTGGTGACGATACTCGCGCTCGACGGACTCCCCCGCCCGACAACCCCCATCCACGCCACCCCCTTTCCGGCACCCCACCCCACCGCACAGAACGCACCCACCATCGATCCGCAAGCCGCCACCGACTGACACAGCAGGCCTTGGCGACCATCGCTCCCGGCGCGCCGCCACGGAAGCCGACGCACGATGACAGTCGAGTCGGACGATGCGCGCACATCCGGTTCCACGGGCCAGCCGTCCGCTACCGGCCCGCGCCCGGTGGACCACGGAATCGAGGAGGCGAAGATGGCAGGCCACGACGGCGACGTCGTCAAGGAACCGGAGACCGACCACCGCGAGGTCGAGGAACGCTTCGCGCAGATCCGGCTCGCCACCGGAGAGGCCCGTCAGGCTCTCGTCGACGAGGTGACCATCGAGCTTGTCCGACACTCCGCCGCGGAGGAGGCCTACCTCTACCCCGCAGTGCGCGAGCACGTGCCCGGAGGCCCCAGGACGGCAGACCGCGAGGTCGAGGACCACGCCCGGGTCGAGCGCCTGCTGAAGGACATTGAGAGCAAGGACACCGACCACGCCGAACTCACCGAGCTGGCGACGTCCTGATCACCGAGGTCGGCTCGCACATCCCGGCGCTGCGCGCGGCCTGCGGGCAGGCAGACCTGGAGAAGCTGGGTGACCGCGTACGGCGGGCCAAGTCGACCGCGCCGACCCGTCCTCACCCAGGTGCGCCTCCGTCGCCGATCGCCTGCAAGGTGCCGGCTCCCGGTGTCGGGCTGATCGACCGGGTACGGGACTGCGTCACCCACCGCAGCGCCGCGTGAAAGGAACAGCCATGAGTATCCGACGCCGGGCGTTCCCGCAGGCTCCCCTACTGCCGCCCGACCGGGCGAACGCGGACGACCGCCACACTGGACCCGACCGCACCTACGCACCACACCACTCCGGTGGCCGAACCCCGCCGGCCGGCGGGAAGGACACCGAGGAGACCGCCGCAATGTCTCCCACGGCGGGTCACCTCGACGCCGAACCAGAACCGCCCGCCTCAGACACGGCCGCGCCATAGGGCTAGGGGAACGGCCGTAACCTCGCACACGCCACGGCGCAGCCTGATCCGCGGCATGGCCTTGGACCTCGCGACCCGCAGACGTCCGACGGCGTCCTCGAAACCTGGCTCATGGGCCTTCCACATCCGTGAGGATCTCTCGATTCGTCCGTGCCCGCGACCACAGCGGCGGACGGTGGCTCTGTTCACAAGAACGGGCAGCACTTCGATGTCGGTTCGGGAGGCGGTAGGCGGTCGCGGACCGGCCTGACTGTTCACGAGTTTCGACAGCACGTGGGCTTGCTGGAGGGTTCCCGTGAACCGGACGCGGGCCGGTAAGAGCCCCGCAGCCGGGCGGGGCCGCGCAGTGCTTGGTTACGGTCGCAGCTGCCTCGAACGGTCCGGCGTCGTACTGACTCGCGTCAAATACCTGTGGCGTTGCCGGGTGCGGACCGACCTAACTGCCTACTACCCGCAGCTGTCCGGCTGGAGCGAGTGGACCTTCGCCCGCGTGAGCGTGGTGCGCCTGAGCACCTGGGCCCGGATGAGCCGGACCGTAGGCGGGATCGGCAGGGTGACGGGGGTGCGGCTCCACCGAAGCCACAGAGCCAGGTGGCCGAGCTCGGCGGCCTGGACGAGCTTGTCGAGGGACCACGCCTTCGTGCCCCGGTCCACCTCGATGCTGATCAGCCGTCCCTTGCCGGAGCGGTGCCGCAGCTGCAGGTCGAGGCGCCCGGTCCGGCCCTGCCGGGTAGCGGTGGGCAGGTCGACCTCCCGCTGGACCTCATATCCCTGGTCGGTGGCCCAGGCGGCCACCGAGTCGGTGAAGAAGGCGGTCACCTCGGGGGTGGACAGGTCAGTGAACTGCTGGCGGTTGAGCCAGGCCCGCAGGGAGTTGGCGGCGGCATCGAGCCCGGCTTCTGGCATGAGCAACAGTCTGCCCTGCGGGACTGACAGCTCGTCACGCCGCCGGCTGATCCTGGCCATGGCCGTCCGGCGGACGGGTCCCCGAGGTGCCTCCCGTTCTCGTGAACATCAACCACGGCCCGGGCGGGGCGCCTCCCGGAGTGGTGAACATCTGCCGTCAGAACTCGTGAACAGAACCAGGACGGCGGGGCACAGGTGTTCCAGCTCCGCGACGGCATGCTCGACCAAGGCGATCGTGAGCTCGGCCACCCGGTGCTTGCGCCGAGCGTCGGCGGCCGGAAGCGCGTTGATCTGTCTGCTGATCGCCTCCACCCTGACCTCAACGTGCCGAACGAGCGACGACCCTGAGGGAACGTCAGGCCGAGGACGACTCCCCGTAGCGCCTCACCCGCTCCCGTCCCACGACATGGCGACTGCTTCGGTGCTGCGCCGTCCCGATTCTGCTGGATGGCGTCGCTGCGATACGTCGGGTCCCCCAGATGCCACCCGACGAACCCGATCGTTGCGGGAGCGGAAGGCGGGCGGTAGGGCTCAAGACTTGCCGCGGCCGGTGATCAGGTCTCGGGCCCGGTCGACCAGTCCGGTGCCAGGTGCGAGGAGCTTGTTGCCCGGGGGGTTGTCCGGTGCGGAGGGGTGCGGCCGGGTCGGAGCGATCTTCTTCGCTCTGCGAACCTGGTCACCCAGCGTGTCCAGGGTCTGAGACGAACACGCTCCGGCGAGGGCAGGAAAGAGGTTCTGCTCCTCGTCGGCGACATGGGCGCCGACCTCGGACACGAGGCGGTCGACCACGCTGTCGTATCGCTCGTCGCCGACCGGGATGTTTTCCAGATCCTTCAGCATCCCCTCAACCTTCCCATGGTCCTCGATCTCCTTGTCGGCCAGCGCGTCGCCGTCGCGGACATGCTCGCGGACCGCCGGATAGAGGTACATCTCCTCGGCGACGGAGTGCCGCACCAGTTCTATGGTGACCTGCTCCACCAGCGGACCCCGCCGCTCGTCCCTGAGCGGCAAGGCCTGGATCCGGCCGAACAGCTCCTCCACCTCACGGTGGTCGGTCATCAGCTCCGCTATCACGTTTCCGCCGTGTCCCATCGCGTTTCCTCTCTCGTATTCGGGCGTATCTGCCGTCAACGCTCGCCGGCCCGGACGCCGTCAGGCGCTTCCGCCGACCAGACGGCGCACGGCGCTCCTGATCCGGTGCGCGAGGGTGAGCCAGAGGTGCCGACGCGGACGCGCGCCGCTCAGTGCACCGTCGTCCGGTGACGTCCTACAAGCGGGGTGCGGTCCCGCAGCTCTTCGGTTCTCTGCCATCAACTCCTCCTGAACCGGCTCTCACCGGGCGTGTGACCAGCCCCTCGCGATTCAAACGGTCGATGCCTCGGCGGGACGGCCCGCGCCTGACACCACCACCGAGCAACCCCGGCCGTTGATCGAAGAGCAGCTCGAGAAGGCCTGCGACCGCCTTCACGCCGAGACGAGCGCCGCCCTCGCCGCAAATCGAGACCTGCCTGCCCGGACGGAAATATGCCTGCACACGTACGGGCCCGTCCGGGCCGGTTCCCCAGCACGGGAGGTCGGGCCGACGCAGCGCTCAGCCGGGGGACGCCATTCCGGAGAAACAGACGCTTCCGTCAGCTGTGGTCTCCACCTTTACCTGCGGCAGTGGTTCCAGCAGCCAGTGAACCAGGCTGTGCTCACCCGCCGTCAACGGCCGCAGCGCCTCAGCCACCGCCGTGGCGACCTCGAGGGCCTGGGCGGTGGTAAGGGGCGGCGACGTGGTCGCCCGTCGCCCGTCGTCCAGCTCGACCAGCAGGGCATCAGGACACCGGGGAGAACCGATGATCCCCATCAGGAGGGCGCGGCTTCGTGCGCCGCCCGCCCTCGGGGCGGCAGAGCAGTGCTCGGGCACGGAACCAGCGTCGCACCCCGTGGGCAACTACGCGCCCTGCGGCTGCTACTCCCGGGCGCCGGGGACCTTGAGCGGGTCGCGGAGCGCTTGGCAGCGGTGAGCTGCAGGCTCGACGGCACAGCCGCCTCTGCCGGCGTCCCACGCCGCCGGTTCCCAGGAACGTCTCGTCACTCATCGGTCACCTCGTGTCCGCGGCCGTCAGCTCCGCTCGCACCTCGAAGGCCCGTGCCGAGCGCCTGCCCGAAGCCCGTGGTCTTATTCTCCCGTCGACCGAGCCGGAGCAGTGCTTTGGCGGAGCCGAGGCGGAGGGTCGAGCGGGCCGTCCTGAGCGGTTCGGCGGGTCACATCGATTCGCACTGTCCACGCGTATTCGACGGGCTACGGGGCAGGCCGCGAAGTGGGAGGAAGTCGATGTCCCAGCCGCACCCGCCCGCCCCCCGCCCGCGGCGGAGCAGGCGTGCCCGAGCCGACCGTGAGACCAAAGGCACGGTCGTGGTGGCGCTGCTGGCCAATATGGTGATCGCGGTGGCCAAAACCGTGGCCGGGGTGGTGGCGCCCTCCCCCGCCCTGATGGCCGAGGCCGCCCACTCCGTCGCCGACAGCCTCAACGAGGTATTCCTGCTCTTCTCGCTGAGCCGCAGTCGGCGCCGAGCGGACGTCCGCCACCCCTTCGGCTACGGGAAGGAACGGTTCTTCTGGTCGCTGCTGGCCGCAGTCGGGATCTTCGTGACCGGCGGCTGCTTCTCCTTCTACCAGGGCCTGCACACCTGGCTGTCACCGCCGTCCGAGGCCGAGAACTTCGGCATGGTCTACCTCGTACTGATCGTGGCCCTCCTCGCCGAGGGCACCTCGCTCGCCCGGGCACTCTTCCAGCTGCACCGCCAGGCCCGTGCGCGCGGATGCACGCTCGCTCAGCAGATCCGGCGCGCGGAGGATCCCACCGTGCGCACGGTGCTCGCCGAGGACTCCACCGCGGTGTTCGGTGTGCTGCTGGCCGCCGGCGGGGTCGCGGGCCACCAGATCACAGGCTCCCCTACCTGGGAGGCGGTCGCGGCGCTGGCCATCGGCGCACTCCTGATCGGCGTGGCGGTCCGCCTGGGCCACGAGGCCCGGAGCCTGCTCGTCGGCCAGGCGGTGGACCCCCGCCTCCAACAGCAGGCACACACGCTGCTGGCCGAACAGAAGGAGATCGACACGGTGACGACCCTGCTGACGATGCGGCTGGGCGCCGACTCGGCCCTGCTGGCGGCCCGCGTGGACCTGCAGGAGGGCCTGGACAGCGAGGAGGTGGAAGAGGTGTGCGTCCGGATCAAACGCCAGCTCCGCGAGGAGTGTCCGGCCTTCGACCAGGTCTTCCTCGACATCGTGGACGCCGACAGCAACGACCGTGCCCGGGCCCGGACCCTGGAGCGGGACCTCGACCGCGTCGTGGCGGAGCAGGACGGCTCCGACGAGTGACCCGCGTACGCGCGACCACCGGCCGGTCCGTGCTCAGGCGGCCCGCGATTACGGGAGCGGGGTTCCGCCGGCAGTGCGCGACCTTGTCCGGCGGCATGGTGGCGAGGCGCCGCACACCGGCGTCGTGGAACTCCCGACCGGGGCCCGTGCAAGCCTTCCGGCGGGCGGCGGTGAAACAGACAGGCAGATGCGGGTGTTCGGCTCGCGCCTCGGGGATCACAGCCTGTGCAGCGCGGGCAGCAGGGTGTTCTCGGCCCAGTCGAGGAACGGCCCCTGGTGATCGCCGCCGACCTGGATCAGGGCCACCTCTTCGAAGCCGGCGTCGGCGTACGCGCGGACGGCCTTGACGAAGTCCGCGACGTGGTCACCGCAGGGAATCGACTCGGCCACGTCCTCGGGGCGGACGAACCTGCTCGCACCCGCGAATCCGGTGGGTCCCGGGAGTTCCGAGTTGACCTTCCATCCCCCACCGAACCAGCGGAACTGGTCGTGCGCGCGAGCCACTGCCTGCCGACGGTCCGGGTCGTGACAGACCGGCAGCTGGCCGACACCAGGCTTCCCGGCACCGCCGTGGCGGCCGAACGCGGTGAGCAGCTCTGCGTTCGGATCCACCGCGATCACCAGGTCCGCCAGCCGCCCGGCCACCTCGCAGGAGCGGTCGCCCGAGACCGCCACGCCGATCGGCGGGGGCACCGCCGGCAGGTCCCAGAGCTTGGCCGACTCCACGTCGAAGTGCTTCCCGCGATAATTGACATACCCGCCTTCGAACAGCGCGCGGATGATCTCGACCGCCTCGGTGAGCCGCTCCAGGCGCACGTCCGCACCGGGCCAGCCCTGACCGGTGATGTGCTCGTTCAGGTTCTCCCCACTGCCCAGCCCGAGGCGGAAGCGGCCCTCGGAGAGCAACTGCAGGGTCGCTGCCTTCTGAGCGACCACGGCGGGGTGGTAACGGAACGACGGGCAGGTCACGTAGGTCATCAGCGGGATCCGTGAGGTCGCCTCGGCGGCGGCGCCGAGCACCGCCCAGGCATAGGGAGCGTGGCCCTGGCTGTCCAGCCAGGGGAAATAGTGGTCGGATATGACGGAGAAGTCGAAGCCCGCCTGCTCGGCACGGACCACGTCCCGCACCAACTGGCGCGGGCCCGCCTGCTCGGTCATCATCGTGTAGCCGATTTTCACCATGCCGGGCGCCTGCCCACGTTCCTCCCGCCGGAACCGGTCCGCGCCGCCTTCTCTCTCGTCCAGATCCGTGGCGGGGCCGGTACGCGGTGTCCGGACGTACGTCCGGTGCTGGCGGAGGCGGCCCACAGGTCGGTGGCGACGGGTCTCCGATGGCATGGCGCTCGCCCGGGACGGTGGCGCTTCCGGCCTACTGCCCAGGCGGAAGGAGGGGCCCGAGCGGGCCGAGGTCGAGGTTGAGATCGTCCATGGTGAGGCCGTAGCGGGCGCAGAGGTCAGTCATACGGTCGTGGAGGGCCATGAGGGTGCTTCCCAGCCGTTCTTCCTGCTCTTCTGTCAGGTCGCCGGCGTCGACGCGGTGCAGGGCCTGCCGTTCCATGAGCTGGCGCAGGAGTTCGACGATGGTGAGGACGAGTTTCATCAGGTCTCGTTCGACCGTCTCCTGGTCGGTGGTGATCCGGTGCGGCACTCTCGCGGGGGTGGCGGGGTTCTCGCTCGGGAGGTTGTGCGGCGTGGCCGGCAGGAGGCGAATGGCTCGGGCGGCCGCTTGGGCGACTTCGTCGTAGCGGCGGGGCGGCGGGGTGGCGTCCGTCGTCATGACCGCGGGTCCGGCCGTGATAGCGGCTCGGCCTGCCAGGGGGCGGGATTCTGCTCGCTGATGGAGACGATGAGGGCGCGCAGTGAGACGCGGACGAGGTCGATGTCCGCGACGGCCAGCACCAGGTCGCCGGTGAGGACCACTCCGCCGCTGAGCAGCCGGTCCAGCAGGTCGATGAGGGCGACCTGCCGCTGCGGCAGACCCGCCTGCGGGGCCGGAGCCGGCCGCCCGCTGCTCTCGCTCATGGCCCCGGGTCCTCGCTCTGGGGGGCGACGGCGAAGGAATAGGGGGCCCACGGCCCGGTGACTTCCACGCGGACGCCCGGCAGGCCGTCGGCCGAACGGGTGACGTCGGCCAGGAACTGCTCGGTGTGGTCCACCGGCACCAGGTACGCGTCGTTGCTGATGTTCACGCCGGGCCCGGCGGCCAGCTCACCTTCCTGGATCCGGTGGCGGACTCGGCCGACGGCGTGGGCGCGGGCAGCGGTTTCGACCCGCTCAGCGGTCCGCTCGGCCGCCCGGTAGGCGTCCTGCTGTTCGTCCCGCTGGGCCCGGCGGCGGCGGAGGTAGTCCCGTCCGGGGCTGAGGCCGGAGGCAACGGGCTGCTCGGTGACCGTGGCCGTCGGGCTGTCCACGTACAGTTTGACGCCCCACTCGCAGTGGTCGGCCAGGTGGGCCAGCTGCTCCCGGAACTGGTCGTGCCGATGGTCGATCATCGTGCGCACGCGGTCGTCGTCGCGATATACGGTCGCGAGCCTCAACGGGAGGACGGTGGTGCAGGCCACGAGTGTCTCGACGACGCCGTGGTGGGCTCGGGCAAGGTTCTCGAGCCAGGTGAGGTCCTCCAGATGTCGGCGCAGTGCCGCCTCGTCGTAGTCCGCCTCGGGTACGGGGCTGACCACGGCGACCACCGCGCCGGCGGGGGCGGTGTGGACTGCATGCACGGGGGATCCGGCCACGCCGGTGAGTCCGGTGAGCGTCTGCGACAGAGCGGGGGTGTGGCGCGCGATGGCATACACGTAGGTGACAGTGGCCGTCATTGGTCACCACGCGTGTTCGGACGGGAGCGGGGTGCTGTCCGTTTGGCCGGTGGACGGACGGAGCTGTCGGTGTCCGATGCCTTCGGCGCTGAGGACAGGGCGGCGACGTCGGACCGCAGCGCCTCGATCTGTTCGTGGAGGCGTCTGTTCTCCGCTTCGAGTGAGGGAGTCGTCCCGGCTCGGGAGGAGAGCGAGGGGTCGTGTTCCCACCAGTCGATGCCCATCTCCTTGGCTTTGTCCACCGAGGCGATCAGCAGCCGCAGCTTGATGGTGAGCAGTTCGATGTCGAGGAGGTTGATCTGGATGTCGCCGGCGATGACGATTCCCTTGTCGAGAACGCGTTCGAGGATGTCGGCGAGGCTGGCGGAGGACTGGTTGTAGGGCGGGGCGGAGCGGGAGGGGAAGGAGCCGAGCCGGTTGGCGATGGGTTCAGTCACGGCTTCGGGCCTCCGTTCCTGGCCGGCGGGGCGTCATGCGGGTGAGGAGTGACGGGTTTCACGGTTCGCTGGGCTGGTTGTGGGCTCTGATTTCCTCCAGGCGGTCGAGAAGTTCGTCCTCGCGGGCGTCGTAGGTCTCCTCGTCGACGTGTCCCGCGAGAAGGGCTCTCTCGAGGTCGGCGAGTTCCTGCTCGACGGGTGCAGGGTCGTAGTACTCGTTCTCGGCGGCTTCCACGACTTGTTGCAGTACCCAGCGGGTTCCGCGCACGGGGGCGAGTGGCAGGGTGAGGATCTGGGTGAACAGGCCCATGGGGGCCTTCCTAGACGAAGCTGTAGGCGGGCAGGGGGCCGCGCAGTCGGAGGTCGAAGTTCTCGCCCAGCGCTGCGGCGAGACCTTGCTCCTCGGTGCGGAACTTCTCGTCGTGGTCACTGTCCACGAGGAAGGAGACGTTCAGGAAGTCGTCTCCGGTCGGTGCGGAGACACGTTCCTGGCGGGTGAGGGGGCGCAGGGCCTCGATGACGCCGGCAGCCATCGCCTCTTGGCGGGCCTGGACCTCCTGTGCCACGATCTGGCCGAGGGCGAGCGGCAGCTCGGGGTCGGCGGCGCCGCTCTTGATGTCGTCGTTGAGTTTTCGCGCCTCGTCCGATTCCCGGAGAATCTGGCGGAGCAGGGACTCCTCGTTCTGCGACGCCTTGAGGTGGTATTCGCAGCAGTCCGCGAGGGCGGCGAGTTTGTTCTCGTACTCGGCGGCTCGCTCCAGTAGTGCGGCGCGCACGGCGGCATCGTCGGGGGCGGTGAGCCCGAAGCGCAGGGGTAGGACGGTGCCACCTGTCATGAGGCGTTCCTGAACGGCCTGGTGGGCGGCGAGGTCTCGTCGTTTGGGCCTCAGGTTCTCCGGGGCTTCGCTGACGACGGCGCTGAGCGGGCCTGCGTGCAGGGTTCGCAGATGGGTGGGTGGATCTCCCACGCCCGTCAGGCCGTCAAGGTCGTTCGGGTGGTCGGCGGCGGTGACGGAGTAGACGTAGAGGGCCATCTCACTCCTCCTTGCGCCGGACCGGTCGACGGGCCGGGCGCTCGCGGCGCGGTGCCGGCTCCTTCTCCTTCTCCTCGTCGTTGTCGCGACCGAGGTGGAGTGAGTCGGTGACGGCTTCGACGGCTCCGCTGAGTGCGCCCTTGCTCTTGCCCTTGGCGCCGCCTTCGGTGACCTCCCCGACGATGTCGGTGAGCTGGGTGGGCGCCTTTCGGCCGGCCTCCAGGTCGAGCCGGTTGCACGCCTCGGCAAAGCGGAGGTAGGTGTCGACGCTCGCGACGACGATCCGAATGTCGATCTTGAGAATTTCGATCCCCACGAGAGACACGCGGATGAAGACGTCGATGACGAGGCCGCGGTCCAGGATCAGCTCGAGGATGTCGTAGAGATTGCCGCTGCTGCTGCCGCCCCCGCGGGCGACACTGCCTGAGCCTTGCGGCACCACAGTCACGGGTGCCTCCTTTCAGCTGCCAGGCGCAAGGCGGACTTCCCGCCCTGAGCTCTCAGCCACGCCGGTCGATCTGCCCCCGGGTGTACCGCCGAATCCGCTCGTATGCCATCAGCTCTCCGTCCGCGTCCAGCGACACCCGGTAACTCGCCATCACACTGGTCGTCTCCGGGATGCGTTCAAGCTCGACCACCTCCACGTCGGCCTGCCAACCCTCCTCCGTCGGTTTCAGTGCCGAGACCGACTCCGGTACGCGCCCAAGGAGTTCCGCCAGCTGTTCGGCGGCGTACCGCATCGCGCGTGCTGCCGAGACGGAGCGCCGCGGACGTCTGCTCTCAGGCGTCGCACGCCGGGTTCCGGCGGCCGCGCGTCTGGCGGGGGCTCGGGTCGGGGCGGACTTGGTCCGCCTCTCCTCGTCGTCCTTGCCTGCGGCCATGGTTCTTCTCCGGCATCGGAGATCTGCTGCGCCCAGGGTCGGTTCTGCTGGCTGGGTTCTACTTCATGGTATAGGGGGATTTGCGCACGGCCACGTGGACCGTGATCGGTCGCCTCCACGACAGCTGCACGGGGGCGGGTGCGGCGGCGGTGGATGCCTCGCGCGGGTCATCCCGTATTGCGGAGTCCCGGCACGTATGTCTCTCCGCGTGCGGATCTCCGAGGGGGTGACCAGACTGGAGTGTGCTGAAGGCCGGGCTCCGGGCTGCACCGAGCATGCCGGTGACGTCACCGCTGCTTCGCCTTCTCTGCGCGTCCCTGGGTGCGGTGGGCTCGGCCCACAGCCGGCGGCGTGCCTCTGACTGCCATGGGGCGTGTGACTCGCGATCTCCATACGGCAAGACACCACATGGTGAACGTCTCCTCACCTCGTGCCCGACTTCATGAAGGGGCGAGTGCCGGAAGGACCACTCATGAAAGACACCACCAAGGCCGCACTGGCGGCTGCCGTCGCCGGCGGCTACGTGTTGGGACGTGCCAAGAAGGGCCGACTCGCATTCGCCGCAGCGACATACCTCGCCGGCCGGCGCTTCGGCCTTGACCCGCGCCAGCTCGCCACCGAGGGACTCCGCAAGCTTGGAGAGGTTCCGCAGGTAGCGGAGCTCAATGAACAGGTCCGGGGGGAGCTCCTCGATGCCGGCAAACGCGCGGTGGTCGCAGCAGCCAACCGCCGTATCGGAGAGTTGGCGGACTCCGTACGAGAGCGCACGTTGAGCGTCGGTAAGCCCAGACCGCAGGAGGACGAAGCGGAAGAGGACGAGCCGTACGACGAGGAGATCGACGAAGCGGCGGACGAGGAGGAGCAGGACTTCGAGGGCGAAGAGCCGCAGGACGAAGCCGAAGAGGAAGAAGAGGAGCCGTACGACGAAGAGGAAGAGGAAGAGGAGGAACCGCAGGACGAAGCCGAAGCAGAGGAAGAGCCGCCGCCGGAGCGCCCCCGTCGGCGCCGCCGCGCCGCGCCGCCGGCCGAGAAGCGTCCGCGCACATCACGAGCGGCACCCAAGGCCGCCGAGTCGCCGACCCCACGCAAGCCGGCGAAGAAGGCCAGTTCGCCAGGCAAGAAGGCGACGTCGGCAGCAAAGAAGGCTCCCGCCAAGAAGGCACCCCCGGCCAAGCGGTCTGCGTCCCGTTCTGCTCCGTCCAAGACCGCTGCTTCCAAGACCGCGGGCAAGAAGGCGGCCGCGCCCGCGAAGAAGACCGCGGCCAAGAAGACCGCTGCGGGCAAGACCACTGCCACCAAGCCGACCGCGCGATCCACTCGGCGGAGGTAGACCATGGCCACGACGGAACAGGAGTCCCCCGAGGTTTCGGGTGTCGACCGGCTGAAGGAGGAGGTCGTCCACTACCTGGGCGCCCAGCTGGAGAACCTCGTCGAGAAGGCCGGCGACAAGGTCTCCGACATCACCGGCCAGCTAGGTGACGTCGCCGAGAGCGGCGGCGTGCTGCCGAAGGTGGGCGCGCGCGTCCTGCAGGGCGACTCGCCGGCCAAGGCGTTCCTCGGCGAGAAGGCGAAGAGCATCAAGGACAGCGTCGTCGACAAGGTCAAGGGCGCCTTCGGTGGCGGTAAGGCCGGTCGCAAGGCCGGCAAGAAGACGATGAACATCGTCGAGACCCTCGACGTCGGCGTGCCCGTGCGGACCGCCTACGACCACTGGACCCAGTACGAGGACTTCAGCGGCTTCGCCAAAGGCGTCCAGGACGTCTCGCAGGGCGACGAAGTGACCACCGACTGGAAGGTCAAGGTCGGGCCCTCGAAGCGCAGCTTCAAGGCGACCGTCCAGGAACAGGTGCCGGACGAGCGCATCGTGTGGACCTCCCAGGGCGCCAAGGGCAGCACCCGAGGGGCCGTGAGCTTCCACGAGCTCACCCCGAACCTGACGCGCATCGTGCTGGTGGTCGAGTACTACCCCTCGGGCTTCTTCGAGAAGACCGGAAACATCTGGCGCGCCCAGGGCCGCCGTCTGCGCCTGGACTTCAAGAACTTCCAGCGGCACGTCTCCCTCACCAACGACGAGGCGGAAGGCTGGCGCGGCGAGATCCGCGACGGCGAGGTCGTCCGCACCCACGACGAAGCCATGGAGGAGGAGCAAGCCGCCGAGGAAGACCAGGGCCAGGACCAGGACGAGTACGAAGGCGGCCAGGACGAAAGCGATTTCGAGTACGAGGACGGCGAGGACGCGTACGACGAGGACGAGGAACCCGAGGAGGACGAGGACGCCGACTACGACGAAGAGGACTACGAGGACAGCGAAGGTGACGAGCAGCAGCAGGGCGGGGACTACGACGACGAGGACGAGGACGAGGAGCCGTATCCGGACGACGAGAGATGACGTGGCAACTCCCGACAAACCTGGCCGTAAGCGCCTGCGGACTGTGAGCAGTGTGAACGGAGGAACGGACATGTCCACTGACGCGATCGTCCTGCTGAAGGAGGACCACAAGGAGGTACGCCGCCTCTTCCGGGCGTTCGAAGGCACGGATGAGGACGCCAGGGAGGTCAAGGCGGACCTCGTGAGCAGGATTGTGGAAGCGCTGACAGTCCACACGTACATCGAGAACGAGGTCATGTATCCCACGGTCCGCAAGCTCGTCCCCGACCTCGGGCGGGACATCCTCGAATCCCTCGAGGAGCACCACGTCGCCGACCTCCTGTGCGCCGAACTCGACGTGATGGGACCGGACGACGAGCGCTTCGACGCGAAGGCCACCGTGCTCATCGAAACCGTGGGTCACCACATCCAGGAGGAGGAACAGGACTGGTTCCCGAAGGTCCGGGAGGCCCTGGGCCGCAAAGAACTCCAGGAGATCGGGGCCCGCATGCTGGAGCTCCGCTCCACAGCACCGCGGAGGCCCGAGCAGCCGAGCTCGCTCAAGAAGGCCGCAGACGCGATCTTCCGATGACGCCGCATCCGCGGATCACCGGGAGGCGGGCGACGGACCCGGCATTCGCACCCCACGACCGGGTGCCCCGGGCCTGGCCATGGATCCCCACCTCGGTTCCGCCGACCGACGGCCGTCACGTCAGCCCGGCGCCCTCCACGTTCACCAGCTCCATGAGCCGGGCCCGGTGCAGGCCGGCGATGCCTTCGAGCAGATCGGGGTGGCGCAGCAGAGCGGCGGCCTCGGTGTCGCGGGCGCCGGGGTCGGTGAGGCGTCGCAGGCCCCCGGGTTCGGTGTGGTGCTCGGCCGTGGCCAGGTTTCGGTGGGCGCGCGCGGCGAGGTCGGGATCGGCGAGCAGGCAGGCGGCCCAGCTGACGACGGTCTCGTCGACCCAGGTCCGCCAGGCGGTGTCGTCGGGGTTCGGGTCGCAGCCGGTGAGCCGGTCCAGCCGGTCGGCTCCGCCGGGGCCGAGCAGGCCCAGCAGTTGGACATCCAGCGTGGTGGGGTAGCACAGGGCGGCGGCGAGGGTGGCGGCCTGCCGGGCCTGGGCCTCGGCCAGCGCGCGGCTGAAGGCGCCCGCGGGTGGGAGGTAGGCGTTCAGGAGCCAGCGTGCGGAGGCCGCTATGACGGGTGTCAGGTCGGTGGGCACGGCGATCGGTCCCTCGGAGGCGGGCTCGCCCGGGTCCGGTCTGTCGGGTGCGCGAGCTGTCTGCGCGGAGCCGCGCTGCCCCGCTGGTGGCCGATCAGTGTACGCAGGCTTCCGTGGCCGGCGGCATGACCCGCGTCACGCTCTGGCCCACCGGACACCGGGGGTGGGTCGCGCGCGTGCGACCCCCCTGTCATGCGCGTCTGGTGGGTGCGATCATGAGTAGAGCGCCGGCCGCGGGGGCCGGATCCGTGCGGCTCGTCAGTTGGTGTCGGCGGGGAACCGGTCCCAGACCCGGTGGGCGGCGAGCAGCGCGACCAGCCCGTCCACGAGGTCGGTATCGGCGCCCGTGCCGATGATGATTCCGGGTGCTTGAGGGTCTGCGCCCGCGGCTGTCAGGACGGCCCGCGCGCCCGGCAGGGCGGCGATCGGTTTGGCATGCCGGTAGGCCTCGTTCACCAGGAGGGCGACCCTGGAGTCCAGCGAGCCGGTCGAGCACTTCACCGTCTGCCAGGAATGCCGCCCTGCAGACGTCCGCCGCCGTGCCGTAGCCACGGAAGACCCCGTGTGCGGCGGCCCCGCGGGCGTGCACCACTCGCTCAGGAATCCGCTCGTGGTCGAAGTGCATCACCTTTTCCCGCAGGTGATGGTCCTGCAGGAGGACCGGCCCCCTCGGGCCCGCCTTCAACGAGTGGTCGCTGTCCGCGATACGCAGGCCCTGCGCCGTGGTGAGGAACCCACCACTCTGCGCGCGCACGTCCGGGGCGGCGCTCGCGGCGCGGCCCGTCGCCGACAGCGGCGCGGGAGCTTCCTGATCCGACTTGGGTCCGAGTGGCTGGCGCGGCTCCGCGGGCTCCGCCAACTGCGGTTTCCCGCTTCCCGGTTTCCCGGGCACCTGTGTCCCCCGGGGGCCGTCGTCGCCCACGGCATCGGAGGCATCGACGATCTTCCGGACGGGCCCGGGCTTGTCCATGATCCTCAGCTCTCCTCCGGCACCGCCGGCCGACCGCCGATGCGACAGACACAGACACCTCACGGTGGCACCATCCGCGGCCACCTGCGTTTGCCTGCCCAACTGCGCCGTACCCCTCCGTGTAGCGGGCCTGCCCGTGTTGTCGCCAACACAGGCACCGGACGCTGCACCAGCTTCGGCCCGGCCCCAACGCCGCGCCATATCTGAAGCGCATCCGGTGGAACCGGCAGGCGCGGCCGGCCCTCCAGGCCAACTGCCTCTGACCGACGGCGGGAGTGGGCCAAGCGGGTGGCCGCGCCGGGGCGCCGCTTCACTGCCGCCAACCGAGTGCCCCGGCAGGCGGCAGGATCAGAGCCATCGTCCTGTCCGAGGTGAAGGAGCCGCCCGCCATGCTGGAGCGCACCCGCCGCAAGAGCACCACCGAGATCACCTTCGTCCTGCCCGCCGACCAGCCGGCCGGGGAGGTCAGCGTCGTCGGCGACTTCAACGACTGGCAGCCCGGCGCCCACCAGCTCACCGCCCGCAGGGACGGCATGCGCAGCGTCAGCGTCACCATGCTCGCCGACAGCCGTGTTGCCTTTCGCTACCTCGCCCACGGCGACCACTGGTTCGACGACCAGGACGCCGACGACCACGACGGAACCAACGGCTACCTCCACACCTGACCCACCCGACCCGCCCTGGCAGCAGAGGAGGAACCCCGTGACGGACATCTGGGGCTATACCGCCGGCGCGCGGTACACGCCCGGCTCGGACCTGGACGGCTACAAGGTCGAGGCCACCGACGGCCACATCGGCAAGGTCGACGAAGCCACCGACGAGGTCGGCGGCGCCCACCTCGTCGTCAACTGCAAGCCCTGGCTGATCGGCAGGCACGTCGTCATCCCCGCCGGAATCATCATCCGCGTCGACCACGACCAGGAGACGGTGTACGTCGGCCGCACCAAGGACCAGATCAAGGACGCCCCCGAGTACAGCCCCGACATGCGCGGCGACGCCGGCTACCGCGAAACCCTCGCCGGCTACTACAGCTCCCACAACCGCTGACAGCCGCCCGTCACCCCCTGCGGACGCAGTACCGAACCACCTATGCAGAGGGCTGGACCATGGAAGACACCCCACAGGGCGGCGCTGGAGGCGTCCCGCTGCACCACGACGACGAGGACGATGCGGACCGCACCCGCCCTCCCGAGGGGGACGAGACGGCATCGGACGACGTCCAGGAGCCGGACCAGCAGCAACCGGAACCCGCCCCCAGCGGATCCGATCAGTACACCCAGGAACCCCCCGACTGACCAACTCCGTTTCTGCGTGGTGCCGCCCGCGAGATCGGGCCGGCCAGCAGGCCTCACCCACTGGCCACTCGCCGGCCGGGCGTGGGGCGGCACCACGCTCGGCAAGAGCCGCAGGCACAAGGAACGCGCCGCCGTCTCAGACGGCGTCGGGCAGGCGCGCTTGCAGGTTGCCGTCGCCGTCTGTGCGGGTGGCGAACCGCGGCTGCGGGGCGATGGCCGGCCCGTCGACGTTCCAACCGTCCGACAGCCGGAACACACTGCCGTGCCAGGGGCATGTCACACAGCCGTCGGCGATCTTTCCCTCCGAGAGGGGGCCCGAAGCGTGGCTGCACCGGTCGGCCAAGACATGGAACACCCCGTCCGACTCTTGCACCACCAGGACCGGTACCTCACCGACCATCCGGCGCGCGGCCTCACCGATGGTGAACTCCTCGGTGCGCCCGAGCGTGTGCCAACCGGGCTCGACGAGGTGAGGAACGGGTTCCGTCTTGTTCGCGCCGGCGGCCAGCCGGTAGGCGAGATGGCCTCCGACCGCCGCCCCGGTGGCCGCCGCCGTCAGACCGGCGAAGCCGAGGGCGCGCCCCAGACCGTGGCAACCGCGCGAGCGGGCCGCCCAGGATGCGCCGTACAGACCCACCGCGGTCACCATCGACGCGGCATGCAGCAGACCGGTGCGCATCTGCCGCTCGTGCTGCTCGGCCCAGTCGACCCAGCCCGTCAACGCCGCGGGAGCAGCGGTGACAACGCCGACCGCGACGAGGACGCGTGCGGCGCGCTCGGATCCGGGGACGAGGTCGAGCACGGCTGCGGACAGCCAGGCTCCGACCGGCAGTTGGACGAGGGCCGGGTGCAGGGGGTGCCCCAGTGGCCGGCCGTGCAGCACCGAGCGCACTCGTCCCAGCGGCAGGCCCCGAACGGCACGCTTCAGTGGCTCGGTGACCGTGTCGAGCTCCCCGGCACCGCCCACGGCATCAAGCACCTTCAAGGTCCGGACGCCGAAACCGTCTTCGCCGTCCGACCGGGCTGCGGCGGCAATACGCGCAATGAGGGTTCCCATGGAGACCACGCTGCGCGCTCCCCTGCACATGCGCGGCCGGTGCTGAGCCGGACGGAGTACCCGGCGTCGGGCGTGGCATCCCCCTGCGGAACACGCTGTCCGAGGGCGTCACTGCGGGGCGGTTGACTCCCCCAGGGGTTCGGGCTGAGGGGGTGTCGCACCGACCGGCCAGAGGCACTGCTCGGCATCCGGACGCATGGGACCGCCGATCGGGGGCAGTCGAACGCCGACATCGATCCCGACTCCTGACTTGGAGACCGACATGGTTCCCCTTCTTCTTGTCCTCCTTCTGGCGCTGCTGCTGTTCGGGGCGGGCTTCGCGCTGAAGATCCTCTGGTGGGCGGCGGTGATCGTGCTGGTGGTCTGGCTGATCGGCTTCGTTGCCAGGGGTACGCACGCCTCGGGCAGCCGCCACCGCTGGTACCGCTGGTAGGACGGCCCGCCTCGGTCGACGTAGCGAAGCGCCGCTCAGGAGGACGATCCATGCTCGTTGAAGCGGTGACCGCAACGCCGGAAAGCGCGCCCACCGGGAGTCCGAAGACCTGTCGCACCTCAAGCGCCCGGAGGCCACGAACCGACGGGGCCCGCCGCGGCCGGAAGCCGGGGAACGCACTCGCAGCGCCTGTCGCGGATGCCGGCCGCCCTCGCGCTCACGGCCCGCTGAACCGCCCGAGCAGGGCGCGGGCACCGATCGGGAGGTCCCGGACGCGCACCCCGGTGGCGTGGTGCACCGCGTTGGCGACGGCCGCCGCAGTGCCGACGATGCCGATCTCACCGATGCCCTTCGAACCCATCGGGCTGACGTGCCGGTCCTCCTCCTCGATCCAGTAGGCCTGCACGTCCGGCACGTCGGCGTTGACCGCGACGTGGTAGGAGGCGAGGTCCCGTTCCGCGTGGTCGCCGAACGCCGGGTCCATCGTCGACTCCTCCAGCAGCGCCATCGACGCGCCCATCACCATCCCGCCCAGCAACTGCGACCGGGCCGTGCGCGGGTTCAGGATCCGCCCCGCCGCGAACACCCCGAGCAGCCGCCGCAGCCGCACCTCACCGGTGTCCCGGTCGACCTGCACCTCCGCGAACTGAGCGCCGAACGCGTGTCGGGCGAACTCCGTTCCCTGCGCGACGAGTTCACGGGTGTCGACGCACACCGACAGGCCCTCCGGTGGCACCCGAACACCCTCCGCCAGCCGCCGCGCCAGCCCGGACGTCGCCGCATGGACCGCCCACCCCCACGACGACGTACCGCTGGAGCCGCCCGCCACGCCGCCCCGCGGCAGGTCGCTGCGTCCGATCTCGGGCCGGATTCGGTCCACCGGCACGGCCAGCACCTCGGCGGCGATCACCGCGAGCACGGTCCGGGCACCGGTCCCGATATCGGTGGCGTTGACCCGCACTACGAAGGTGCCGTCCGCCTCCGCCCGCACCTCGGCGGCCGCCGACCCGATCAGCACCGGATAGGTGGACGCCGCCACGCCCGTCCCGACCAGCAGCCGCCCTTCGGGGCGCCCGGCCGGGCCGCGCCGCTGCCAGCCGAAGCGGCGGGCTCCCTCGCGCAGGCACTCGGTCAGGTGTCGGCTGGAGAAGGGGCGGCCGCTGTCGGGTTCGGTGTCGGGCTCGTTGCGCAGCCGCAGCTCCATGGGGTCGAGACCACAGGCCAGCGCCAGCTCGTCCATCGCGGACTCCAGCGCGAACATGCCCGGCGTCTCACCCGGGGCCCGCATCCAGGACGGTGTCGGCACGTCCTGCCGCACCACCCGGTGTGTGGTCCGCGAGGCGGGGGAACGGTACATCACCCGGGCCGGCACCGCGGCCTGCTCGACGAACTCCTTCACTGTCGAGGAGCGGGTCAGGATCTCCTGGGCCAGCCCTTGGATCCGCCCGTCGCTCCGTGCCGCCAGCCGCACCCGCTGCACGGTCGGCGCACGGTGGCCGACCGTGGCCGCGAGCTGCGCGCGGGGCAGTGCGAGCCGTACCGGCCGTCCCACCGCCCGGGCCGCCATGGCGGCCAGCACCACGTGCGGTCGGGGCGTGCCCTTGCAGCCGAAGCCGCCGCCGACGTGCTCGCTGACCGCCAACACCTGCGTGTGCTCCAGCCGGAACAGCGCGGCCAGGGTCTTCTGCACCTCCCCGGTGCCCTGGCTGGAGTCGTACGCGGTGAGCCGGCCGTCCTCCCACCAGGCGGTCGCGGCGTGCGGTTCCATCGGATGGTTGTGCAGTGGCGGGATGCGGTAGGTGGCGTCGATCCGCACCTCGGCAGCGGCCCAGGCGGCGTCGAAGTCGCCCCGCACCCGGTCGGCCGGGTGGCCGCCGTTGGCCAGGTCGGGGGCGTAGATCCCGGGGTGGTCCTCGACCAGTACGACGTCGTGCGGCTCCGCCTCGTACGTCACCCGCACGACGGTGGCGGCCTGTTCGGCAGCCTCAAGGGTCTCGGCGACGGCCAGCGCCACGCACTGCCCGCGGTACGAGACCCGGGCCGACTGCAGCACCGCCAGCGTGGGATCGTCCGCCTCCGCGAGGCGCGGCGCGTCCAGGTGGGTGAGCACCGCCACCACCCGCGGGTCGGCAAGGGCCTCCGATGTGTCGATCGAGGTGATCGCGCCGCGGGCCACGGTGGCGGGCACCGGGCAGGCGTGCAGGCAGCCGGCCGGCCGCCGGTCGTCGGAGTAGCGGGCGGCGCCGGTGACCTTCTCCCGGCCCTCCAGGCGTCCGTGGCCACTCATCGAGCCTGTCCCTTCGCAGCGAGGTCGCACAGCAGCCGGACGGCCAGGTTGCGGGCCAGCGGCACCTTGTAGGCGTTGTCGCGCAGCGGCCGGGCGGCGGCGAGCTCGGCCTCCACTGCTGCCGTGAACGACGCCTCGTCGGCGGGCGCGCCGATCAGGCGCTGCTCTGCGGCGCGGGCCCGCCACGGCTTCGGGGCGAGCCCGCCGAGGACGAGGGCCAGGTGTGTCACCCGCCCCGCGCGCACCGCCAGAATGCCCGCGGCCGAGGCGAGCGCGAAGGCGTACGAGGCTCGGTCCCGGACCTTGCGGTAGGCGGAAAGCGTCTCCGGCACCGGCGGGGGGACGGCGACGGCGGTGATCAGCTCGCCGGGGAGCAGTCGGTGCTCCTCGTGCGGCCGGTCGCCGGGCAGTCGGTGCAGGTCGGTGACGGGCAGGGTGCGGGGGCCGTCCGGGCCGAGCAGCTCGACGACGGCGTCGAGCGCGGCGAGGGCGACCGCGAGGTCCGAGGGGTGGGTGGCGATGCACTGCTCGGAGGCGCCCAGTACCGCGAGGTCGCGGTGCACCCCCTCGCGGGCCGGGCAGCCGGTGCCGGGACTGCGCTTGTTGCACGGCTTGGCGGTGTCCTGGAAGTAGAGGCAGCGGGTGCGCTGCAGCAGGTTGCCGGCGGTGGTCGCCCGGTTTCGCAGCTGCCCGGACGCCCCGGCGAGCAGCGCCTGCGACAGGACAGGGTATGCCGCGCGCACCCGAGGATCTGCCGCCAGGTCGGCGTTGGTCACCAGGGCGCCGATCCGCAGGCCGCCCCCGTCGGTGGGCGTGACGTCGCCGAGCGGCAGGCGGCTCACGTCGACGAGCAGCCTGGGCCGCTCCACGCCCAGCTTCATCAGGTCGACCAGGTTGGTGCCGCCGGCCAGGTAACGCGCCTCGGGGCTGCCAACGAGCAACCGCACGGCCTCCACCGGGTCGGTGGGCCGCAGGTAGCCGAACTCCCTCACGACGCGACCTCGACGACGGCCCGCACGATATGCGGGTAGGCACCGCAGCGGCAGATGTTGCCGCTCATCCGCTCCCGTACCGTCGGCTCGTCCAGCGCTTCGCCGGCGGCCTCGGCCTCCGCGAGCAGCCCCACGGCGGAGCAGAGCTGGCCGGGGGTGCAGAACCCGCACTGGAAGGCGTCATGGTCGAGGAACGCCTGCTGCACGGGGTGCAGGGTACCGTCGGCCGCGAGGCCCTCGACGGTGGTAACCGTGGAACCGTCCGCCGTGACCGCGAGCACCAGGCAGCTGTTCACCCGTCGGCCGTCCAGCAGTACCGTGCACGCGCCGCACTGCCCGTGGTCGCAGCCCTTCTTCGTTCCGGTCAGCTCCAACTGCTCGCGCAGCGCGTCCAGCAGGGTGCGGCGGTTGTCCAGCCGGAGCTCCCGGCTGGTGCCGTTCACCTCCAGGGTGACGGCCGTCTCGGTGGTGCTGATCATCCGTGCCCCTGTCGTCGCCCGTTCGGGGCTGCGGAACGCGCAACCCGGGGCCACCCGTCCCACTCCGCCCCTACGCCGACACCTGCACGGGTCGCCGACCACCGGTTCGCCGTAGCGCGGCATCGGCAGGTGGCCGGGGCAGGGCGCCCGTTCGGTCGGCCGCCGAACGCCTCGTTTCGGGGACCGCCGCAGCTGTTCCGGTGTCCGGCCGGCGTGCGGGGGTAGCCTCCGATGCATGCGACACCATGATCTTGTCGTCCTGGGGGCGGGCTCCGGCAACGCGGTGATCGACGGCCGCTTCTCCGGCCTCGATGTCGCCATCGTCGAGGAGGGGCCGTTCGGCGGGACCTGCCTGAACCGGGGCTGCATTCCCAGCAAGATGCTCGCGCACACCGCGGAGGTCGCCGACGGCGTTCGCGAGGCCGACCGGTTCGACGTGGACGCCGCCCTGGGCGGCGTGCGGTGGACCGAGGCGCGGGAGCGGGTGTTCGGGCGCCTCGACCAGCAGGCGGCGGACGGTGAGCAGGGGCGGCGGCGCTCGGGCTTCGTCACCGTCCACCGCGGCCGGGCGCGCTTCACGGGGGCGCGGACGCTGGTAGTGGAGGGCGACCGTGGCGAGGTGCGACTCGGCGCGGAGCAGGTCGTCGTGGCGGTCGGCAGCCGCCCGGTGGTCCCCCCGCCCGTTCGCGAGTCCGGCCTGCCCTACGAGACCTCCGACACGGTGATGCGGCGGCCGACACCACCTCGGCACCTGGCAGTACTCGGCGGTGGTTACATCGCCGCCGAGCTGGCCCACGTCTTCCACTCGGCCGGCAGCCGGGTCACCGTCGTCGAGCAGCAGGACACCCTGCTCGCTCCGCAGGACGAGTCCGTGTCCCGGGCGTACACCCGGATCGTCCGCGACCTGTTCGACGTGCGCACCGGCGCCGCGCTCAGCCGGCTGGAAGGGGAGCCCGGTCACCTCCGACTGCTCCTGGACGACGGCTCCACCATCGAGGCCGACACCCTGCTCGTCGCGGTGGGCCGCACCCCCAACAGCGACACCATCGACGCGGACCGGGCCGGCATCGCGCTGAGGGACGACGGGCGCATCGTCGTGGACGCCCACCTGCGCACCACCGCACCGGGCGTCTTCGCCCTCGGCGACGTGTGCACCCCCGTGCCGCTCAAGCACGTGGCGAACCGGGAGGCGCAGGTGGTCGCACACAACCTGCTGAACCCCGACGACCCGACCGCCATCAGCCACGACACCGTGCCCGCCGCGGTCTTCACCCGCCCACAGATCGCCCAGGTCGGCCTGACCGAGCAGGAATGCCGGGCCCGTGGCCTGGACCACGTGACCGCCATTCGCCGCTACGCGGACGTCGCCTACGGCTGGGCCCTGGAGGACACCACCGGCTTCTGCAAGGTCATCGCCGACCCCGGCACCCGCCGCCTGCTCGGCGCCCACATCCTCGGCCCGCAGGCGTCCACCCTGATCCAGCCCCTCGCCATCGCGATGAGCCTGGGCATCGACGTCCCCACCCTGGCCGGCACCCCGTACTGGATCCATCCCGCCCTCACCGAGGTCGTGGCCAACGCCCTGCTCGATCTGAACCTCTGATCGAAGCGGCACACGCGGGCCGCAGGGACGAGCCGGAGATGTCGGTTCAGTCGACCAGCGTCGCCGCGCCGTGGACGGCTGCTCCCACCCTCGTCCGGTCACCCACTGAGTGACGCCACGAGTTTCGCGGCCTCGGGCCGCCCCGGGCCCGTCACCGCGTCCGCCTGGCGTACACGCCCCCGCCCGCCGCGAGGGCAGCGGCTGCCAGGGCGGAGGCCGGCTCGGTGCGTCGTGGCCCAGACGCGGCCTGGGTTGCGTAGGCGTAGCCGAGGTAGCTGGCCTCGGACCGGCTCGACCACCGGAGATCAGGGCGAGCCGGTCGCCGTGTTCGGCGGACGCCTTGACGTACGCCCACTCGATCCCCGCACTGGCTCCGGTCACCACCACAACCCGTCCGTGCCACTCGATGGGTTCATGCCCGTCGTGCGTCCTGAGAGCCGGCGGACAGACCCGCCGGGGGCGGTGTGTCGCGTTTGCATCAGCGCGGCCGTAGCGTCGTTGACCGGACCCCCGTTTTGAAGGAGGCAGCCAGATGGCGCCGACGGCACTGTTCGACGTCGACGGGACACTCCTCGACACGAACTACCTGCACACACTGGCGTGGGCCGAGGCGTTCGCGCAGTACGGCCACGCGCCCGCGATGGCCCGCATCCACGCCTCGATCGGCATGGGCGGCGACCAGCTCCTCGGCCATGTCCTCGGCCAGGAGCGTGACCGGTCGCAGGATGGTGACATCAGTTCCGCCCAGCAGGCCCTGTACGCCCGGTTCTGGCCGCGGCTGCGGCCTTTCGACGGCGCGGCCGACCTCCTGCGTGCGGTGGCTGCGCGGGGCTGGACGGTCGTCCTGGCAAGCTCGGCTTCCGACCGGGACCTGCGGGTGATGCGCCGCGCCCTGGACGCGGACGACGCGATCGCCGCCGCGACCGGTGCAGACGACGTCGAAGCCAGTAAGCCCGCGCCCGACCTGGTCCATGCCGCGCTGGACAAGACAGGTGCCCGCGGGGACGAGGCCGTCTTCATCGGAGACACGGTGTGGGACGTCCGGTCCGCAGCGGCCGCCGGCGTGCCCTGCATCGCCGTGCTCTCCGGCGGATGGGGCGAGCTCGATCTGCGGGCCGCCGGGGCACTGGAGGTATACGAGGACGCCGCCGCTCTGCTGGCCCGTCTGGCGGACAGTGCGCTCGCACGTCCACCGTCCGGGCATGGTGGATAGTCGACGGCGAACGCTTCGGGGCAGCCCGTCAGGACCGGCAGCACCGCGAGCCGGGGTGATCGGCCACGTCACCACTCTGGGCGCGATCGCCGATCAACGACCAGACGAAGGGGGCTGTTGCCTGGGCGTCGTTCCAGGGGTGGGTGGTCGGAGATCGCCAGACGGGGGAATCCGGCCCCTGCCGCGTGCCGGGCCTGATCGATCAACTGGCGGGAGTGACCTCCCAGGAGAGGAGTCTGCCGAATCGGTCATGAATCCGCCTGCCCCTCCGGGGCTGAGCGGCACGCGTAGGCACCTGGCGCACCGGCCGCTCAGCAGCTTGCTCCTAGTGCTTCAGGACATCCTTCGCCTTCTGGCCGGCTTGGGCCGCATCGCCCTTGACTTGCTCGGCCTTGCCTTTGACGACAAGGCTCTCGTTGCCCACGGCCTTCCCGGTCGTTTCCTTGACTTTGCCCTTGGCTGTCTCTGCAGTGTGCTTGATCTTCTTTCCCGCGCTCATGCCGTTCTCCCATGCGGATCGGTGGTTCATGCTGCGGGTGCCCGTTCTGTCAATATTCATACTTGAGAGTGGAGAACCGCCGTCGCCGAGACCTCAGGGAGTCTCGCGACAGCGGCGGGCCTGCCCGGCAGCCGGGTCCGGTCCCGCACCGGCGGCGCGGCTGGAGGCCGGGCGATCGCTTCCCAGGTGGGAAGCTTCCGTGAGCTCATGCTGGAGGTATGAGCGACCACGACGAATTCCTGGCCTGGGTCACCACCGCGCTGTACGAGGCCGAGCGGGCCCTGCACAACGGCGACGCAGGCCCTCGCCGCACGCTGTGGTCCCGCAACGAACCCGTGAGCGTCCGGGGTGCCTGGCGTGATGCCAGCGGCCAGCGCGCGGTCCACCGGCTCTTCGACGCTCTCGAAGCGGCCTTCTCGCACTGCACGTCGTACGAGTTCGAGATCCAGGCCTACGACCTCTCGGGTGACATGGCCTACACGGTCGGCCGGGAGCACATCTCCGCCTCCGTCGAGGGACAAGCTCGCACCTACACACTGCGCGCAACTCAGGTCTACCGACGCGAGGACGGGACGTGGAAGGTCGCCCACCGCCACGCCGACACCGCTCCCGAATGACCCGTAGGACGACAGGACCACCCGCGCAGCCAGCGGGCGCTCGGCCACGGACAGCCTCCGGCAGGGCAGGCGGGCGGCGGCCAGAGGCGACGGGAGCTCGTCGCCCGCACCCCGTCGCCAAGATTCTCGGCACCGGCCCGCCGGGCGGAGCGAGAGCACGTGCGTGTGCGCGTGGGCTCCGACGCCCTGGCTCACGTACGACCGAGGGACGACGACAGCCGGGCAGTGGTCCTGTGGGCGGAGGGCGGCTGGTCCCGTGGGCTGATGGCCGGCGGGCAGGCGCGCCGTATCGTCGGTGCCATGAGCCGAGGACTGCATCTGGCCACCTACCTGCTGGCCTTCGACACCCGGGCCCAGTCCCTCCAGGACCGCACCCGCGCCGGCTTCCTGCTGCGCGCCGCCGCCCTGGCCGAACTCGCCCACCGGGGCGCCGTCGTCGAGGACACGACGGGCCGAGTACAGGTCGTCTCCGCCCACCACACCGGGGACAGCGTCCTGGACGCGCTGCTCATCGAGGTGGGCGGGCGGCCGCGCACCTGGAAGTCGTGGATCAAGCGCAGCCGCGACGACACTCTGGAGGCCGTCGAAGAGCGGCTCGCGGTGCTCCGCGTCGTGACCATGGCGGACCGCGACCCCTACGGCCCGGTCCTGCCGCATCGGACGGTGACGATGGAAGATCCGCGCGAAGCCCTGGATCTCCAGACGCGAATCGCCGACACCGTCCGCGGCCGCACGCCCGCCGAAGTGCCGTTCGCCGACGCAGTACTCGCCGCACTGGCCGCCCACGGGCACCTACGGCTGGTCCTCTCACGAGACGACCGCAGGACCCACGCCGGGCGGATCACCGCACTCACGGACCGGCTCGCCGACCGGGCCCCGGGCCTGGCCCGGGCGGTGACCAGGCTGAACCTGACCATGGTCGCCGCCCAGGGCGGAATGGGCGGCAACTGACCGGATGGTCGGGCGCCGCACGCCGCACGGCGAGGGCGGAGCAGCAGGACGTGCCGGTCGGCCGCGCTCGTCGTCCCACTCAGAGCGTCCGGTGTCCGGGCTCCGCGGTTTGGGCCCCGCCTCCTACCGACTGACCATCGACACCACTGACCGCACCGGCGCCCCGGCCCTCGGCCGGTCCGCGAGTGTGAGGTCGTCGATGGCCCGCTTGGCGGCCCTTCCAGGGGTTCGGTCGTGTCACGAGCCCTTGTCGGCCCGGTGCCGGGCCTCGATGGCCTTGCCGGTGCTGGCGAAGGCCTTCGAGAGATGGCGCTTGCCGACGGTGCCGACGACCACACCGAGCACGCGTCCCTTGAGGTTCTTGCCCTCGCGGACCACGACGGCGTCCACGTCGGTCGTCCCGTCGGCCGTCGGCGTGAACGTGTACGTGTGGCCCGATCTGCCACCCCACACATTGGAGTCGGTGGTCGTCATGACGACGTGCTGGGGATCGGACCAGTCGTAGTGCAACCGTTCCCAGATCCCCGCCGAGCCCTCGGTGACGTCGGCCTCGTGAGGTCCCCGGTCGTGCACCTCGAGGTACTTGTCGGCGCTGTTGCCGAAGAGCTCCGAGCGCCCCGGCCCGAAGTCGGTGAGCCCGGCGACGAACTCCTCTGGTGTGGCGGCGATCGTCTGATGCAGATGAATCGTGGACATGGGCGCTCCTTGCCGTGAGCAGGCCTGCTCCGAGCGTCTCGCCGCGCCGTGCCGCCCGCAACAGTTCGGCACACGCCGGGCGTCGGACGCCGCAGAGCTACCGGTACCCGCGCCGCTCAGCGGACCGCAGTCGATGGGGGCGCGGGGTGTCGCGGACGGCCGCGGTGAAGGCCAGCCCGACGGTGTCGCTCTCGCTCATGCGCGCCCCTTCGTTTTCGCCGGGCAGCCGTACCTCGCGGCCGATGGTGTGGTGGGCGCGACGGGACGGCGGTCAGGAGTTCAGGCGACGGGTCGTCAGCGAGCTCGGGCTGCCTGGACCGCTTCGGCCGCCGCAGCCGACCCGATCAGACCGAGCTCGCCGGCAGCGTGAAGACGAAGGACTCTCGACGGCTCCCTTGATCCGCCCCTCGACCGTGGCCGGCTGGGTGGCTGGGGCCAGCAGACCGCAGAGCGCCTGGGGAGCTGGTGGGCCCGGTAGTCGGCCCACTGCGGCCGGGCATGGCCCGCACCACACCCCGGTTCTCTCCCGGCCGTGACCGGACCGTTGTGTTAACCAGACGTTAGCTCTCCGCTGCGGCCATGTCCCGGCCCAGGCCACGTGGTGGAGGCTGCGATCCACGGCCGCGCCCCACCCGTCTGTCGGCCGCGTATCCAGGAGGAGGTCTCCCCCATGACTCCAGCCATCCTTTCCACAGCAAGGACGCCTTGGAAGGCCGTGGTCGGCGGCTCGATCGGCAATCTGGTCGAGTGGTACGACTGGTTCGTCTACGCGAGCTTCGCCACCTACTTCGCCGGGGCGTTCTTCCCGCACGGCAACCCGACCGCCCAGCTGCTGAACACCGCGGGGATCTTCGCCGTCGGTTTCTTCATGCGCCCGATCGGCGGCTGGCTGCTCGGCCGCTACGCCGACCGGCGGGGCCGGAAGGCGGCGCTCACGCTGACCGTGACGCTGATGTCGGTGAGCGCCGTGCTGATCGCCGTCGCCCCGACCTACAGGCAGGTCGGGTATGCCGGAGCCGGCGTACTGCTGGTTGCCCGGCTGCTCCAGGGGCTGTCGGTCGGCGGCGAGTACGCGGCCAGCGCCACGTACCTGACCGAGGCCTCCGCCCCGGGCCGACGCGGCTTCGCGGCGAGCTTCCAGTACGTGTCGATGACACTGGGTCAGCTGACCGGCCTCGGCCTGCAGATCGTGCTGCAGCACACGATGTCGTCGGCCGACCTGCACGCGTACGGCTGGCGGATCCCGTTCATCGTGGGCTCCATCGGGGCCGCCGTGATTTTCTGGCTGCGGCGGAACCTGGTCGAGACCGAGGCCTACACCGAGGCCGAGACCGACAGCCCGGCCCAGCGCGGCACGCTGCGCCGACTGCTCCAGCACAAGCGGGAGTTCGCGCTGGTCATGGCGCTGACCATGGGCGGCACAGTGGCGTACTACACCTACACCACCTACTTGACCAAGTACCTGTCGAACACCGTCGGCCTCAGCAAGAACGACGCGGCACTGGTCAGCTTCTGTGCGCTGACGGTCTTCATGCTGCTCCAGCCGCTGGCCGGCGCGCTGTCCGACCGGATCGGGCGTCGACCACTGCTGATCGCCTTCGGCATCGGGGCCACCCTCGGCACGGTGCCGCTGATGACCACGCTCTCCCACACCGGCACCTTCGGCGGCGCGCTGCTGCTGACGGTGGCCGCCCTGGTCATCGTCACCGGGTACACCTCGATCAACGCCGTGGTGAAGGCCGAACTGTTCCCCACCCAGATCCGGGCGCTCGGCGTGGCGCTGCCGTACGCGCTGGCCACCGCGCTGTTCGGCGGCACGGCCGAGTACGTGGCGCTGTGGTTCAAGGACGCGGGGCACGAGTCCGGCTACTACTGGTACGTCTCCGGCCTCGCGGCCGTCTCGCTGACGGTCTACCTCACGATGCGGGAGACCAGCAACACCGAGCTGTCGGCGGCCGACCAGCCTGCCGCCAGCGTCGGGGCGGCGGCCTAGACTCGGGGCATGCGGGTACTCCTGGTCGAAGACGACGATCGGCTCGCGCACGCCCTGATCCCGGCGCTCGCCCGGCACGGCCACCTGGTGGTCCGCGTCGGGCGGGCGGACGACCTGCTGCGGCTCAAGGACACCGCCGAGTTCATCCTGCTCGACCTGGGGCTGCCCGACATGGACGGCCTGGAGGCCCTGCGCCGGCTGCGCCGGGTCTCCACCGTGCCGGTGATCGTGGTGACAGCCCGCACGGAGGAGCGCGATGTGCTGCGCGGCCTGCGCTCCGGGGCCGACGACTACCTGGTCAAGCCCTTCCGGACGGCCGAACTGGTCGCCCGGATGAACGCCGTGATGCGGCGCGGCACCCGGCCGCTGGCCGCCGCCAGCCGCGCGGTCGAGGTCGGCGACACCCGGATCGACCTGGAGACCCGCCGAGTCACGGTGGCCGGCAAGCCTCTCACCCTGACCCGTCGGGAGTTCGACGTACTCGCCCTGCTGGCCCGGGAGCCGGGCGTGGTGCGCAGCCGGGAGGAGATCCTCGACGAGATCTGGGGCAACACCCTGCTCTCCGCCTCCCGCTCGCTCGACGTGCACATCGCCGGCATTCGTGCCAAGACCGGCCGCCCGCAGTTGGTCGAGACGCTCCGGGCGACCGGCTACCGACTGGCCCTGGACTGATGCAGCGCCGGCTGCTGGTCGTCTACACGCTGCTGATCGCCTGCCTGGTGGCTGCGCTGGCGGTGCCCTTGGCTCTCGCGTACTCCTCGCACCGGACCGGGCAGTTGCTGCTCGCCCGCCGGGCGGACGCCACCCGCTTCGCCGAGCTCACCGACCGGGCGATCAGGGACGGCGACGCCTCCGGCCTGGCGCTGGAGGTGTCCCGGTACGCGGAGCTGTACGGGACGGCCGTGGAGATCCGCGACCGGGACGGCACCGCAGTGGCGGGCGGTGGCATCGGGGACACCGCAGCGGGCCGGCGGGCCCGGTCCGGCCGCACCACGGAGGCGCTGGCGCTGATCACCCCGTTCGGGCCCTCCTCGGTGCTGGTCGCCGAGCCGGCCGGACGGGACGACCAGGTCTCCGGGGTCGTCGTGCTGCGGGTCTCCACCGCCTCGGCCCGCCGCGCGATCGACGAGGTCTGGGGCGCGCTCGCGCTGGGCTCGGTGGCGGCGCTGGGCTGCTCGCTGCTGGCCGCCCAGCGGCTGACGGGCTGGATCCTGCGTCCGGTCGGCGAGCTCGACCGCACCACCCGGGCCATCGCCGAGGGGCGGCTGGAGGCCAGGATCGGCACAGTGCACGGTCCGGTGGAGCTGCGCCGCCTGGAGGAGCGTTTCAACGTCATGGCGGACACCATCTCGGCCGCGCTGGACCGCCAGCGGGCCTTCGTCGCCGACGCCTCGCACGAGCTGCGCACACCGCTGACCGTGCTCTCACTGCGCCTGGAGAACCTGGAACCGCACCTGACCGCCGACGGCCAGGCCGAGTACGACGAGGCGCTGGCCGAACTCGACCGGATGGCCGCCCTGCTGGAGGATCTGCTGACGCTCGCCCGGGTGGAGGCCGACGCCGGCCTGCCCGAGAGCGTGCCGGCCGGCGGCCTGCCCGCCCGGATCTCCGGCTGGCACGAGCTCTACACCGCCAAGGGCCTCACGCTCACCGTGGAGATCGCCGACCACTCCCCGCTGCCTGCCGCCGTGGCGCGAATCGCCGACATCACGCTCGACAACGCGGCGAAGTTCGTACCGGCCGGCGGCCGGGTAGGGGTCTCGCTCGCCGACCGGGTGCTCCGGGTCACCGACGACGGTCCGGGGCTGGACGAGGCCGCCCGGGCAGCCGCGCTCGGCCGGTTCTGGCGCGCAGCGGACCAGGGGAACGTGCCGGGCAGCGGCCTTGGCCTGGCGATCGCCGCCGAGCTGGCCCGGGCCTGCGGGGGCACCCTCGCGCTGCTGCCGAACGAGCCGCACGGACTGGTGGTCGAACTCCGCCTCGGCCGGCGCGAAGACCCAGGTCATCCGTAGACAGCGCGGTAGTACCCGGCCGCACCGGGGTGCAAGGGCACGGTGCCGGTGGAGACCGCGTACCGCTCGTCCAGCCGGCTGCCCGGTGCGTCCGGCACCTGGAGGCTGTCCCGGCGGCGGAACAGCACCTCCGTCACCGCCCGGACGGTACCCGCGTCCAACGCGGTGGCGCAGACCAGATAGCTCGGCGTGCCGACGGTCCGTGTCGGCCCGCGCCTGCCGTACGCCCCGGCCGGGATCGAGACACTCTCGTACACCGGCCCGTACGCGCGGCGCAGCACCGGTTCGTAGGCGTCCAGCGGCACCAGCCGGATCGCGGTCTGCTCGGCCAGCTGCGCGATCGCCGAGGTCGGGACACCGCCCGACCAGAAGAACGCGTCCAGCTGCCCGGCCCGCAGCGCGGCCACCGACTCCGGCAGTCCCAGCTGCCGCGCCGCGATGCCGCTCACCCCGGCCGCGGCCAGCACCCGCTCGGCCATCACCGAGGTGCCCGACTCCGCTGCACCGAGCGAGACCGTACGGCCCGTCAGCTGGTCCGGCGTCAGCACGGGTGAACCGGCGGGCACCACCAGGTGCAGGTAGTTGAGATAGAGCCGGGCGATCGCGGCGGTCGGGACGGGGTGGGGAAAGGCGGCCCGACCGGCTATCGCGTCCGCCGCGCTGTCCGCCAGGGTGAGCCCCAGCTCGGCCCTGCCCTCCCCGATCAACCGCAGGTTCTGCACGCTCGCCGCCGTGCTCAGCACCTGCACGCTCAGGCCGGAGTGGGTCCGGTGGACCTCGTCGGCGAGCCGCCGGCCGAAGGTCTCGTACGGCCCACCCTCCGGCCCGGCGGCAAGCCGCAGCGCGCCGCGCGGCTCGGAGGCCGAGCAGCCGGCCACCGTGCCCATTGCTGCCACGCTCAGTGTCAGGAACGCGCGGCGCGAGAGGCTGGGCATCCGGCCGAGCCGGTCAGCCACGGAAACCCGACGGAACTGTCTCCGGCCACCTTGGCGCGGAGCCGCTTGTCCCCTTCGGGCCAACCGCCTCGGCGTGGACGCCGTTGTGTCCGCTGGGCGGGCGCGCCACGTCCGGCGGGTCGACGGCGACGTGCGGGCGTCGGCCCGCTTCCTGGCCGGTGGGCCCGAGCCGACCGAAGCCAGAGCCGCCTTCAAGCCGCCCGTCACAGATCACGCCCACCGGACGACGTGTGTCTCCCGCGACAACCATCCCGCCAGGATATCCAGTCCGGCGGAGGCGCCGTATCGGCCGGCTGGAGTCTCCCTCCTTGCTGCTGTCGTGGCGCGCGCCCACCCGCGCCACGCACTGCCCGGACCGAGGCCGCCGCCCGGCGGGTGGCGGGTGGCGGGTGGCGGACGGATCCGCCCACGCGGTCCGGGCCCGTGGCTACCGGCCCGGCAACGGAGGGAACGTCGCCGTGATCCTCTGCGGCGCCGCCACCGGCCCCGCCGACCTGGTCCGCCGGCCCGACCGGAACTCACCGACCACCCCGAACAACCCGGCCACCGGCGGCAACAACAAACGGCCGGGAGGGTGTGACGGGTCACGGCCGGCCGGTTTCAGGCGGGATCGCGCCGGTCGTGCGCATGCCCGCCCCGCCCGCGCGGATGTGCTCGCCGGACCAGGTCAGGCAGCACGTCCGCGCAGTGCGGGCCGGGGGCGGCGGCTCGGCGGTTGCCAGATACGGGGACAGTTGTTCGAGCCGAACGTCCGTGGCCTGTGCGCGGCAGCGATCGTGGCCGGACGAGATCCGCGACAGTGCCGGAATCGCCCCCGAGGGCATCGCGCTGCGCGCCAGGAAGGTCCAGCTCGGAATCGGCGACAGAGTCATCGGACACGCTCCCGGCCGCGGCCGCGGCCGACCCCTGCGCGGCGGCCGGGCTCAGGTCCGCCGCGGTGGGTCGGCGGGCAGCCAGCGGTGGTAGGTGGCGGCCAGGACGAGCGCGATGGTGCAGCTGGTGGCGAGCCAGGCCGCGCCGACGCCGGTGAGCCCGTACCGGGGCATGAGCGCGAGGACGAGCATCAACAGCAGGCCGGCGAAGGCCAGCTGCAGACCGGCCAGGAGCAGCAGTGCGCGCCGGACGCGGGCGACGTGCACGGCGATGCCGAAGAGCACGTTGGGCAGGGCGGACAGGGCCATGAGGCGCAGGACGGTGGTGCCGCCTTCGGCGTAGTCGGTGCCGAACAGTTGCAGGATCCAGGGTGCGGCGGCGACGGCGACGGCGGTGGCCGGGGCGATGAGGATGGCGGTGTGTCGGAGCATGTGGCGGGCGTGTTCGGCGAGTCGGTCGGGTTCGGCGGCGCCTTCGACGGTGAGGGACTGGCCCATGCTGTAGGCGGCTTGGTAGAGGGTGTCGGTGACGAGGTAGGCGAGGGAGTAGTAGGCGGTCTGTTCGGCTCCGAGGCGGGCGAGGACCAGCAGGGGCAGGGATTTGGAGACGGCGACCTGGCCGAGTTGGCCGGCGTAGTCGGCCGCCGCGTAGGCCGCCATGTGCCGGCGCGGTACGCCGTGGGGGTGGGTGGTGTGGCGGGCGGCGGGCAGGGCCCGGGCGAACACCACCGTGTTCGCCACGGTGACGGCGAGCACGAGACCCGCCGACCAGGCCACCAGGATGCCCGCGCCCACCGCCAGCGCCACACAGACGGCCAGACCGACGACCTTGGCCAGCGCGAAGATCAGGTTCTCCACCAGAACCCAGCCCGGGCTGCGCAGGCCGGTCAGCGCGCCGTCCTGCAGGACGAAGATCGCATATGCCGCGGTGGCGAGGACGAACAGCAGGGCCGGCAGCGGGCTGCGCAGTTCGGTCAGCCCGGGTGTGATGTGGGAGGCCAACAGGACGAAGCCTGCGGCCACCGCGGCGCTGGAGGCGGCGGCGACGATGTAGCAGCGGATGACGAACCGCCGCCCCTGGGGCCCCGCGGTGGGCAGGAAACGGATCAGGACGTCGCCGAGGTTGAGCGAGCCGAGCGTGGCCAGCAGCATGGCCACCGACAGCAGCGCGTAGCTGCGGCCGACGGCTTCGGTGCTGAACCATCTCGCCGCCAGCAACCAGAACAGGGCACCGAGACCGGCGGCCACCACCGCGCTCGCCGCCAGGATCCGCCCGTTGCGCAGCAACGCGCCGGGCCCCGGACCGGGCCGGCCGTCGGCCTGCCGCCGCTCCCGCCTCCGCAGCAGAGGGGCCCGCCCGTTCCTCACACCGACTCCCGCGTCCTCGCCCGGAGCCGCAAGGCATGACCTTGCCAAGGAGTGCGGTCCCGCCTCGCCGGCGTGGTCGGCTCCGGGGCGTGGGCGGACCGCAGGCGCAGGCAACGCACCGTGCCGTCCGGTTTCGCCCTGCTGCCCTGACCGTGAGAGGCGCGCGACGCGCACGAAAACAAAGCGAGGACCGGAAACGGCGAAGCGCCGGGAGCAGACATGAACAAACCATGCCAGGCCAGACGCTCCTCGGAGCGGAACCCACGCCCCGACAGCGTCCTCCACCGCCGAACCGACATCGCGAAGGTCCGCGGCGGTAACCCCTGCCTGCACGCCGTCCCCCCGCCTTGAAAGTCGGCCTGGCGCTGCGGCACCTTCCCCAGGGCTCGGTGATCCTCGCGGGTGCTGCCACCGCCGTTGCCTGGGTGTGGGTGGTGGTCAACTACGCGGCGCCGTTCTGCGTCTCCGGCGCCGGCTTCGACGGCGCCCGTCGCACCCGGCGCGGAGCTACATCATGATGCTCGGCGTAAGTCCCGGCAGCAGCCAGGTCTGGAACGGCGCCAGCACGGCGAGGACGAGGAACGCCACCCCGCTGACCTGGGCCAGCAGCGGACCGCGCCGCCAGAGCTTCTCCAGGAAGATCACCACCGCGATCCCGGCCATCGCCGCCACGTTCATCACCCCGAGCGGCACCAGGACCACCATCAGCGCCCAGCAGCAGCCCAGGCAGTACCCGCCATGGTGCAAGCCGACCCGCAGATCCCGCAGCGGCGGTCGGTAGCCCGCGTAGCGCATCAGCTGGGCCATCGGACTGCGGCAGTGCCGCAGGCACACGTACTTCAGCGGGCCCAGTTGGTACAGCCCGGCCAGCGCGAAGGCGGCCGCGCCGATCCACTTCCCGGTGTCCGGGTCGCGGTCCACCAGGTCGCCGGTGAGGGCCAGCCCGCCGTACGCCAGCAGCCCGAAAGCCGTCCACACCAGCAGGTAGCCGCCCAGGAATTCCGCGGTCCGTACCGCCCGCTCCCCGCCGCTCGACTGCCGGCCGATGCCACGTGCCCAGGTCACCGCCACCGGCGCCACCGACGGCAGCATCATGGCCGCCATCATCGCCAGCCACAGCACCAGGAACAGTGGCAGTGCCATGCCCATCGTGCCGGGTTCGATTCCCATGTCCCGGGCCTGGCCGACCGTGAACACCCAGGCGAGGGCCGCGATCACCACGATCAGCGACCACGCCACCGCCAGATCCTTGGCAGGCATCAGCACGCCGGTCCGCAGCGGCTGCTTCTCCACGGTGACGGTACGCATGCTGCTCTCCTGCCTGCTCCTTCCAGAACAGCACACGTGCGCCGACGGCAAAACCCGGCCACAGTCCCCGCGCGGCAGCACACGGGACAGCGCCGCTCGTGGGCGGCGGGTCCTCCGGGATCGGCGCCACCAGTTCGAGCAACTCGTACCCGCGAGATCACCGAGGCCAAGCACGGTCGTGAACACTGAGCCCTGCAAATTCCGGCCTCACCGGTGTCCCGGCCACGGGCGTCGGCCCGCGCCGGGATGCCGTGCCTTGCCGGCTTGGCGCATGCTGGAGATGAGGCCGCTCCGCCGACGCGTCCTGCGGGCCTTCATGCGCGACAGCCTCATCACTCTGGGAGCCATGCGACAGCGGGGGGTGAGGAGGTCGGCGCGATGACCGAAACAACCACCAGCCCCGCCTGGCACCTGGTCGGCGACTGGTTCGACACCTGCAATTGCGCCATACCCTGCCCCTGTACCTTCGCCCAACCCCCGACCGAGGGCAACTGCGAGGGCGTGCTCGTCTGGCGCATCCGCGAGGGCCGATACGGTGATGTCACGCTCGACGGGTTGAACTTCGTGATGCTCGGGTCCTTCACCGGCAACATCTGGGCCGGTGCCGCCACCGACTCGCGGGCCGCCTTCTTCATCGACGAGCGCGCCGACGACCAACAGCGCACCGCACTCGGCACGATCTTCAGCGGCCAGGTCGGCGGGTGGCCGAAGCAGTTCAACGAACTCGCCACGACCGAGGTGCGCGGCATGGATGCCGCCCCCATCACCGTCGAGATCGACGACGACCTCCGGGCGTGGAGCGTCGAGATCCCCGGCCGGGTCACCGCCCGCGCCGAAGCCCTCACCGGCCCCACAACCCCCGCGGGCGGACGCGTGCAGGTCCACAACGCCCCCGGCGCCGAGGTCGGACCGGGCCAGATCGCCACCTGGGGCCGCGCCACCACCGACCAGGCCGACGCCTTCGGCTTCAGCTGGAACCGCAGCGGCAAATCCAGCAAGCACTTCCCGTTCGACTGGAGCGGCCCCGACTGACACCGCCCCCGGCCGCCCATACAGGTGTCAGCCCGGCACCGCGTGCCAGGGGGCGTCCGGACGAATCGGAGTGGGGCTCGCGGCCGGTCGGAGGGCGTACACGTCACGCGCCGCACGTACCGGCCATGCACCCGGGACGACACCTGGCCGCAACGCGAACCCACCGTCACAGCGTCTGAGCCCATTCCTCCCCATGAGGACGCGGCTCCGCCCGTGCCCGTTCCCGCCTGCGGCCACCTGCCCACCCATCCGTGCAGTCGGTCGCCGACGCGACTCGCGCACGGCCGCTCGTACCCGCCGAACGGTTCGACGTGCTGCGGGAGCCCCCGACCCGGCCATGCCCCCTGGGGCGTGCCTGGAGCCGCAGAGTCCGCCAACCACCGACCACCGGCCCCCTCGTAAAGCGCGCTGAGCACGCACCAGCGGCCCCCATTCGACACAAACCGGACCGGTTGCCCGATCAGCCCGGCCCACAGCGCATCCAGGCGCGGTTTCAGGACCCGAAACCTCCAGATCATGCCCGAGTCGTGCCCGAATCGCTCGCTCCACAGCGGCGGCGGCGTACGCCGGACCGACCTGACCTCAATCTTCTGAGATTTCCCTGAGCTTTCGTCAATTCGCATTCAGTGCCTGTTCTGCCCGAACGGGCAAAAGCCCGGGCGGACAAAGGAATTCTCCTCCGGACCGCATTTACAGGGCCCATCGGACCCACCTAGAGTCCCTATCGAACTTGTCGTGCCCACGCACCAAGGAAATGAACTCCCTTGAGCAATCTGACGGTCAAGCGCGCCCCGCGCGCCGAAAGTCCCGCCATGCCGGACGGCGAAGTCGAACTCGCCGAGCCCCCGGTTCTGGGCGAGCCCGCCAGTATGGATTTCGGCTCCGCGCTGATGTACCTGCCGATGGGGCTCGGGGCGGGTGCGATGGTGCTGATGTTCTCCGTACGTTCCGCCGGCCCGACCACCTACATGATGTCCGGAATGATGGGCGTCGCGATGCTGAGCATGACGCTCACCCAGCTCGGGCGCTCCGGTGGCGAGCGACGGCGCCGCACGCGTGCCGAACGGCGCGACTACCTCAGGTACTTGGCGCAGAAGCGGCGGCAGGCCCAGAGCGCGGCGGACCGGCAGCGGGCCGCGCTGCTGTGGGACAACCGCGAGCCCGGCGAGCTCTGGGCGCTGGCCCGCGGCCCCCGGCTGTGGGAGCGGCGGCCGAGCCACGAGGACTTCGGGCAGGTCCGGATCGGGCTCGGGCTGCGCCGCGCCGCGCTGGACTTCGTCCCGCCGCAGACCAAGCCGGTGGAGGATCTGGAACCCCTGGCGGCGGTGTCACTGCGGCGGTTCACCAAGGCGCACCAGACCGTGCGCCGGCTCCCCGTCACGCTGGCGCTGCGGCGCTTCACCAGCGTGGAGTTGGCCGGGGACGGCGAACCCGCCCTCGACCTGCTGCGCGCCATGGTCGCCCAACTGGCGGTGCTGCACTCGCCCGACGAGCTACGGATCGCGCTGCTGGCCGGCGAGGCGGGCCGCGCGGAGTGGGACTGGCTCAAGTGGCTGCCGCACACCGCGCACCCGACCCGGCAGGACGCGGCCGGCCCGGTCCGGCTGGCGGCCGGGGACCACGACGAGCTGCTGGACCTGCTCGGCTCCGACATCGCGGACCGGCCGGACCACGACCCGGCCGCCGCCCCCCATATCGCCGAGCCCTTCATGGTCGTCATCGCCCAGGGCGTCCGGCTGCCGGAGACCTCCCGGCTGCTCCACGGCGGTCTGCGGAACCTGGTGTTGCTGGACGCCACGGGGGCCATGACCGGCGGGCCGAAGGTGCTACGGCTGAGCGTGCGGGGGCGGCGGGTGGAGATCCCTTCCGGTACCGACACCGTGTCCGCGACCGCGGACGCGCTGCGACCGGCCGAGGCCGAGACCCTGGCCCGTACCCTCGCGCCGAGGCGTACCGGCGGCGCCGTCGACCTGCTCGACCGCCCGCTGGAGCAGGACGTGGAGCTGACCACCCTGCTGGGCATCCGGGACCCGCACCGCTTCGACGTGCCCACGCTGTGGGGCGCGCGGCAGGCACAGGCCGCCCGGCTGCGGGTGCCGCTGGGCGTGACCGAGGACGGGGAGGTGGTGGAACTCGACCTCAAGGAGTCCGCGCAGGGCGGCATGGGGCCGCACGGCCTGCTCATCGGCGCCACCGGCTCCGGCAAGAGCGAGCTGCTGCGCACGCTGGTGCTCGGCCTGGTCGCCACCCACTCCTCCGAGGTGCTCAACCTGGTGCTGGTGGACTTCAAGGGCGGCGCGACCTTCCTCAACCTCGACCGGCTGCCGCACACCTCCGCCGTCATCACCAACCTCGCCGACGAGATCCACCTGGTCGACCGGATGCGGGACTCCATCAACGGCGAGCTGATCCGCCGCCAGGAGCTGCTGCGGGAGTCCGGCCACTCCTCGCTGTTCGAGTACGAGAAGGCGCGGGCCGCCGGGGCCGGCCTGGCCCCGCTGCCCTCGCTGCTGATCATCGTCGACGAGTTCTCCGAACTCCTCTCCAACAAACCCGAGTTCGTCGACCTCTTCGTCTCCATCGGACGGCTGGGCCGCAGCCTCGGGGTCCACCTGCTCCTCGCCTCGCAGCGACTCGACGAGAGCCGCATCCACAAGGTGGAGGGCCACCTGTCCTACCGCCTGGCGCTGCGCACCTTCTCCTCGATGGAGTCCCGCAGCGTGATCGGCGTCGCCGGCGCGTACGAGCTGCCGTCGGCGCCCGGGCACGGCTACCTCAAGGTGGACACCACCAACCTGGTCCGGTTCAAGGCGGCGTACGTCTCCGGACCCGCGCCGGAGCCGGCGGGCCCGGACGAGGAGTCCACGCTCCGGTCCAGGGCCCGCGACGAGGTGACCGCCTTCGGTCTCGACCGGCAGGGACCGCTGCTCCCCGACCCGTCGGAGCCGGCCGAGGAGCCTCTGCGGCCCGGTCCGCGACCCGCCGCCCCGGGCCGATCACCGGGCGCGGCGGGCGAGTCGCACGGCACCGAGAGCCTGCTGGAGGTGCTGGTCGGCCGACTGGAGGACAGCGGGCCGCCCGCCCGCCAGGTCTGGCTGCCGCCGCTCACCGAACCGCCCAGCCTCGACCAGCTGTTGCCCGGCATCGTGCCGGACCCGGTGCGCGGAATGAGCGCGGCGGACCACCCGGGCGTGGGCCGGCTGACCGTCCCGCTCGGCACGGTGGACCGGCCGTTCGAGCAGTCCCGCGAGCTGCTGGTGGCCGACCTGTCGGGTGCGGACGGCCACCTGGGCCTGGTCGGTGCGCCGCAGACCGGCAAGTCCGCCCTGCTGCGCACCCTCGTCCTGGCACTGGCGCTCACCCACACGCCCGAGGAGGTCCAGTTCTACTGCCTGGACTTCGGCGGTGGCGGTCTGGTCTCCATCGCCGGGCTCCCGCACGTCGGTTCGGTCGCCACCCGGCTGGAGCGCGACCGGGTGTTGCGCACCGTCGTCGAGCTCACCCAGCTCCTGGAGCGCAGGGAGCGGGAGTTCACCGAACGCGGGCTGGAGTCCATGGCGGCGTACCGGCGGCTGCGCGAGCTGCGCCAGGTGGACGACCCGTACGGCGACGTCTTCCTGGTGGTGGACGGCTGGTTCACCCTGCGCCAGGACTTCGACGACCTGGAGCCGCGGGTGATGGAACTCGCGGTGCGCGGGCTGTCCTTCGGCATCCACCTGGTCGCCTCGGCCGTCCGCTGGTCGGAGATCCGGCCCCGGCTGCGCGACATGCTGGGCACCAAGTTCGAACTGCGGCTCGGTGACGCGCTGGAGTCCGAGGTGGGCACCCGGATCGCCGCGGCCGTCCCGCACCAGCCGGGCCGGGGACTGACGCCGTCCGGCTACCACTTCCTGTCCGCGCTGCCCCGGCTGGACAGCGACTCGGCGACCACCGACCTCACCGAGGCGACCAAGGCCGCGGTCACCGAGATCGGCACCTTCTGGAACGGCCCTTCCGCACCCGGGGTGCGACTGCTGCCCAGCCGGCTTCCGGTCGAGCAACTCCCGCCCGCCGAAGGCGATCTGCGCATCTGCCTGGGCCTGGACGAGCAGCGGCTGGAGCCCGTCTGGCACGACTTCTCGGCCAACGGGCACCTGATGGTCTTCGGCGACGACGAGACCGGCAAGACCAACGCCCTGCGCCTGGCGATCCGGGCCATCACCGACCGGTACACCCCCGAGCAGGCGCGGATCGCGCTGGCCGACCCCGGACGCGGCCTGCTCGCCATGGTCCCCGAGGAGTACCGGGTCGGCTACGTGGTGGACCGGGAGTCACTCGGGATGCTCGCCGCGAACACCGTCGTCTCGCTCGGCAAGCGCGTCCCCGGGCCCGACATCACCCCCGAGCAACTCGCCCGGCGCGACTGGTGGAGCGGACCGCTGCTCTTCCTCGTCGTCGACGACTACGACCTGCTCGCCGCCTCCACCGGCCAGCCCTCGCCGCTGGCACCGCTGGTGCCGCTGCTGCCGCACGGCCGCGCCATCGGGCTCCACGTGGTGATCGCGCGCAGTACCTCCGGCGCCGTGCGCGCCATGATGGACCCGGTGCTGCGCCCCCTGTGGGAGCTCGGCAATCCGGCCCTGCTGCTCTCCTACCCCAAGGAGGAGGGCAGGTTCCTCGGCGAGGCGAAGCCGCGCACGCTGCCCGCCGGCCGCGCCCAACTCGTCACCCGCCGGTCCGTCCGGCTGGTCCAGACCGGATTGGTGGCCGCCCCGTGACCCCCGCGCCCCGCACCACGGCCCGCCGCGAGCCGTTCGCCGTCCCCGAGGTCTGCCGGATCACCGTGGTGGGTCCGGCCGGCCGCAGCGACCTCGCCATCCCCGTCACGATCACCGTCTCCGCCCTGCAGGCCGTCCTGCTGGACGCCCTGCCCGAGGCCGCCTCGGAGCCGGGCTCCGCGTGGGTGCTGCAACGGCTGGGCGAGGACCCGCTCGACCCGGCCGGCACCCCGCAGACCCTGGGCCTGCGCGACGGCGACGTGCTCCACCTCCGCCCCGCCGAAACCGCGCTGCCCGCGCTGCAGTTCGACGACCTCGCCGACGGCGTCGCCAGCGTGGTCGCCGGACGCCCCGGCCGCTGGCAGCCGCGGTCCACCCGGCGCCTCGCGCTCGGCCTGGCCGCGCTGGCGCTGCTCGCCCTGGCGACGGCCCTGCTCGGCGGCGGGCCGGGGACGCTCTCCGCGCTCTGCGCGGGCGCCCTCGCGGCGGTCCTGGCCGGCGGCTCCGTGGCCGCACGGCGGACGGCCGGGGACCGCGCCGCCGCCCTGCTCACCGGCGGCGCCTCGCTGCTCTTCGGCGCGCTCGCCGGGCTGACGTCCGGCGGGCACCACCCGGACGCGCGCGGCCTGTTGATCGCGGCGGGCGGCGTGAGCGTGCTGTCCGCGCTGCTGCTGGCCCTGGGGGCCCTGCCGGTCGCGGCCTCCGCCGCCGCGCTGCTCACCGCCCTCGCCGCGGCGGCCGCTGCGGCACTCGTCCACCTGACGCACTGGAGCCCCGGGCAGGCAGCCGGACTCGCGGCCGGGGCGATGTTCGTGCTCGGCCACTTCGGACCGCGCCTGGCCTTGCGCGCTGCCCGGCTTCGCGCCCCGCAACTGCCCCACAACGCGGAGGAGTTGCAGGAGGACATCGAGCCGGATCCGCAGGAGCGGGTCGAACGCCGGGTGGCCACCGCGACCGCCTGCCTCGACGCGCTCAGCCTGGCGGGCGCCCTAGGGACTGTTCTGAATTCAGATCATGATTGCGCCGGTTCGTGCTCCTCGGTGGTGTGGTGGCTGGTAGAACGAGTCCATGACGCGCGGCGATCTGACGGACAGTGAGTGGGAGCTGGTTGAGCCGTTCCTGCCGATGGCGGCGACGGGGCCGATCCCGGACCTGCGGCGGCAGTTCGACGCGATCATGTGGCGGTTCCGGGTGGGCAGTCCCTGGCGGGATGTCCCCGAGCGGTACGGCAACTGGTCGACGATCTACGGCCAGTTCGGCACCTGGGCGCGCACGGGAGTCTTCCAGACGCTGATGGAGGGGATGATCGCCGAGGCCGCCGCGCGCGGCCAGGTCGACTTGTCACTGGTCAGCGTGGACTCCACCGTCTCTCGTGCGCACCATCACGCCGCCGGGATGGTCGTGGACGCCGAGTTGCTGGAGGAGCTGGAGAAAGCCGTCGCGGAGGAAAAGGGGCTGTTGCGAAGGGACGAACCGGAGCGATAGCGGGCCGGGGCGACGACACCGACGAGGCGGAGGAATCCCGGCGGGAGGCGAAGCGCCAACTACGCCGACGCCACCGGGCCCGGCTCAAGGCGGCCGCGCTGGGGCGATCGCGCGGCGGGCTGACCACGAAGACCCACCTGGCTGCCGAGCGGCGCTGCCGCCCACTGTCCCTCGTACTCACCCCGGGCCAGAGCGCGGACAACCCGCGGTTCACCGCCGTCATGGACAAGATCAAGGTACGCGGCCCGATCGGCCGGCCCCGAACGCGCCCCGACGCGGTGGCCGCCGATAAGGCCTACTCCGCTCGCACCACCCGGGCCTACCTGCGCCGACGCCAGATCAAGGCAGTCATCCCGGAGAAGGACGACCAGGCCGCCAACCGCAAGAAGAGAGGCCGAGGCGGCGGACGGCCCGTCAGCCACGACGCCGATCTGTACCGCGATCGCAACACCGTCGAACGAGCCATCAACAAGATCAAGGACTGGCGGGGCCTCGCCACCCGCTACGACAAGACGCCCGCCAGCTTCGAAGCAGGTCTCCACCTGCGCGGCTCCATCATTTGGCTCCGCAGCCTGAAGCCCACACCATGATCTGAATTCAGAACAGTCCCTAGTCCACACGACCGGCATCTGGTACCTGGTCCACCAGCCCGGGTGGACCGGCTGGCTGGTGCCCCTCGTGTTCAGCGCCGCGGTGCTGCTGCGCGCCCGGGGCCTGACCGGCACCCTGCAGCGGGTGTCGGCGGTCCTGGCCGGAGCCGCCGGGCTGTCCGTCCTGGCGCTGGTCCAGGTGGCCGCGGCCGGGGACGGGCCCCGGCTCGCCGTGCTCGCGCTGCTGCTCGTCGCCGCCGCGCTGCTGCTGGTGGCCGCCCGCCGGCTGCCGCACGGCCGCCCGCTGCCGATCTGGGGGCACACCGGCGACATCCTCGAACTCCTCACCTCGCTGGCCCTGTTCCCGCTGCTCCTGCAAACCGTCCATCTCTACGCCGCCGTCCGGGCGCAGTTCAGCTGAGGGGACGACACAGTGCAGACCCGACGCGACCACGTCCAGGCCTACCAGTTCGCCATGGGCAGGCTGGCCACGGCCCTGGTGAGCGGTGACCCGGGGCGCGGCGAGAGCCCGACCAGGCGTGCCGCGCTCGGCACCTTCCTCGGCGCCGGGGTCACCGCCCTGCTGTGCGCCGGCTCCGGCGTCTACGGGCTGATCTCCCCCGTCCCGCCGGCCGGTTGGCGGACACCAGGCTCGATCGTCCTGGAACAGCAGACCGGCAACCGCTACCTCTACCTCGCCGGCGAGCTGCGCCCGGTGCGCAACCACGCCTCCGCCCTGCTCCTGGCCGGCAGCAGCGCCACGATGCAGACGGCCGACCGGGCCGCGCTGGCCGGCACCCCGCACGGAGCCCCCGTCGGCATCCCCGGCGCGCCGGACACCGTGCCCACCGCCGCCGGGCTGCTGGCCGGCGGCTGGACCCGCTGCCTGCGCCCCGACCTGGCGACCGGCGAGGTCGTGGACTTCGCGCCGCAGGGGCACACCACGCCCGTCCCGGCCGGCCGTCAGGCCCTGCTGGCCGGCCCCGACGGCAAGCGCTACGTACTGTTCGGGGGCACCCGCTACCCGGTGCCCTCGGACAGCGCGCTGATCGCCCTCGGCCTCGACGGCGAGCGGGCGCTACCCGCCCGGCAGAGCTGGCTCGCCGCCCTGCCCGAGGGCGTACCGCTCGCGGCCCCGGCCATCCCCGGGGCGGGCTCCCCGGCCGGGCAGGTGGCGGGCACCGCAGTCACCGTGGGCCAGCTGTTCACGACCACCACCGGCGGCACCGACCACAACTACGTGATGCGGTCCGACGGCATCGCCCCGATCGGCGCCGCCGAGTCCGCGCTGCTCGCCACGGCCCAAGGCGCACCGGCCGTCCGCCGGGTGAGCGCGTCGGACATGGCGGGCGCGCCGCTGTCCACCGCTCCCCCACCGCCCGACCGGCTGCCCGACGTCCGCAACGCGCCCCCGATCGCCGCCGCCGGCCAGGCCCTCTGCCTGGCCCAAGCGCCCGACGGCACAGGTGTCGCCACCCGGGTCGTCCTGGAGGACGGCGCCGCGGCCACCGGCGGCCGCGCCGCGCTCCTGCCGGCCGACAGCGGCGTCTACGCCGTCGACCAGACCCAGCTCGCGGCCCAGGCACCCGACCCGCGGACCTACCTGATCGACGACCAGGGCACCGCCTATCCGCTCGCCGACGGCTCGGCCGCCGCCCAGCTCGGGCTCGCCGGCCGGGCCAGGACGCCCGTGCCCGCCGACCTGCTCGCCGAACTCCGGCAGGGCCCGGTGCTGGACGTCGCCGCCGTCCGGGCGACGCTGGGAGGTCGGTGACCGTGCGGCTCAGGACCCGTCCCACCGCCCCGGCGCTGCAGTGCCGCGCCGCCGGGCACGCCCTGCTCGTCCACCCCAAGGGCCGGCCGGACCCGCAGGCCCTGGAGTTCACGGCCCGGCTGGCACCGGACCCGCAGCACACCCCCGTCGTCCTCGACCTGCCCTGCGACGCGCCGGACACCGCCTGGGACTCGGTAGCCGGGCTGCTCTCCGGCCGACCCGGCAGCCTGCGACTGGTCTTCGGGCGCGCCACCCCGGCCGAGGCCCGCTGGGCGGGCCAGCGGATCGCCGACCGGCTGCACCGGGTCGTCCTGGTCCCCGACGGCCGGCCGGTGCCCACCGCGGGCGGCGGCCTGTTCGTCCCGATCGACCACGGCGCCGGCTGGCTCCAGCTGCGCCCGGGCGCCGACGCCCGGCCGGAGTCCCGCCGCTACCCCCGGCCGATGTGGGAGTTCACCACCCTCGACCGGCCGTGGGCCACCAGCCCGTACGGCGTGGTCGAGTCCGTGCCGTGCGGCGTCTGGCTGCGCAGCGCACGGCCGACCGACCTGCTCGACGGGTGGCGCAGGCTGGTGGAGACCCTGCCCACCGACCCGCACGTGCTGACCGTGGTCCTCGGCAGCCCGGACGGCCCCGCGGTGCCGCTGGCCGACGCGTTCGGGCTGTGGAACACCGTGCTGCCGTCGGTGCGCCGCCAGGTGCGGTTCGTCCCGTACGGGCCGGTCGCGCTGCCCCCGGGGGCCGGCGCGCTCGGCCAGGAGCTGGCGGACGCCTTCCGGGAGCACGTGGTGGTGTGTGCCGGTCTGCCCGTGGTGCCGGCCGGGCACGACGCGCCGCCGGACGTCCGCGGCCTGCTCCCCGACGGCTCGCCCGGCTGGCAGCCCTTCGCCGCGCAGTACCGGTACTCCCCGCGCCTGCACGCACTCTCCCAGACGCGGCCGCCGGAGCTGCTCGGGGTGCGCGCGCCACTGCCCGGCCTTCCGCAAGTTGGCTCCGGAGTCTGGGAGTTGGCCCCCGACACGGTGCTGGAGATCGTGCAGTCCGGTCTCTGGGTCCGTCCGGTACTGGAGCCCTACGGCGGCGACGACGTCCGGCGGCGCCCCGCTCCGCACGGCCACACCGCGCTGCTGTACGACCGCAGCGAGCCGACGACCGCCGAGCGGATGCGCGCCTTCGCGCACGACCTGCTGTGGCAGTTGCCCCCCGACGCCCGCGACGCCTACCGGATCGCGCCCGCCGACGCCCCCGGCCTCGCCGCTCCGGCCGACCCGCCCGGCCTGTGGTCGCTCGGGGAGCCGGTGGCGATGGACGACAACGCGCGCCCGGGCACGGCGGCCAGGACGGCTCCGCGCCGGCCCGCGCACCTGGCGTTCTGGACGACGGCCGACGCCGGGGCGGCCCTCAGCGGGGCGACCGGCGAGCCCGTCCCGTCCGGAGCCCAGGCGCGGGGCATCACCCTCGCCGACCCGCGGGCCCGCCGGCGCAAGGGCGCCCGGCCCGCCGGGGGCACGGTGGACGACCTCGGGGCCGCCGCCGCACCCGCGACCCGGGCTCCGGCCCTGCCACCTGCCGTGGCACCCGCACCGGCCCCGCTGCCGGCCCATCTCGCCCGGACGGAGTCCGGACACCTCGTGGAACCGCTCCGGCCGTCCGGAGCCCTGCTGACCTCCGCCGGGCCGGCCACCGGCGCGCCCGGCGCGGGGACGGTGGCCGTCCCGTCCGCGCCGGCGACGAGCGCACTGCCCGCCGCAGGCAACGTCTCGCCGTCGGGTGTGGGGGGCGGCTCGTCGTTCGGCCCCGCTGCGGCCGGCGGTTGGACGGAACAGGTGCCCCCGGGCGTCCAGGAGCCGGCCGACCCGTTCAACACCCGCGTCGCGCACCGGCCCGACCCCTTCGACACTCTCGTGCTGCGAAGGGCCGACCTCGGTGCCGGTCCGCACCCCGCCGACGGGCGGGCGCCCGGCGCGCCGACGTCGAACGAGCCGATGGCACCCCCGGCGCCGGAGGTCGCGGCGCCCACCGGACCCGGGTCCGGCCCCGGCCCGGTGCTCGGTGACGCGCCGTCGGCGCCCCCGGCCGCGACTCCTGACGCAGCTCCTGACGCACCTTCGCCCGCCCCGCCCGCGCACAACCCCGTCCCGGACCAGGCCCCGCCGGCGCCCGTCCCCACCCCCGCCACCGACCCGGCCACCGCGCCCGTCCCCGGACCGACCCCGCCGGGGCCCACCGGTCCGTCCGAACCGTCCGCAGCATCGGCACCGACCGCACCACCGGCCGCCGCACCGGCCCGACCGGCCGCCCGACCCGCGGGCATCGCCGGGATCCGGCTGGAGTCGGTCGCACTCCCGGCCCCGGCCGCCACCGCGCCGCGCGCCGTCGCGGGCCCGTCCGCACCCCCGGCGCCGGTGGCCGCCCGACCCGCGTCGTCCGCGGTCCGGGTGCAGCCGGCGCCCGGGCCGGGCGCGAGCGCCGTGCCCCAGGAGCGCGGGATGGACCAGGAGCGGGCGTGGGTGTGGCGCACCTTCGCCCGGCAGTTCAACGCGGCCTCCGGCACGGTGTCCCGGGTGCTGTCCGAATCACCCGGTCTGCGCGGCACCACCCGGGCCGAGGAGAGCGACGCCTTCACCGACCTCGCGGCCCTGCGGCTCTACCTCACCGGCGACGGCGCGGCGCTCGACGCCGCCGTCCGCACGGCGACCGTCGGACCGCACGTGCCGCTGGCCCGCTGCGTGGCGGCAGGCCTCCGGCGGCTGCCGTCCCACCGGGGCGCCACCTTGCTGCGCGCCGCGCTGCACCCGTCCGAACGGGCCTGGTACCGCGAGGGCGACGTGCTGACCGAGTGGGCCTTCTGCACCGCGTGGGCCCGCACCGCGGAGCCGGCGACCGACGCGACCGACTTCCTGATCTGGTCGCTGACCGCCCGGCGGACCGCCCTGGTCGCCCCGACCGCCCCGGACCGGGTGGTCTTCCCGCCCGGTACGAGGTTCCGGGTGCTGGGCACCGACGAACAGGACCGACTGCTGCTGCGCGAGCTCTCCTTGTCGGAGGGCTCCGAGGACAGGAAGGCGAACGTGCCGCTCGACGAGATCGCCCTGGACGGCCTGGCCCGGGCCGCCGACGGCCCGGCCCCCGACACCCGTACGCGGACCGGGGACACCGGGCGGAGCGCGCCGCCGCGGGGCTCCGCGCCCGGCCTGCTCCCCCGCACGGCACCGAAGGCGGTGGCCGCATGAGCCAGCGACTGCTGGTCTCCCGGGAGCGACCGGGTGCCTACCCCACCATCGCCGCGGCGCTGGCCGACGCGGCCGAGGGTGCCCTGATCACCGTGGCCGCGGGCCGGTACGAGGAGGCGCTCACCGTCACCAGGCCGGTGACGCTGGCCGCCGAGGACGGCGACGGCCCCGTGGTGCTGCACTCGGCCGCCGGGAGCACCCTGGTGCTGGACGCCGAGGCGGTGCGCCTGTCCGGTCTCGAACTCTCCGGCACCGACGGCGAGGCGCCGGTGCTGGACGTGCGGCGCGGACAGGCCGCGCTGGACGACTGCCGGCTCTCCGGCGAGGCCTGGGCCGCGGTGCTGGCCTGGCACGACGGGGTGCTGGCGCTGCGCGGCTGCCAGGTCACCAACACCCGCGGCGCCGGCATCGTGGTGACCTCCGCCGGTGCGAACCTGGTGGAGCAGTGCGTGGTCACCGATGTCGCCTCGTCCGCGTTCGTGATCGCCGAGCGGGGCGAACTGACCATCCGTGACTGCTCGTTGGTGCGCCCGCGCGGCAACGGGATCTGCGTCAACGGCCACGGCACGGTGGTGGTCGAGGGCGGCCGGATCGACGGCAGCGGAAAGCCCGCCCTCGCCGTCGAGCAGGACGCCAACGCCCGACTGAACGGCCTGGCCATCAGCGGCAGTTCGATCCTGGACGCCTATCTGACCAGCCAGGGCGAGACCGTCCTTACCGACTGCTCGTTCACCGGCTCCCGGGGCACGTCGGTGCACGTGGCCGGCGGGGCCCGACCCGTGCTGCGCGGCTGCGGCATCGGCCCGGCCGCCGGCGGCGGGGTGCGGGTCGCCGAGGGCTCCCTGGCGCGGCTGGAGGGCTGCCGGATCGTCGAGGCGCCGGTCGGGCTGCTGGTGGAGGGCGACTCCGAGGCGGTCTGCGAGAAGACCTCCTTCGCCGGGACGACCACCGCCGCGGTGACCGTGCCGCAGGCGGGCCGGCTGTCCGCCCGCGAGGCGGAGATCGAGATCGACCGCGGCTCCGGAATCGTGCTGGGCGAGGGGGCGAGCGCCGAGCTGGCCGGTGTCCGGGTGCTCGCCACAGGCGGGGAGGCGAGCCTGACCCTGGGCGGCGGTGCCCGCGCCGAGCTGCTCTCCTCGCTGCTGCGCGGCGGGCCCGCACTGGTCGGCGAGGGCGCCGAACTCAACGCCCGGGAGAGCGAGTTCACCGGATCGAGCGGCGACGGCATCCGGGTCTCGGCGGGCGGATCGATCACCGCCGTCGGCTGCCGGGTCACCGGGGCCCGACGCCACGGCGTGCATCTGCAACCGTCCGCTCGCGCCGAGTTGGACAACTGCGCGGTGTGCGACAACGGCGGTGACGGGGTGCGCTCCGCCACCGACGGTCCGGTGCGGATCCACGACTGCGAGATCCGCGGCAACGCCGGCTCGGCGCTCGGCCGGGCCCGGGGTGCCGGGCAGCCGGACGTCGCACGGCTGGACACCGACGGCGGCAGGCCCCCGGCCGGCGGAGCGGCGGACGCTCTGCCGTCCGGTCCGGCCTCCGGCGCGGCGGAGGCCTCCGGCCTGGGCACCGGGCCGCTGGCCGACCTGGACGCCCTGGTCGGGCTGGAGAGCGTCAAGCGCGAGGTCACCGGCCTGATCAACGTCAACAAGCTGGCCCAGCGCCGGCAGGACATGGGCCTGCCGATGCCGCCGATGAGCCGCCACCTGGTCTTCGCGGGCCCTCCGGGCACCGGCAAGACCACCGTGGCCCGGCTGTACGGCGCGGTGCTGGCCGAACTGGGCATCCTCAGCCAGGGCCACATCGTCGAGGTGGCGCGGGCCGACCTGGTCGCTCAGATCATCGGCGGCACCGCCATCAAGACCACCGATGTCGTCAGGAAGGCGCTCGGCGGGGTGCTCTTCATCGACGAGGCCTACACCCTGACCAACCAGTCCCGGGGCACCGGACCGGACTTCGGGCAGGAGGCCGTCGAGACCCTGATGAAGCTGATGGAGGACCACCGCGACGAGATCGTGGTCATCGTCGCCGGGTACTCCGCGCAGATGGAGCAGTTCCTCGCCTCCAACCCCGGTATGGCCTCGCGGTTCTCCCGTACGGTCGAGTTCCCCAACTACAGCTCCGACGAGCTGGTCACCATCGTCCAGGGCCTGTGCGGCAAGCACTACTACGAGCCCGACGAGAACGCGGTGGCGGCGCTGCACCGCTACTTCGAGGACGTGCCGAAGAGCGCCACGTTCGGCAACGGCCGGGTCGCCCGGCAGGTCTTCGAGGAGATGATCAACCGGCAGGCCTCCCGGCTCGCCGCACAACCGCCGGACAGTGACCGGGAGTTGTCCCGGCTGACCGCCTCGGACGTGCTCACCGCGCCGGCCGGGCAGGCCGCGACGACGAGCCCCGAACCGGCACTCCCTGGCGGCGGGGCGGAGGGGCCCGCGCTGCGCCGCCTCGCGGCGATGACCGGCATCGAGGCGGCCCGCACCGCACTGCGCGAGCGACTGCTGCTGCTCGCGCAGGCCCGGCGGACGGGCGCGCCGGACGGCGGGCCGCCGCACCTGCTCGTCCGGGGCGCCCCCGGCAGCGGACGCCGGGCCCTCGCCCGGGAGTACGGTCGCGCTCTTGCCGAACTCGGCCTGCTGGCCACCGCTTCGGTGACCCACCTGCCGCTGTCGACCGTGCCCGCCCGCTGGCCGGAGCAGCCGCGGCTCCGGCTGGCCGCCGCCCTGGCCGAGGCCGCGGGCGGGCTGCTGGTCGTGGAGGCCGACCCGGCGTTCACCCGGCGCGACCCCGGGGAGTGCGATGCGGTCCTCGGCGCCCTGGCCGCCGCCGCCCAGGGCGCCGAGGGCACGGTGCTGGTGCTGTCCGGCAGCGGCCCGTCCCTGGTGGAGACGGTGCGCCGGCACTCCGAGCTGGCCGGGATGTTCGCGCAGTACGTCGAGCTCGCGGACTACACCGCCGAGCAGGCCCTGGACCTGACCACCCGTCATCTCTCGTCCCACGGGATGCGCCTGGACGAGGCGGCGGCGGGCGCGTTGAGCGCCGCCCTCGCCGGGCAGCAGCCCGCGCAGCGCACCGCGTACGCGGCGCACCGGCTGGCCGAGCGGATCGCCGCCACCGCGCGCGACCGCACGGTCACCCTGGACGACCTCACACGTCCTCCGGCGGGCACCGACACCCGACCCGAGGCCGAACAACCCGCGCAGCCGGCACAGGTAGCCGGCGCACACTCCTGAAGGGAAGCGACATGACGCAACTGACCCAGGTCGAACTGCAGGGCATGACCGCCGCCCAGGGCAGCTTCCAGACCGCCCTGGACGAGGCCAGCAACTCCTACGCCAACGTCGAGGGCCAGGTCGAGGCGCTCCAGGCCAGCTGGCGGGGGCAGGCCGCCAGCATCTACAACCAGGCCATGCACGACTGGCTGACGGACTTCCAGAAGCTCAACGGCGCGCTGGCCACCATGCTGGAGACGCTGTCCGCCAACACCCACGTGTACGCCAACACGCACGAGGACACCACGCAGGTGGCCCACCAGGTCGCCCAGCAGATCAGCGCGGGCAACCCCGGCCTGGCCGGCTTCCCGCTCTGACGCCCCACCACCCCACACCCCTGAGGAGTCATCAGCATGAGCACGTACAGCGTCCAGATGGACCAGGTCGAGGTCATCGTCGGTGAGATGAACGCCATCACCCAGCGGATCAACCAGACGCTGGCCGACCTCGACAACCAGGCCAAGATCCACCTGGTCGAGTGGACCAGCGACGCGCAGGCCACCTACGCGCAGGTCAAGACCGTGTGGGACAACGCCGCGCTCGACATGACCCAGAAGGCCGCCACGGCCACCCAGATGCTGGGCACCATCAACGAGTACTACGCCTACGGCGAGCGTGCCGGCGTCCAGCTCTGGTCGTGACGCCGGATGAGTGACAGCCCGGACGACATCAAGTTCCTGAAGCACGGCGCTCCGCCCCCGCGGGGCCACGGAGTCAACTCACACCAGTACGGCGGCGACACCTCGGTCGCGGCCGGTCACGGCAGCTACGACACGTCGAACGCGTTCACCGCGCCGACCGTCCCCGGGGCGTCGGGGAAGTCGGGGCACGGCACCACGGTGAGTACGCCGTCGCTGGACCTGTTCGCCGAGAACATCGCCAGGCTCATCCCGCCGGTGGAGGCGGCGAAGAAGGCGCTCGAGCCGATCGGCGTGCGTCCGGGCAACTTCTACCACGCCGCCAAGATCCAGCTGAAGGTCAACGGCGTGGAGGAGGACGCCGGGCTGAAGGGCCAGTGCCTCCAGGCGCTCACCGACCTCGGGCACGCGCTGGGCGGTCTGCGGGACGGCGTGAAGCAGTTGAGCGGTCAGTACAAGCGCGTCGAGGACGCCAACGAGATGACTGCCAAGGACCTCCACGACGCGATGAACGGGGCCAGCGAGAAGTTCAACACGTTCATCCACGATGCCGGCGGTGATCCCGCCCTGGGCCCCGCCGGCGGCCCGGGAGCGGCCGGTGGCCAAGCCGGCACCGGCACCAGCACTGGCACTGGCACCGGCGGCAGCAACCAGTCCCACGGCAGTAACAGCGGTAACACCGGCAACAGCAAGAACGGCTGATCGGCGCGCGGCCCGTCGCCGTCTCCCGCACCCCGGGAGCGGCGACGGGCGGCGCGGTGAAAAGGACCAGGAGGGGTCATGGGTGGCACGGACACCGGCACGGGCAGCAGCGACAACGACTTCACCACGGGCAGCGGCGGTGCCCTCTTCGGCAATCCCACCGGTGGCAGCTTCCACATCCACGACTACGACGTCTGGGACTGGAAGCACATCGAGGCTGCCATCCTCGGCATGGGCGGCGGCGTCTCCGACGACGCCAACCTGGACCAGGCCAGGTCGGTGGCCGACCCGCAGTCGCTCCAGGACGCGGCGGACGCCTTCTACCACGTGCAGCAGGTCTTCTCGGGTGTCTCGCAGGCCCTCGCCGACCAGAGCGGCGCACTGGCGGGGAAGGACGGTGTCTGGAAGGGCGACGCCGCGGACGCCTTCACCGACATGATCAAGTTGTTCTCCAAGCAGGTGGGCGCGGTGGCCGACGTGATCTCGGGCGGCGAATCGGGCGGCAACTCCGTCCCGCAGCAACTCGCCGACAACGCGGTCAGCCTGGTCAACGCGCAGAACAAGATCGCGGCGATCGACAACTGGTACGCCGAGCAGGCGCACCTCATGGGAGCCGATCCGATGAGCAGCGGCCTGATCCCGGTCAGCCAGAAGCCCGAGGTGGTCGCGATGATGAACCACGACATGCGGGAGGTGTTGAAGAGCCTCGCGAGCGAGTACCAGGTCACCGTCGACACCATCACCTCGCCGGGCCCGGTCAACTCGCCGTTCGGCGGGGGTACCGGACTGAATCTGCCCAACCCCACGGACCAGCCGCCGCTCAACGCCACCGACGGCCTCGGCCTCGGCCCCAACCCCAAGCCGTTCCCGACCAAGGTCGACTCGCTGGGCCCGAACCCCGGCGCCGGGAAGAACGGCCCCGACGGCACGGCCTTCAAGACAGCCGTCACACCCTTCGGCGGCGGCACGGGCACCGAAGGCGCCGGCACCCTCGGCACTCCCGCGCCCTTGCCCACCGACCTCACCTCGGGTGCCGAGCTCGCCGGTGGCGCCTTCCCGGCGGGCACCGACCTGGACGGCCTCGGTGCCGGCCTGGCCGGCCTCGGCGCACTCCGTGCCGGCTCCGCCCGCCTCCCCGGAGGCCTCGACTCCTTTCCCGACAGCACCGGCGTCGGCGGCACCGGCACTCTCGGCGGCCTCTCCCCCCTGCCGAAGTTCGACAGCGGCACCGGCACCGGCACCGGCGGAGCCGCCGCGCCCCTGCCCGGCGCCTTCCCCGGCAGCACCGGCATCGGCGGCACCGGCACCTTGGGCGGCCTCTCCCCCCTGCCCACGTCCGGCAGCGGCACCCTCGGCAGCTCCGCGCCGCTCCCCGGCGCCTTCCCAGGCAGCACAGGCGTCGGCGGCACCGGAAGCCTGGGCATCGGTGACAGCCTCGGCACGGCCGATCCGGGTACCTGGTCGTCGAAGCGCGTCCCCGGCGCGTTCCCCGGAGCTCTCGGCACCAGTGGCACCGGAAGCCTGGGAAGTGGAGTGTCCGGCGGGAAGCCCGTCGCCTTCCCCGGCGACCTCTCCGCCTCCTCCGGGCTGCCCGGCGGGCTCTCCTCGGCACCGTCGGTGGGCGGGCTGCCGGGCATCGGGGAGGCCGGGGCCGCCTTCCCGGGGAGCCTGAGCACGGACGGCCAGGCCGGCATGGGGATGCCCTTCCTGCCGGGCACCGGCGGCGGCGCCCCCACCTCCCAGACCAGCCACGAACCCAGCGACGCCAGCGGCCTCCTCGACCACGACGCCCAACCCTGGACCGGAACCACCGACGTCGGCGACGACATGGACACCCACCTCGGCACCGCCACCGGCGGCGAAGGACTCACCCTCCCCACCGACACCACCACCGCCCACGACACCACCACCCCCGGCAGCGCGGGCATGCCCTTCCTCCCCAACACCGGCAGCGGCGCCCCCACCTCCCAGACCAGCCACGAACCCAGCGACGCCTCCGGCCTCCTCGACCACGACGCCCAACCCTGGACCGGAACCACCGACGTCGGCGACGACATGGACACCCACCTCGGCACCGCCACCGGCGGCGAAGGACTCACCCTCCCCACCGACACCACCACCGCCCACGACACCACCACCCCCGGCAGCGCGGGCATGCCCTTCCTCCCCAACACCGGCAGCGGCGCCCCCACCTCCCAGACCAGCCACGAACCCAGCGACGCCAGCGGCCTGCTGGAGCAGAGCAACGAGCCCTGGGCCGGCGAGGCCGGCGGCGAGATGGCCGAAGCGGGCACCGCCGCAGGCGGCGAGGGCCTCGCGCTGCCCTTCGTCCCCCTCCTGGCCGCTCCCGAGCGGGAACACGCCGAGCAACGGGCAACGGCCGCCGCCGCGCTCTCCGTCGAGGAGGCCGCGACCGTCTGGGCCGAGGGCACCGCCGAGGCCGAGCCTGCGCCCGTGTCCCTGTCCGGGCCCGGTGCCGATACCGACAGCGCGGTCGAGGCCGCGGTACCGGCGGAGGAGGGCCGCGCCTCGGAGCAGGCCTCCGCCGGGATTCCCGTCCCGGCGACCGCCGGTGACGACGGCCCGGAGACCGCCTGGGACGTCGCGGGCGCCGCCTTCGCGCCGCTGCTGTGGGCCGCCTCGGCCGAGGAGGAGGCGGACGTCACGGCCGAGGGCCCCGCCACCGCCGACGAGGGCAGCTGGGGGGTGGCGGCGGCGGAGCCCTCGTTCACCACCTGGCAGCGCAACCGCACCGGAGAGGCCGCCGCCACCCCCGCAGCCGCCGCCCTCGCCGGCGCCGCGCTGTCCTGCTCCACCGACGACATCGCCTCCGAGCCGGAGCCGGAACCCGCCGAGGCTGCGGACGAGGAGACGCCCGTCCGCGGCGCCGCCGACCTGCTCGTCCAGGACCGCGACCTGTGGGGCACCGCGGACGCCGAGGGCCTCGGCGCCATCATCTGACCGGAGCGGAAGAGGACACCATGAGCTCGACGTACGACCAGGAGATCGAGGACCTCCTCGCGCTCTACCAGCGGCAGCGCGCGGGCGCGACGGAGACCCGGCGCAGGATCAAGGAGACCACCGGCACGGCGACCGCGCCCCGACAGTCCGTCAAGGTGACGGTCAGCGCCCAGGGCGACGTCACCCGGATCGAGTTCCCGACCGGCGCCTACCGCCGGCTGACCCCGAAGGAACTCTCGGAGGCCCTGCTGACGACCATCGCCGAGGCCCGCCGCGACGCGCTGGAGCAGGTCGCCCGGTTGGCCGACCTCCAACTGCCGTCGGGCGCGAGCGCCGCCGGCCTGCTCGGGGGCACCGCTGACCCCACGGCGCTGCTGCCCGAGACACCGGGCATGCCGGACGAGGTGCGCGACTACCTCGAGAACGGCCGGAGCACCGGAGGCGACCGTGGCTGACCGCACCTTCTCCGTCGACACCGAGGGGCTGCGCGAGCCGATGCTCCGGATGCGGGAGATCGCCGCGGACTTCCACGGCATCGGCGCGGGTCTCACCGAGCGGCTGGCCGCGATCGGCCCCTGCTGGGGCGACGACGAGTCCGGCCGGCAGTTCTACGAGGTCTACGGCGGCCCGCGCGACCAACTCCTGCTCGGCTTCACGGCCATCGGCAACGTCGTGAACCAGACGGCCGACGGCATCGACACCATGGCCAAGAACTACCGCCGCCAGGAGGACCACAACATCGCGCACGCACAGACCCTCACCGGCAACGGCGAGCACCTCCCCACGATCGGCGGCGCCGGGGGCACCGAGGGCGGCGGGCACCGGGGCAGGCCGGGGAAGCCGTGACCATCCAACTCCCCCCGTGGCTCTCCTGGGTCGCCTCGCTGGCGGCCGGCTCGCACTGGCCCCAGGGCGACGAGGACGCCATGGGCGGCGTGGCGAACGTCTGGGAGGACACCGGACGCCGGCTGGCCGGCCTCACCTCGCGGCTCGGTCCCGCCGGCAGCGCCGTACTGGGCCACATCGGTGGCCAGGTCGCCGACGAGTTCCAGCGGTTCGTCCAGGGCCTGGAGACCAGCACGCCCGAGATCGCCAAGGCCGCAGGGCAGTTGGGCCTGGCCGCGCGCAACACCGGGGTACAGCTCCAGCACGGCAAGCTGATGATCCTCGCGCAACTGACCTGGCTGGCCGGCGAGATCGTCGACCTGTCCTTCTGGGCACCGGAGGCGATCCCGGCCATGGTCACCGCGACGCGGGCGACGGTCGCCATGATCATGCGACGGATGATCATAGCGATCGCCAGCGGCGCGGCGTTCATGGCCGGCATGGACCTGGGGATCCAGGGGCTCCAGAAGCTCATGCACGACCGCTCCGGCTGGGACTGGTCCTCCGTCGCCTCCTCGGCGGGGAGCGGCGCGATCGGCGGGGGCGTCGGCGGGGCGATCGGCCTGGGGGCGGGCGCGCTCGCCAAGGACGCGGCCAACACCGTGATCGGCAAGGGCATCACCGGCGGGATCAGCGGCGTCGCCAGCGGCGTGGTGCTCTCCGGCATCTTCGGTGGACCGTCCGAGCTCGGCCTGGCGGCCGCCGGCGGAGCGATCGGCGGTATGGCGGGCGGCCGCAAGGGCCGCGGCGGCGGCGCCAAGCCCGTGGTGGACCCGATCGACGTCCACGTGCCGTCGGCGCCGCACCTGCCCAAGCCCAACGGTGCCGAGGGGCCGGGCGGATTCGGCACGCCGGAGCCGATCGGCCCGGGCAACGACGGACCGGATGGTGAGCGGGGCGTTCTCCCGAGCGGCCCGCTCCCGGAATCCGCCGGGCCGGCCGAGCCGGCCGCCGTCGACACCGGGCGGGGCGACCGTCCGGTGTCGGGTCCGGTGTCGGGTCCGGCAGCGCAATCCCCATCGGAGACCGCACCGGAGCCGGAAGCCCACCCGGCCGCCTCGTCCGCCCCGCCGTCCGCGTCGTCGATCCCGCCGGCAACGGGCGGCGGCGCCGAGCACCCGGCCGGGCACGAGCCGGAGCCGGGCGGTACGGTCACCGGCGCCACCGCCGCGCTGCCTCCGCCCGGCCGGGGGACGGCCGCGGCTCCCGCAGCCGCGCGGACGCCCTCGGGGTTGCCCGGCTTCGAGACCACCCTCGCCGGGGGCCGGCCCGCCACGGGATCCGCCGGGCACGACGTGCGACCGGTGCCGGACGGGTCGGGCCCGGCCGTGGTCAACGGGCCGCCCGCCCGGCAGACCGCGCAGAACGGGTCCGGGGCCCAGGAGTCCCGCGGTCCGCGTGACACCGGGGTCGGCGTGGCACCCCGCGCGCCAGGGCGCCAGGGCTCCGGCGGCACCGCCCCGGCTGCGCCGGCCCAGCCGCATGCCCCGGTCTCCACGGCCTCCACGGCCTCCGGCGGTGGCTCGCACACCTCCGCGCCCCACGCCGCGACGCCGCCCATCACCACGTCGGGGCGGCCGGTCGCCACGGAATCGCCCACCCCGCCCGTCGTCCAGCATGCCGGGCCCCGGACCTTGCCTGCCGGCTCGACCGGCCAGGCAGCGGTCTCCCACCCCGGCGAGGCACCCGCCCGGACGGCAGCACAGGCCCCGGCCGCCCCCGCCGCCCCGGCTGCCTCCGCCGACCAGGGCATCCGGCACGACCAGCCCACCCAACCCGCCACCGCCGCGGCCCCGCCGCAGACCCGGGACGATGTCCAGAGCCCCGACCGCACCGGCACGCCCACGGGCACCCGGCCCGGAGCGGGTGACGGGTCCCCCACGGTCGGGGCCACTCCCGGCGCCGCCGGGGCGCCGGTACGCGCGCAGGAACCCGCCCAGCCGGCCCCGGCCCGTACCGCCACACCCGAACCCACCGGCCAGCCGGCCGCCCAACCCGCCCGCCCGCAGCCCGCGGAGGCACCGACCGCACCCGCCCGCCCGCAGCCGGCCGAGGCACCGACCGCACCCGCCCGTCCACCGCTGAGCAGCGCCACACCGGCCGCCCCGGCAGCGGGAACCGCGCACAGCACCGCCGGACCGGACGGCGGGACCAGCACGCCGACCGCGGCGCAGCGACCCCCGGCGACCTCAGCGACCACAGCGCCACCCCCGTCGGCCGGCGGGTTGCCGCACCCGGCGCCGGTCGGGTCGGTCGGGTCGGCGCAGGGGTCCGGGTCCGCCCGGGCGACGGCCGAGCCCGAGGGGCCGTCCGGCCGGCCCGCCGGGCCGTCCACCGCACAATCGGCCCCGCCGGCCGCCACGCCGTCCAACCCGCCGTCAAACCCGTCATCCGCCGGGCCGGGAGACCCGGGGCCGCGCGGCCCGCAGCCGACCATGACGGTCGACCGCACCCCGCGTTTCCTGGTCCGGTCCGGCTTCGACCAGCGCCGCTTCACGTTCGAGAACAGGCCGTACACCGACCTGACCGTCCGGGTCGCCTTCCAGGGCGGCAGCCCGAAGGACGTCGCCGAGACGGTCAGCAGTCTCCAGCAGGGCGTCCAGCAACACTTCAACGCCCCGGACCACACGCTCCCCAACGGCGACCACCTGCACGTCACGGTCGAGCCCGTCGGGCCGGAGGGCCACCCGCACCTCACGGTGGACCTGGTCGGCCACGACGGACCGATGGACCAGTACACCTGGCCGGTCGGCGCCGAACCGACCGCGTACAGCCATGAGTTCGCCCACCAGTTGGGCCTCAGGGACGAGTACCAGGACCCGTCGAACCCCCACCGCGCCGACACCCCGGGCAGCCTGCTCGGCGACTTCCGGCAGCCGCCGTCCGCCCCCGGTCTGGTGCAGGGCGGTCTGCGGGACCGCCACCTGCTGCTGCTGGGCGCGCTGACCGGCGGTGACGACCGGCGCATCTACCGCCCGGCCGGCGAGTCGCCCGCCGGTGCCTCCGGTTCCGCTTCGGTGTCGAAACCGCACGCACCCGACGAGGTGGCGCCCAAGACCACGGAAGCCACGCCCCCGCCCGACCAACTGCCGCCCCAGGAGAGCCCGGACCCGACCGCCCAGCCCGCAGCACCCGCCGAGCCCCCGGCCGTCACTCCCGCCGCCACGCCGGCCGCCTCCGGCGCGGCCGCACCCCAGCCCCAGCACGCCGGGACCGGCTCCGGCACCCCGACGCAGCCGTCCACCGACGGGGCCACCGCCCGACGCCCCGTCAGCACCGACCCCGGTTGGCAGCACGCCCGTGCCACCGCGCCCTGGGCCCCGCGCCGGCACACCTGGGTGGACCCGGTCGCCGTCCCCACCCGCACCACGTACCCACCGTCCACCCCCGTCCGGGCGCACACACCCGCCCTCGATGACCCGCACCCGGCGCCGCCGGCGCAGGCCGCCGCCCCTCATGTCACGCCGGCCGACCCGGCGCAGCACCAGCAGCCGCAAGCCACCGCCCACGCGACCACATCCCAGGGCCCCACCGCGCAGCACCAGCACCCCGCCACCCAGACACCCACCGACCAGCCCGCGACACACCAGCCCGCCACCCACGAGCCGACCACTCAGCAGCCCACCGCCCACGAACCCACCACCCCCGCACCCACCCATCAACCCGCCGCCCACCAGCCCGCACCCCCGCCGCCCACACGCCCCGCCCCCACGCCGCCCGTGAAGGTCGACGAGCGGCACACGACCTCCCTCGCCGGGCTGAAGATCACCGATGACCCCGGCCCCGCAGCCGTACGGAACCGGATCGAGGAGGCGCTCGGCACCCATCGCCACGACCGCACGGTGGTCCAGGGCCTCGATTCCCGCCTCACGCCCGGCTCCTTCCGCGAGAACCACCCGCAGATGGTGGCCGGCGGCTGGCGCTTCCCCCTCACCGTCAACGGAGAGCCGCACGAGGTACAGATCGCCGCACACCCGAACACCTGGCAGCCGGCCCAGCACGCGCTCACCAAGGACCAGGCCGAGAAGGACGGCAAGACCGACATCGAGTCGACCGCCAAGTCCAGCTACTCGCCCGAACCGCGCAAGACCCAGGGCTACCAGGCGGAGGCCGGTGCCAACTTCGGGCCCTCCTACATACATCCGGTCAACCCGCACCTGCTCGCGACGGGCTCGGTCTCCGGCGCCCTGGGCGGGGTGAACCACGAGACGGAGACCACCGTCACGTCGACCACCGAGACGTCCCACAAGCTGACGCTGACCGGTCCGACCGCCCCGCACATCGCCCAGTTCGCCTACCACGTCACCGTGGTGGACCCGAACGGACGGCCGCTGGGCGCCGGCGGACAGCCTCCGCTCGTCGGATCGGTGACCGCCGAGATCCCCCACCGATCCACCCCCATCGGGACCGAGCCACAGAGTTGGCGAGGCTGGGAACCGCCGCCGGAAGGCGCCGCCGACGACCACGTCCCACCACCGGCCGCGCACCCCGAGGGGCAGCCGCTCACGGTCACCGGACTCGACGGGGCCCGCGAGGCGGTCTTCGACGCCCTGCCGGACGAACGCAACCCCAACGCCGCCGCGCACCAGACGATCAACGACTTCTTCACGGTCAAGAACGTGGTCGACGAATTCGAGCACGCGGCGAGTTGGGGCCTCACCTCGCCCCCGGTGCGGTTCTCCGACGGCAGTACGGGCAACCTGCACCTCACCCTCGAACCCCACGGCTCCACCGTGCTGGACACCGTCGACCACAAGAGCGAACAGGGCTCGACCACGTCGACCGAGCACAAGGAGACCCAGACGAACAAGTCGTCCCGGAGTCTCGGTGTCACCGGCGGTGCGGTGGGTCAGGTCGCGAAGTCCTCCCGCCCGGGCTCCGACGAGACCACGTGGCTGGGCGGTTCGGTGGGCTACTCGTACAGCAGCAACCACGACCACGAGGACAAGAGCAACCACACGGTCAAGGTGGCGAGCAGTCACGAGCACGCGGGCAAGGCCGACCTGGTGGCCACGGACGTCCACTTCCACATCACCGTGACCAAGCAGCACCTCTCCCCCGGCAAGGACGGACTGTACGACACCAAGAACCAGGAGATCGGCGTCCGGGTCGACCCGGCCCCGGCCCCGGAAGGTGCACACGGCGGCGACCTCGTGATCACCGTCGACCACCCGATCACCGGCCAGGTCCTCCGGGTGGTACCGCACCCGCCGACCACCCACACCCCGGCGACCACCCACACCCCGGCGGACTCCCCGGCCAGCGATCACACCCCCGCCTCGCAGCCCTCCCCAGCCGGCCACTCCTCCGCACCCGACCACGGCACCCCCGCCCCCGCCCACGCCCCCACACCCGCCCCCGCGCACGCGGGCCCGTCCACCGCACCCGACCCGCTCCCCGCACCCACCCGGCCGGCCCCGGCGCCCCGGGCGCCTCGGCCACCGGCGGCACCGGACGCGGCGGGGCTGCGCGACCCGCTGGGCAGCCGGCGCACCTCGTACCTCAAGATGCCCGGCTCCTCGGAGCTGGAGCACCACATCGTCACCGAGCTGCACAGGCAGGCGCCCGGTCTCCTCCCGCCGCCGTCCGGCGCAGCGGGCGGCGGACACCCCCGGGTCACCCCGCAGGCGCTCAAGAACCTCGGCGACCTGCACCAGCAGATCACCCCCTCCGCCTTGGCCCGAGGCGGACCGGAGCTGATCGACGGCTCCTTCCGGATCACCCTGGACTCCTCGCACCTTCCCGGCCGCGACGCGCACACCTTCGAGATCCTGGTGAAGGCCGAGCCCGGACCCGGTGAGCACGTCGGCTCGGAGACGTCGACGACGAAGAACAGCACCAGCCGCACCGTGGGCGGGGACCTGGGAGTCATCGGCGGTGGCAAACACACCCTCTCCGGTGCCGGGAACGTACGCACCTCGGCCAACCCGACCGACACCACCCGGGCCTTCGTCAACGTCGGTGTCGACGGCTCCTACGGCCGGACCCACCAGACCACCACAGCCTCGTCCACCGAGACCAAGCACGAGTTCAGCCTGGAGGGGTCGGCCGAGAGGTTCGGCTACCCGGTCACCTACCACGTGATGATCGGCCGCCAGGACGCCGACCACCCCACCACGGTGCTGAACACCGGCCCGGACTCCCCGCACGCCGACCGGACGGCGACCGTCGAACCGCACGGCGGGCAACTGATCGTGGCACAGCACCCGCCCGCGCCCGCACCCGACACCCCACCACCGCGCAACCCCGCGCTCGTCCGGCTGCCCCAGGCCCACTTCATCGGGGGCGTCGACGGGCCGTCCTTCCGGACGACCGCCGATCAGGCGCTGGGCAGTGCCTTCGGCAAGGGCGGCGTCCACGGCAAGCCGTCCGACGTCCCGGGCCTGCTGGACGTGCTCGGCAGCGCGGACCAGCTGCGCGGCGCCGTCAGCGCCTCGCACAACGGGTGGGCGAACACCGGCGACGAGCACGTGGGCGGGACACTCGACCAGCACACCGCGGGGCTGTCCACCCGCGCCCGGCTCAGCGACTTCCAGTACCAGGAGACCCTGTCCGGCGAGGGCAAGCTGACCATCGAGAGCACCTCGAAGACCTCGACGACCGTCGACGACAAGTGGAGCGGCGGGGTGAAGGGCTCGGCCGGGCCGGACGTCGGGCGGTTCCCCGAGGCGCCGACCGGTGTTTTCGAGTCCAGCTACCAGATCCGGGGCGGGGCCAAGATCAAGGGCGGCTACGGGCCCAGCGGCGGCGACTCGGTCAAGCACGAGATGTCGACCGTCCGCACGCTCGCCACGCCCAAGGGCACCTGGCACGTCTACCAGGCCAAGGCGGACATCACCACCGTCGGGCGGGTCACCGACACCAAGGGCCACACCACGTACGGCGACCCGCAGCGCACCGAGCACACCGTGCACGTCCTGCTCTCCGACTCCGATGTGCGTGCGCTGGCCGACGGTACCGAGCCGCCGCCGGCCGAACCCCGCACCGCGCCGCTGCTCGACCAGGGCGTCAGCGGCGGCGCGTTCGTGCACATCCTCAGCAGTGACGAGATCCTGGCCGAGATCGACCGCCAACTGCACGGTCCGCGGCCGGCGGGCGAGCCACCACTGCGCGCGCTGCCGTTCGCCGACACCTACTCCCCGCACAACCTGAACGCCAGGTCCGACGACGTGATGGGCAAGGGTGTCCTCGCGAGCCACGTGGACGAGAGCCGCGGCAACCGGGTGATCACCCAGGTGCTGGTGCGCGGGGTGTCGCGGGCCGGCTGGCGCGACGACAACGCGCAGTCGGAGAGCGAGATCAGCCGGAAGGTCACCGCGTCCCAGACGGTCACCGGCAGCTCCGGCAAGTCGGGCTCGCTGGGGGCGGACGGCAACCTGCGTATCTCCTACCGCGCACCGGAGGGTGCCGACCACATCAACAGCGCCACCTACAACCCGGCGGCGAGCGTGGAGGGGAGTCTGTCCTCCGGCGCCAAGTCGGGGATCACCACCTCGGTCGACCACAAGACCTCCGGCTTCGGGACCAACCACAAGTTCTCCAACCACGTGCAGTACGAGGTGACGGTCAGCCAGCGCAACAGCAGCGGGCGGTTCATCAACCTTTCCCGCCCGCCCGCTCCGGCCGACACGGTCTGGCGGACGGAGGCCTGGGTGCCCGAGCCGCTGACCCGGCAGCCCGCGGCGGACCACGCTCCGGCCGCCGTCCAGCCACCGCAGGCACACCCGGCGCCCGCACCGCACCCGGCCGGCGGCCCGGCGGGCGCTCCTCAGGGGGGCGGCATCCCGCTCCAGCCGGTCGGCCCGCAGGGGAACAACGTCAACGCCTGGCGCCAGCAACTGGCCAAGGGCCACGACATGGCCGGCTTCGACAATCCAGGGGGGCTGATCGACAACGCCGTCCGCACGCTCACCACGCCGCGCCCATGGGGCGGCGGTGTCCTGGGCCAGGCGGGTTCCGCGCTGTCCACCGGCGCCGGGATGGTCGGCGCGGCCGCGAGCAAGGTGGCCCATTTCGTCACACCGCAGGCGGCGGTCGACCTGGGCCACCGGGTCGTCGAGTCCTTCATCAGCGACCCGCGCCTGCCGGAGGGCAACCCGCTGAAGCAGGAACAGCAGCAGCACCTGCCGATCGACGTGCAGGCGGCGGTCCGTCAGGTGTTCTCCCCGCAGTCCACGCCGGCCGTCTTCCACCAGCTCAACACCCACGGATCCGCGTACCGGACCGTCCCGTTCGGCGCGGACGGCAGTACCCACCTGGTGGTCACGATGGACCCGACCGGCCCGGCCGAGGAGGTCAACACCCGCGACAAGGGAAAGGACGAGCTCGGCAGTAGTGCCGAGGACGCCTCCAGCACCACCGCGACCAACGGCTACACCTGGAGCGTCAACCCCGCGGACTTCTCGGTGCTGACCAAGGACCCGCTGGTCAACATCCCGATCAACGCCGGCAACGTGGCCGGCCAGAACAGCGGCGACCGCACCATCCACGTGACCCGTGCCCCCGGCGTGCCCGGCCGCGACCTTCCGGCGGGTGGCATCCCGCACGGGAAGGATCCGACCGAGGCGGGCAAGGCGGAGATCAAGGGCCCGCAGTCGCTGATGCGGCAGCCGGTCCAGATCACCACGCAGAAGGCCGACCGGAACGGGCCGTACGGCGAGGCCGTGCCGACCGACGGCAACCTGTACTACTGGTCGCAGAAGGACCCGGCAGCCGCACCCGCACCCGCACCCGCACCCGCACCCGCACCCGCCGGCAGCCCGGCCGACGCGCCCGCGGCCACCGCCAGCAGTACGGCACCATCCCCCGCCGCCGGCGCACCGACGGCCGCCCCAGCCCCAACCCCCGCGACCACCGCCGGGGCCCCCGGGCGCTTCCCCCTCTCGATCGACAGCACCGCACCACCCGCCACCGCATCAGCGGCCCCCATCGGCCACCAGCCACCGAGCGACGCCGCGTCCGAGGTGTCGAGCCTGCACGGCTCGGTGCTGTCGGACCTCGCCGGACTCTCGCCGGTGTCCCCGTCCTCCACCACGTCCCAGCACCCGTTCGGCCCCGGAGGCTCCGAAGGCTCCGTCCTGGACGTGCTCACCGCACCTCCCCCACCCCCGCCCGCGACCGTGAGCCCGCCGCCGGCCCGGCCCGCGAGCACCGGCCCGACAGCCTCGCCCACCGGCGGCCGACCTCAGCCGGACGCCGCGGCCCAGGCCACCCCGCCGGACGACAGCCCGGCGGAACAGCCGGCAGGCCCGCCGATCCTGACGAGTTCCGGCGCCATCACCATCGCCCCGCCCCCGCAACTCCCCGTCCCACAACTCCCGGCGCCGCAACCCATCGCACCGACCGCACCCGCCGAAGCCCCCGCTCCTCCCCCGGATCCGACCGACCGCTGACAGCCGGCCCTCGGGCGCCGCCGGGCAGGCCGAACACGATTCGGGCCCCTGCGGCGCCCGTTCGGGCAACCGCCGTCCGCCGACCATTCAGGACGCGCCCCGAACGGGCAGATACCGGTAAGGATTTCGAAATCTCCAGGCGCTCCGGGCGCCGCACCCAGCCGGTATAAATCTGAAACAGGCAACAAAACGGGCCGGCGGAGCCCGAACGGTCAGCAACGGATGAGTAATTGAGGAGGCTCGCGATGCGCGGGGAAGAGCGCAAGCACCGGATCCTCGCCCTGGCACGCCACCAGGGCCGGATCGAGGTCACCCGCGTCGCCGAGGACCTCGGTGTCGCCCAGGAGACCGTCCGCCGTGACCTGCGCGTGCTGGAGGACCGGGGCCTGCTCCACCGCACCCATGGCGGGGCGTACCCGGTCGAGAGCGCGGGGTTCGAAACAGACCTCGCGCGCCGTACCACGCTCAACGTCGACCAGAAGCGCCGGATCGCGGCCACCGCCGCCACCTTGCTGGGCGAGGCGGAGACGGTGTTCATCGACGAGGGCTACACCCCACAGCTCCTGGCGTCACTGCTGCCGACCGACCGGCCGCTGACCGTGGTGACCGCCTCGTTGACCACCGCCGCCGCGGTGGCGGAGTCCGCCAACCTGACGGTGCTGCTCCTCGGCGGCCGGGTCCGCTCCCGCACGCTCGCCACGGTCGGCTCGTGGACCTGCACCATGCTGAACGGCTTCGTCATCGACCTCGCCTTCATCGGCGCGAACGGCATCTCCCGGGAGATGGGGCTGACCACGCCCGATCCGGTGGTGGCCGACGTGAAGGCCAAGGCCCTCCAGGTCTCCCGCCGACGGGTGTTCATGGGCGTGCACACCAAGTTCGGCGCCAGCAGCTTCTGCCGGTTCGCCGAGGTCGGCGACTTCGAGGCGATCGTCGCCGACACGGGCCTGTCCGCCGTCGAGGCCCACCGCTACGCCCGGCTCGGCCCCAAGGTCATCCGGGTCTGACGACCCGCCCCTGCCCCACCGCCCCTTTCCCGCCGTCCGCCTCTCCCCGACTCCCCTCCCCCGCCGCCCCGCCGCAGCGCACAAGTCGGCGGCAGGTCGTTCCTGTACGAACCCGAAAGAGGAGCACCCATGATCCCCAAACGCACCCTCGCGGTCGGCGCCGCCCTGCTCACCCCCCTCGGCCTCGCCTCGTGCAGCGGGGCGGGCGGGACCGGCGGCGCGCACTCGATCAACGTGCTGATGGTGAACAACCCGCAGATGGCCGACCTGCAGAAGCTGACGGCCGACCACTTCACCAAGGCCACCGGCATCACGGTCAACTTCACGGTGCTGCCGGAGAACGACGTCCGCCACAAGATCACACAGGACTTCTCCAGCCAGTCCGGCCAGTACGACGTGGCGACCATCAGCAACTACGAGACGCCGATCTTCACCAAGAACGGGTGGCTGGCGCCGTTGACCCCCCGCGCGAACGCCGACGCGGCCTTCGACCAGAACGACGTCCTGCCCGCCATCCGCACCTCGCTCACGGTGGACGGCCAGATGTACGCCGAACCCTTCTACGGCGAGTCCTCGTTCCTGATGTACCGCAAGGACGTCTTCGCGGCCAGGCAGCTGACCATGCCCGACAAGCCCACCTGGCAGCAGGTCGCCGCCCTGGCCGCCCAGGTGGACGGCGCCGAGCAGGGCCTGAAGGGCATCTGCCTGCGGGGCCAGCCCGGTTGGGGCGAACTCACCGCCCCGCTCACCACCGTGGTGAACACCATGGGCGGCACCTGGTTCGACAAGGACTGGCACGCCCAACTGACCAGCCCCGCCTTCAAGCAGGCGACCTCCTTCTACGTCGACCTGGTCCGCGACCACGGCGAGGCCGGCGCGCCCGAGGCCGGCTTCACCGAGTGCCTCAACAACATGGAGCAGGGCAGGACCGCCATGTGGTACGACGCCACCTCCGCCGCCGGCGCCCTGGAGTCGTCCGGCTCACCCGTCGCAGGAAGGATCGGCTACGTACCGGCCCCGGTCGAGCAGACCACCGGCTCGGGCTGGCTCTTCACCTGGGCCTGGGGGCTGCAGAAGGCCAGCCACCACCAGGACGACGCCTGGAAGTTCATCTCCTGGGCCTCCAGCAAGGAGTACGAGCAGCTGGTCGGGTCCCAGCTGGGCTGGTCCCGCGTACCGGCGGGCAAGCGGACCTCCACCTACGCCACCCCGCAGTACCTGGCGTCGGCCTCGGCCTTCGCCAAGCCCACCCTCGACGCCCTGCAGTCCGCCGACCCGGCCAACCCCGGCGTCCAGCCCCGTCCGGCCCCCGGCATCCAGTTCGTCGGCATCCCCGAGTTCGAGGACCTGGGCACCCAGGTGTCCCAGCAGATCAGCTCCGCCATCGCGGGCCGGATCACCGTCGAACAGGCGCTGAGCGCCGGCCAGGCCCTCGCCGAGAAGACCGCCGCCGCGCACGCCGAGTAGCGGCCACCAAGCCCGCCGTCCGGCGGCCCCCGGCTGTTGTCCAACCGTCCCGGCCGAGGGCCGCCCGCACCCCAGGAACCCACATGAACACAGCCTCCCCACCCGACGCCCTGAAGGCATCCGCGTTGTTAGGCCGCAGCCGCACGGCACCCGCCGAGCACCGCCCGCGCGGGGCCTGGGCGCGCCGCGCACCGCTGCTCCCCGCCCTGATCTTCATGATCGTGGTCACCCAGCTGCCGTTCGCCGGCACCCTGGTGATCTCCTTCATGCGCTGGAACGCCCTGGACCCGACGGACCGCGGCTTCGGCGGACTCTCCAACTACGCCCACGCGCTGAGCGACCCGGCACTGCGCGCGTCCATCCTGACCACCGTCGAACTGACCGTCACGGTCGTCGCCGTCAGCCTCCTGCTGGGGCTGGGCACGGCACTGCTGCTCGACCGCCGCTTCCTCGGCCGCGGCCTCGTACGGACGATGCTGATCACCCCGTTCCTGGTGGTGCCGGTGGCCTCGGCACTGCTGTGGAAACACGCGCTGTACAACGCCTCCTACGGCCTGTTCGACGGCCTGCTCACGGCGGTCGGCGGCAGCGACGCCCCGCAGCCGGACTGGCTCTCCAGCCTGCCGCTGCTGGCGGTGGAGGCCTCCCTGGTGTGGCAGTGGACGCCGTTCATGATGCTGATCCTGCTCGCCGGGCTGCAGAGCCGCCCGCTGGACGCCGTCGAGGCGGCGCGGGTCGACGGTGCCAACGCCTGGCAGATCTTCCACCACATCACCCTGCCGCACCTGCGCCGCTATCTGGAGCTGGCCGCCCTGCTCGGCAGCGTCTACGTGGTGCAGAACTTCGACGCCGTCTTCACCCTGACCTCCGGCAGCCTGGGCACCGCCAACCTGCCGTACAGCGTCTACCGGACGTTCTACGAGGCGCACGACTACGGCCAGGCCTCGGCGGACGGCGTGATCGTGGTCGCACTGACCACGATCATCGCGACGCTCGCGCTGCGCACCGTCCTCTCCCTGTTCCGAGAGGAGACCCAGTGATGACCGGCACCCGGGTGCGCCGCACCGACAACCTGCTCGGTCTGGCCGCCTGGCTCGTCGGCCTGCTGTTCCTGCTCCCGTTCGCCTGGATGGTGCTCACCTCGCTGCACAGCGAACCGGACGCCGCGACCAACTCGCCGAGCGTGGCCGCCCCGCTGACCCTCCAGGGGTACCGCGAGTTCTTCGGCGCCGGGACGGGGGTGAGTCCGTGGCCGCCCCTGATCAACTCGTTGACCGCGAGCGTGCTCTCCACCCTCCTGGTGCTGGCCCTGGCCACACCCGCCGCGTACGCGCTGTCCATCCGGCCGGTCCGCAAGTGGACCAACACGCTGTTCTTCTTCCTCAGCACCAAGATGCTCCCGGCCGTCGCGGGCCTGCTGCCGGTCTACCTGATCGCGCAGAACACCGGTCTGCTGGACAACATCTGGCTGCTCGTCGTCCTCTACACCTCGATGAACCTGCCGATCGCGGTGTGGATGATGCGGTCGTTCCTGGCCGAGGTGCCGAAGGAGATCCTGGAGGCAGCCGCCATCGACGGTGCGGGGCTGCCTGCGACGCTGCTGCGCATCCTGGCCCCGGTGGCCGCCCCCGGCCTCGCCGCGACCGCGCTCATCTCCTTCATCTTCAGCTGGAACGAGCTGCTGTTCGCCCGGGTCCTGACCGGCGTGGTCGCCGGCACCGCACCCGTCTTCCTCACCGGCTTCGTCACCAGCCAGGGGCTCTTCCTGGCCAAGGTCTGCGCAGCCGCCGTCTGTGTCTCCCTGCCGGTGCTCGCCGCCGGTTTCACCGCCCAGGACAAGCTCGTCCAGGGCCTCTCCCTTGGAGCAGTCAAGTGAAGGCAGTCGTCATCAGCTCCCCCGGCGTGCTCGGCATCGAGAGCGTCGACGACCCGTCGCCCGGCCCCGGCGAGGTGGTGGTCGAGGTCGCGGCCTGCGGCCTGTGCGGCACCGACCTGCACATCCTGGGCGGCGAGTTCGCGCCCAGCCTGCCGCTGGTGCCGGGCCACGAGTTCGCCGGAATGGTCGTCGCCCTCGGCGCCGGGGTGAGCAACCTCGCCATCGGCGACCGGGTCGCCGTCGACCCCTCGCTGTACTGCCACGAGTGCCACTACTGCCGCCTCGGCCGGGACAACCTCTGCGAGCGGTACGCCGCCATCGGCGTCACCACTGCGGGCGCCGCGGCGGAGTACGCCGTGGCCCCCGCCGCCAACTGCGTCCGGCTGCCCGAGCACATCGCCGTCGAGGACGCCGCGCTCATCGAGCCGCTCTCCTGCGCGGTGCGCGGCTACGACGTCCTGCGCACCCGGATCGGGGCCAGCGTGCTCATCTACGGCTCCGGCACCATGGGCCTGATGATGCTGGAACTCGCCAAGCGCACCGGGGCGGCCTCCGTCGACGTCGTCGACCTCAACAGCGAGCGGCTGGCCACGGCCGACCGGCTCGGGTGCAGCCGCACGGCCGCCCGCGCCGAGGAGTTCGACCAGTCCCGCGGCTGGGACGTGGTCATCGACGCCACCGGCAACGAGCGCGCGATCCAGGACGCGCTCGGCCGCGTCGGCCGGGGCGGCACCTTCCTGCAGTTCGGCGTCGCCGCCTATGCGGCCCGCGCGATCATCGAGCCCTACAAGATCTACAATCACGAGATCACCATCACCGGCTCCATGGCCGTGCTGCACAGCTTCGAGCGGGCCGCCGCGCTCTTCGCCTCCGGGGTGCTGGACCCCCGGGTCTTCATCAGCGACCGCTTCCCGCTCACCGACTACGCCACCGCCCTCGATCGCTTCGGGGCGGGCCTGGGCCGGAAGATCCTGGTCACCCCGTGACCGGGCACACCCCGCCCGGGGCCGTTCTGGTGGTGGGCGAGGCGCTCGCCGACGTGGTCGACTCCCCGGGCGGCCGGCGCGTCCACCCGGGCGGCAGCCCCGCCAACACCGCCCTGGGCCTGGCCCGGCTCGGCCGACGCGTCCACCTCGCCACGCGACTGGGCGACGACGAGTACGGCACCGTGATCCGCGACCACCTGGCCCGCGGCGGCGTCGCACTCGCCCCCGGCTCGGTCGGCGCGTGGCGGACCTCCACCGCCACGGCCGTCCTCGACGGCGAGGGCCGGGCGACGTACACCTTCGACGTCCACTGGGACCTCTCCCCGCGGATCACGGATGGCATCGCCGAGCGGACCGGTGAACCGACCGGTGAGCCGGTCGGCGGGCGGGCCGGTGGCCGGGAGTTCGGGCATCTGCACACCGGGTCCGTCGCCGCCCTGCTCGACCCCGGCGCCGCCCGGGTGCTGGCCATGGTCCGCGGTGCTCCGCCGGGCGTCACCGTCTCCTACGACCCCAACCTGCGGCCGGCGCTGCTTGGCAGCCCGGAGCAGGAACGGCCCCGGGTCGAGGGGCTGGTGGCGCTCAGCGATGTGGTCAAGGTCAGCGACGAGGACCTGGACTGGCTGTATCCGGGGGCGGACGCCCGCGAGGTCGCCGCGTCCTGGGCGCGCCACGGCCCCTCCCTGGTCGTGCTGACGCGGGGTGCGCGGGGGGCGAGTGCCTTCTGGCGGCACGGGCACCTCGACCTGGCCGCCACCCCGGTCGAGGTCGTCGACACCATCGGCGCCGGCGACGCCTTCATGTCCGGCCTGGTCAGCGCACTCCTGGAGGGTGGGCTGCTGGGCGCGGGCCAGTTCGGGCTCGTCCGGGCGACGAGCCAGGAGCAGCCGGCCGCGGCGCTGGTGACCGCCCTGGAACACGCCGGTCGCGCTGCGGCCCTGACCTGTACCCGGTTCGGCGCGGACCCGCCGACCCGTACCGAGCTGGCGGCCTTCGCGCCCTGACCCCGGGCGTCCCCGCCGGCCCCCGCGGCGGTGGCGCCGTTGGTGGGACCAGCATCTGGTCACCGCTACGGCGCACACGGCCCGGCGGCTCGCCGGGCCGGGCACCCGCATGCAGGCCCGGCCCACGAGCGGCGCCTACGCGCCCGAGCCTCCCCCGCCGTCGTTCGCGTAGGCGTCCTACAGCGCCTGGATGTCGGTCTTCCTCATCTGCAGCATCACCCGCGTCACGCGCTGGGCCCTGGCCGGGTCCGGGTCGCCGAGCAGCTCCATCAGCCGCCGGGGGGTGATCGGCCAGGACGGAGCGGCCCACAGCCGGTCGACCTCCGCCTGGTCCCAGTCGACCTGGAGCGAGATCGCCTCGGTGAACGGGAACAGCGGACCACCGTTGAGTGCGACGTAGTGCTCGGCCACGTCAGATTCATGGCGCTCGTACCCGCGGCCCACCCCCTCGCCGGGCACGCCGAGCTGAGCGCGTCCGAACTGTCCGCCACCGGCCTGCTCACCTGGCCCCACCAGATCAACAGCGGTCTCTGCGACCGCCTCCTGTCCGCCTTCCACATCGGCGGAGCCGACCTGCGCGATGGTACCGAGGGCCCTGTTGGCGGCGGAGTTGCCGGGATTTCGGTCATGGCGCCCGGCCCGGCCACGGCGGCGCTCACCGTCCCCCGCGACGACGACTCCGAGCAGGGCGGGCCGCGCCCGCCCGCACCCTCGACGAACCGGTGGAGACGGCGCCGTCGCTGCGTCCGCAGCTGCGAGCAGGCGCCGGGCGCACGCGAACGCCGCCGCCGGCCGCCGGGGCGACCAGCGCGATCGGGACCGCGGCAGCGGCCGTACGGGAAACCTACGACGAACTCATCCGTCCGCAGGTCCACCACCGCTGGTGATCTGCCGCAGGTAGGCGGCGGCCCCGAGGCCGAGGCAGGCGCCGGGCCGCCGCACGGAAGCGGTCAGGTGGCCGGTGCCGGGGCGGGAGCCGCGTCGGGCCGGGCGGTCGCCGCCGGTGCCGCCGCGTTCGCCGGGGCCGATGATGCGGCCGGCCGCATCATCAACTCGCTGCTCTGCCGCGCCTGTTCCATCTGCGGGGCGACGGCCGCCGCAGCGGGCTGCTCCAGGGCCGGGTTGCCCCGGGCCCGTGCGGGCGCGGCCGATTCCGGCCGGGTGCTCAGGACGTGGCTGGCGGCCTCGTCGAGGCTGACCGCGCGCTGCAGGCGGGTGGCCAACCTGCCGGCCTCCCGTCCGAGGGAGGCGACGTCGTTCCAGCTGAGTGTGAGGACGACGCGGAGTTCGGCATTCCCGTCCGGCAGTGCGCGGAGGGGCGAAATGGGCAGATCGTTCACGGGACCATCCTGGCTTCGGTGCGGACGACGGACGACCGGTGCGGCCGCGCGTTCATAGGGGAAGAGAGGAATTTCGGCGAACCATCCCGCCACTTTGCACACCTTTTACCTCCGGGTGGCCCGAACGCGGTCGCGCCCGGGACTCCCGGGAGCCCTCGCAGGGAGAACCCGCACACGCGGCCAGGCCCGCGCCGAACTCGGCCCACTCCGCGCCACGCTGATGATTCGGCCCTTTCAGCAGATGATTCGGCCCTTTCAAGGGACGGGCACCGCAGCCGCCTGCCCGCCCTGCCGCGGGCGGTGCCGGAGCAGGCACGAGACGCAGTACGGGGCCACTTCCCCGGTGCGCCGATGCGCTGGCGGCGGCTGCGTGGCTGGCCCCGCACCGGGGGCCCGGACGGGCGCGAGCGGGCCCCCGGCGAGCTCAGCGACCTGCTTGGGACACTCCCCGCCGCCCTCACGACCACCGTCACCGGCAACACCTTCCACGCGTCCGCGAACATCGCGATCGGTGCGCGAGCCGGCCCTGCGCGACGGCGTACCCGCCCGGGTGCTGCTGCTGGCCCGCTCGGCCGGGATCTGGTGGCAGGGCCTCGCCCCCTGGATCGGAAAGACCCTGCCCACGCCCGCCGACGCGGTCCGGCTGGTCGTCAGCATACGCACCAGAGCAGAGATCGGATCCGGCCACACGCGCCCAGGGCACGTGCCAGCACACACAGCCTGCCAGCGGATTCGGGAAACGATCAGCCGACCTGCATCACGATGACGGCTGCGGTGCGCCGAGCCCTGACTGCGATCTGAGGCTCTCTCGAGTGGGCATGACCGGGGAGTGTCAGCCCATGCTCTTGGCGCCGTCCAGGGCCTCGCGGATGATGTCGGCGTGACCGGCGTGCTGGGCGGTCTCGGCGATGACGTGGAGCAGGACGCGGCGGGCGGACCACTCGGTGTCGGCGTCGAACCAGGGCGCCTTCGGCAGCGGGTGGGAGACATCCAGGTCGGGCAGGGTGGCGACCAGCTCGTCCGTGCGGCGGGCGGCCTCGGCGTAGTCGGCGAGCACACCGGCCAGGGTCTCGCCGGGCAGCAGCCTGAAGCTGTCCTGGCGGTGGGCCCAGTCCTCCTCGGTCATGGCGGTGAAGTCCGGCATCGCGGACGGGCCTTCGAGGATGAAGCCGATCCAGCTGTTCTCGACCCCGGTGACGTGCTTGACCAGCCCGCCCACGCAGAGCTCGCTCACGGTGGAGCGCTCGGCGGCCTGCGCGTCGGTCAGCTCGTTCGCGGTGAAGCGCAGGAAGTACCGCGCCTTACCGAGCTGCTCCAGCAGGTCGGCGCGCTCGCCGGTGAGGGCCGGGGTCCGGGGCTGGGTGGTGGGCTCGGTCATGGTCTCTCCGCCTTCGTGAGGTGTTGTCCGTCGACGAGAGACACAGTAGGCACCGTCTAGGTCAGATCCTGACCTAGATCCAATGCCCGCTGACTTTGGCCTGCTCGTCTCGTTTGTGGTGGTGTGGCGACGGTGGGGCAGGCCAACTCGGCTGCGGGTGAGCGGTTGTCGGACCGGATCGCGATCGGGTGCTGACCCCGGTGTTTCCGCCGGGTCTGGTCGATGGGGTGACCGCCGAGACCGGGCGGACCGACCAGCGCAGTCGGCTGCTGCCGGCGCGGGTGGTTGCCGGGTGCCGCAGGGGCGACTCCCGACCCTCAGGGGTCGAGGGAGCCGCGCGCTGATCCGGCAAGATCCGGAAGAGAGGACCTGGACCCGGAACCCCTTACAGGCGTCGGGGTCCGGCACCGTCCTCGGCGAGTGCGTCGCCCGGGTTCAGCAGGGCGCATGCCTTCATCGAGAGGCAGCCGCAGCCGATGCATCCCGTGAGTTCGGCCTCGAGCCGTTCGATGGTCTGCCGGCGCTCCTCGAGGCGGCGCTTCCAGCCGCGCGAGGCACGCTGCCACTCGTGGTGGCTCGGCGGCCGGTCGAGCGGTACGTCGGCGAACGCCTCCCGGAGGTCCTGCAGCGGGATGCCGATCCGTTTCGCCACCGAGATCAGGGCGACCCGGCGCAGCATGTGTCGGGGGTAGCGGCGCTGGTTGCGCTCGTCGCGTTCGGACGCGATCAGGCCGAGTTCCTCGTAGAACCGCAGGGCGGACGCTGCCGCCCCCGTCCGCGCGCTGACCTCGCCGATGCTCAGCCAGTCGTCGGGGGTGGCCCTGGCATCGCCGGGCTGATGGGTCGTCATGCACCGCCTCCTTTTGACCTCAAGTTTACTTGAGGCCCTACGGTCGGCTGCGCCAGAGCGGCAAGCAGCACCGACCCGGAGAGGACGGCAGCCCGATGACGTTTGTGATCGCCCTGCCCTGTGTGGACGTCAAGGACAAGGCATGCCTGGACGAGTGCCCCGTCGACTGCATCTACGAAGGGGAGCGGATGCTCTACGTCCACCCCGACGAGTGCATAGACTGCGGCGCCTGCGAGCCGGTCTGCCCGGTCGAGGCGATCTACTTCGAGGACGACACCCCGGAGCCGTGGCGGTCGTTCAACACGGCGAACGCCGAGTTCTTCACCGACCTCGGCTCCCCCGGCGGCAGCGCGAAGCTCGGCCTGATCGAGAAGGACCATCCGATGGTGGCGGCGCTGCCGGTCCAGGACACCGTCTGACCCGCCGGGGCGCCGGCCCCTCTCTTCCGGACCTTGCCGGATCAGCGCGTCGTTAAGCGCCCGGCAAGGTCCGGAAGAGAGCGCCAGGACGACGTCCCGTCAGGAGCGACCGAACCAGCGGCGCGTGGCCCGGGGCGGGGGCGCGGCGCCATTCGCCGGGGCCACCGACGGGTCGTCGTACTCGCGGGAGATCACCTGGACCTGGCCCGACTCGACGTCGTGGCGCACCGTGTCCAGGCCCTGGCGGTCCAGCTGGGCGATGGTGTCGGCGTGGGTGGTGGTGTTCAGGGCGAGCATCCCGACCTTCGGGTGCCTCCGGCCGAGCTTCACCTCCTCGCCGAGCAGGATCTGCATCAGGCGGTCGGCGGAGGCCGAGGGCAGGTCCTCGTCCACGGCGACGTGCAGCATCAGGTGTTCCTCGCCGCTGGCCCGCCACCGGACCTGCGCCACCCACACCGAGCGGACGGCGGGGAACTCGCGGACCCGCCGAACGAGTGCGTCGCGCAGGGCGACCGCCACTGGGTCGGTGGACCGGTCGAGCGTCATTTCCGCCCCGGACCCGAAGGCCGCCCAGTCTCGCAGCACCTGCTCGGGAAAGATCGCCTGCCCGTTTCCGGAGCGGACCCCGAGCACGGCGACGCCGGTCTTCTCCAGGATGTCCCTCAGCCGCGCCGCGTCACAGTGCACCATCCCGGCGGCCGCCGGCAGCAGTTGCTCGCCGAGCGCCGCGTCGGTGAACCCGAGCAGCGTGGGCGGCTGCTCGTCGTCGGGGAGGAACATCACCGATCCGGTGTCGGTGACGGGAACGAACACCCCGCCCTCGAACAGCGCGGCGAGCATCGCCTCCGGCGCGGGCTCGTGCCCGTCCGCCCGGCGGTCGAGAAGGTCGTCGAGACGTACGTTCGAATGCTCGATCACGCATGCAGCGTAGTGCCTGTACGGCCGCCGCCGGCCCCACCCCATCGGCATCCGACCACCGGTCCGCGCGGGCCTCCCCGGCTACGAGGGGCGAAGGCACCCCCGGTGGTGGTGGGCCAGGGATGCCCGCCGGGCTGCTGCGGGCGGGCAGGAGCAGGAGAGATGTGGGGCGGTGGGACGATGTCCGACAGCGAGCTGGAGCTGGGCCCGAAGCGGCAGACGGTGTACCCGGCCCTGCTGGAGCTGCAGGGTCAGCCGCTCGTTGGCGCGTGGTGGCCGTGGTGGCGTGCGAGCGCCGGGTAGGCAGTGGTGGGCCGGCCGCGGGTGGTCGCCGATCAGGTCGGGGGTCACACGGGCGAGCCCGGGGTCCGGACGATCGAGGCGCATGCTGACTTGGTCGGAGGCAGCCTCCACGGCCGCCCAGGCGCCAGCCGCGTGCGCCCCCACCAGCTCAACCCAGCCGTCCTCGCCCTCCGAGGCGTCCGGGGGGGGGTGACATCGGCCGGTCGCGGCGGGGCGGGCGCGGCTCAGGACGCCCAGGTGCGGCGGCGTGCGCGGTACGCCGTCAGTGCGGCGGCGGTGAGGGCGGCCAGGGCGAGAGTCAGACCAGCTACCAGGACCGGGTTGACCCAGGACGGGACCAGTTCGCCGTCGGGGCCGCAGCGCATGCTCAGTGGGAACGTCCGGGTGGTGATCCGGTCTGCCGGAAAGCCTATGACGTTGCAGTACTCGCTCTCGGACATCCACCACGGACCCGACATCAGACCGGTGCTGACGGCCGCGTACGCCGCGGAGAGACCCAGGAGGGACAGCCGGCCGAGTGTGCCGGTGTCGAGGGGCGGCCGTCGTTCGCGACGGGCGCGCAGGACCCGGTGCGCGACCACGAAGGCACCGATCAGGAAGAGGACCGGTGCGATCACCGGGCCGAAGAGGACGAGGCCGGCGACGACCATGCCGGCGTCGTCGTCACCGGAGGCCGTCTGGAGCAGAGAGAGCGCTTGGGACACGAACGGGTGGACGCGCCGCCGGTGCCGAACGGTTCCCCGAGCAGGGCAGGAGGCGCCCACAGAGGCTCCGTCCATCGCAATCGACGACAGCCACCAGGCAACGGGCGCGCTTGTGGTCCTGACGCCGATGAGGCGGGGGCCGGCCGAACGCGGCGGCCATCGACACGTGCCGGCTCGCGCAGCACCGCGTGCGGGCGGGCCTGCTTCTTGGCCGGGCGGCGGGCCTGGACCGCACGGTTCACCTCGATCGTCACACCGTCAGCTCATGCCGCCCACAACGCTGCTGGTCACAGCGCCGCCACCATCACGCACCAGGTCGTTGGCGACCTTGGCCCGGGGTGTCGGGAGTCGGCTGGTCGAGTGGAGTTCAGGCGTAGGCGTCCTCGATGGCGACTCGTCGCACTGTGCGCAGCGCCGACTGGAGACTGTCCAGATCGGTCGAGCCGAGAGCGAGGCGGAGGGCCTGTGGTGTGTGGTTCGAGGTGGCGAAGGGCTCCGCCGTGCTGACCGAGATGTGCTGACGCGCGAGGGTGGCGGTCAGGCGATCGGCGCGGGCGTCGTCGGGCAGCGTCAGCCATGTGAAGTAGGACGAGGGGTGGCTGATGAGTGGTAGGCCTGCCAGTTCTTGTCTGGCGAGTGCTTGGCGGGCCTTGGCGTCGCTTCGTTTCTGCGCCTCCAGGTGGTCCACCGTGCCGTCCTCGAGCCAGCGGCAGGCGATCGCGGTGGTGAGGGCCGGGGTGTTCCAGGTCGTCACCCGAATCGCCCGCTCGAGCGCCGGCACCCTGGATGGTGGGGCGACGACGAAGCCGACCCGGAGGCCGGTGGCGACGCTCTTGGACAGTCCCGAGACGTAGATGGTGATGTCCGGTGCACTTGCGGCCAGCGGCGGTGGAGGATCCTCGACCAGGAAGGCGTATGCGGCGTCTTCGATGATGAGCGCACCGTACTGCCGGGCAATCTCGATCAGACGGGTGCGGTCGGTTGCCGGCATGACCCACCCCAGCGGGTTGTGCAGGGTTGGCATGGTGAAGATCGCGCGCACAGGGCGGGTCGCGCACAGCTTCTCGAGGGCATCGAGGTTCGGCCCGCCGGTAGTTGTGGCTATGGGCTCCAGGTCGAGATGAAAGGCATGCGCGAGCACCTTGAAACCCGGGTAGGTGAGTGCGTCGACCGCGACGACGTCGCCGGCGTTGAGCGCGGCCATGACGGCGATGCTCAGGCCGTGCTGCGCACCGTTGACGATGAGGATCTGATCCGCGTCAGGGGAGATTCCTCGACGCCTCAGGTGCCGCGCGATCGAGGCCCTGTCCTGGGGACGCCCTCGATGTGGTTGGTAGCGCAGCAGCGAGTCGAGTTCACCGGAGGTGGCCACCTCTCGCAGGGCCTGCCGTAGGAGATCGGCTTGGCCGGGCAGCGACGGATAGTTGAAGTTGAGGTCGACCGCATCCGTGGCGACGGCTTGCTGATCGATGCCGTGACCGGCGGGGACCGCGATGTCACGCACGAACGTGCCGCGGCCCTGTTCCCGGCTCACCAGGCCCATCGCTTCCAGCTCGGCGTACACCCGGGTCGCGGTTACCACGGCGATGCCTTCGCTGGCGGCGAGCCCGCGGTGTGTCGGCAGCCGCACGCCTGCGGCGAGCCGGCCTGTCCGGATGTCGGATGCGAGCGCGTCGACCAGGATTTTGTACCGCGAGGCTGCCACGCACCGCATTGTATCCATGACAATTCTTTGACTGTCCTGTTCGCGGGTTCCTACCGTCAGGTCCCACCCATCCGGAAGGACAGTCGCCGTGCACATCGCCATCCTCACCTTCGAGGGCTACAACGAGCTCGACTCCCTGATCGCGCTCGGCGTGCTCAACCGCATCAAGACCGACGACTGGCGCGTCACCATCGCCGCCCCCGGCCCCAAGGTGACGTCGATGAACGGGGTGGTCATCGAACAGATGTCCACTCTTGAGGAGGCGTGCGCCGCCGACGCCGTCATCGTCGGCAGTGGCATCGCCACCCGCGAGGTCGTCGAAGACCAGGCGATCATGAACATCCTGCGCGGCCTGGACCCCTCGCGCCAACTCATCGCCGCGCAGTGCTCCGGCGCGCTCGTGCTGGCCAGGCTCGGCCTGCTCAACGACATCCCCGCCTGCACCGACCTGACCAGCAAGCCCTGGGTCGTCGCCGCCGGCGTCGAGGTGCTCAACCAGCCCTTCTACGCCAAGGACAACATCGCCACCGCCGGCGGCTGCCTCGCCTCGCACTACCTCGCCGCCTGGATCATCGCCCGCCTCGAGGGCAACGACGCCGCCGAAAGCGCCCTGCACTATGTCGCCCCTGTCGGCGAGAAGGAGGAATACATCGAGCGCGCGTGGCGCAACCTGACCCCCTACCTGCCCGCTCCAACACCGACGCTCGTCTGAAACGACCAGTCGCAGGCAGTGACCGGCCAGGAAGCCGTTCCCCCGGCAGCCTGGCCGGTCGCTCGCAGCCCGAACACCCAGGGGTGGCGATCTGCCGTTCGATGAGGACGGCGAGCTCGGGAGGGAGGAGAGAGGAGAACGGGGTACTGACTTATCGTCAGGTGGGCGTCGCCACCGTCCCCGGCGAAGCGGGCCCTGCTCGCCCCGACGACCGGGATCTGTGGAACCGGAGCAGACCCCGGCCGCCGGGCGGGCCCGCCATCCGCCTCGGCGCGCGCCGCAAGGCGCCGTCAGGGCCGGGCGACGACTCGGAACCGATCGAGCAGCGGGTCGTAGGCGCCGCGGACGAAGCCGGACGGTGCGGCGGCCATGGTGCGCAGGTAGTCGATGACCTCTGCCGTCAGGACCTCACCCGGGAGGACGTTCGGGATTCCGGGCGGGTAGGCGGCCAGCGAGTCAGCCGAGACACGGCCCGCCGCCTCGGCGAACGGGACGACGGCCGTGTCGGCGAAGAATGCCTCCTGTACTCCCATCACCCGATCCCCTGGCGAGGGCAGGCGGACGGCGTTCTCGCGTGCTGTGCCGAGAAACGGGAGGTCATCCAGCGCCTTGAGGAATCGTTTCGGATCGGTGGGCGAGGTCGCACCCACAAGCAGAAGCAGCGTCGCCGGGGTGGCCAGCTCGGTGTAGATCCGGTGGTCCGTGATGAGACGATGCTGCGCCTGCTGCCCGGAGATTCCCGCCCCGCGCAGGTCAATGGCGATCTTGAACGGGTCGAAGCCGGCCGTACCAGGACTTGCCGCGATGTCGCCCGTGGCATCACGGAACCGTGCACTCGCCCGTATCCCGCTACGGATCGCCTCCGCCGAGGCGAGCGCGGCACCGATCGCCCGGGCGCCGTCAACGACGAGGTGCCGCCGGGTCTCATCCAGAGATGCAAGCAGGAGCGGGCTGCAGCTGGTGGACTGGTACGACCGGACGACGCGGTCGACGAGTTGCTCGATCCGCTGCGCGTGATCGCTGTGGCCCAGGTGAAGCATCGCCGACTGGGTGAGGGAGCCAGCCCCCTTGTGCGTACTCGAGATCACGAGGTCGGCGCCCAGACGGACGGCGTTCACCGGGAGCTCTGGGTGCAGCCCGAAATGGGCACCCCACGCCTCGTCGACGATGAGCGGCACACCGTGCGCGTGGGCGGTCCTGGATATCCCCTCGATGTCGGCGACCGCGCCGAAGTAGCTGGGGCTCACGACGAACACGGCGGCGGCGTCCGGGTGCTCGCGCAGCGCCTGGTCGATCTGCGCTGCGGTGACGCCGTGGGCAGCGCCGAGACCGCTGTCGACGGCCCCTTGGACGAAGTGCGGCACAAGCCCGACGTGGGCGATGCCGTCGACGACACTCGAATGGACGCTGCGCTGGACGACCACCTCGACGCCGAGCGCACGTGCGACGGTGGTGGCGATGTGGTTGCCACCGGATGCGCCGTTGGTCAGGAACCATGCTCGGCGCGCTCCCCAGGCTTCCGCGGCGAGGCCTTGCGCCCGCCCGAGCGGCGTGGGGCGGCCGGGCTCGGCGATTCGCCAGCTCTGCTGATCGACGCTGGCCACGCTCATCGGGAAGTCCAGCGACAGAACGCCTGCGCCCAGCAGAGCCGCAACGCCCGGGGCATTGCCCTCGCGCCCTTGATGAGCAGGCACATGCAGCCGCTGCCAGTCGATCCGGGCGAGCGAGCGGAGCGCGTCGGCATAGGGAGCTTCCACGTGCTTCAAGAGTTGTGTGCTGGCATCCACTGTCGTCATGCGCAGGAGAGTAATCACACCCAGCCATCGGCGGAATATCAAGAAATAGCACTCTTGGTCATATAATCTATGCCGTGATTCAGCCGCAGCAGCTTCGCGTTCTCCTCGCCGTCCGCGACAGCGGTTCACTCAGCCGCGCGGCAGAGACACTGGGGTACGGGGTTCCGACCATCTCCCATCATCTCGGCGCGCTGGAGCGGCACTTCGGCGTGAAGCTGGTCGAGCGGGACCGCCGCGGCACCCGGCTCACCCCGCTCGGAACAGCGTTCGCCACCGAGGCGGAGCAGATCCTGGAACGCATCGAGCAGGCCGAACGGCTCGTCACGGCGCACCGGGACGCAGGCCTGGCGACCTTGAGGGTCGGGACGTTCGCATCGATCGGATCACGGCTGCTGCCGGCCGCGATCCGAGAGCTCCGAGGACGTGCCCGGGTCCAGGTGGAAGTGGTCGAGGCGGAACCGATCGAGATCGTGCGCCTGCTACGCGGAGGAGAGGTGCACGCCGGCCTCATCTACGACTTCGCGGACGATCCCGCCTTCGTCTCTCCCGACCTCGAGCTGACCGTGCTGTTGGATGAGCCCTATCAAGTGCTGGTCGCCCGGCACAGCGCTCTCGCGAGGCTGCCCGAGCTGGATTTCTCGGAGCTGGCGGACGTGGACTGGGTTTCCAGCCGAGACGAGGGCGAGGCATCGGACCGGGTGCTGCGCCGCGTGTGCCGGTCGGTGGGGTTCGATCCGCGGGTGCTGATGCGCACGGACGACCTGAACATGATCCACGGTCTCGTCGCCGAAGGGCTGGGGGCCACACTCACCACGGCGGTCGCGGTGGACACCCGCTTCCCGGTCGAGTTGCGGGCCACTGTCCAGGAGCTGGGCATGCGGCGGACATCGTTCGTGCGGCGCAGCGGCACCGTTCCCGCAGTCGTCAAGGAGTTGCAGCAGATCCTGATCAGACACACGGGCTCCGCGGAATGAACCGATGGTTCACGCTCGGGCGGGTCAAGACGACCCGGTCGAGCGGTGAGGGCGACGCCGGTACGTCGTCCTCACCGCCGAGCAGTAGCGGCCCGGACCGCTGCCCGCGACCGACGGTGTCGTCGGCATCGATCTGGGCATCGCAAAGGAACAGCTGGTCAGCGGCTGTTGTCCGGGTGGTAGACGCTGAGGTTGCCGTAGGCCGGCAGAACGCCGGCCAGGTCGCCGGGTCTGTCTTGCAGAACGGCATCCAGGAAGGCGAGGGTGGCTGCGGCGACGACGCGCGGGCTCTCGGTGCGGCCCAGGGAGCCGACTATCGAGGGCACGGGCGGCAGGTACAGGGGGCCGTCCATGAAGGTGAGGTGTGCGGCGCCGGGGATGGTGAGCCGGTAGCTCGTCGCGGTGCTGAGCTTGAGGGCCTCGGTGAGGCGAGGTATGTAGCGCGGGTCGGTTCCGGGGGTGATGGCCTGGGTGAGCGCGAGGGTCGGCTGGTGGAGCGAGGGGGAAGTGGGGCCGTGGGGATAGCCGTCCAGATCGATGACGGCGTCGAACCGGCGGTCCTGCCGGGCGGCCTGAAGGGCGGCAGCACCACCCATGGAGTGGCCGGTCACCGCGACCCGGCCGGTGTCCAGGCGTCCGGTCAGCGGGTCGGCGATCTCACCTCGGTCGAGATGGTCCAGCTGGGTGAGGACGAAGCTGAGGTCGGCGGCCCGAACAGCCGTCCAGTCAACCGCCAGCTCGTCGTCCTTGTCCGGGTCGCCGGTCGAGGCGATCTCGGTGCTGATCGTTCGGCCGTCGGCGAGGACGACGGCGGCGGAGTCGTACGGGTGGTCGAGGGCGGCGACCACATAGCCGTGGCTGGCCAGTTCTTCCGCCCAGGCGGTGTTCTGGGTGCGCACTCCACCTGACCCTGGAGAGAACAGCACGACCGGGAACCGTTCGCCCCCACCGGCCACCGGGGCGTCGAAGACCGAATGGGTGTGGGCACGCGGGGCGCCGTCGACCAGGAAGCCAGGCAGGCCGACTCCGCGGGCGAGGGCGTCGGAGACGGTGCGCGCCTCGTGCTCCGTGCGTCCGAGGTACTGGGCCCGCTGCGCGTCTGTGGGGCCCTTCTGCGCGGGGTACCAGAGCTGGATCACGACCGTGCGCCGGTCGTCCGGATCGGCGGTGAAGGTCTCGGGGCGGAGCGGGTCGGTCCACTGCACCACGCGGGTGCCGACCGCGAAGTCGCCTGACGGTTCGGGGAACACGGGTACAGGAAAGGCCCAGGCGGCCACCGGGCCCGTGGCGATCAGGCCGACACAGGCCACCGATCCTGGCAACGCCAGCCACCATCGGGCCCGCCACGCCGGTCGGCTGGCAGGGCGTCGCAGCAGGGGAGAGAGCGCGAACGGCAACGCGACGGCAGCGCCTGCCAGTACCGGCATCAGCTGCCAGCGGATCCCCGCCACGCTCAGCAGGATCACGGACGGCACGAAAACCGCCGCCGCCGCGATCGTGACGCGTGGGCGGGCGGCAGGGGGAAGCCAGCGCGCCACCACCAGCGCGACGGCACCCAGCAAGGCAAGGATTTCCAGGGGGGACATGTACAGCCCCGTGATGATCTCGGTCACCCGGCCATACTCGGCGCTGGATATGCGCCGCCACATCGATCCCGGGACGCCATCGTGTGCGACCGGGGTCGCAATCCGAGGCAGGTCCCTGTGCAACCGGAGTAGCCGTCGAGCACGCCAGATCAGCGGCCGCCCTACGACCACGGGAGGTAGTGGGACTCCTCCTGCGGTCGCATCCCGGCACGGTGCCATCAGACGGTGGGCGCATGTGCTTCGCGGGCCCGCGGCCTACCGTGACAGGGCCGCGGTACGTGCCGGGCGGCGCGAGGCGTACGTGCCCCGTACGAGACGCGGCTCCGGCTGTACGCGGTGGTGGCCCCGGCCGGGGCCACCATGATGCCGAATCGACAGGGACGTGTGATGAGCGAGGCGGCCGCGGCACCCGGCACTGCCCACCCGGTGCGCTACCGGGACCGGGTGCGGCGGACGAAGACAGCCGTACGGCTGACGAGGTACGCCGACCTGGCCTCCGTGCGAGCGGCGCGACCGGTGAGAGCCGCCCGGCGCTGGGGCCTCCGGCTGCCGCCCATGGTGTGGGACTCACTGTTGCCTGCGCTGCTCCTGCTCAACATCATGACCACCCGCGCGCCGCACGAGCTCCCGGTGGCTCTGGGCCTCACCGCCGCCCTCGCGCTGCCCCTGGTGTGGCGGCGCCGGGCCCCGATCACGGTGTTCGGCGCCGTGGCAGCCGCGGCATTCGTCCAGTGGCTGATGGACGTCCAACTGCCGGCGGACATCGCCCTGCTGGTGGCTCTCTACACGGCGGCCGCGAACTCGGACCGGCGCGGCAGGCTTGTCGCCGGTGCCATCGTGGAGGCAGGGGTCCTTCTGGCCTGCCTGCGCTGGGCGGCGGAAGGCGCATTCCTGACCCTCTTCGTCGCGGTGACCGCGATGGTCGTTGCCGCCGCCGTCCTGGGTGTGAATGTGCGGACCACGCGCGCCTACCTCGCGGCCCTGGAGGAACGGGCCGCACGCCTGGAGCAACAACAGGAGCAGCAGGCGCGACTGGCCGTCGCCGAGGAGAGGACGCGTATCACCCGGGAGATGCATGACATCGTCACCCACAACCTGTCCGTCATGGTCGCGCTCACCGACGCCGCCGTCTACGCGCAGCACCGGTCGCCCGACAAGGCCACCACCGCGATGCTCCAGATCTCCGAGACGGGCCGGCAGGCCCTGACCGACATGCGGCGCTCGTTGGGCATCCTGCGGACCGACGAACCGGACGCGGAGCGCCACCCGTTGCCCGGCATCGCACAACTGGAGACCCTCGCCGACCAGATGTGCGCCGCCGGGCTGCCGACCCGCGTCGAGGTCCAGGGCGGCCACACCCACATACCCGCCACCGCACAACTGACCGTCTACCGCCTGGTACAGGAAGCCTTGACCAACACCCTCAAGCACACGCCCACCGGGACACCCGCGAAGGTCCGGATACAGTGCTCGACCGAGAGCGTCACAGTGGACGTCACCGACAGCGGCCCCTGCCCGCCACTTCCCGGCGCCACACCATCCGGCCACGGCATCCCGGGCATGCGCGAGCGCTCGGCCGCCTACGGGGGGAAGTTGCAGGCCGGACCGTTTCCGGGCGGCGGCTGGAGAGTCCGTACCCGCCTCCTCCTCGGCAGCAGCGGATCGGCGTCCGCATGACGATCCGCATCCTGATCGCCGACGACGAAGCGCTGCTCCGGATGGCCTTCAGCACGGTCCTGGAGGCCCAGCCCGACATGACACCGGTCGGCGAAGCCGCGGACGGCATCCAGGCCATACGCCTCGCCCGGGAACTGCGCCCCGATGTCGTCCTCATGGACGTCCGGATGCCCGGGACCGACGGGATCGAGGCGACCCGGCAGGTCATCCGGATCTCCCCGCAGAGCAGAGTGCTGATCCTCACCACCTTCGACCTGGATGAATACGCCTTCGCCGGACTCAACGCCGGAGCCTCGGGCTTCCTGCTGAAAAACACCAGGCCCGAGGAATTGCTCACCGCGATACGCAGCGTGGCCGCGGGCGACGCGGTGGTCTCCCCGCGGATCACCCGCCGCCTGCTGGAAAACCTCCGCCCGCACATCCCCGACGGCAGCAGCCCCGGCCGCGACGAGCGGCTGAGCCGGCTCAGCGCCCGTGAGCGCGAAGTGCTCATCCACGTGGGCTGCGGCCTGTCCAACACCGAGATCGCGGCCACCCTGTACCTCGCGGAGGCGACCGTGAAGTCCCATCTGGGGCGAATCCTGCAAAAGCTCGAACTCCGCGACCGGATACAGGCCGTGATCTTCGCCTACGAAAGCCGCCTCATCCGCCCGGCATGACGCCGCCGGAGCCAACGGCGATGTCCTCAGCCCCGGGACCAGCGCCCGCCCCACCGTCCGGCCCCACCGACGGCACCATCGCTCCGGGCCGGCCGGCCGCACCGGCCCCCACCCGGACCCCCCCCCGCCGCAACCGCACGCCCCGGCCCCCGTCCGAACAAGCAGGCGCCCGGCAAGGGACCGGACCGGTCCCCTTGCCGGGCAGCCGGCCCCCGTCCGCCACCCGCCGATCCGTCCCGGAGCCCGGCTCTGCAGGACATCGGCCGTGGGAGGCCGGCGCCGGCAGGCCCGTCTGCATCTGCTTCCGGCCGGCCGAGCGGCACAGTCGCAAGGGACGGGCCCCGGGGCCGAGGCCGACCTGCTCCAAGTGGAGCCAACGAGTGGTGGACCTCCCCCCACGACCGCAGGCTGGCCAACAGTTGCCCGCCCGGACCATACGGCGGCGGGCGGAGCCACACGGCGTCGTTCCGGCCCCGGCGGCCGGGGACGTCAGAGAGACGGGATCACATGGCAGAACAGGGCATCGCTCCGGGTGACCTGCCGTCCGTTCGCGGAATCGGCAGGTTCGTACGAACGCGGGCGCAGCGCCGGCACGCACGGCGGCGCTGCCGGGGCGCGCCCGGCGGGGTGGCGCTCGTCGCGGCCGCTCTGGCCTTCCTGGGTGCGGTCGGCGCGACACCGAGCGGTGCCGTGTCACCATCCGTCCGTGAGCTCCTGTCAGGAGGCGGTCCGGCGCGGTTCGTGCCCGGTCCCTGCCCGGAGACGCCCGAGCCGGTCCCCGGGCGGTGCGGGTTCCTGGAGGTGCCGGAGAACCGCGCACGACACGGCGGGCGGATCATCCGGCTGGCCGTCGCGATCATCCCGGCCGCGTCGGCGCAGCCGGCCGAGGACCCGGTGGTGTTCATGGAGGGGGGCCCCGGAGGCGACGCGTTCGGGGCCATTCCCTTCCTGGTCGCCTCCGGGGTGAACCGGGATCGCGATCTGATCGTCATGGCCCAGCGAGGTGGGCTCTACTCGCAGCCGAACCTCGCCTGCCCGGAGGTCGACCGGTTCAACGCGGACTCCGTGGGGCTGCGCTACGACGCGCCGTCGACCGGGCGGCTCCTGGTGCGCGCCACGAAGGAGTGCAGAGACCGTCTGACGGCCGACGGCATCGAGCTGAGCGCCTACAACACCACCGAGAACGCCGCGGACTTCGCCGACCTGCGCACGGCGCTGGGCATCAAGCAGTGGAACGTCTACGGGTACTCCTACGGCACCGACCTGGCCCTCACCTACCTGCGCCGGCACCCCCAGGGGATCCGCTCGGTGGCGATCGACTCGGTCTCACCGCCGCAGATCGTGAGCCTGCCCTGGACCTGGGACAGCGCCCAGGAAGGGATCAACGCGATCTTCGCGGCGTGCGAGGCCCAGCCCCGCTGCAGGAGCCGGTACCCGGACCTCCCGCGCACGCTGACCGAGCAGGTCCGCCGCCTCGAGGCGCACCCCCTCACGCTGACGGTGCAGCCACCGGGGGGAGGAAACCCGGTGACGGTCGTCCTCGACGGGGGCGCGCTGGTGAACCTGCTGGTCACCGACGGTGCCGCCGTGCCGTCCGTCGACGTCCCCGCGGCGCTCGACGAACTCGCCCACGGACACCCCGAGCGCCTCGCGCAGGCCCGGGCCGCCGGCGCGACGCCCGTCATCGGCGAGTTCGCCCAAGGGCTGACGAACTCGGTGGCCTGCGCCGAGTGGGTGCCGGGCTTCTCGGAGTCCGACGTGCTGAAGGCGGGGCGCCGGGCGTTCCCCGGATGGCCGGACACGGTCCTGGCCCACGCGCCGCAGCTTCCCTTCGAGTACGACGTGTGCCGTGCCTGGAACGTCCCGGACCGCACCGCCGTCCAGCGGGTGGCCACGTACAGCAAGGTGCCGACGCTCATCATCTCCGGAACCTTCGACGCGAAGACCGGGGCGAGCTGGGGGCCGTACACGGGCCGGACGCTGTCCCGCTCGACCGCCGTGCAGATTCCCGGGATCGGCCACTTCGTGGTCCCCCAGTCGCCCTGCGCGCAGAGCGTCCTGGCGTCCTTCCTTACGCGTCCGGCCGCGCCCGACACCGGTTGCGTGGCAGGGCTCGCGCCGAAACCGTTCACCATCACCCCTGACCCGGAGACCTCATGATGTCCCTTCGCCCGCCCCACCACCGGCGCGCCGCGCGACGGCTCCTGGCCACGTGGGCCGGGGCCACCGCCGGGGTGCTCGTCGCCGGCCTCGCCGCGATCCCCGCCCAGGCCGAGTCCGGCGCCGGGGCGCCGCTCGGCACGGTCGCCCGGACCGAGGGCCACGCCCGCTACGAGCCGGGCCCCTGCCCGCGGACGGCGGACCCGGCCCCCGCTGTCGAGGGTGCCCGCTGCGGGACGCTCACCGTGCCCGAGAACCGTGCCCGGCCCAACGGACGGAAGATCACCCTCGGAGTCGAGATCGTGCCCGCGGCCTCCGGCAGACCGGCGCCCGACCCGGTCGTGTGGTTCGCCGGCGGGCCCGGCGACGACGCGGTCTCCGAGATCCGGCTGGCGATCGACGGCGGCCTGAACCGCGACCGCGACGTGATCTTCATGTCCCAGCGCGGGACCTACTCGGCCGACCCGGCGCTCACCTGCCCGAACATCGACCAGTTCAACGCGGACGCCCTCGGCCTCGTCTACGGTGCGCCGTCCACCGGGCGCCTGCACGTCGAGGCGACGCGGGCATGCCGCGACCGGCTGGCGAGCCACGGGGCCGACCTCAGCGCCTACAACGGCACCGAGAGCGCCGCCGACTACGCCGACCTGCGCGTCGCACTGGGCATCAGGCAGTGGAACGTGTTCGGCATCTCCTACGGCACCGACCTGGCGCTCCTCTACATGCGCCGGCACCCGCAGGGCCTGCGGTCGGTCGGCATCGACGGCGTCCTACCGCCGTCCCTGGCCGGCGGGGCGGTGACCTGGAAGGCCGCACGCGAGGGCTTCGACGGCCTGTTCCAGGCCTGCGCGCAGCAGAGCGCCTGCAACGACCGCTATCCGGACCTGAAGGCCACCTTCGAGCGCCTCGTCGATGAGCTCGAGGCCCGGCCGATCACCACCACCGTCACGGTCGCGGGCCACCCGGCGCCGGTGAAGGTCGTGCTGGACGGCGGAGTCCTGGTGAACTGGCTGGTCTCCGCCACCCACCTGGCGGCCGGAGTGCCCCGCTCCATCGACGAGCTGGCCCACGGCAACCCGCAGCGGATCGCCGAGCAGTGGGCGGGGGGCAAGCTCAGCCCCCAGGCCGTCGGGAGAGTCTCCCACGGGCTCGCCTACGGTGTCTTCTGCAGCGAGTGGACACCGTTCGAGAGCCAGGACGACGTGATCCGGGCTGGGCGGCGCGCGTTCCCGTCGTTCCCCCGGTCGGTGCTGGCCAACGCTCCGATGCTCGCCTTCCTCCATGCGGACTGCCGTGCCTGGGACGTTCCCGCCGCACCGCGTTCGATCCGGGACGTGACGCGCAGCGACATCCCGACCCTCGTGCTGTCAGGCGGGTTCGACGCCCAGACCGCACCGAGCAGCGGGCCGTACGCCGCCCGCACGCTGAGCCGGTCCACCGAGGTCACGGTCCCCTACGTCGCCCACGTGGTCTTCGCCGACTCGCCGTGCGCGCAGACGATCACCCGCTCGTTCCTCAACGCGCCGACCGCGCCGGACACCGGCTGCCTCGCGGGCCTGCGGCCGCCCCGGTTCGAGATCGCGCCGTAGGACCGGTCGGCCAACCCATCCGGGAGACCGGGCGGCCGCTGGACATCCGGGGTACCGGCAGACCGCGGGCGGCTGCCGGACGGGTCGTCACCCGGTTCCTCAGGCCCGCCCCCGCCCCGTCCTGGCCCGGACGGGACGGGAACGGGGGCGGGACGGCTCGCAGGTCGGGCCCGCCGGCATCCCCGTAGCCGGCCCGGCTTAGGTACAGGTGTACCCGGCTTGCCTGGCGCACCGTCATGTTGATTAGCCCGCCCGTGTGCTGTCCGCTCCGCCGTCGCCGAGGCTCTTCGCGTGCGGACCGACCTCCATGTGCAATGGCAGTGCCCTCCGACGCTGCGCCCCTCCGCACTCGCGTCGCCTCGCCTCGGTTTCTCTGGAGCCCCCTTGCGTTCTCTCACCCTCGTCTCCGTGTCCATGGCTGCCGCGCTACCGCTGACGTTCCTTGCCGCTGCCGGTGACGCCGCTGCCGCCGCGCCCGCCCGTGCGACCTCCCCCCGCAGCCTGCCGACGGACTGTCCCAACCTCCTCCCGCCCGACGATCCGACCGTCTACTACTGCGGCCGCCCCGAACTCGGTCCGACCGTCCTGCCCGCAGCGGGACCGGTGGCGGAACTGCTGAAGGGCTACCGTCGTTTCGGCGGTCTGCAGCCGACCCAGTTCCTCGACTGGTACCGCAGCGGTGACCAGTGGAAGTACCCCGACAACCGGGGCTTCGCCGAGCTGAACGGCGTCCTCGACATGCACCAGCAGACGATGGAGCCCGGCGGGCTCCTGGACCGCTTCGGAGCCGACACCGGCAAGTACCTCGCGGACGGCGGGACTCCGTACGCCAGGCGCGCCCTGCCGCCGGACTCGCTCAACGGCACCGGGAACAGCTACCACTGCTACGTGGTGAACCGTGATTTCCGCGTCCAGGAGGGCCACATCGCAGCCGGCTTCGCCCAGCCCGGGTTCGGCCACCAGCAGTGGCTCGACCCCACTCTCAAGCCGTCCGACTTCAATGACTCCGAGACCTACAACGTCGCCAACCTCCTCAAGCACGAATACCTCAAGGACGCTGCACCCGAGCAGTGCGTTGGCACCCACAACGGCTCCTGAAAGACCGCCGGTCGCCGTCGCACCAGGACGGGCCGCCGGGCGAGGAGCGCCTGCGCCGCAAGGCCGTGAAGCCGGCAGGCCGCGCGGCGCACTCCGCTGCCAGGCCGAGCGTACCGAAATCCGGTCAGATCATTTGACACTCAGTCAAGATTGCCTGCCCCAGAACAGCGCTCACCGATCAATCGGTCGGTATTTCAGTCGTCCCGTCTCAGCCGATCTGGTCCCTGTCTCAGGCGATCTGGTCCGATTCGCTCGTCGTCTCAGCCGAGCTGGTCCGACTGGTGCTACTTGTCCTGTCGCTCCGAGAGCTGAGCCGTCTCATCGAAGGTGGGGATGGGCCTTCTCGTGCCGCCAAAACCGTCCGCACCGACTGCGCCGCGGACGCCGAAGTCAGCGAGTGGCCGCCAGGCTCGAACGTGCTGCGGTCATGAAGGCGCTCTTGTGCTCTTCGAGGTATTCGTTGGCCTCGATACCACCGATCTCCCGCCATACGGCCTGGTTGAGCGCACGACCGTAGGCTCGGGCGGGGACTTCCAATGCCGGGTCGCAGAGCAAGACGACACTGCGATCGGCAGTCCAGAGGTTGGTCATGGTGGCCTGGGCTCGGGCCATCCACCCGTCCTCGTCGCCACCCCACGGGTCCGGGCGACTGTAGGCGGCCCGCTCGGCTTCCTGGGCGTAGGCGAGAAACTCCTTGATCGCCTGAAGTTGCTCGGCGCGGCGAGCCTCACCGGTCACCGCCGTCTGTCGCCGCTCCTCTGCGTGCTCGGCCGACCGCTGCATGCGGCGCTGGGTGAACGCTGTCAGCGCACCACCCAGCATGACACCCACCAGCGAAAAGACGGATACCCACAGTTCCCCCGCCATATCAACTCCTCCTCTACAAGCCGTCCTTGCGCATCGCCGGGTACATGATCTCGCACCGACGGAACCGCTCGGGGCCTGCGGATCGGTCGTTGCTTGCCTGCCGCGGGCGCTACCACCCAGGTTCGTATCCGACGACCAGATCAACTGAGACAACGGCCCGCATCCACACCTGCGGGACCAGATCAACTGAGAAACCCGGCATCCCGGCGTCTCAATCCATCTGGTCGCCGCAGGTCACGGCCCAGCCCACAGGCAAGATCATTTGAGATGGGACATCAGTCGGCACCGGGTTTAGGCAGCTGAGGCCATGGCGGCGGTCACGAGGTCGACGAGGGCAGCAACAGGCATGCGGTCGGAGGGGACCGTCTCAGTGTGGCCGGCTTTGCCGGACATGGCCTCAGCGCACGGCAGGCCCAGCTCGCGGCGCAGGTACCGCAGGACCTGCTTCTCGATCTCCAGTGCCCGACGGGCGGTTGGGCAGGCGATCTGGGTACGGGGCTCCCGCGCGGTCACGCACCGCAGCCGCGACAACGCCCGGCTCGGCGAGCGGAACGACTGGACCCGCCGGCAGTCCACGACGGCCTGACAACGCCGGCCAGGGCCAGAGACGCAGGCGGGGCGTCCCGGGCCCCTTGCGGCGGGCGGGTCAGCGGCCGGCGGCCACCGCCAGCACGGCGAACGCCTGGTTCACCTCGGTGCTCTACCTCATCAGAAGCCGCCGTGTCGAGTGCCGTCGGGGGCGATGAATCGGGCGCCGACGTTGTCCTTCGGGTTAATGGATCCGGCCCGAACCACGTGATGTGGTACGGGCCGGAGCTGCCGATTGCCGACTGCTTACTCGAAGTAGAGGTCGCCCTGGCCGGCCTGGCCGAGGTAGTTCTGCCACCCCGCCGACAGCGGGAGGTTGGCGCCGAAGCTGGTACCACTGCCCAGGTGGGTGGCGACGGTGCCGTCGGTGCCCTGGATGAGCAGGTCGGCCTTGTTGTCGCCGTTGATGTCGGCGAAGAAGAGCCGCCCCTGGCCCGGCTGGCTGAGGTAGTTCTGCCAACCGGCGCTCAGCGGGAGGTTGGCGCCGAAGCTGGTACCGCTGCCCAGGTGGGTGGCGATCGTGCCGTCGGTGCCCTGGATGACCAGGTCGGCCTTGCCGTCGCCGTTGATGTCGGGGAAGGTCAGTCGGCCCTGGCCTGCCTGGCTGAGGTAGTTCTGCCAACCCGAGCTGAGCGGAAGGTTCGCACCGAAGCTGGTACCGCTACCCAGGTGGGTGGCGATCGTACCGTCGGTGCCCTGGATCACCAGGTCGGCCTTGCCGTCACCGTTGATGTCGGGGAAGGTCAACCGGCCCTGGCCCGGCTGGCCGAGGTAGTTCTGCCAACCCGAGCTGACCGTGGTGCTCGCCCCGAAGCTCGACCCGTCACCGTTGTTCAGCCGCACCCCGATCGTGCCGTCGGTACCCAGCACGACCAGGTCCTTCCTACCGTCACCGTTGATGTCCGCGAAGTAGAGCTTGCCCTGCCCCGCATGGCCGAGATAGTTCTGCCACCCCGCGCTCACCGTGGTGCTGCCACCGAAGCTCGTCCCGTTGCCGACCCGCCGCCCGATCGTCCCGTCGGTGCTCAGCACCATCAGGTCCGCCTTGCCGTCACCAGTGATGTCCGCCGTACCGGTGGGGCCGCTGGGGTAGGGGGCGGCGTGGTCGCTGCCGAGCCCGGCCGATGGTCCGCAGGTGGGCCAGGCGCCCTCACCCTGGGCGGCGAGGACCTTCTCGGCGATGAGTATCTGCTGCTGTTTGGTCGCCAGATCCGCCCGGGCCGCGTAGCCGGTTCCGCCGTAGGAGCTCCACGTACCGGCGTTGAACTGCAGGCCACCGTAGTATCCGTTGCCGGTGTTGATGTCCCAGACGCCGCCGCTCTCGCAACTGGCGACCTTGTCCCAGGTGCTGACGGAGGCGGCCTGCGCGGTGGTGGAGCCGACGAGCGGCAGCACGCTGAGCGAGCCGGCGGCCAGGGCGAGCAGGGACTTGCGGGCGCGAAGCGATATCGGCACGGGGTCTTCCCATCACGAAGAAGGAACGGGGGCGGAACAGGACAGGACGGCGCCCGGGGGGACGGAAGGTCCCCCCGGGTGGCGCGGTTATTCGAAGTAGAGGTCGCCCTGGCCGGCCTGGCCGAGGTAGTTCTGCCAACCGGCGCTCAGCGGGAGGTTGGCGCCGAAGCTGGTACCGCTGCCCAGGTGGGTGGCGACGGTGCCGTCGGTGCCCTGGATGACCAGGTCGGCCTTGCCGTCACCGTTGATGTCGGGGAAGGTCAGTCGGCCCTGGCCCGGCTGGCTGAGGTAGTTCTGCCACCCCGCCGAGAGCGGGAGGTTGGCGCCGAAGCTGGTACCGCTGCCCAGGTGGGTGGCGATCGTGCCGTCGGTGCCCTGGATGACCAGGTCGGCCTTGCCGTCACCGTTGATGTCGGGGAAGGTCAGTCGGCCCTGGCCTGCCTGGCTGAGGTAGTTCTGCCAACCCAAGCTGAGCGGAAGGTTCGCACCGAAGCTGGTACCGCTGCCCAGGTGGGTGGCGATCGTACCGTCGGTGCTCTGGATCACCAGGTCTGCCTTGCCGTCACCGTTGATGTCGGGGAAGGTCAACCGGCCCTGGCCCGGCTGGCCGAGGTAGTTCTGCCAACCCGAGCTGACCGTGGTGCTCGCCCCGAAGCTCGACCCGTCACCGTTGTTCAGCCGCACCCCGATCGTGCCGTCGGTACCCAGCACGACCAGGTCCTTCTTACCGTCACCGTTGATGTCCGCGAAGTAGAGCTTGCCCTGCCCCGCATGGCCGAGATAGTTCTGCCACCCCGCGCTCACCGTGGTGCTGCCACCGAAGCTCGTCCCGTTGCCGACCCGCCGCCCGATCGTCCCGTCGGTGCTCAGCACCATCAGGTCCGCCTTGCCGTCACCAGTGATGTCGGCGTTGGAGACTCCGACAGGCGAGATGTAGCCGCTGATGGTCTGGCCCCAGGGGGCGTCGCCGACGGCGTAGCTGCTGGTGCTCTCGCGCTGGACTATGCCTTCGGTGTGGCCGCTGGAGTGTCCCTCGTTGCCGCCGACGATGGTGACCGATCCGCCGCCCACTGCCGTGACCAGTGCGACATGGTCGGCATAGGCGGCGGAGGCGCTGTAGTTGTAGACGACCGCGTCGCCCACCTGGGGGGTGTTGTGAAGGGTGCCGTACCGCTTGCCGTACTCGTAGACACTGGCGGCACGGTCGTCGAGGTCGCCCAGGTGGGCAGCGCCGTTCTGCGCCCAGACCCAGCCGACGAAGTCCGAGCACCAGGCGTGGGACTGGCCGCCACCGCTGCCACAGCTGGAGGTCTGGCCTCCCGCACCGGACTCGTAACCACCGTGGGCACAGGGCCCGTTGCCGACCTCGGCGTTCGCGGTCGTGGCGATCGAGGCCGCGCTGGCGTGGGCCGGGACCACGGCCAGGCCGGTGATGGCAGCGGCGGCCACGACCGCCGCGAGGCCGGCCTTCTTGAGGCGCTTGAGGCTGGTGGGGCGAACGTTCATGAGAGGAGCTCCTTGCGTGACAGATTGGGCAATGTGAGGGACGAGCTGAAGTCGGGAAATGGCATGGCAATGGCCAGGCGTTGGACAGTGGAAGTCATTTGACTGTGCAGGACGAGGGGTCCGGAACACCGCTCGATCGCGGACGGCTGCCCTGCGGGTACAGCGGTCGGATGGAGCTACACGCCGGGTCCATGGCAGGTCCGGGCTACGGTCCCGTGCGCCGATCAGAGTGCCGGCGCCCGCTCGTGGGGGCATGGCCCCGCTCGGGCAGGTACGGGTGACCGAACGTCAGTAATCGGCCGGCGTCTCGGGGTGACGTTCCTCGTTCTCGGCAGTCACGCGCTCAGACAGGCAGTCGGTCGGCCTGCCGGTACTTCGCACGGCGGCGGCCGGGGAAGGGTCACATGACGTCAGGGACGGAGTACCTCGAGAGTGTTTTTGACGCCCCAGCGCGTCGCAGGAGGTCTGCTGCCTGTGCCAGGGCCCCGCTCTGCTCGGTGGCGCTGATGAACAGGACGAGGTCGATGCCTTCGGGGCCGGCGTGGGCGCGGACGTGTTCGAGACCGTCAGCCGGGCCGGCGTGAGCCCACAGGATGTCGTGGACGGCGTGCGCATCCGCCGTACTGGGCATCGGGCTCGCGCTGCCGGTCAGGGACAGGCTGACGAGGTACATCTCGATCAGTCCCAGCCGATGCCGTCGCCGCCCTGCACGCCACCGGTGGGAGGCACGTCCCAGCCGATGCCGTCGCCCGCCGCTCCGGCCGCCGACGCGGCGGCCGCCGGGGGCACGTCCCAGCCGATCCCGCTCGCCACCGCCGTCGGTGCGGCGACTGCGAGCAGCACGGCCGCAATGGCGGCAGCCTTGAGAATGCGAGCCGATTTCGGCATGGCGGTACCCCTGTCGGATAGGTGAGCGGGACTTGGGAAGTGCGTTCTCGGAATTCCCCCGGCCACGAAGGTTTCTGTGTTTCTCCCGCCGTTCCGGTGAGCACCACTCTGCCGGTCCCCCGAGATCGGGGCGAGGGGTCCCAGCTGTCACCAAGTGGTCTGTCACCTTGGTGACAGGTCCGCCCCGCAGAGCTGCCGGAGGCGACGGTCGGCGGCGGCCTTCAGCAGGGTCTGACGGTTCGCCAGCACTCGGGCCGGGGCAACAGAGTGCCCGGGCCGGCCCCGTGCACGACGACAGAGGGTTGTTCAGCCGAGTCTTTGCCGCCACCCGGTACACAATTCTTCCGTCGACTGCGAGGATGACCGATCGGGAAGCGGGTCGATCGCCCGTTCGACCAAGTCGGGGGACAAAACATGCTGGAGATGCTGGGGCTGGATACGGCTGCCGAGGCCGTCTATCGAACGATGCTCACCGACCCGCACCTCGGCGTGGCGCAGCTGTGTGCGCACCTGGCCCTGCCGGAGGGCCAGGTGCGCGAGGCCCTCGACCAGCTCGCCAACCTCACCCTCCTGCGCCAGTCCCTCGACAACCCGGGGGGCTTGCGGGCGATCAGCCCGGAGATCGCCCTGGAGGTGGTCCTGCGGCGCCAGGAGGAGGACGTCGCCCGCCGCCAGCAGGAGCTCGCCACCCAGAAGGCCGCCGCCGCTCGCGCGGTTGCCGAGTACGCACATCTGCGGCCCGACACCCTCGCCGAGGTCTCGCAACGGCTGGTCGGGCTGGACGCCATCCAATCGCGGTTGGAGGTCCTGGCCAAGGAGTTGACCGGTGAGTGCCTGTCGGTGATGCCGGGCGGCGCCCAGTCCGGGGCCAGCCTGCAGGCATCGCAACCTCTCGACGAGGACGCGATGGGGCGTGGCGTCCATCTTCTGACGCTCTATCAGGACAGTGTGCGCAACGACACCGCCACCTTCGCCTACGCGCAGTGGATGACCGAACGGGGCGCAGAGGTACGCACCGCCCCCGTCCTACCGCCGCGTCTGCTGATCTTCGACCGGCAGGTCGCCGTGGTGCCGATCGACCCCGCCAACACCCGCCTGGGTGCTCTGTGCACCCGGGAGCCTGCCGTCATCGCCACCTTGGTCGCCATGTTCGAGCAGGCCTGGGAGACAGCTGTTCCCCTCGGCACCGACGCCGGCCGCGACACCCGGACCGGGCTGGACACAACCGAGAAGCAACTGCTGAGGCTCCTCTCCACCGGCCTGACCGACGAAACGGTGGCCAAACGGCTGGGCGTCTCCCTGCGGACCGTCCGTCGGCAGATGGCCGCGCTCATGGAACGCCTCAACGCCAGCAGCCGCTTCGAAGCGGGCCTCAAAGCCGCCCAACACGGCTGGCTCTGACCCGAATCCGCAGGTAGTGGCCGACGGCCAGTCAGTTCACCCGACCGGCCCAGCCGAGCCGGCGGATCATCACCACCGCCTGGGCCCCGACACCAATCAAACCGGATCCACAGCCTGAGGCCTCGCCTCGGCGCGCCGCGGCGCAGAACCCCGAACCATACGGACTGACAGGAGCGGACCGGTCCACCGAGACTGGTCTTTCGGGGCGGGGCTGCCCGGGGGCGGCCGTGCGGGACGTTCCGGCAGCGCGAGCCGATGTGCCGTCAGCGGTCGAAGTGGGGCCGACCGAGGAGGACAACGCCGTCAGCGGGGGCGGGAACGTACGGCCCGGCTCTCCAGCCCTGTCGGGGTCGGCCACCTGGCCGGTGAGCAGCAGGTCGGCGAGCTCCCGCATCTGCTGGATCGCGGCCTGGCGGCCGTATGTCCACCGAATCGAGCGGACGTGGCCACGAGGTGCTCCACGATCACCACGAGCCATCTCGTTGACTGATGAATTGACAGGGACACCTCGATTGGGGGCCTCTCGCGCTCCCCTCGCCGAGCACGCCCGTGCGGGCGGCAACCGACCCGACGGTAAACGACACATGGCGACCCGATCCCCAAGTGTCGCCATTCGACTGGTCAAAGTGACTCCAGGCCGCCGACTGAAGATCGCCCGTGCGGGATCGCCAGGCTCCTCCCGATGCTCACTTCGGCGTGCCGGAATCGATTCCCCCTCGTCAGGGACATGCCGCCTTACGTTCACAACTTGAAGGCAAGCAGACCGCTTGACAGTCCATCAGCCCCGCTGGCTTCATGTGTCGCAGTGCGAGTGAGCCGGGCGGCTCGCCTGCCGTGCACTGGTTCCACCGTCCGAGCCGGCCCCGACGGATCGGTCCCGCCCGCATGCCCCACGGGCCATTTCCGGAAGGAGCAGGCATCTGCACCGCCGATTGCGGGAGCGCTCCCACGCTACCGCCCGGCGCGCGTCCCCCACCGCCCCGGGTGCGTCACCGACCCACCCGGCGATCGAAAGGACTACCATGCCCGGATCCCCTCCCAGGCCGCACCGCGGAGCCGCAGCGGTCGCGGCGGTCGTGGCCGCGCTGCTCATGGCCGCCCTCTCCCTGGCCGGCGCCTCGCCGGCGTCCGCGAGCACCACCCTCTGCGGCCGGACCGACAGCGTGAAGGTCTCGGGCGGAAAGTACGTCGTCCAGAACAACGAGTGGGGCGACTCGATCGAGCAGTGCATCGACGTGAACGATGACGGCTTCAAGGTCACCAAGGGCTGGCACAACGTCTCCACCGGCGGCGCGCCCGCGGCATACCCGTCGGTCTACGCCGGCTGCCACTACGGCAACTGCTCCAGCGGCAACGGCCTGCCGCTGCAGGTGTCGGCCTTCGACAATCCGCAGTCCAGCGTCGACTTCTCGACCGCTGACGGGCAGTGGGACGCCGCGTACGACATCTGGTTCGACACCCGCGCCAACCCTTCGGGCCAGAACAACGGCGAAGAGATGATGATCTGGGCCAACCACGCCGGGCCGCCCTCGCCGTTCGGCGCCAAGGTCGCCACCGTCTGGATCGAGGGCGCCAACTGGGACGTGTGGTACGGCCGCCAGGACAACGGCGTCGCCTGGAACACCGTCTCCTACGTCCGTCAGCAGCCCACCGACACGATCACGGTGAACATCAAGGACTTCACCAACGACTCGATCAGCCGCGGCTATCTGTCGCCGTCGTGGTACATGACCAGCGTGCAATTCGGCTTCGAGCCCTGGGTCGGCGGCCCCGGCCTGGCCGTGAACTCCTTCTCCTACGATTCCAACGGCTCCGGCGGCGGTGGTACGTCCGGCACGGTCACCGGCCGGCAGAGCGGCCGCTGCCTGGACCTCAAGAGCTGGGGCACGGCCGACGGCACCCCGGTCCAGCTGTGGGACTGCGGAACCGGCTGGAACCAGAAGTGGACGCGGACCGGCGGCACCCTCGTCAACCCGCAGTCCGGCAAGTGCCTCGACGTGGCCGCCGGTTCCACGAGCAACGGCGCCAACGTGCAGCTCTGGTCGTGCAACGGCACCGGCGCCCAGCAGTGGCAGTTCAACGCCAACGGCACCGTCGTCAACCCCGCGTCCGGCAAGTGCCTGGACGCCGGCGGCTCCGGGAACGGTGCCCTCCTGCAGATCTGGGACTGCTACGGCGCCGGAACCCAGACCAACCAGGTCTGGACGCTGACATAGCCCGTCCGGCCACCGCCCCGCCCGCGCCCCGCGGCGGCGACAACGCTGCGGGGCTCGGGCCCGGACGCCGGTTCCGGTAGCGCTCCCGATACCGAACCCGACCGCGCCGCGCTCGGAGCGCGGCGACCTCCCGACGTCATGACAAGCGAACCCAAGGAGCACCGACATGAGGCACCAGAGCGAACCCGTGTTCAGCACCGGCCGGCGCGCCGCAGGCGTACTGCTGGCCGCGGCCACCCTGATCACCGCGGCGGTCCCGTCATCCTCGGCCCTGGCCGAACCCGAACCCGGCACTGCGGCCGCCTCCTCCAGCCGCACACCGCCGTACCTCAACCCCGAACTGCCCACGCCGGAGCGGGTCTTCGACCTGCTCGGCCGCATGACCCCGGAGGAGAAGATCGGCCAGATGACCCAGGCCGAACGCGGCTCCGTCGACGCCGACCCCACCCGGATCGCCGCCCTCAACCTCGGCTCGCTCCTGTCCGGCGGCGGCTCCACCCCGACGCCCAACACGCCCGCGGCATGGGCGGACATGGTCGACGGCTACCAGGGGCAGGCGCTGACGACCCGGCTGCACATCCCGCTGCTGTACGGCGTCGACTCCGTGCACGGTCACGGCAACCTCGCCGGTGCGACGATCTTCCCCCACAACATCGGGATGGGTGCCACCCGCGATCCCCGGCTGGTGGCCGAGGCGGAGCACATCACGGCCACCGAGACCCGGGCCACCGGCCCGCAGTGGGTCTTCGCCCCGTGCGTGTGCGTCACCAGGGACGAGCGCTGGGGCCGGGCCTACGAGAGTTTCGGCGAAGACCCTTGGCTGGTACGGCAGATGACGACCGCCGTCGACGGCTTTCAGGGCACCCGCCGCGAGGATCTGGCCCGGCCCGACCGTGTGCTGGCCACCGTCAAGCACTTCGCCGGCGACGGCGACACCACGTACGGCACGTCCACCACGGGCGACTACACGATCGACCGCGGCGTCACCGTCACCAGCCACCGGCGCTTCGACGCCATCGACCTCGCACCGTACGTCTCGGCCGTCCAGGTCCACCACGTCGGCAGCATCATGCCGTCCTACTCGTCCGTCCAGTGGACCGACGTTCCCGGCAGCCGTCCGGTCAAGATGAGTGCCAGCAAGGAACTGCTCACCGACACCCTGAAGCGGAAGATCGGCTTCGACGGGTTCCTCATCAGCGACTGGGACGCCATCACCGAACTCCCGGGTGACTTCGCAACCCAGGTCCGCACCTCCGTCAACGCCGGTATGGACATGTTCATGCAGCCCTACGACGCGCCGCAGTTCGAACAGGCCCTCTCGGCCGAGGTCCAGGCCGGCCGCGTACCGATGTCGCGCATCGACGACGCCGTGTCCCGCATCCTGCGGGCGAAGTTCGACCTCGGCCTGTTCGAGCACCCCTACACGGACCGCACCAACATCGGCAGCATCGGCTCACCCGCCCACCGGGCGGTGGCCCGCCGGGCGGTCGCCGAATCCCAGGTGCTCCTGAAGAACGACCACCACGCCCTGCCGCTCGCGCCCTCCCAGCGGATCTACGTCGCCGGCGTCAACGCCGACGACCTCGGCAACCAGGCCGGCGGGTGGACGGTCACCTGGCAGGGGCAGTCCGGCAACACCGCCTTCCCCGGCACCACCATCCTGCAGGGCATCCGGCACGTTGCCCGAAACGTCACCTACAGCGCCGACGCCGCTGCCTCCACCGCCGGCTACGACGTGGGCATCGTGGTCATCGGCGAAACCCCCTACGCCGAAGGCCTCGGCGACGTCGGCACCGGTGGCCACACACTGGAACCATCCGCGACCGACCGGGCGAACATCGACCGTGTCTGCTCCGCGATCACCACGTGCATCGTCCTCGACGTCGCCGGCCGCCCCCAGATCGTCACGGGCCAACTGCCCAAGACCGACGCCTTCGTGATGTCCTGGCTCCCGGGCAGCGAAGGCGACGGAGTCGCCGACGTCCTGTTCGGCAAGCGCCCCTTCACCGGCAGGCTTCCCGTCACCTGGCCGCGCAGCGCGGCCCAGGAACCGATCAACGTCGGCGACGCGCAGTACGACCCGCTGTTCCCCTATGGCTTCGGCCTGACCACCAACGAGCGAACGACGACGGCCCAGCCGCGGTAGGTCCTGGCCGACCTGCGCCGCGTCGACATCGCGGTCCGCACTACCGGCGCCGCCACCGTGAGCCCACCTGCCGTCTTCGAAGACCGGCCTTGCACGGATCCCGCATCGGAGGTGTCCGACTCGCCGTCCGACGGGAGCGCCTGGACCGGCAGCAGGGAGGCGGCGCGGTCGACCACCCAGGCAACCGCGCGGTCCGGGCCGGCCGCGGGACGGCGGCCCGTCGTCCCGGCCGCCGCGGTCGTCGCTGTCGTCGAATGGGGTGAGGTACCCGAGGGGTGCTCACGGGCTCCTCCTGCTGGCGGTGGTCGGGCTGCCGCCTCTCCGGGCCCGCGCACGATCGGCGAGCACCACCCGACGCTGCATCACCCACACCAGCACATCCGCCACGAGCGGCCGCTTCCCATTCCCCTCCCACGGAGCATACGAAGCGGCTCCGGCTCGGCAGAGCGACGCTGGCGAGCCGGCCACGACGCAAATGATCACCTGCTACTGATCACGTCACCGACCGGCACGAGTACCCCACCCCAGCTCCACCCCAGACCTCGTGACCTGCAGCTTCGAGGATGAAACCTCGCAACGAGGCCACCCGGGCTTTTCTGGGACCGCCGCAGAGCTCACGCCGGAACGCGGGTCACGACTCCCTGGGCAGGGTCCAGGCCGGGGAGTCGGCGGGCGGCGGCGGCTTGATCAGCCAGCTGCTGCGGTCGGCGTCCTCCTCCCAGTACGGCACCAGCGTGCCGTCGTTCCTGCCGTTGTCGTAGTAGATGCCGTGCGCCCAGTAGTCGGCATCCTCGTGGCACATCAGGTCGGGGTAGGGATCGAACTTCCGGTGTCCCCAGGCGAGGTTCACTCGGGCCACGGCCTCGGCCCGGGAGATGCCGAACGTCTGGAGCACGTCGGCGATCTCGGAGAAGAACTCCAGCATCCCCTCGTCCGCTTCCATGAGGAACTCGTTCACCGCCGGTGCCTTCCTGCGTAGCCGTTGGACAGCAGGTCGACGCCCGGCTGCTGGTAGAACGCTATCTGATGGCCGCTGAGCCGCATCGGGGTGTCGTTGTTCCGCCGCCATGGGCCGAGGTTGAGCAGCATCTTGCCCTCGACGTTGTCGTAGTTGTGCATCTGGGTGCCGTTGCGGTCGTTGCGGTGGTGGGCGATGAAGTCGGAGAGCTCCTGATCGTTGTTGAACCGCTTCCCGTTCAGGGCCTCCAGCTCGGAGCGGGAGATCTGGAAGTGCATGACCGCCGGGCCGCCGGCGGTCGGGTTCCGCTCGTCCTGGGTGCGGGCCCACTGGTGCGCCTGGGCGGCGTCGTTGGTGACATAGAAGCCGCCGTGGCCGAAGTCCATCGGACGGGGGCTGAACTGCGGGTTGATGCCGTGCTGCTCGATGCTGCTGGCACCGTTGTGGGTGGTGCCGTGGTACAGGTCGATCAGGTCCGGGTCGAGGCCCAGCGGGTCCGTGATCCGGCGCGGGTCGAGCACGTAGCCGTACGGGCTGGGGCCGGCGGCCAGGCCGAGCGGGTCGGAGCTGAGGTAGCGGGCGGTGCCCGGGTCGTAGTAGCGGAAGACGTTGTAGTGCAGTCCGGTCTCGGCGTCGTGGTACTGCCCGGGGAAGCGCAGCGGGCAGTCGATCTCCTCGATCGCGCCGGGCAGCGGGCTGCCCCACAGCGTGGTGCGCTGCTGCCAGTGCACGGCGCCGTGCTCGTCGACCAGTTCGGTCGGAGTCCCGACCAGGTCGGTGACGATGGCGTGGAAGCGCCGGTCGATCTCGTGCTGTGGGGCGTCGGCGGCGGGCAGCAGCCAGTCGGTCTGGGTGAGCGGGCGCTGGCCGGTGAGGGTCCACTCCCAGGCGGTGACCTGCTGTCCGGGCCGGTCGGCGCGGGTGCGGACCTGCTCGACCAGCCGTTCGTTGGCCCAGGTGAAGACCGTCTCGTCCAGCACGGTGGCCCGGTCGGCGGCCAGCAGCTGCTTGGCCCGCCGCCGGCCGAACGGGTCGTAGCGGTACCGGGCGAGGGTGCCGTCCGGCAGGGCGACCGAGGTGAGCTGGTCGTGCGAGTCCCAGGAGTACTCCCAGGTCAGTTCGCCGCCGGACAGCAGTCGGCGGGTGCGGCGCACCAGCCGGCCCTGGGCGTCGTACTCGTACCCGGTCCGCCCGGCCTGCCGCAGCCGCCCGCCGGCCACCGCGAACTCGCCCGGATCCTCACCGCCGCCCGGCAGTTGGACGCCGACCAGCTCGCCGGCCCGGTCGTAGGCGTAGCCCTCCTGCCAGTTCGCGCCGGTCAGCGCGGTGACCCGGCGGTTGCCGTCGAACTGGGTGGTACGGGTGCCGAGCAGGTGGTCGGTGGTCTCGGCGAGCGCACCGTCGGGCCGGAAGACGTAGTCCTGACGACTCAACAGCCGGCCGTCCACGCCGACCTGTTGGCCGGTGAGCCGGTCCATGGCGTCGTAGCGGCGGTCGAACACCACCCGCCCGAACTCGCGCCGCACCTCCCGCCCGGCCGGGTCGTAGTGGAAGCGCAGCGCCCCTCCCGGCCCGGTCAGCGTCTCGGGCAGGCCGATCGGCGTGTAGGTCCATTGCGACTCGGCGCCGGCCGGGGTCCGCAAGCCGGTCCGGCGGCCGAGCAGGTCGTACGAGAAGCTGGTGACCTTGCCCTCGCACTCCTCGGCGACCAGCCGGCCGGTCGGGTCGTAGCTCCGGCTCACCCCGGTCAGCCCGTCGCCGACGGTCAGCACCCGGCCCGCGCCGTCGTAGGTGAACCGGGTGACCCGGCCGTCGGCGTGCATTTCGACGGTGCGGCCCCGGGCGTCGCGGACGTACTCGACACGTTGCCCGGCGGCGTTGGTGCGGGCCGTGAGCGCGCCGGTCAGGTCCCGCTCGTAGTGGATGGTGCGGCCGGCGAAGTCGGTCTCCTCGATCACGCCACCGGTCGGGTCGTGCCGGTACGTCCAGCGGGCACCGGCCGGGTTGGTGACGGCGGTGAGCCGCAACTGGCCGTCGTACTCGTAGGTGTAGCGCTCGCCGTCCGGGCCGGTGCGGGCGGCGAGCTTGCCGAACGGCCCGTACTCGGCGCGGGTGACGCCGCCGCTCGGCTCACGGTACTCGACCACCCGGCCCGCGGCGTCGTGGGTCCACTCGTGCCGGCCGCCGTCCGGCTCCTGCTGCCAGGCCGGGCGGCCCTCCAGTGTCCAGCCGAAGGTGGTGGTGTTGCCGAGCGCGTCGGTGACACTGCTCAGCCGCCCGAACGCATCGCGCGTGCTGTGGCTGGCGGCCCCGGTGGAGTCGGTCAGCGAGGTGGTCAGGCCGGCCGCGTCGAAGGTCACCCGGCTGGTGTACCCGAGCGCGTCGGTCACCTCGACGGGCCGGCCGCGCTCGTCGAAGACGTACGCGGTGCGGGCGCCCATCGGGTCGACGGTGGCGACGGTGTTGCCGTGCTCGTCGTACTCGTAGCGCCACCGGGCGCCGTCCATCGCGGTCAGCTCGGTGACCTGGTGCCGCTCGTTGTGGCTCGCGCTGCTGGTGGTGCCGTCGGGCAGCGTGGAGACCTCGAGGTTGCCGTCCGCGTCGTAGCTGAAGGTGCTGGTGCGGCCGAGCGGGTCGGTGCGGGACAGCAGGCTGCCGTAGCGGTCCCACTCGAAGGTGGCGACGGCGCCCTGCGGGGAGGTCTCGCACTCGAGCCGGCCCGCCTCGTCGAACCGGTAGACGGTCCGGTTGCCGACCGCGTCGGTCATCATGGTGACGCGCTGCTCGGTGTCGTAGGTGAACACCGCGTCCAGATAGCCGCCGTCGCCTCGGGTCTGCACGCAGCGCCCGGCCCGGTCGTAGACGTAGCGGTAGCGGTAGCCGACCCGGTCGGTCCAGCCGGTCAGCCGGCCCGAACCGTCGTAGGTGAGGCTCATGGCGAGCCGGGAGGAGTCGGTGACGGTGGCGAGGTGGCCGTTGCCGTCGTGGCCGAACCGGACCAGCTCGACCGGCTCGCCGCCGTCGGTCCCTTCGCGGGGCAGCAGGGCGAGCGCGGTGATCCGGCGGCCCTCGGTGCTGATCCCGATCCGGTAGCCGCCGCTGTGCCGCACCTCGACCGGCACACCGCCGCTGCCGTACACCACCTCCATGGTGTGCCCGTTGCGGTCGCTGAGGGCGCGCAGCGGCAACTGCAGGGTGCCGGCCGCCCGGGCGTGCGGCCCCGCTCCCTCGGCGGGCACGGCGAAGTGTCGGGTGAGGCCGGTGCGCGGGTCGGTGATCCGCATGCCGCCGCCCGGAGTGCCGTCCCAGTACAGCGGCCAGCGCGGCCCCTCGACCGGCTGGACGGCGGTGCCCGGCTCGGGCACCGGGTAGCTGAGCAGCATGCCGTCCTCGGCGGCGAACAGCACGCCCTGGTCATCGAGTTCGATCCGCTGGTCCAGCGTGGACGCCCAACTCGGGCCGTACCAGCCGCCGATCCGGTAGCTGGACAGATGGGTACGGGCGAGGACCAGCGGCAGCGCGGCATCGAGGCCCACGTCGGTCTGCGAGAACAGCACGTCACCGGTGGCGATGTCCACCGGGTCGCTCTTGACCGGACGGGTCGTCAGCGGCTTGCCCTGCACCTTGGGCTTGGTGTTGTTGGGCCGCATGGCCGGCGGCCGGGGCACCGGCTTGGGCTTGGGTGGGGCGGGCTTGGGCGCACTGCCCGAGCCGCTGCCGCCGCCCAGCATGGAGGCGTAGCTGGGCTTGGCGGGGCCCGGACCGCTGGGTGTGGTCTTGCCGCCGGCGATCTGGCTCAGGGTTCGGGTCAGCTCCTGCTCGTTGGCCCGGTGGTTGGCGCTGGTCTTCTTCAGGCCGGTGCCGACGTCGTCCAGGTGCTTGCCGAGCGCCTTCTGACCCTTGGTGATGCTCTCCATCAGCTGCTCGACACCGGCCTCGGCGGCCTGCGCCAGCCCGCCCCGGCCCTTGGTGCGGCCGAAGTGGTGGCGGGCCCGGCCGAGATGGGTGTCGCCGGAGGAGGTGAGCTTGGTGGACCCGACCTTGAAGTGCTCGCCGAGCTTGTCGGTCTCCTCGTGGCTGTGCTTGAAACCGTCGCTCATGCCATCGCCCCCGTGCCGCGGTTGATACCGACCTGTCCCAGCGAGTCGTCCACGCCGTCCTTCAGGCCCTGCTCGCCGGCCTTGCCTATCCGGCCGAGGTCGACGCCGTCGCCCATGCCCAGGGCCTGCTCGCCAAGCTGCAGGACCAGCTCGCCGGCCATGCTGCCGAGCGCGCTGACGATCGGCCCGGTGGCGACCGACATCAGCTGGTCGATGATCTGCTCCTCGGCCTCCTTGAGCAGTCTTTTGACGATCACCCGGGTGACCTGGGTGGCGCCGACCGCGCCCGCCTCGGACAGGCCGAAGGTGAACGGCGCGGCCGCCTGTGCGGCGATCACCTCGGCGGCCAGGACGCCCAGCTGGACGACGGCCGCCACCTTGGCCCCGGTGATCACCACCGCGACGCCGTCCAGCACCGTGCCCACTAGGCGGCAGCCCTCGGCGAGTTGGTGGATGTGGGTGCCGTTGACCTTCCCCCAGTGCGCCTGGAAGGCGTCCAGCGCGGCGCCGGCGTTCTCCCCGGCCATCCGCTCGACGGCCTGGTGCAGGTCGTCCCGGTGCTGGTCGATCTCGTCGGCGAACTGCCGTACCGCGTCAGCCATTTCGCGGTAGTCGTCCTCGTCGACATTCGGCCAGTCGACCCCGATGAGGTCCAGGATCCATGCCAGCTCGTCGGGCAGAACGACGCCCATCGACACCCCCACGCTCAGTACTCGGCAGAACTCCCACCGACCATAACCGACCAGGGGTTGAGACGGACATGCCGCCCTCCCCGGCTCCCTACCGAGCCGGTAGGGGGCGGGGCGCGGCGGGGCTGTACGGGGCGTCAGACACCGAGCAAGTCCTCGAGCTTCGCGCAAGCGCTCGGCCGGCTCGTGCGCCGAGGACTGTTCAGCTCGGCCAGCGCGTCCCGGGCGGCCAGGGCACTGATGCAGGCGCAACCCTGAACGCTGTTCCGCCGGCTGCGCCTGCACCTGATGACCCGGCACGCGGACGCTCTGCTCCAGGACGCGGCTGCCGCGCTCGCCGACCCCGGCCTGCGTAAGGACCTGGCCGCGGACCGCGAGTGGCTCGGCGTGTACACGGCTGCCGGAGACGAGCACGAGGAAGTCACCCGCGTACCGGACCAGCCGGTAGTTGGGCAGTCCTCGCCGCTGTCCTTGGCGAAGACCTCCCGCGGCCGGTGAAGCAGCAGTAGGCGGGCACCAGCCGTGCTGGTGCCCGCCCGTTCGCTGTGGAGGGAGAGGTCAGGTGCCGCAGCACTGGTAGGTCGGGGTGGATCCTCGGAACGCGGCGTCGCCGAACGCGAAGATCCCGCCGTCGCAGGCGCTCAGCAGGAAGCCGCCGCCGGTGGGTGTGGCGGACATCCAGGTGTGGCTCTGTTCACGAGAACCAGCAGCACTTGTCCACGAGATTGGGCAGCACCCGAAGCACCGCAGAACTCGAACAGTTCATGGCTTCGGGCAGCGCGGGCTCCTGCCGGGTTGGCAGGGGCCCGCGGCACAGACGGCAGCGGAGCGCCGGAACCTGCCCTGGACGAGCAGCATCCTGGCCGCCATGGCTTACCGTCTGCTGACGGCCTGGCGGCCCGGCCTCACTTCAGGTGCCGGGTGAAGAACTGGGCCGCGACGTCCCCCGCGAACTGCGGGACGCCAGTGTGCCCGCCCATATTGGCGTGCAGGGACTTCTCCTTGGAGCCGAAGGCGTCGAACAGGTCCAGGGCCGCCTGCCGGTCGTTCCCTTCGTCGTCCCACTGCAGCAGGACGTGCAGCGGAATGGTGACCTGGCGGGCCTCCTCGAACATGGCGCGAGGCACGAAACTCCCGGCGAAGAAGGCCGCGGCCGAGATGCGCGGCTCGACCACCGCAAGGCGAACGCCGATGGAGATCACTCCCCCCGAATACCCGACCGGGCCGCCGATCTCGGGCAACGACAGGAGGGCGTCAAGGGCGGCCTGCCATTCCGGGACCGCCTTGTCGACGAGCGGGAGGACGAGGGCGTCGATGGTCTCGTCGCTGACCGGCTCACCGGCTTCCATGGTCCGGCGCAGGTCGTCGCGGGCCTGCTCGGCGGCGGCCCAGCGGGGCCGGTCACCGCTCCCGGGAAGCTCGATGGTGGCCGCGGCGAAGCCGTCCGCCGCGGCGTGCCGGGCCCGCGCCACCAGTCGGGGGTACATCTTCTGCAGTCCGAGCGGGGGGTGGCCGAGCAGGATCAGCGGCGCCGGTGCGGATGCGGGCGTCCACAGGATGCCGGGGATCTCGCCGAGAGTGAATGCGCGCTCGAGGACACCGTCGTCGAGACGCTGTTCGGAAGTGAAGTGAAGGGCCATGATCGTGCCTTTCGGGAGTGCTGTTGAACGGCGCTCCCGGACGACCTATCGCCCGACCGTGACCCCGGAGGAGAGCACCCATATCGATACGTTCACGGGTACCACCTCCTCGTTCTCTCGCACGGCCTCCGCGAAAGTAGCAGGCGCCGCCGTGGTCCGCCAACCGGATTCCTGTGCGGGCTCCGTGGCCGGATGCCGAGGAGCCGGAACAGCAGAGCTGCACGGGGCCTCATCGCGGCTACCCGAGGCGAGGCCCTGCAGCGGCGGGGCGCGCCGGGGGCAGCGTCGTTTCTCGTGGGCATCGAACATGACGCGCCACCGACGCGGCGCAGGTGTGCGGCACGGCGGGACGTCGATTCCCTTCCACTGCGGGGGACTTCCCATCGGACGGCTCGGACTCATCCCGTACAGGGGCCGAACTCCTTCTCGTGCGGCCGTGTGTGACTGGTGCGGCGGCTACTTGGGGACCGTCATTGCGTCGCGGATGCGGCGGGTGCGGTCGGCGGCGTCGGCCTGGTCGAGGGTGGCCGGGTTGCCTTCGACCCAGGCGGGGAAGCTCACCGAGCCGGCGGTGTAGTGGTCGACCCAGAGGCATACGGACTCGACGAGCAATGACTCGGTCGAGACTCCGCACTTGAGCCGGCCCTGCGGGTCGCGCGGGTCCCGGGCGTCGACGTCGGCCAGCGGCATCGTCCAGGTGCCCCTCGGGGACTGCATCGCGGCAATCGCAGACGTCGCCACCGCGTCGGGGTCGGTGACGGTGCCCCAGGCCCCGCCGATGGTCAGGGTCCCACCGGAGTCGGCGGTGTACTTGGCCACCAGGCTGCCGTCGAAGCTACCGTAACCGGCCGGCTGCGGGCCCGCCGGGTAGTCGGTGCGGACCTTTGCGGGGCTCTCGGCCCGGTAGCCGCCGGGAAGGGACTCCGGAGCGGTCAGCCGCAACGAGCCCGGCGCCGCAACGGCGGAACTGCCAGCCACCGCCGGAGCAGTCTCGGACGTCGGCGAACCGTCTCCGCAGCCCGCCAAAGTCCCCACCAACAGCATCGCGGCCCCGACCACCGACACAGTCCTCACAACGCGCACACCCACCCCAGCTTTCATGATCACATAGTACGGCCCGGGCGCTCGCCCCGGTCCCCGACCGATCGTCGCGGTAGGGATCACGGCCCTGGGTCGGGCCGGCCGTGGTCGAACCGTTCGAACCCTGGCTGTCCGTGGTCTCTGTCAGAGTCGCACGATGGTGGGCGGCCGTTGCTGGCGGCGGGGACACGGATGGAGCCCGCTGCGTCGGTGGCGTGCGCGATCGGGACGATGCCCGCAGCGACGGCGGCTCCCGAGCCGCCGCTGGAGCCGCCGGGGCTACGGGTCGGGTCCCAGGGGTTGCGGGTGGCGCCGTACAGGACGCCTTCCGTGGTGGTGCTGTATGCGAACTCCGGAGTCGCCGTACGTCCGAGCGTCACCAGCCCGGCGCGGCGGAAGCGCGCCATGAGCGATGAGTCGGCCCCGGCGACGTTTCCTGCGGCGATACGGCTGCCCAGTTCACCGGGCGGAACCGATCGGCGTCCCGGCGGGCCGGGGCACTTGGCGGATGGTGTCGGGGCTGTAGAGGTACCAGCCCCACGACAGGGTTTCCGGGCCCCAGCGCACCATCGCCACCCAGCAGGTCGAGCCCTGGTGCAGGCGCCAGCGTTCGATCTGCCCGGGTCGCCACTCGCCGCCGATCCGGATCTCCACCCAGCGCCAGCGCGGCTCCGCGTCCCAACTGCGCCCGGGACCGGACATCAGCTCGCGGGGCGCCCGCTCCGCGTCCCCGGGCTGGGCCGGGGGCCGGACCAGCGAGCCGTAGGTCGGGGCGGGGGTGGTGCCCATACCCCGAGTATCGAACACCTGTTCCCTTTATGCAAGCCTCCCAGACTCGCCACCAGCGACTGTCCGCGCAGGTCAGGACACACGTCCCGCCGGGCA